>JAZNSF010000025.1:0-2747 GCA_045591095.1 Clostridia bacterium | reverse complement strand
ATAATATCACAGAACATATCCAAAACAGAAGAAGTGTAAGAACATTCGATGACAGAGAACTGAGTAAAGCTGACATAGACAAATTGGCATCTTTTGCAAAAACAATAGAAAATCCATATAAAATTCCTGTACACTTCAAATTTATGAATGCAAAAGAACACGGACTTAACTGTCCTGTTACGGTGGGGACGGATTTGTTTGTAGGCGGTAAAATCAAATGCACGGAAAATGCAAGTGTGGCGTTTGGCTATTCCTTTGAAATGTTCGTATTATATGCCCAGTCTATCGGCATTGGAACAACATGGCTTGGCGGAACTATGAACCGCTCGGCTTTTGAAGATGCAATGGAACTTGATAGTGACGAAATTATGCCTTGTGCAAGTCCGCTTGGATATCCTGCGAAAAAGATGTCCATCCGTGAGAGTATGATGCGAAAAGGAGTTAAAGCCGATGAGCGTCTTCCTTTTGAAGAGTTATTCTTTGACGGCTCATTTGATAAGCCGTTATCTAAAGAAAAAGCAGGTAAATGGGCGGATGCCTTAGAAATGGTAAGGCTTGCCCCATCGGCAGTAAACAAGCAACCCTGGCGAGTTGTAGCAACCGACAATACAGTTCACTTTTACTTAAAACGCAGTAAAGGTTTTAGCTATAACGAAAAACTTGATATGCAAATGATTGATATGGGTATCGCCCTTTGCCACTTTGACCTGACGGAGAAAGAGAATAATTTGAATATTATCTTTGAACAAAATGATCCAAAACTTGAAACAGATGCTCAGTATATTGCATCTTTCAGGTTAGTATAAAGGAGGATGATGTAAATGAAAAATAAAGGTAAAATAATAGTATCCGTTATCGGTGTGGTGTTAAGTATCGCTTTGCTTGTTGTAAGCACAATTTTGGCGGAAGAAAAAATTATAAATCCTGCGACTGCAATCGTTCTTATAGCGGTTTCGGTGGTTTTAGTTTTGATTGCGATTTCCTATGCTGCGAAGGTTGACTACGAAACAGGCGTTTATAAATGCAGAAAGTGCGGACACATATTCAGACCGACTTTCAAGGCATATATTTTGGGTATGCATACACTAACTACAAGACACCTTAAATGCCCTGAATGTAACGAAAAATCCTGGTGTACAAGAAAGAATGCAAAGGTGTGACTTCGGTCACACCTTTTTCTATTGACATTTCTATAAAGTTATGGTATGATTATTCATACCAATCATACAAAGGAGATGCAAATATGAATATACATGATGGAAAATATGCATGGATGGTTAAAATCGGCGAAAAGGGACAGTTTGTTATTCCTAAAGAAGCAAGGGAGCTTTTTGATTTACAACCTGGAGATGAAATTTTAGTTCTTGGCGACACCCAGCGAGGAATAGCAATTCTTCCTAAAGCAAAGCAACAAGATTATGTTAAACATATTTTTAGCGATATAGAAGAATGAAATCAGGTGAAGTAATATGAGCAAAATTGTTTTCTTTTGTATCCCTGCACACGGACACACTAACCCCACCTTGGGCGTTGTTAAGGAATTAGTTTCTCGCGGACATCAGGTGTGGTATTATTCGTATAACATTATGCGTGAAAAAATTGAGTCGGCAGGAGCAACATTTATATCCTGTGATGATTATGATACGGAGCAAAACTTAAGCGCCAAAGACGCTACCCGTGTAGGAAAAGACCTGGCATTCTCTACAAAGATACTGGTAGACACCACATTGGCTCTTGATGACAAGGTTTGCAAAGAGATGGCAGAGCTTAAGCCTGATTGTATCGTGGCAGATTCTATGGCTCTATGGGGAAAAGCCGTTGCATTAAAGCTCGGCATTCCCTTTGTTTCTTCAACAACAACCTTTGCATTTAATCAGCATTCGGCAAAGATTATGAAACAAGGTCTTGGAGATTTGTTAAAGATGCTTTTCGCTATGCCAAAAACATCTAAACAAGTCAAAAGATTAAAGGATAAGGGGTATCCCGTAAATAATATTCTTGATATTATCGCAAGTGACGACAACACCCATACGATTGTCTATACCTCGCCCGAATTTCAGCCTTGCTCAGAAACTTTTTCGGAAAAGTACGCATTTGTCGGCCCTTCAATTCGTTCTGCAACCGAAGAAATAGAAAAAAAGAGGGATAAACTAATTTATATATCAATGGGAACGGTCAATAATGACATGATGCCTTTTTACAAATCTTGTATATCTGCCTTGACAAAAACAGATTATCAAGTGATAATGTCTGTTGGCAATTTGGTGTCAATCGAGGACTTTGGAGAATTGCCGAAAAATATATCAATTTATTCACATGTTGACCAAATTTCCGTTTTGGAAAAAGCTGATGTGTTTGTATCACACTGCGGAATGAACAGTGTCAATGAAAGTTTATATTTTGAAGTTCCACTCGTTATGCTACCACAAACATCAGAGCAAAAAGGTGTTGCCGAGCGAGTTTCGCAGCTTGGTGCAGGAATAAAATTTGATAAATCGGACGGGGCATCCGTTTTGAGAGCAATAAATAAAATATTAAGTGTTGACACCTATAAGCAAAATGCCAAGAAAATTGCTGAGGGCTTTAAGAACAGCTCAGGTGCAAAAGGTGCAGCAGACAAAATTATAAAGGTTTGCAATGATATTAAACTTTAATTTGGAGTGGAGAATTAAGCAATGAAAATTTACGATATTTCACAAGAAGTTTTCGGTTGTCAGGTGTATCCCGACGATCCACTACCTGAGAAA
>JAZNSF010000024.1:0-3495 GCA_045591095.1 Clostridia bacterium | reverse complement strand
TACTGCAGCAGTACAGAATATGAAGAAAATGGCAAATATCCTCTGGAAGAGGGATAGGCAATTTCTATCAAGAATTATTAAAAATCTGATATATACGACACAAACCCACCTAAAAATGGTGGGTTTGTCAGTAGTCTGAAGGCATCCATCGGATGCCTTTTTTATTTTAAAATAAAGTCAGTTTGTGCTGTTTTAGCATTGTTAAATAGTTGACAAAATGCCCATTTTTATATATACTAAAAAGGTATATACTTAATGGAATATAATTGTATTTTTTCAAAGAACATTAAAATTATCGGAAATTACATAGAAACGATTGGAGGATAAATAATGAACAAACAAGTATCGCCTTCTGTTATAAACAGACTGCCAAGGTACTATAGGTATTTAGGTGAACTCTTAGATAACGAAATTGAAAGAATCTCATCAAAGGATTTAAGTGAAAAAATGCATGTAACTGCATCACAAATCAGACAGGACCTTAACTGTTTTGGAGGGTTTGGACAGCAAGGTTATGGATATAATGTTGGGTATCTGTATAAAGAAATTGCAAAAATTCTTGGACTGGATTTTCAGTATAATGCAATTTTGGTTGGTGCCGGTAATATGGGTCAGGCTTTTATTCAAAACACCACCTTTGAAAAACGCGGTTTTAAACTTATAGGTATTTTTGACAATGACCCCGAAAAAATCGGCAAAGAAATAAAAGGCTTAAAGATTTCTGACGTAAAGAATATCGAAAAGTTTATTGCAGAAAACAAGCCCACCATGGCTATTATCTCTACACCGAGGACTGCTGTAAATCAGGTCGTACATAAGCTTCGCGAGTGTGGTATCCGTGCATTTTTAAACTTTTCTTATGCAGAAATTCTGGATGCTGACGACGTAATGGTGGAAAATATCCACCTTAGCGACAGTCTTATGAGACTTTGCTACAAGATTTCTTCAAAAAATGACGAAAAAACTAATCTTTAGGAGATTTGCATGAAAACCTATGCCTTACTAGGAAAAACCGGAACAGGAAAAAGCTATCGCGCGCTTGATATTGCCGGCGAAAATAACATTGACGCTATCATTGACGATGGACTCTTGATTTCCCATGGCAGAATTTTAGCCGGAAGCTCGGCAAAGCACGAAAAAACCCGGATTGCATCGGTAAAGCGTGCGATATTTGCTTTTGATGATCAGGTTTTGGCAGTCAAAAATGCGATACTTAAGAATAATTTCGAGTCCTTGCTCATTTTAGGCACTTCCGAAAAAATGGTAACTCAAATTGCCGAAAAACTAGACCTTCTTCCATTTGAAAGGATTTTCAGAATTGAAGATATATCCACTCCTGATGAAATAAAAATTGCATCGACTATGCGGAACATATATGGAAAACACGTAATTCCGGCCCCTGTATTTGAAGTAAAAAAACAGTTTTCAGGATATTTTTTAAAGTCGCTTATTTCGGGCAAAAAAGAGTTTGAATCAGAAAAGACGGTTATGCGTCCTACCTACAGCTATCTTGGAAACTTTAAGATTTCCCCTAAGGTTTTTACGGATATTTGTCAGTATGAAGTAATGAGGATACAAGGTGTTTCAAAGGTTATAAAGATTAAAACCATACCCGACTTTAACAATTGCATAAAAATTTATCTGGAAATTTCAATCTCCTTCCCATCAAACATTCCT
Organism: Clostridia bacterium; assembly: GCA_045591095.1. Lineage (GTDB taxonomy): Bacteria > Bacillota > Clostridia > Monoglobales > Monoglobaceae > SIG440. The sequence continues at coordinate 1,818 of JAZNSF010000024.1, read as the reverse complement.
GATGTATCCCAAAAAATTCAGGATGAAATTAAAAAATCTATTGAAGATACTACCTCTATCACTGTAACTTCTGTAGATGTCTTTATAAAAACCCTTACCTTTAGTTAATTGAGGTGATACTTTGATAAGGTTAGAAAAAATCAACCATTTTGATTTAGAAAAAACTTTTTTGTGCGGGCAGTGCTTCAGATGGGAAAAATATGAGAACGGAGTTTTTTATGGTATTACAGGTGACAGTGTTGCAAAAGCCTATTATCATAAGCCCGATATAATTTATATAGAAAGTTCAAATCCTAATCTTGATTTTTGGAATAACTACCTTAATTTTTCTTGTGATTACAAGGAAGTTGAGCAGGATTTATCCAAAGACGAATCGCTTATTCCTTGCATAAAAGCGGGTAATGGTATACGAATTCTTCGTCAGGACCTTTGGGAGACTATGGTTTCGTTTATTATATCAGCAAACAATAATATCCCAAGGATAAAAAAGATTATAAGCAGGCTTTGCGAACTTTATGGCAAAAAAATCGAGTTTGACAGCAAAACATTTTATGGATTTCCCAAAGCCGAGGTCCTTTCAGAGCTTGATATATCCGACCTTTCTGAGATACGGGCAGGGTTTCGCGATAAATACATTCTTGATGCTGCAAAAAAGGTTGCCTCTGGGGAGGTAAACTTAGACGAAATCCCCAATATGGACAATCAGTCTGCCAAAAAAGAACTTATGAGGATAAACGGAATCGGGCCAAAGGTTGCGGACTGCATTTTGCTTTTTGCTTTGGGACGTCATGATATCTTCCCGTTTGATGTGTGGACAAAACGTATTATAACTGATATGTACGGTATAGAAGAAAAAGACATGTCTCGTTTTGTAAGCGAAAAATTCGGCCAACACGCAGGCATCGCACAGCAATATCTTTATTACTACTATGCAATTAGAAAAAACGATAAATAGAAAGGGTTAATTCTTATGGAAGTTTCAAAAACTTTACTCAAAAGACGAACAATCCGAAAATTCAGCCAGGAAAAACTAAATGCAAATGATTTGAATCAACTTTTAGAATATGCAAGACTTGCTGCGTATCCTGCAAATCTACAACCTCTTAAATTTGCGGTAATTACCGACGATAAAATGCTTGAAAATATATTCCCTCTTACTAAATGGGCAGCATATCTCCCCGAAACGGGAACTCCAACCGAAACCGAGCGTCCAGTGGCTTACATAGCGGTATTTGGGGATAAGGAAATCAAAACCTCCTTTGAAGTTGAAGCAGGTGCCGCTATTACATCAATGATGCTTGGCGCTTTTGATAAAGGAATTGCAAGCTGTTGGTTGGGCGCTATTGATAGGCCTAACCTTATGGATATATTTGCACTTAATAAGGAAAAGTTTGACCTCCTCTACCTTCTTGCTTTAGGGTATCCGGCACAGGAAAGTAATATATCAGAGATGAAAGACAGCGTAAAATATTTTGAAACTTCTGACGGAAAGATTTTAGTCCCCAAACGTTCATTAGAAGAAATTATAATTAAGCTATAAGAAAAGACTGATAAAAGCATTTCGCTTTTATCAGTCTTTTCTTCTTGATTTTTAAAAAGTAATTAAATCTCTGGTTATAAGTTTTTCGCTGTTTTCAAATACAGTAAGTCCATCTTCTCCAAACTTTTTGCGGATTATTTCAAGACCATCACTGACGTTTGGAATTCTAGTCGTTATGTTATGCGAATCCGATGCCACAAAATTTACCATACCTTTTTTAAACATATTAAGTGCTTTTCGTTTTGTCTTAGGGTTTATAAAGAATTCGCTGTTTATCT
>JAZNSF010000023.1:0-33164 GCA_045591095.1 Clostridia bacterium | reverse complement strand
AGATGGTATGCAGCATTCCATAATAAAGACCACCACCCACACATACACATGCTAGTGTATTCTGCTTCGGGTGGTGGTTTTTTAACTACACATGGGATTGAGCAAATGAAATCCTGTATGGTAAGAGAAATATTCAGAGACGAGTTATATCATCTATATGATGAAAAAACTCAAATGCGCGAGAAGTTAGTTGAGAAATCCAAGGAAAGAATACGGGAATTGAATAAAGATTTCAGTGTGAAACCAAACACCGAAATCAACACTCTCTTTAATAAATTGGCAGACGAAATGCGAACCTATAAAGGTAAAAAAGTATATTCGTATCTGTCAAAGGAACAGAAAGAGATTGTGAACAGCATATATAAAAAGCTGTCAGAAGATAAGAATGTTGCAGCATTCTACAAAGAATGGTGTAACATTCAAGGTAGAATTATGGGTTACTATCAGGAAGATGAAATTGATTTCCCAGAGCTATACGATAACAGAGAATTTAATAAGATACGAAATCAAATCATTTCTGCGGCAAGCGAGAAAAGCGTAGAAAGTAATAATATAGATAGTGTCATCGGCGATTTAGTCTTCAATATCTGTAAAGTATTTGAAGGCCGATGTCAGGAAGAGAACAGACAGGAATCTCGCAGGCGACCATATAGTATGGACAAAAAAGAATATGTAAAGCTGGCACAGAAAAAGCAAGCTTTAGGTATAAAAATGGGATAACAACTCACGAAAAATCGATAGATTTTTTGTGAAGAGGAAAAGCAACGGAGCGAACGAGCAATGCCAAGAGGCTTTGCGAAAACAGCGAAGTTTGCTTTGACGAGGGAGGTTTGTAACATGGCTAAAACAAAAGTTAGTTTTAGTATAGAGCCTAAGCTTCAGGCTGAGGCAGAATGCTTAATGAAAACTGTGGAATGCAGCTCCATGAGTGAATTCTACGAGAAGGCAGTTCAGTTCTATGTACTGCACTTACACCTTAAGCACAACGAAAGTTATTTCGGTGAAATACTTTCAAAAACTCTTGAAGGAATGATTAACAGACTTGGTGACAGAATTGCAAAAATGCAGTTCAAGGACATCGTAGCGGGAACACAATTATTCATGTTGTTAGCAAATGAATATGAGTGGTCTCAGGAATACATAGACGGTGTTTATGGACACGCAGTCGAAGAAGCCAAGAAAATTCCGTCAGTGAAATTATGGAATGAAGAAAGGAGCTATGACTAATGAGTATAGATATCAGAGAAACCAAGGATCTTAACCACAAAAGGAAATCTGATACACTTGATGAAATACTCAAAAGATTAGATGTTATCGAAGGCAAGGTTGACAACCTTGCCTCCGAAAAGAGAAGCAAAATCGACGAAACCATAAGAGATGTAAAATCATCAGTTTATAAAATTGAGGATAACATTTATACATCGGCAGACAAACATATGAAAAAGATTTTGCTTAGAGTGTTTCAGATATCAGGAGCGATTATTGTATGTGCACCGGCTGTCATTGTTATGATTTGGTGGGTGATATCGCTCATAGCAGCATTATTTTCATAAGGAAAGGATGGTTGTAAAAAACACCAACAATCTTTTGTTGGTATTGATGAATAGACTTATAAAATAATTAAGGTATGATTGGAGTGGTACTATGAAAATAGTAGTGGAATATGGTAAACATAACCTTTTCAGCGGTGTGCCGATTAAATTAGTAATACAGAGCATAGAAGAACTGTATAAACGTTTTGAGGCAACAAAATGTTTACCGCAAATTTCACATAAATCAATTTACTATAGAGAAAGGATGAATGCAAATGAATCTTATTGAAAAATTAAGGGCGAAATACGGTGTTGTAAAGGCGGTAATTTATGCGAGATTTAGTTCCGACCTGCAAAGGGAGGAAAGTATTGATGCTCAAATGAGAGCAACAAAAGAGTTTGCGGACCGTAACGGCATTGTTATCCTCAGAGAATATGCAGATAGGGCAAAATCTGCAACGACAGATAAAAGACCGGAATTTCAACGAATGATAGCGGATGCCCATAAAAGAGAATTCCAGCTTGTTCTTGTGCACAAGCTGGACAGGTTTGCAAGAAATCGTATTGATAGTTTGGGATATAAGATGGAACTAAAAAAGTATGGAGTATCGCTGTTCAGTGTGACAGAACAGTTGGATTTTGATTCACCAGAAAGCATTATCACCGAATCGGTGCTAGATGCAATGGCTGAATATTATTCACTCAATCTTGCAAGAGAAGTTGAAAAAGGGAAAAAAGAATACGCCTACAAGTGTAAACATACGGGAGGACAACCTCCTCTTGGATATGATGTAGATCCGGAAACAAAATTGCTTGTGATTAATGAACATGAAGCAGAGGCGGTAAGGATTATATTCCAAAGGTATATTGAAGGTTACGGATATTTGCAAATTGCCAATGAACTGAATGCAAAAGGTTATCGCACTAAAAAAGGAAATACCTTCTCGACCAATTCATTTGTGTCAATACTTTCCAATGAAAAGTATATGGGGACTTATGTTTATAATAAGTCGGCAGAGAAAAGTACAGACGGAACAAGAAATGGACATGCCTATAAGCCAGAAGAGGAATGGATTAAGATTGAGAACGGAGTTCCACCTATTGTGAGTAAAGACGATTTCCTATATATCCAACAAAAACTTGCCACAAACAAAAAGAAATTCCATGGGCATAAGCATATTGAGGAATATCTGCTCTCAGGGAAAATCTTCTGTGGAAAATGCGGTAGTCCCTATATAGGTGACAGACGAGCGGATAAAAGACGGTCAAATGTATTGGTAAAGTATGTTTGTAATCTAAAAAAGAGAAAAGGCAAAAATGGTTGTGATGCAAGAGATGTGCATCGGGATGTTCTTGAAAAAATTGTACTTGATAAGATAGCGGAAAATGTTTTCGATGATACACTGTTGGAAAAGCTTACAGAATATTACAACGGCTTCAAAGAAATGTGTAATGATGAGTTAAATGGGAAAAAGACAGCCTTGGAGAAGAAAATTAAAAATCTTGAGGGAGATATGGAGTACCTGATAACCATGATGATTAAAAAGCGTACAGAAGCCTTGTTTGAGAAGTTAGAAAAAATGGAAGAAGAAAAGGCAAATCTGCAAAGCGAACTTAGAAAGTTGGAACAGACACAAAAAACCTCGCCTGTATCCCAAAGTGATATTGAGTACACCTTATGGCATGCACAAAAGATGCTGAAAAATAAAACCCTGTCCAACACCAAGCAACTGATTGAGTCACTGGTAGACAGAGTTATCATATACGGGGATTACATACAAATCAAATTTACCTTTGCCAAGACAAAAGACTATAATTTTGACCCACCGACCAAAGAAGAGTTATTAGAAAACGGGCAAAAAAATAATCTGGGCGTAACAGATGTTACGCCCAGATGTGGCGGAGAAGGAGAGATTTGAACTCTCGCGCCGCTTTCGCGACCTACACCCTTAGCAGGGGCGCCTCTTCGGCCTCTTGAGTACTTCTCCGAATTTAAAAATTATTAAAATAAAAATGGCGGAGAGGCAGAGATTCGAACTCTGGGTACTTTCGTATCACTAGTTTTCAAGACTAGCTCCTTAAACCACTCGGACACCTCTCCGGATTCGTCGCTTTGCTTGCGACTTTGATATTATACCACGGTTTTTTTTATATGTCAAGAAAAATATTTATATTTTTAGTTATTTTACGCAAATTATTTTAAGCCAAACTATATTTAGGCGGAAATATTTTCAAAATATACTTTACAATGGAATTTATTTTTGCTATACTGTATATTGTGAAAATGTATATTGATAATATACTATATATAGAAGCAAGTTTTTTAACGGAGGTATACGCAAGGTGTGTGCAAAAGGTTATAATGATGACAGCATAGTTTCTCTTAAAGGTGCCGACAGAGTAAGAAAACGTCCGGCTGTTATTTTTGGTTCTGACGGGATTGAAGGTTGTCAGCATTCCGTATTTGAAATTCTCTCAAACTCAATTGACGAGGCAAGAGAGGGCTACGGGAAGCTGATTTCTGTTCGTCGGTTTTTGGATAAGTCTGTAGAAATTACAGACAGTGGTAGAGGTATACCCCTTGACTACAATCAGCGCGAAGACCGCTTTAACTGGGAACTTGTCTTTTGTGAAATGTATGCCGGCGGTAAATATAAAAACAATTCGGGCGAGAACTACGAATACAGCCTTGGTCTTAATGGTCTTGGAAGCTGCGCAACGCAATATAGCTCGGAGTTTATGGATGTAGAAGTTTTGCGCGATGGTTTTAAGTTTGGCTTACACTTCGAAAAAGGCGAAAATATCGGAGGGCTTAAAAAAGAGGAATTTAAATATAAATCTACCGGAACAAAAATCCACTGGAAACCGGACATTGAAGTATTTACCGACATAGATGTATCCCTTGAATACTATCTGGATACTTTGAAAAAACAAGCTGTTGTAAATCCTGGCATTAAGTTTATACTTTATAACGAAACAAATCCCGGGAAATTTGAGGAGACGGTTTTCCAATATAACAACGGTATTATTGACTACTTAAAGGAAATTTCAAACGGCACCGAAAAAACCTTGCCGCACTATATAGAAGCCGAACGTCGTGGCCGTGACCGCGAGGACAAGGAAGAATATAAGGTTAAAATGAGCTTTGCGTTTTGCATGAACAATGATGTCAATGTTATAGAATATTATCATAACTCAAGCTTTTTGGAGCATGGCGGGGCACCTGACAAGGCGGTAAGAAATGCCTTTGTTTATGCAATTGACAAATACTTAAAGGCAAACGGCAAGTATACCAAAAATGAATCCAAAATTCTTTTTGCAGACGTCGAGGACAGTCTGTGCCTTATCAGTAACTCGTTTTCTACCCTTACAAGCTACGAAAATCAGACTAAAAAGGCAATTACCAACAAGTTCATTCAGGACTCTATGACCGACTTTTTGAGAGAGCAGCTTGATATATACTTTATTGAAAACAAAATGGATGCCGAGCGCCTCGCCGAACAGGTGCTTGTTAATAAAAGAAGCCGCGAAACTGCAGAAAAAACAAGGACAAGCATGAAGAAAAAGCTTGACGGCAAGATGGATGCGGTAAACCGTGTCAAAAAATTTGTTGATTGCAGAAGCAAAGATACCTCAAAACGTGAAATTTACATTGTGGAGGGCGATTCGGCACTTGGTGCATGTAAGCTTGGCCGAGACAGCGAATTTCAGGCAATTATACCGCTCCGAGGCAAAATTCTTAACTGCCTCAAGGCAGATTATGACCGTATATTTAAAAGCGATGTTATTGTAGACCTTTTGAAAGTCCTTGGTTGTGGTGTTGAAATTTCTTCTAAGAACAATAAGGATTTAAGTTCTTTTGATATCGAAAACTTAAGATGGAATAAAATCATAATCTGTACCGATGCCGATGTCGACGGATTTCAGATAAGAACACTGGTTCTTACGATGCTCTACAGGCTTACGCCAACTTTGATTGACGAAGGCTATGTTTATATCGCTGAATCACCACTTTACGAAATCAATTCAAAGAATAATACCTTTTTTGCTTTTGACGAACGCGAGAAAGCGGAAATCTTAGCTAAGCTTGAAGGTCAGAAGTATACCATTCAGCGAAGCAAAGGTCTTGGTGAAAACCAGCCCGAAATGATGTGGGAAACAACCATGAATCCCGAAACCAGAAGGCTTATTAAAGTTATGCCCGATGACGTAGAAAAGACCAAAGAAATATTTGAGCTTTTGCTTGGGGACAATTTGGCGGGCCGAAAAGAGCATATCGCAGAAAACGGCTATAAATACATTGACTTTACCGATGTAATGTAAGGAGAGGGGGATAATAAAAATGGCAAGAAAAGCAACAAAAAAAGCCGATGTTAAGGTCTATAAAGAACCTATAATCAGCAATCAGCAAATAACATACACCCTCGAAAACAACTATATGCCCTATGCGATGAGCGTTATTATATCCCGCGCTATTCCCGAAATTGACGGATTTAAGCCCTCGCACCGCAAGCTTCTTTATACAATGTACAAAATGGGGCTTATAAACGGCTCAAGAATAAAGTCCGCCAACGTTGTTGGTCGCACTATGCAGCTTAACCCCCACGGTGACGCCGCAATCTACGAAACAATGGTAAGACTTACCGAGGGGCATCAGGCACTACTTCATCCCTTGGTTGACTCAAAAGGTAACTTTGGCCGTCAGTATTCGCGCGATATGGCATATGCCGCTGCGCGTTATACCGAGGTAAAGCTTTCGAAAATCAGCTCTGAGGTTTTTGGGGACATAGACAAGGAAACCGTTGATTTTGTGGACAACTATGACGGAAGTTTAAAGGAGCCGACACTGCTTCCTGTAAGCTTTCCCAATATTTTAGTAAACCCAAACCAGGGCATTGCTGTTGGTATGGCATCTAATATTTGCAGTTTCAATCTTTCGGAAATCTGCGATGCCACAATCAAACTTATGAAAAACCCTGACAGTGATATCCTTGACGTGCTTAAAGGCCCTGATTTTTCTACCGGTGGCGAAGTAATATATGACGAAGAAACTTTCCGCGAAATATATTCAACTGGCAGAGGCTCATTTAAAATCCGTGCAAAATACGAGTTTGACAAAAAAGCAAATTGCATTGACGTTAAAGAAATCCCGTATACAACAACTGTAGAAGCAGTAATTGAGAAAATAATTGAGCTTATCAAAGCAGGTAAACTGAAAGAAATTTCGGATATCCGTGACGAAACTGACCTTAATGGTCTTAAACTTACTATCGACCTTAAAAAAGGTACAGACCCAACGAAACTTATGGCTAAGCTTTTTAAGACCACGCCGCTCCAGGATACCTTTGGCTGTAACTTTAATATACTGGTTGAAGGCTCGCCTATGGTTCTTGGCGTTAATGATATTATTTGCGAGTGGCTTAGATTCAGAAAGAATTGCATCAAACGCGGCATAAGATACGATATAAGGAAAAAGAGCGAGAAGCTTCATCTTTTGAAAGGTCTTGAAAAAATTTTACTGGATATAGACAAGGCTGTAAAAATCGTACGCGAGACAGAAGAAGACGCCCTTGTTGTGCCCAATTTGATGAAAGGCTTTTTGATTGACGAAATCCAGGCAGAATTTGTTGCTGAAATCAAGCTTAGAAACCTAAATAAAGAGTACATCTTAAAGCGTACATCCGAAATCAAGGATCTTGAAGAAGAACTGAAAGAACTTAATGATACGCTTGAAAATAATAAAAAGATAGAAAAAATAATCGAAAAACAATTAAAAGAGATTGTCAAAAAGTTTGGCGTTCCCAGAAAAACAGATATTATTTTTGAGGACATCCAGGATTCTGTAGCGACAACAGAAGAAATTGACAATTATCCAGTTATGCTGTTTAGAACTGCTGACGGTTACTTCAAAAAGATTTCGCATCTTTCTTTAAGATTCAGCGGCGAACAAAAGCTAAAGGAAAATGACAAAATCATCCAAAGCATTGACACTGATAACATAGCAGAAATTTTAGTATTCTCAAGCTCGGGTGAGGTTTACAAAACAAAAGCACACGAAATCCCAGACACAAAAGCAAGTCTTTTGGGCGAGTATCTTCCTAATCTTTTGAAGATGGGTAAAGATGAACGCGTTGTGGGGTTAGTTTCGACTCACGACTACAGCGGAAATCTTATCTTCTGTTTTGAAAACGGTAAAGTTGCAAAGGTAGACCTTAAGTCCTACTGGACAAAATCCAACCGTAAGAAACTTACCAATGCATTCTCGGTGCATTCACCTTTAGTAAAGATAATGCATATTAACGAAGAAAAGGATATCGTTCTTGTTTCAAATGGCGGAAAGGTACTTTCCTTTAACACCGGTAAAATCGCTCTTAAAACCACCAAAAACACCCAAGGTGTTATGGTTATGCAGTCCACTAAGGGAAGTGTGGTTGCTGATGCCATGTACGAAGAGGAGTCACCATTTAAAGATGCCAAAATTTATAGGCCACGAAACATTCCGTCAAAAGGTGTGTTTATAAAGCCTGAGGATGAGGGAACTGAGCAAATTACATTGTTTGATTAAAAGTCAAATCACAATTTTTCTTATTCTGCATATAATGTAGTCTAAAGAAGGAGAGTGATTGTATGTCAGCGATAGCTGGGATTGTTAATTTAAATCGGAAAATTGACAGCGAGGCAGAATCTGTCAAAAAAATGATGGATGTCCTTTTGCATCGCGGAAAAGGCTCAATTAAGATAAAAAACGCAGGGTTTGGCGTGTTTGCCTGTTCGCCTTTTGAACGTTTTTCGGACAAAGAACGCGAGCTTCCCATCTCTGTCCACTCAAACGACAACGAATTTATAATCTCGTTTGACGGACTTATCTATAATACTGACGAATTAGCAAAAAAACTGGCTGTAAAAAACGATTTAACCGATGCCGAACTTGTTTTAAATGCTTATATAAAATGGGGAGCAGGATGCCTTCATTACTTAAACGGAATTTATGCTTTTTCTGTCTGGAACAAGAAAACAAACGAGCTGTTTTTAGCAAGAGACCGGTTTGGTATAAAACCCTTATACTACACGATTTTGGGCGATACCTTGATTTTTGCATCCGAAATAAAAGGACTTCTTGCCCATCCGTCTGTCCCGGCTGTAATAGACAAAACCGGTATTTGTGAGGTTTTAGGGCTTGGGCCTGCTCATACTCAAGGATGTGGAGTTTTTAAAGGTATTAACGAAATCTTGCCGGCATCTTGCGCTACATTTAACAAAAATGGGTTTAACCAAAGCAGGTACTGGCATTTGGTTTCAAAGCCATATGCCTGCGATTTTGAGGAATGTCTTAAGGACGTAAAAGAGCTTACCCAAAAAGCAATTCTTTCCCAGATTGACGATAAGGGAAGAAATATGTGTTTCTTTTTGTCGGGCGGTCTTGATTCAAGCATAATCACAGCACTTGCTGCAAAAAATTATGACAGACCTATTGATACATTTTCGCTTTCCTACGCGGGGAATGACGAATATTTTGTAGCAAATGAGTATCAGCCCGCAGCGGATGACTATTATATAGATATGATGTGTGATACTTTTGGGACAAACCACAGTGTAATTACGGTAGACAATCAATCGCTTTTTGATCTTTTGTATGATGCAATGAAGGCAAGGGATTTGCCAGGTATGGCGGACGTAGATTCGTCGCTTTATTTTCTTTGCAAAGCTATGGGGTCTTGCTTTGACGGTGCGGTTTCAGGCGAATGTGCAGACGAAGTGTTTGGAGGTTACCCCTGGTTTCATCGCAAGGAAGATTTTGAAGCAAAGATTTTCCCCTGGTCCAAAAACACTAATCTTCGAAAGAACCTTGTTTCACCTGAAGTTATCTCACCAGATAGTGTTTTGGAGTATATCAAGAAAAAATATAATGACAGTATAGCAAACTGCCCCGTATGCCGCGAGGACGAAAGGAAAGAAAAGCGAAGACGAGAAATATCGCATCTCAACCTTAATTGGTTTATGTATACTTTGGGAGCTAGAAGCGAGCGGATTGGTATGAACTCGGGCCTTGAGATAAGGATGCCATTTTGTGATTACAAATTGGTTGAGTATCTTTGGAATGTGCCCTGGAAATTTAAGGCATACAATGACCGTGAAAAGGGTCTACTCAGAATGTGCTTTGAAGACTTATTGCCTGAGGAAATTCTGTGGCGAAAGAAGAGTCCATTCCCCAAAACTCATAATCCCGGGTATGAAGTCATGGTCAGAAATTGCATGAATGAAATTATCAACGACGTAAACTCTCCCGTTTTGGAGCTTATCAATAAAGACTATATAAAGAGTCTGCTTGACGAAACATCGAATTATGGAAGTCCCTGGTTTGGTCAGCTGATGGCGCTGCCACAGCTTTACGCTTATATAATCCAGATGGATATGTGGCTTCGCGAATATAAAATAAAGATTGAAGTATAAGAAAGGTTAAGCAAATGAAAAAAGCGGTTTTATTTGATTTTGACGGAACTTTAATAAACACCAACGAACTTATTTTTGAATCCTATCGTGTGGCATTCAGAAGTGTTTTAAACAGAGAAATAACCTTTGACGAAATTCTTAACCTTTACGGAAGACCGCTGTACCCCTCGCTCATGGAATACGGTGAGGAGGGGGAGCGGCTTTATAATATTTATCGTGAATTTAATAACGATAATCACGATAAAATGGCAAAAGCCTTTGATGGCGCCTCAGAGGGTGTCAGAATTTTGAAGGATAAGGGCTATCTTCTTGGAATTGTTACATCCAAAAGACTTCATATGGTCGAAAGAGGCTTAAAAATCATGGGTCTTGAGAATATTTTTGATGTTATTGTAACCCCAGATGACACACAAAAAACAAAACCAGACCCCGAACCGGTCCTTTGTGGTTGCAACAAACTGGGGGTAGTTCCGGGCGATGCTTTTTATGTTGGCGACAGTGTGTTTGATATGGAATCCGGCAAAAGTGCCGGAACCCGCCTTTGCGCTGTGAAATATTCCATCACACCGCACGATATGCTTCTTACATTTTCTCCGGACTTTTTTGTTGATACCATAGAGGAATTTGCCAAAAAAATGGAGGCGCTTAAGTAATGCCTGCAGTATTAACTTATAAAGTAACCGAAAAAGATAGTGGCAAAACAGTTGAAGATATTTTAAGAAGCCAGTTCGATGTATCTGGTGGGGTGCTTAAAAGCTTAAAGCACCCACAAAAACTTTTTTTGGACAATGAACATTGCCGCACCGTGGATAAAGCACTTGAAAATCAGATAATTTTGGCAGATGTAACAGAAAACGTATTACCACCAAGTAATATTAAACCTTTTGAAGGAAATCTTAAGGTGCTTTATGAAGATGATTTTATTCTTGTGGTGGATAAGCCCGGGGGAATAGAGTCGCATCCTTGCATGGCAAATCACGAATCTACGCTAGCAAATATTATTATGTATTATTGGGCGCAAAGAGGGGAATATCATAATTATCATATAGTAAACCGACTTGACAAGGGTACATCAGGGATTTCGGTTATTGCAAAAAATCCATTTTCTCACGGCAATCTTTCAAATCAAATGCAAAACAATATATTTAAAAAGTATTATATGGCCTTTGTTCATGGTGAGTTTGATAACAAAAGTGGCTTTATTGACCTACCCATAGGAAGAGCTAACGACGGCATAATAAAGAGAGAAGTTCGCCCGGACGGAAGACAAGCAAAAACATTTTATGATGTTATTTTAAAAGGTAATGGATATTCGCTTCTGAAAGTTTTTCTCGAAACAGGCCGTACACATCAGATACGGGTGCATTTTTCTTATATGAATCACCCTCTCATTGGCGACTGGCTTTATGGTGATGGCGACAATGAACGGCATTTAATCAAAAGGCCGGCGCTGCATACCAAAACAGTTGAATTTTTGCATCCGGCAACAAAAGAAAAGATGATATTTGATACAAATTTCCCCCCGGAGATGCAAAATATTCTAAAACTTTGTGAAAAATAAATTAAATTTGTTGCAACTTTACAAAAAATTAAAAAAAAGTTAAAATATAAGAAAAAAGTGTTGACTTATATAAAAATTTTTAGTATTCTAATATTGTACGTTATTATCGTAATAAATACCTTTATTTAGACAAAAGGAGAGTAATATATGTTTGTAAAGGAAGTATTAGTCCAAAATCAAGTAGGGCTTCATGCGAGACCAGCTACATTTTTTATCCAGAAAGCAAACGAATATAAGTCAAGCATCTGGGTTGAAATGGAAGAAAGAAAAGTCAATGCTAAGAGCTTGCTTGGCGTTTTGTCTTTAGGTATAACCAAGGGTTTGACAATAAGCATTATCGCAGAAGGTCCGGACGAGGAAGAAGCTGTTAATGAGTTAGTTGCCCTTATTTCTTCGGACTTTGAATAATAGATTAAGTTAATAATTGTTAAGTAAAATGTCTTACCTTAGTAAGGCATTTTTATAATTTTAAGAAAGGAGTCTGGAAGAATGAATAAAAAAATAAGCGAAAAACTTTCGACATTGCCGCTTTGCCCCGGAGTTTATCTTATGAAAGATGAAGGTGGTAATATAATTTATGTCGGTAAAAGCAAGGTGCTTAAAAACCGTGTAAGTCAGTACTTCCAAAACTCCGCTAATCATTCGCTCAAAACACTCGCTATGGTTAATCAGATTGATGATTTTGAGTATGTGATAACCGATACCGAAAACGAGGCATTGGCACTTGAATGTAATCTTATAAAGAAGTATTTACCCAAATACAATATTCTCTTAAAGGATGATAAGCAGTATCCGTATATAAAGGTTACAAGCACAGAAGACTATCCAAGGGTTTTTATGACTAGGCAGCTAAAAAAAGACAAAAGCCTTTACTTTGGGCCATTTATGTCTGCTATAGACCTTAAAGATGCTATTGAAGAGCTTAGAAAGATCTATAAAATTCGAAGCTGTAGCAAAGCTATTTCGGGGGGAAAAGCTAATCAAAGACCATGTCTTTATTACCAGATAAATCAGTGCAGTGCCCCATGCAGCGGAAATATCTCAATAAAAGAATATCGAAAAAATCTTGACGAAATGATAAGCGTCCTAAACGGCAATGCTAAATCCTTGATAAATGACCTAAATAAGAAAATGAACGAAGCCTCCGAGGCTTTGGATTTTGAGAAAGCCGCGCAACTAAGGGATAAAATCAAATCTATAAATACATTTCAGGAAAAACAAAAAGTTACATCAAGCAAAAGCAATAATATGGACTTTATTGCCGCTTACCGCGAAAACGAATACTGCTCTATTCAGATTTTTTATTATCGCGACGGCAAGGCTATTGGCTCGGAATACTTTATTTTTGAAAACGAGCAAGGAACACTCTCTGAAGTTCTGGAGGGCTTTATTAAGCAATTTTATCAAACCTCCGGATCGCTGCCAAAAACAATATATCTTTCACACGAAATCGAAGATACAGAAAGTATATCATCATGGCTTTCAGACTTTAGCGGTCACAAGGTTACGATTTTGGTGCCAAAACACGGAAGCAAATTGGATATCATGAAAATGGTTCTTAAAAACGCAGCAGAATCGCTTTACAAGGAGAGACTTTTAAAAAACCGAAACGAATTGTATCAAAATCGGATTCTTGCCGAGCTTAAAAAGCTACTCGCGTTGGAGAAAATTCCTACAAAAATCGAAAGCTATGACATATCGAATATATCCGGCAAATCCTCAATCGGTGTGCAGATAGTATACCAAAATGCCGTCCCTCAAAAAAAGCTGTACCGGAAATATAATATAAAAACAGTTGATGGCGCGAATGATTACGAGAGTATGCGCGAAGTCTTGGCAAGGCGAATAAACGAAGCATATCGTGAAGAGGATATGATTAAAAATGGCGAGCTAGCATTGGAAAAAGCAAAGTTTTTCCCACTTCCTGACCTTATATTGCTTGACGGAGGAAGAGGGCATGTATCCGCCATAAAGCTCCTTTTGGACACCCTTGGCGAGGAAATTCCTCTTTTTGGCATTGTAAAGGATAACAGCCACCGAACACGCGGGATTACCAATGAAAAAGCAGAATATACTTTGGACAAAAAATCCGAGCTTTTCAAATTTATCGCCTGTATGCAGGACGAAGTGCACCGCTATGCGATTACTTCGCACAGAAAAAAACACCAGAAGTCAAGCGTAAAATCCGAGCTTGAAAAAATCCCGGGTGTAGGGCTGGCAAACCGAAAAAAGCTTCTTGCCCATTTTAAAGGAATAAAGGGCGTAAAGCACGCATCGTATGAGGAACTTAAAAAAATAGTAAACGAAAAAACTGCACAGAATATTATTGATTTTTTCGCGAAATAAGTGGGTGAAAATTTATGGCTGTAATTGTTGACCGATGTGCGAGTAAAAGTATTTTTGATGGACTTGTCAAACACGATATCGAATATATCAAATCCTTTAATATTAAAAATCTGTATCACCCCGTAAATACCCATCCCGATATGCAAATTCACTTTGTAAATGATGATTTTGCGGTTGTTGCCCCCATCGCATATGATTATTACCGCGAAGTTTTACCTGCGAATATAAATTTAATCAAAGGTGAAGCTAACCCGGGAAGCACCTATCCTTTGGATATTGCATATAATGTAGCACAAGTGGGGAAAAGAATTGTAGGAAAGCTTGATTTTGTTGACACTGCTTTAAAGAATATTTATATAGAAAAAGGCTATGAATTAATAAACGTAAACCAAGGTTACGCAAAATGCAGTATGTGCATTGTGGATGAAAATTCCGTTATAACGGAGGATGAGGGAATTTACAGAGCCTTATCAGGAAAAATAGATATGCTTAAAATAAGCTCGGGATACGTTTCACTCCCCGGGTTTGAAAACGGATTTTTCGGCGGTGCATCGGGTTTTGTTTCTAAGAAAAAGCTGGCATTTTGCGGAGATATAAAATTACACCCCGATTATACGAAGATAAAAAAATTTACACAAGAAAGAAATATTGACATAATAACATTATTGTCAACTAACTTGCAGGATTTTGGAAGTATTTTACATTTTGGTAAATAATTGACACTAATCTAATTTGAGAGCAGGGATTTATTGAAAAATTATTTGAATATAACTTCAAGATTACCTTTCGAAAAATTAACCCCCCAAGTTATATCAATTGTATTACCGGCAAGGCCGGAATATATATGTTTTGATTCATATAAATCAAAAGGAGGAAGCGACACTCAATATATATTTTCTGCAAAAACAAGAAAAAAGATATCCGAAGCCGAAGTTTCTAAAGCCATCTCGGAATGGATTGTCCATGATTTTAGTAAATTATTCGCCCAAACTATTCTCAAAGAAGATTTCATAGGGTTTTGGGATATCGAGGCTCATGAAATAACAACAAGCGCCTTAAGTTTAATGGGACATTATGAAAAATTGCTCGCAAAAAAGATAATTGCCCGAAAATTAACAAAATACTTTAAGTATAACGATACTATATCAATCGACGGCTTTCTAAGGTTTAGAGCGACTGAGCTAAGAAAGCAGATAGAGGAGCTTTTAGTCAAGGAAGTTGATGTTTTTTTTGCAAAGAGGGAATACCTTGAATTTATTGATTTGCTGAAAGAATATATCTTACACTCTAAATCAATGGTTGATTTGCTACACATTAAAACAAACAAAAATGGGAGTTTTTCGCTTTACGATTTTAAAAAAAAGGAGCTTATATTTGCTGATAACGAGCTTTGCCTGAATGAAAATGACAGACTTTTAAGTATCATACTTTCGGTTAATCCTAAGAGAATTATCTGGCACGATAAGCATGGTCCGGACAGGATAAATTTAATAAATTCAATAAAAGAAATTTTTGGTGATAAGTTTTCAGAGTGCAGTGGTTGTGAGCTGTGTGAATGTGATAATAGTAAGAATTAATTTATTTATATAAATTCTTAAACAATTTTATTATATTCATTGATTTTACTTGTAATGTATGCTATGATCTAGCTAGTTGGTATATTTTATATTCAAACCACAAAAAAACAAAGTGGTTGACAAAAAAATGAAAGAACTGAGACTAGAAGAACTTTCCACTAAACAAAAAATTGGTATGACCATGATAGGCTGGGTTATGTGGGGAAGAGACATTGACGGCTACAAGTTTGACGAGGATTTTGAGTATGTACTCGAAATGATTCGCAATCACTCACTTGGTGCCGTTTGGGTAAGTCCTATCCTTGAAAGAACAGAAGAAATTATGGCAAGAATCAAGGAGGCAGCAGATTATCCTATTCTAATTATGACAGATGCCGAAAGCGGCCTTGGCGAATTTAAAACCGGCAGACACCGTGCTATCGGTGCTGCAGGCAGCAAGGAACTTGCGTATAATTTTGGTAAGGTTACAGCTGTTCAGGCTCGCAAAATCGGATTAATATAGTGTGTGACCCTGTTGTAGATTTGAAAGCATCAGGCTCACGCTCTATGGGTACAAACAAGGAAAAGGTGGCAGAGCTTGCTATAGAAATTGCAAAAGGTATGCACGATGGCGGCGTATTGAATATCGCAAAGCATTATCCCGGCGGAAGCAATCCTGCAGGCATTGACGCTCATATGGCGAATGTAGGTTCGCCCGATACTAAGGAAGAATTAATCGAGCGTTCGCTTTATCCATACAGAGAGCTTATGAAGCACGATTTGCTTGACGGTATTATGGTTGAGCATAAAAGATTCGATAACATTGACCCAGCTCACCCTGCAAGCCTTTCAAAAAAGGTAAATGACATTATCCGCGAGCAGGGATTTGATGGCATTTCTATCACAGATGCTCTTGAAGGTATGCAGGCGGTTATTATAAACAAAAAGCTCACTACGGTTGTACACTTCGGAAACCCCGCAGTTTTAGAGCCGCTACCGCATATTCCAAGAGTTCTGATAGTTATCCTGGCTGACGAAAACGTTGCGTCAGCAATAGAGGTCTTAGCAGGAGACTATCCGGCAAACGGAGTTTTGACTGCAGATCTAAACCTTCAGTAAATCCAAAATAATACCGGCCAATTTAATTTGACCGGTATTGTTTTTAAATTATTTTAAAAAATCACTTGCAATTTGAAATGGAGTATGCTATAATTTCAATATACACAATTGCACATAATAAAAATTATGTGCAATAAAGAGGGGGTAAAATCCTATGAAACGGTATAATGACGTTCCCGAGCCTTTAATTTCGTTTTTAATGTATATTGAAAACATTCAGGGAAAGTCTGCAAAAACTGCAGAAAATTACTATTATGACTTAAGAGCCCTTTACAAATTTTTAAAAATTAAATTCAATAAAGTTTCAGCTGATATTGAATTTGATGATATTGACGTTTTAGATGTTGATGTTTCTTTAATTAAAAAAATTGATTTAAATCTTATTTATGAATATATGAATTTTTTAAATCGCGAGCGCGCTAACGGTCCTACGTCCAGAGCGCGAAAAATTGCATCTATTCGTTCGTTTTTTAAATACTTGCATAAATCAGGTATTATTGCAGAAAATCCTACAGCCGAGCTTGAAACCATAAAACTCAAAAAGAAGCTTCCTTTTTATTTTACTCTGGACGATAGCTTAGAGCTTTTAAAACAAATTGACGGCAAAAATGCCGCCAGAGACTATTGCATCATTACTTTATTCCTTAACTGCGGAATGCGTCTTGCAGAACTCGTTGGAATTAATATAACCGATATCCGAGGTGATACACTTACCGTTGTTGGTAAGGGCAACAAAGAACGTACAATCTATCTTAATCAAGCGTGTTTAAATGCGATTGAGGATTATATGAAAGTCCGTAATAGCCTTACAGCTACAGCTTCGGATAAAAATGCGCTGTTTTTATCAGCAAGGCACTCGCGTATAAGCCGTCGCACAGTTCAGCATATCGTAGAAACCAACGTAAAAAAAATCGGACTGGACCCTCACAAATATACAACTCACAAACTGCGTCACACCGCTGCAACTCTTATGTATCAAGCCGGCGTTGACATCCGCGCTCTTCAGGAGATTTTAGGTCACGAACAGCTTTCAACTACCGAAATTTATACCCACGTCAGCAACGAACAACTTAAAGCAGCCGTCTCCTCTAACCCTCTTGCTGATGTAAAAAAAGACTAAAATTTAAAATAATAATATTATGTAAACCTAAGTGTTATTTTTTAAAGGACTGTGGAAATTTTTGTAAATTTTTTCTCGCAGTCCTTCATTTTTTATTTAGTAACCAATTTCTCTTGCTAAGTTTTTCAGTTTTTCTGCTGATTTTTCAAGGCCAAGCTGTTCTTCGCGGCTTAATTCTATTTCTATTATCTTTTCGGCGCCTTCGTTTGATACAATTGTTGGTACCGAAAGGCACATTCCGCTGATTCCGTACTGCCCGTCAAGCATACTGGATACCGTTAAAATTGACTTTTCGTTGCCAATTATCGACTCTACTATACGTTTTACCGCAAGAGCTATTGCATAGTATGTTGCACCTTTTTTATCAATAATTTCATAGGCAGAATTTTTTACAGTTTCATAAAAGGAATTTTTGCATAAAGTATCGCTGTCACACATTTCAGAGCTTTTGCAAAAGTCAGTGATGGTCATACCTGCAACCGAAGTTGTGCTCCAGGCAGCAACCTCCGAATCGCCGTGCTCACCTATTATATAGGTATGGACATTTCGGACGTCAATATTTGTGTGTTCGCCCAAAAGATACTTGAGCCTTGACGTATCAAGAACTGTACCCGAGCCAATAATATGATTTCGGGAAAATCCCGAGATTTTATAGGTTACATAGGTTAAAATATCAACAGGATTTGTTACCATCATTATTATTGTGTCATCATGGCAAAACTTAAGCACATTTTCAACAATGCTTTCGGTTATTTTTGCATTTCGTTTTAAAAGATCTGTGCGCCTTTCGCCCGGCTCCTGGCTTGCTCCCGCTGTTATTATTACCATATCCGAGTTCTTTATATCCGAGTAATCCCCGGCAATAATTTTGACAGGCGACACAAAGCTTATTCCGTGATTCATATCAAGCGCATTGCCTTCAGCAATTTTTTTATTGATATCAATGAGTACTATCTCTGATACAAGTCCGCTTAACATAAGTGTATACGCAGTTGTCGCGCCTACTGCACCTGCACCAATAATTGTAATTTTTCCTTTAAACATACCTCTTCCTCCGCTTTAAAATCTTTGCAAATATTTTATGTAAATTCTTTTTTAATATTCAATAGAATACTTTACAAAAAGGGGATTTTACGTTAAAATAATTTTTAATATAATTTTTACGAGGTGCGTATATGTATTATTTAGGCATAGATTTGGGCGGCACAAACATAGCACTTGGGATTGTTGACGAAAACGGAAATATCCTTTGCAAGGGCTCTACTCCTACTCCCCAACAGGCTGACTATAAAACTGTTATGAAATGTATCGCCGAATTTTCTATCAAGTTAGTTACCGATAACAACTATAAGCTATCTGATATAAAAGCCGTTGGGATTGGCTGTCCCGGTTCTATTGATTACAAAAATAAGATAGTGGCTGACTCGAACAATGTAAAGATTGACAATGCCCCGATTGTTGAAGAATTTCATAAATTCTGGGATGTTTCTATTTTTTTGGAGAACGACGCAAATGCTGCCGCCTATGGCGAATATATTATTAACGGCAATAATGCCGATGTATTTATTGCCGTTACTTTGGGCACAGGGATTGGCGGCGGAATTATAATAGGCGGCGAAATATTTACCGGTCACAACGGTGCTGGCGGCGAGCTTGGCCATATTTTACTGACTAAAGACGGTATTCCTTGCACATGCGGAAGAAAGGGCTGTTGGGAAGCATATGCTTCTGCAACTGCGCTGATAAATCAGACTACCGACGCAATTAAAGAAAATCCCGAAAGCCTTATGTCAAAATATGCTAAAGAAAGCGGTAGAATAAACGGCAAAATCGCATTTGATGCGGCAAAACAAGGCGACCAAACAGCTTTAAATGTTGTAAATACCTATATCGAATACGTTGCGGCAGGGCTTGTTGACATAGTAAATATTTTTCAGCCACAAAAAATTGTAATTGGCGGTGGAATCAGCAATCAGGGCGAATATTTGCTTGCTCCCATACGTGAATACGTAAAAAAATACGACTACAATCAACATCTTGAGCCTGTAAAGATTGAAACTGCGACACTTCTTAACGATGCAGGCATCATCGGTGCGGCATTTGCAGCAAAGAATTTTGGATAATAAAAAAAGATGGACAAATTTTTTGTCCATCTTTTTTAATATCTTTTAGTCAATAAGCTTTCTAAAAAAGTCAAAACCGTCGCTTTCTACAACTTTTACTTTTATATCTAACGCCTTTTCTATATCAGAAATCGTTAGATTATCCAAAAAAACGTCCTCATCGTGCCTGAGCATTGAGATTGGTATAAGAAGAACTTCTCCCAAATCTTTGCCCTTTAATTGCTTGATTATATCCCCGCCAGTAACAAGACCACTGACTGTAATCTTTTCTCCAAAGAATTCATTTTTGATTGCAGTAACGTGGATTTTATCAGACTTAAGCTTATCAGTAAGACTGCATATAAAGTCATTTGCCAACGTTCCGGTGACAACTGTCTTTTCGGTTTTTACCTTTGGATTTGGATTATCCAAAATTGCATCATCAAATTCCCACTTCATCGATGCACAAAGACCTACACCATTTTCTATTTGAGGAAAGCCATCATACTCCTGCCATGAGGGGATTTCCTCCTCTGCAAGGATATAAAATTCATCTGCAAGGTAAACAAAATTTATACCTCGCTCTTTTTTTATCTTTTTCTGCCACTCGGAAACTTGATTTATTACCGTTTTTGCACTCGTTTTATCAAATGTACGAAGTTCGGTAAGTCCATCACGGTAAGCTGTAATCCCTACTGGAACGACTGAAAGACTTTCAACCTCATCCCCAAGGCTTAAAATATCGGATATGGTGCGGTCAAGCTCGACGCCGTCATTGTAATCAGGGCAAAGGACAATCTGGCAATTTATCATTATTCCACTGCCCGAAAAACGTTTCATTTGCTCCATTATCCGCCCTGCAAACTTGTTTGTCAGCATTTTGCACCTGAGCTCGGGATTTGTTGTATGGACAGACACATTTATCCTTGGAATATTATATTCAATAATGCGGTCAATATCTTTGTCTGACATATTTGTAAGCGTTACATAGTTACCTTGCAAAAACGACAAGCGATAATCGTCGTCCTTAAAATAGCAGCTCTCGCGCATATTGGGCGGAAGCTGGTCTATAAAGCAAAAAATACACTTGTTTCGGCAAGAATGTGCCTCATCAATTAAAAGAGTGTCAAATTCTGCGCCAAGCGGCTCAAAATCAGGGTTATTTATGTTTATAACCCTATCCGATAACTCTATTTCTAGTTCTTCATTTGCTGACAGAAACATATAATCAAGATAGTCGCAGACCTCTTTGCTATTTATCTTTAGTATTGTGTCATTGGCTTTTATTTTGTTTTTATCAGCCAAAGAGCCTTTTATAACGCTTTTAATTGTAACTGCCATACAAAAAATCTCCTTTTACAAGTTTTGGCAGACACCTCAAACGAAGCGTCTGCCTAAAAAACTTATTATCTTTTAAATCCTTTTAAAAAACTTTGTGTTCTTTCGTTTTTGGGGTTATCAATAACCTCCGACGCCTCTCCTTCTTCCACAATGTAACCATCAGCCATAAAAATTATTCTGTCCGCAACATTTTTTGCAAACTCAATTTCATGTGTAACAATCACCATGGTCATATCTTTTGCGGCAAGATCACGGATAACCTTAAGGATTTCGCCTGTAAGCTCGGGGTCATGCGCCGATGTAGGCTCGTCAAAAAGCATAACTTTTGGGTTCATCGCAAGTGCTCTTGCAATAGCCACACGTTGCTGCTGTCCACCCGAAAGCTGATAGGGATACGCATTTATTTTGTCAGATAGTCCAACCTGCATCAAAAGCTCTTCTGCATCCTTAACAGCATCTTCGCGGCTTTTGCCGTTTACCAGAATTGGCGAAAGAATGATGTTTTCAAGCACAGATTTGTGTGGGAAAAGGTTGAAGTTCTGAAAAACCATACCAAGCTTCTGATAAGCCTTTCGATTTTCCTCCGCCTTTTTGTAAACACCATTTTCGACAACCGTCTGACCATCAATCACAATTGTTCCATTGTTGATTGTTTCAAGGTTGATAAGCGAGCGAAGAAGCGTACTTTTACCCGAGCCCGAAGGACCGATAATTGCGACTACCTCGCCCTCGTTTATCTCAAGACTTACATCTTTTATTACTTGAAACTTTCCAAAGCTCTTTACTATGTTTTTTGCGCAAATAACAGACATGCTTCTACCTCCTTTAGCCTTTGTAGTAGTCAAGCTTCTTTTCGACATAGCCAAGAAGAAGCGTCAAAACGCCATTAAACACAAGGAAGTAGAGCGCTGTTGAAAAGAGTGGCCAGATAAGACCCTGCTTTGAGAAACGCTCGGCAAACATAAGGATTTCGACAACGCCGATAACGCGTGCAAGTGCCGTATCCTTTACAAGAGTAATTATTTCGTTACCCATTGGTGGAACAATTCGTTTTACAACCTGGAAAAGAACTACTTTGAAAAAGACTTGTGTCTTTGACATAGCAAGAACTTGTCCTGCTTCGTATTGACCCTTTGGTATGCTTTCGATTCCTCCACGATAAATCTCCGAGAAATATGCCGCATAATTAACTGAAAATGCGATAAATGCCGCCATAAGTCGGTCGCGCATTGGCATATCCCACAAAAGTCCCGGCGCATAAAACACCACAAAAAGCTGAAGCATAAGTGGTGTACCCCTTATTATCCAAACAAATGTCTTCATTATGTACTTTAGTGGCTTAAAACTTGACATCGTGCAAAGTGCAATAATGAGTCCAAGCGGAATTGCTATAACAAGAGTTACCAGAAATAAAAGAAGGTTTACGCCAAATCCTTCAAACAATGCTGCGACAATTTCCTGAAATCTGTCCATACTTTAACCTTACCTCTAAAAAATTATTTTGCTTTTGCTACCATAACCTGCTTATTCTGCATGTAAGGAACAGAAATGCTCATATTTGCCTTACGTTCGTCTGTAATAGTCATACCGTTCCAGATACAATCGATGTTCTTAGCGTTAAGCTCGATTTCCTTTGAGTTCCAGTTGATTTCAACAAACTTTGCTTTTACGCCCAACTTTTCGCAAACTGCTTTTGCAAATTCTGTTTCAAAACCAACAAGCTTTTCGCCTTCATAGTAGTTCATAGGAGCAAAAAGAGTGATACCAACGATAAGTTCGCCCTTTTCTTTTACATAAGCAAGGTCGCCTTCAACTGCTGCATCATCAAAAGCTTTGCCGTCTTTAATAATAAGCTTTTCAAGCTTGTAGGCCTTCGCGATTTCGTCCATCTTGCCTTCTGCTGCAAGCTCTGCGATTGCTGCGTTTACTGCAGGAGCAATGTCGCTACCTTTTCTGAATGCGATACCGTATTCTTCGGGGCTGAAGTCCTTACCTTCAACAACTGCAAGGTCTTCAAAATCTGTGCCTTCGCCGATAGAACCGATTGATGTAACATAGTCAACGATAGCAATATCAGATGTGCCTGACTTAACATCAAGAAGAGCTGTTGCCATTGAGTCTACTGCTGTGAATTTTGCATTCTTGAAAAATTCGTCAGTTGCCGCAAGTTCTTCACCAGCTGAGCCTGCTTCTGCTACAACCAAAGCGCCGTCAGCAGATTTGTTGTAATCAACGGCAGTGTCGTTGCCACCGCAAGCAGCAAGCGAGAACATAATTGCGATAACTGTTAAAATTGCCATAAGTTTTGTTAAATTTTTCATAATTTATACACTCCTTAAAATAAATGTTATAGCTTTATCAGTTTAGCACACTAAATCGATAAAGTCAATAGATTTTTGAAATTTAATGAAAAAAATATCCGCAAACTGTTTTGTTTGCGGATATTTAAATTTGAACTGATTACTCGGTAATAATTCTCTTAAGGTTGATTCTGCCCATTTTATCGATTTCGATAACCTGAACCTTTATGTCGTCGCCAATCTTAACAACATCCTCCACCTTTTCAACTCTTACCTTGTCAAGCTTTGAAATGTGAACAAGACCATCTTTGCCGGGTAGGAATTCTACAAATGCACCAAAGTCCATAATTCTTACAACCTTACCGTCATAAACCTCGCCGATTTCGGGTTCTTTAACTATGCCTTCGATAATCTTTCTTGCCATTTCGCCCATTTCGGCATTCGGAGCAGAAATAAATACTCTTCCGTCCTCTTCGATATCGATTTTAGCGCCGGTGTCTGCAACAATCTTCTGAATAACCTTACCGCCCGAGCCGATAACGTCACGGATTTTGTCAACAGGGATTTCGATATGAATTACCTTTGGAGCATACTCGGAAACTTCGCTGCGAGGCTCAGCAATTGCCTTAAGCATTACTTCGTCAAGAATATAGTATCTTGCATCTCTTGTTTCGGTAAGAGCATTCTTGATGATTTCGGGTGTAAGACCGTCAATCTTAAGGTCCATCTGGATTGCAGTGATACCATTTTTAGTGCCTGCGACCTTAAAGTCCATATCGCCAAAGAAGTCTTCAAGACCCTGAATATCAAGAACTGTGATAAATCTTTCGCCCTCTGTAACAAGACCCACAGAGATACCTGCAACAGGAGCCTTGATAGGAACACCTGCGTCCATAAGAGCAAGTGTACTGCCACAGATACTGCCCTGTGAAGTTGAACCATTTGAACTTAGTACTTCAGAAACAAGTCTGATTGCATAAGGGAATTCTTCTTCACTTGGGATAACCGGAACAAGTGCGCGTTCAGCAAGTGCGCCGTGACCGATTTCACGTCTGCCGGGGCCACGCGAAGGTCTTGTTTCGCCAACGCTGAATGATGGGAAGTTGTAGTGGTGGATATATCTTCTGTATTCTTCGGTGTCAAGTCCGTCAATAATCTGTGCATCACCAATAGCACCAAGTGTAGCAACAGTCATAACCTGTGTCTGACCTCTCTTAAAGAGACCGCTGCCATGAGCACGTGGCAAAAGTCCAACTTCTGAAGCAAGAGGTCTAAGCTGCTGGATAGCACGGCCATCAACACGCTTGCCCTCGTCCAAAAGCCAACGTCTTACAACGGTCTTTTGGAGCTTGTAAAGTGCTTCTTCAATATCCTGAGCAAATTCTTCTGCGGGATACTTTTCTTCAAAGTGTGCGTACACATCTTCGTAAACAACCTTTAGTCTTTCGTCTCTTACAGTCTTGTCGTCTGTATCAAGAGCAGCCTTTACCATATCGGTTGCATATTCTGAAATATCGTTAAATACTTCCTCGTTTACAACGATGTGCTCATATTCAAACTTAGGCTTACCGATTTCGTCCTGGATGCCCTTGATGAAAAGACAAAGCTTTTTGATTTCTTCATGAGCAAACATAATTGCATCAAACATAACGTCTTCAGGAACTTCGTTTGCGCCTGCTTCAATCATAACTACCTTCTCTAGGCTTCCTGCAACAGTGAGGTTGAGGTCACTCTTTTCTCTTTGCTCAACTGTTGGGTTGATGATAAATTCGCCATCAATAAGTCCAACATAAACAGCAGCGATAGGACCATTGAATGGGATATCCGATACAGAAACCGCAGCAGAAGAACCAATCATAGCACAAAATTCGGGTGCGTTGTCCTGCTCAACCGACATAACAGTCGAAACGATTGATACATCGTTTCGAAGGTCTTTCGGGAAAAGCGGACGCATGGGTCTGTCGATAACTCGGGCTGTAAGGATTGCATTTTCAGAAGGCCTTCCCTCTCTTTTTAGGAAGCTACCAGGGATTTTACCTACTGCATACATTCTTTCCTCGTAATCGATGCTTAAAGGGAAGAAATCAATACCATCCCTTGGCTTTGCTGATGCAGTTGCAGCAGTAACAACAACTGTATCGCCATATCTTACAATTACTGCGCCGTTAGCAAGCTCTGCCACTTTGCCAAACTCAAGGCTAAGCTTTCTGCCGGCTACTTCTGTTTCAAAAATTTTACTCATAATTTTTTCCTCCTTTTACTTTAAGAGGCTTGCATTTTTAGCACTTAGAAACAAACTTTCGCCAACGTAAAAAAAGTATATTTCTAACTGCTAAATTCGCAAACACCCTTAGTTTTGTATATAAAAACATAAATTTTTTCTTGCCAAAATACGAAATTAAGTCTTTGCCCGATACCTGAGCAAAGACTTAAAATGCATTTTTTAGTGTCTGAGACCCAACTTCTCAACGATTGCACGATATCTATTGATATCACTCTTCATGAGATAGTTAAGGAAACTTCTTCTTACACCAACCATCTTAAGAAGACCACGTCTTGAGTGATGGTCCTTTTTGTGCATCTTAAGATGCTCGTTAAGGTCATTGATGCGCTCGGTAAGGAGAGCAATCTGAACCTCAGGAGAACCTGTGTCGCCTTCGTGAGTGGCATAGGTCTTGATGATTTCTTCTTTTCTTTCCTTTAACATTTGGTTTCACCTCCATAATTTTAAATCCCCTTAAAGCTTGGTATGAGGCGGTGAATCGTAAGCCCCCAAACTAAGCAATAGGTTAATAACCTTTGGTATTATATCATAAATAATAGATTATGTCAACAACTTTTTTTAGTATTTAAAAAAGTCTACTCATGGTCCAGTTCAAGACATCTTACCCCTGCAACCTCGGAAACCGGAAGCGAAAAACAAATTGCCCCGATTTTTGTTGTTGTGCCGCATTTTTGGTTTATTGCCTGGATAATCTCTGTCTTTTTGTCAGCTGACGCCAAAATATAAATCATATCCTTTTCTTCGGCCAAAGAAACCTCAAAAAATTTTTCGGTACCCGTTTTGCCTGTTCCTTTTGCATGCATAAGCGTTCCACCGGTCGAACCTGCTTCCCTTGCAGCGTCCATAACCGCGTCTGAATAGCCTTCGTTAAGAATAACAACAATAAGTTCATTTTCAAATTTCATTTCAGGATTTGCACCTCCTATTTTTTGTGCATCGGTAAGATATTCAAGGGTTTTGCCACCCCCAACACTTTTAATGGGTACAGCCATCATAATGCCATTTCCGGGGATGTCAATATAAAGCTCCTCTTTTGCCTTTCGTATCATTTTCTTAATAGTGTCATCACCCGCAACAGAGAAAATAATTGATTTTTCGTCAGGCTCGAGGTTGTAAAGCGTTAGATGTTCGCTTGTGGCAGTTCCGCTTCCCAACGCTGTAAGAACAAATGACATTTTAAGTTCGTGGCATATTTCAAGTAAAACGTCTGTATTTTGCCTGTCAACAATGCTTAAGGTAAGATATAGCTCCATAAATTACACCTCCCAAAGTTCGATGACTTCATCATCTTCAAATTTGCTAATAAGGTCGGGAATTTCCGCACCAGACGCTTTTGCGCTTGAAATTGCACCCATAATCTGCACAGTGATAAGTGGCATCATTGCAACCATAGCAACAAGTCCAAAGGCATCTGCCATGATATTTCCGCCTATTGAAGAACAAGCGCCCATAGCAAACGGCAGCATAAAAGTCGCAGTCATCGGTCCCGACGCAACACCACCTGCATCAAATGCAATTGCAGTAAATGTAGGCGATACAAAAAATGTAAGAGCCAGTGCTATCACATACCCCGGAACAACAAACCACAAAACAGATATTCCGGTAAGCACCCTTATCATTGCAAGGCCCATCGCACAGGAAATTGCAATAGAGAGCGTGTATCGCATAAGAGTTTCAGAAATTGCGCCTGCGCTAAGTTCGTTCACCTGTTTTGTAAGCACGTGTATCGCAGGCTCGGCACTTATTATAAACCAACCCATAAGCATTGATATGGGTATCAAGAGCCCTTTTATGTTGCTTTTCATAATTGCATCACCAAGGGCATACCCCAAAGAAGAAAAGCCGACATTTACTCCCGTCAAAAACAACACAAGTCCAATATATGTAAGCAAAGCGCCAACAAGAATCCTTGAAAGCGAACGCTTTTCAAGCTTTAATGATACAACCTGAAAGAGTATAAACATAACAAAAATCGGTAGCAGTGCTGCGGATACCTCTTTAAACTCCTTAGGTAAGGACTTTAGGTATTCGCTTCCCAAAGCGGTAGTTTTTTCAAAACTATCCACCAAAAGTGCCGAATCAACAGCAGTGTCCCTGTGGTAAATAAACCCTAAAATAATCACAGCAAGTATAGGTCCAATAGAGCAAAGCGCAACCAGTCCAAAGCTATCGGACTTTGCCCTTTCGTCGCTTCGGATAGAGGCAACACCAACGCCCAAAGCCATAATAAACGGAACGGTAATAGGGCCTGTTGTCACTCCGCCCGAATCAAAGGCAACTGACAAAAATTCTTTGTCCGAAAAAGCAGCTAAGGCAAAAATTGCTACATAAAAAACAATTAGAAGCCACTTAAGAGGTATGCCAAAAAGTATCCTCAGCATACTTAGCATAAGGAATAGTCCCACGCCAACAGATACTGCCAAAACCAAAACATTTTTATCAATATTCGGGGCATTGGTCGCAAGCACCTGCAGGTCCGGCTCGGCAACAGTAATTGCAATACCTAAGATAAAACTAAAAAGCAAAATAAGTCCGAGGCGTTTTGTTTTTGTCATTTTGGAGCCAATGTGCATGCCTATTTGAGTCATAGAAATATCTGAGCCTACTGTAAAAAGCCCCATTCCTACAACAACCATAACAGACCCGAGCAAAAACGAAAGCATAAGGCCGCTGCTTATGGGCACAAAAAATACACAAAGCACTGTAACCAACAAAACAATTGGCAAAACAGCATACATTGCTTCTTTTATTTTCTCTTTTAAAGCGTTGTGATTGTGCGAGAGTCTAGTCAAAACAGTCCTCCGTTTTAGTTTTTTACTCAAACGGCTTTATATTTTTACCGTCTTTATAATATATGGTTTTTCGGTGTATCTCGGCATTTTCAGGTAATGCTGCGCCCAAAAATTCGCACATTTTTTCTGCGACAATGCCGGGTTTTATGTTGTTTTCGCCCCCGGCTGAAAGAATTATTTTAAGCTTAAATCCACCATCATTCAGCTCAATAAGCGAGTATTCGTGGATAAATTCCCTGAGATTAACCTCTTTTTCTCCTCGTTTTGTCTTTTTGATGGCCAAAATCTCATCCTGGTTGAAAAATGCTTTTATATCTTCTTCCCGTGCTTTTTCCTCTGTCTTTATATCAAAGATATATTCAGCCGAAACAATATCTTTTGCCTTAATCAAAGGAAGTGAAGTTCCAACTATCCTTATATCGGTGGGAAGGCAGGCATTTAATTTGTTTTTCACTTCGTTTGCATCAGTCCCGTCCTCAAAATCAATGTCCAGAAACTCGCCCTCTCCGGTTGTACCAAGCGCAAGCGGAAGCGAAAACGTAATAAGCTGATGGGGGTTAAACCCCTGGCTGTACCTGACCGGAAGATTGGCACGATGAATTGCACGTGTAAAGGTGCGAAGAAGGTCAAGATGTGATATGTACTTTCCCATTCCTGTTTTCGAAAATTTAAGTCTTATTTTACTCAAAGCACACACCTCCTCCAAAGCTTGTCGCACCGCAGCCCGAGCATTTTTCGCGACAGGACGGCGTGGTTATTTCTTTATAGGCTTTTTGGTGCTCTTTTATCAAGTATTCCTTTTTGACACCTATATCAATATGGTCCCAAGGAAGTACTTCAGAGTGGTCAATCTTTCGATACGCATAAAATTCATGGTCAACGCCTGCTTCCGAAAATGCTTCAAGCCATTTTTCGTAGTCAAAATGCTCGTCCCAACCATCAAAACGACAGCCTTTCTTTTGCGCAAGTTCTAAAACCTTAAAGAGACGTCTATCACCTTTTGCAAAAACAGCCTCCAAAAAGCTTACGTGGCTTTGATGCCAGTTATACGATATACTTTTTGTTTTTATATGGTTTTTTAAGAGTTTTTGCTTTTCTATTAAAGTGTCAATCCTATCCTGAGGTTCCCATTGGAAAGGTGTAAAAGGCTTTGGAACAAAGGACGAGGTGCTTACTGTAACTGTAAGCTGTCTGCCTTTACGGATTTCTTTGGGTATTGAATAAAATACGTCGACCACTTTCCCCGCTAAGTCCGCAATACCGATAACATCTTCCTCGGTTTCAGTCGGAAGTCCTATCATAAAATATAGCTTAATGCGGTTATATCCGCCTTCAAAAGCAATTCGCGAAGTCCTTAATAAATCGGACTCTAAGACATTCTTGTTTATTACATCTCTGAGCCTTTGCGTGCCTGCTTCAGGCGCAAATGTAAGTCCGCTCTTTTTTACAGCCTGCACCTTTTCCATAAGCTCCATCGAGAAGTTATCTACCCTAAGCGACGGAAGCGAAAGGTTTATGCGCTTGTCAACAGTAATTTCCAAGAGTCTGTCAATAAGCTCGTGAAGACAGGTAAAATCACTTGTACTAAGCGACGAAAGTGACATTTCTTCGTAGCCTGTAGATTCAATCATCTTTTTCGCTGTTTCAATTAGCTTGTCGCAAGAATGCTGTCTCACCGGACGGTAAAGATACCCTGCCTGACAAAAACGACAGCCACGAATGCAGCCACGGAAAATTTCCAAGGTCATACGGTCGTGAACAATATCCATAAACGGCACAATCATTTTGTCAAGCACGTAGGTTTCGTCAAGATTTTTAATTATACGTTTTTTTATTCTTTCGGGGACATTTTTGCGGTTTGGTTTTACCGACTTGATGGTACAATCATCATTATACTCCACATCATAAAACTGCGGAACGTATACCCCCTCAATTTCAGAAATTTTTTCTAAAAACTCCTGTCTTTTGCCACCCTTTTGTTTCCACTCTTTGAAGGCATCTATAATTTCGTTATTTACTTCTTCGCCCTCGCCCAAGGTGAAAAAGTCAATAGCATCTGCCAAAGGCTCGCCGTTATAGGCGCAAGGCCCACCTGCGCATACAAACGGGTCATCTTCTGTGCGGTCTACCGCCTTCATAGGTATTTTTGCTAAATCCAGCATATTTATTACATTTGAATAACTCATTTCATACTGAAGAGTAAACCCTACAATATCAAAATCTTTTATCGGCACATAGCTTTCAAGCGAAAGAAGTGGAATCTCTTTTGTACGAAGTTCCTCCTCCATATCTACCCATGGAGCAAATACACGTTCGCAAACAGTATCCTCGCGGTCATTCAGCATATGATAAAGTATTTTCATGCCTAAGTGGGACATTCCCACCTCGTACACATCAGGAAAACAAAATGCAAAAGACACCATATCCTCTGTCCATTCCTTGTGAACGCTGTTAAATTCGTTTCCGATGTATCTTGCGGGCTTTTGTACTTTTTTAAGGCAAGCTTCAAACTTTGTTTTGTATATCCTCATAATCAATACCTTTCAGTTTCAGTCTATATATTAAATTCGCTAAAATCAAATTTTTTCATAAATTTGACAAACTCATATAATTCGCTTTTGTTGTTAAATAAATTTTTTCTATATGACAGTCCAAGAATTCTGTCTAATCCGGGATCTAAATTTAAATATTTTACACCAGAAGTTTTTCTTACCGAGAGCCTTGGCAAAATAGCAATACCTATACCTTCTCTTACCATATGAATAACAGAACTATCATCGTGCGAATCTACATTAATTGTCTTACAACTCTTATTTTCATCAAGATAACTCGAAATTCTCTTTTCTTTTACATTGATAAAAGTCCGCTTATACAGTTCGCCTCGTTTTATAGAGTTAGTCTCAGCAGGATAATTTTCAGGCACAACTGCCACAAAGGGGTCTATTATCAATTCTTCCCATACAGCATCCTCGTTTTCAATTTTATCGCCAAATATTATGTCTGCTTTGCCTTCTTCATAATTCTTTTGAATATCATCGGTTACCATAATATCGATATTTATATATTGGTATTCCTTGTTAAATTCTTTTATAATGTTAGCCAGAACTTCTTTTAACAAACTGGCATAAGTTGCAATAGTTAAGGTCCCTTTTTTGTTTATGTTTATATCCTGAGCCAAACGTTTGGTTTGTTTGTCGATATTAACTATCTTTTTTAAATTCTCAATAATCTGCTCGCATCCATCTTCAACCCTTATACCAGTGTGGGTTCTTTTTATAAACTTCGTTCCGATTTCATTTTCAATTCCATCCAAAATATGCGAAGCTGCAGACGGGGTATACATAAATTCAGCTGCCGCTTTTGAGAGACTGCCAAGTTCAATGGCTCTTATCAAGATTTCAAGCTTATTTATTTCCATAAGCTATCCTCCTCTAAGCATTAAATTTTTTTCACAACCTTATTATAAACCTAATATTCCAAAAAAGCAATAGTAATGATATAATTTTAGGTAGTTAAATTTTTTGGGGGGGTTTTTGATGACAAATTGTAGCAAAAAAACAATTTCATATATTGGACTTTTGTTTGTCGTGTTGGTTTGGGGATGCGTCCCGCTTATCACATTACACCATTATAAATTTTACTCTCCTACTATTCGTGTATGTTTTACCGAGCTTGTACTTTTGATTACATACCTTATAATAGCCAGAAAACACATTAAAGAATTTAATTTAGAATACTTAAAAGTGGGCGTTCCGACAGGTCTTTTTCTGGCTTTGGCTAATATAAGCCAAAAAATAGGGCTTCTTTACACAACTCCTGCCCGATATGCATTTTTGGAAAATCTTTCGTGTATAACAGTGCCTGTTCTTATGTATATCTTGGTCAAAAAAAGGCCCGGTTTTTCGGCTTGTCTTGCAAGTGTAGTCTGTCTGGCAAGTGCTTTTGTCTTAAATGGTATATCCTTTTCGGATTCGTCTTGGGGGATTGGCGAAATACTTTGCGCAATTTCGGGGCTCCTTTACGGATTCAACATTGCAGGAACCGGTGTCTTTGCAAAAAAGCTAAACACACCCCTTTACCTTGCAACTCAGTCAACGGTAGGGTTTTCGACATCTTTGATATTCTCACTTGTACTCAATTTTGTTACAATAACAAATGACCGTGGAATTACTCAACCAATTGAAAAAATAATGTTTTCTTTCAACCCCGCGCACATAATATATGTAGTCTTGGTAGCCGTTATAACATCGGCATTCTGCTGGATAATCCGAACCAATTCGATGAAATATATTGACGCTTGTATCGTGGCTGTTATAACACCTTTTTCGGCCGTAATTACAAGTATTATTTCGGTAATACTCGGGAAAGACTGTCTTGATTTAAATCTAATTCTGGGTAGTTTTCTGGGCTTGTTATCCATCTTCCTGTCCAGTTTTGATGATATATTTAAAATCCGAGAAAAAAAGTTGATATCCAACTAAAAGCTTAAATAACAACTTTTACACAAAAAAATACCGCTTAAACGCGGTATTTTTTGTTTTGTTATAAAGAAGTGTAAAGACTGTAAAGCTTTGCGTAGTCTCCGTCTTTCGCCATAAGCTCCAAGTGAGAGCCAGTTTCTGTTATGCCGTTTTCTGTCAGAACTATTATTTTTGTAGCA
>JAZNSF010000022.1:0-16743 GCA_045591095.1 Clostridia bacterium | reverse complement strand
ACAGCGGATTTTGAAACATGGACAAAAATTGTGGAGGTTTATGATGATTTAAAAAGAAAGCATCACTTCCCACACAAAATAGCCGCTTATCCGCCCGAAATTCCGCATCTTAAAGAAGGCGACGATTTTGAGGAGATTTATTTTCTGCAGATAATGCTAAGGCGAATTGCAAAAATATATAAGAATATCCAAATGCCGGACCTTACGGGGGTTTATGACAAAAAAACTTCCGAGGCGGTGGATGATTTTGCCAGGCTTTATGGCAAAGAAAGCGAAGGAAAGGTTGACCGTGAACTTTGGAACATTCTGGTAGACACTTACAATGCGTTTACCATCAATGGTTAGAAACTTGACAACTGGTGTCGGCTTTGATAAAATATGCCTTATTGGAGGCGGTAACTTTATGCGAATGTGAAGAAAAAAACACAGAGAAGACAGGATAAAATTGTGCTCAGGTTTTATCATAGAGGACATTTTTGAATATAAAAACGATTTAAGGGCAGTTTTTGGAAATTCTAAGTCCTTACATCTGGAAATTGGTTGCGGCAAGGGCGGGTTTATAAGCCAGATTGCCGAAATTAATCCGGACATAAATTACATAGCCTTTGAGAAAAACTTAGATGTACTTGTTCTTGCGATGGAAAAGGTAAAGGAAAAGAATCTTAAAAACGTGAAATTTGTAGCAGGGGACGCCCAGTGTTTAGGACAGCTGGAGGAGCAAAAAAGCATAGACAGAATTTATATCAATTTTTGCGACCCCTGGCCGAAGTGGGGACACCGCAAAAGACGATTGACGTACGAGCAGTATCTTGCTATGTACCAAAGAATTGTGTCGGATAAAGGAGAAATTCACTTCAAAACTGACAACGCCCCTCTTTTTGAATTTTCACTGAATTCGTTTTCGGATTTTGGAATGAAATTAAAAAACATTACCCTCAACCTGCACAGAAGCGGGTTTTCGGGTAATGTTATGACCGAATATGAAAAACTGTTTTCTGAAAAAGGTCAGCCTATCTATAGGTGTGAAGCGATTTTTTCTTTATGCAAAACCTGCGAGTAAAAAAGATAAGCGCCAAAAACAGACCGTGTGATGCGAGCAGTGTCAGTGCTGCATAGTCGCTTGCCAGCTGAGGTTCTAAAAACCGGGTCGGCAAAAAGAACCACATATAAAGTGGAAAACGTATAAAATACAGGGCGGAAGAAAGAACTGTATAAACCGAGAATGCGGTAAATGTCGGGATGAAGTACTCTTTTGGGACCGAAGACTGACGATAAAGCCGTGACCAAAGAATAAAGTTCAGATACAAAAACAGGGCAAAAGCGGCAGTATTAAGGACAGTGCAGGCAATAAGATCGTATATGGCATATTCA
This sequence comes from Clostridia bacterium, assembly GCA_045591095.1. Lineage (GTDB taxonomy): Bacteria > Bacillota > Clostridia > Monoglobales > Monoglobaceae > SIG440. The sequence goes on along the minus strand of JAZNSF010000022.1, from coordinate 15,372 downwards.
CTGTGTATCATAGGTGTAAAAATGACCGAACATATGATGCTTACAACTAAGGTGTTTGCTGTCTCAATCAAAGAGCGAATGAATATATGCATTGTCTCAAATCCTTCCTTTCACGAAAATCAATTGCATGACACAATTTTAACACAGCCAAAGAGAATATTCAAGAGGGAAATAAAAATTTTTAAAAAATTTGTTGACAAATAAAAAAGGATATGGTAAAATATCGTAAGTAAAAGTAGAAGGTCCGCTTCTCCCCTTAGCCGCTTTCGGGCAAAAGGGTCAAAAAAATTTGAGTTTTTTGAGTGCGGAGCTTTTTGCTTTCCGCACTTATTTTTTTTCATAAGGCACGGGCTACCCGCGACTTTAAGACGAAGTAAGGGCAGATTATTTTGGAGGTGTTTCAGTATAGCTAAGCAAGAGTTGATGATTAACGAAGAAATCAAAGACAAGGAAGTCAGACTCATTGGCCCTGACGGCGAACAGCTTGGCGTAGTTTCGGGCAAAGAGGCACAAAAAATTGCAGAGGAACACAATCTTGACCTTGTAAAGATTGCGCCTCAGGCAAAACCGCCTGTTTGCAAAATTATGGATTATGGAAAGCACAAGTTTGAGCTTGCAAAAAGGGAAAAAGAGGCTCGCAAAAACCAAAAGGTTATCAGCATCAAGGAAGTAAGGCTGAGCCCAAATATTGACGAGCATGATTTCAACACAAAGGTTAATCAGGGGATTAAATTTTTAAAAGCCGGCGACAAGGTTAAGGTTTCGGTACGTTTCAGAGGCCGCGAAATCACTCACAGTGCCAGCGGAAGAGACCTTTTGCTTAAAGTCAAGGACATGATGGCTGAGGTCGGTGTTGTTGAAAAGGACATCAAACTCGAAGGCAAAAGCATGGCTATGTTTGTTTCACCCAAGAAAGCCTAAAAGTAAAAATCGCTTTATACAAAGCTTTCAAAACTTATTTTATGGAAGGAGAAAAGAAGATGCCGAAAATTAAGACACATAAAGGCTCTGCAAAACGCTTCAGCGTTACAAAGAATGGTAAGGTTAAAAGAGGAAAGGCTTTCAGAAGTCACATCCTGAACAAGAAGACAACAAAGAGAAAAAGAAAGCTCAGAAGAAATGGATATCTCTCAACAGCAAATGCTGCTACAATCAAGAGCATGATTCCTTACAAATAAGGACAGCCTGATTTTAAGAGAGAAAAGAAAAAACCTGCGAGTTTTTCGCAAATTGGAATTAGATGAAAGGAGTCTTTAGATATGGCAAGAGTTAAAGGTGCTATGAACACCAGAAAAAGACATAAGAAAATATTGAAATTAGCTAAAGGATACAGAGGCGCGAAGAGCAAGCTCTTCAGAACTGCAAACCAGGCAGTTATGAAGTCACTCAGCTACGCATACCGCGACAGAAAGCAAAAGAAGAGAAACTTTAGACAGCTTTGGATCGCAAGAATAAATGCGGCAGCAAGAATGAACGGTATCAGCTACAGCAGATTTATGAACGGTCTCAAGAACAATGGTATCGAAATAAACAGAAAGATGCTTGCAGAAATTGCAGTATCTGATCCCCAGGCTTTTGCTAAGCTTGTAGAAAAAGTTAAATAGTTATTCGCTTAAAAAGTTATATCGCGCGTGCGTGATATAACTTTTTCGCACATAAAACGACATAAATACGTAAGGAATTATGGTATTATACGGAGTGGACAAATGATATATAATATATCAAGTAAAGACAATCAGAATCTCAAACTGGTAAGACAGCTAAAACGAAAGAATATAAGGACAGAGCACAGGCTTTTTGTTGCCGAGGGCAGAAAAATTGCCCTGGAGGCAGTAGAATACGTGCCCGAAAGAATTTCCTTTGTGGTTATGACGGAAGAATTTTTTGAAAATGAGCCCGAGATTGTAAAGAAGGCAGATGAAATATGCCAAAAGGTTTATGTGGTATCTGAATCTCTGTTTGATGACATTTCGGACACCGACACGCCTCAAGGGATTTTGGCGGTAGTTTCCTTTAACGAGGAACAGTTTTTGCCCGAAAAGCCTGAAAGTCAGATGGTTATTCTTGACGGGGTATCAGAACCCGGAAACTTAGGCACCGTAATCCGTACGGCAGAGGCGCTTGGGTTTGATGGCGTATATCTTATGAAAGGATCGGCTGACATATATTCACCCAAAACTGTGCGCTCTACAATGGGCTCGGTTTTCAGGATGAAATTCAGGGCAAACTGTGAAATTTCTGATATAGAAAATCTGAAAAATATGGGGATTTTAATTGTCGCAACTACTCCAAACGGCGAAACTCCGCTTGAAGGCTTTTCGGTGCATGGAGGCTTTGGTGTAGTTATAGGCAGCGAAGCTCATGGCGTTTGCGACGAAATTTTGGATATGGCGGACGTAAGGCTTAAAATTACTATGGACGGCATGGCCGAATCCTTAAACGCAGCAGTTGCGTCAGGGATTGTTATGCACTGGCTTAAAAGCCGGTAATACAAAAAGGTATATATACGGAGAGGAGGATTGATTATGGAGATTTTGTATGAACTTTGGCTACACACAGCTGCAAACTTTGAACCCGAAGCCGCGGCAAAAGCGGTGCCGCTGTTTGAGCGAAGCACAAACTCGTTTACATCCGGCGCTATGGACCAAAAATTTCTTCGTGACCTTGGAACTTCGGGAGAGTTTCAGAAAAGATTTTCTGACCCCGAAGTGTTTGCGGAGGCGCAGAATATACTAAAATACTGCAGCGACAACGGAATTCGTATCGTCACAATGGATATGGAGGAATATCCCGAAAATCTCAAACACATCAATCTTCCGCCAAGAATTTTGTTTGTTAAGGGCGCACCCATTAACGATAAAAACACAGTATCGGTGTCGGTAGTAGGATGCCGAAAACCAACTGACCATGGCAAAAGCTTTGCAAGGCTGGTTGGAAAGAGTCTTGGTCTAGGCGGAATAACCGTCGTCAGCGGAATGGCCGAAGGTATAGACGGCGAGGCTCACAGAGGCGCGTTGGATGCAGGGGGCAAGACGATTGCAGTTCTTGCAGGAAGCGTTGACGAAGTTTATCCAAAGTGCCATGAAAGACTTTATCGGGATATTTTGAAAAATGGCGGGGCGATTGTTTCGGAAAGGCCACCCAAAACCCCGGTGAAAAGATATTTTTATCAGCAACGCAACCGTATAATTGTCGGCATGACAAGCGGAACGGTTGTTGTAGAGGGAAAACTTGACGGCGGAACAGCTATCACCGCGCGCTTGGCGCTGGAAGAAAATAAGGACGTTTTTGCAGTGCCGCAAAGCCCTATGCTGTGGCAGGCAGAGCTTCCGAACAAGCTGATTGAAGAGGGGGCAACAATTGTAACAAATAAAGATGTGCCACTTAATACGTACAAGGAACGGTTCCCGAATGCTTGCTTTAAAAGCGAAGAAAAACCGACCGCTCCAAGTAGCTCTCCCAAAATAATCAGTGAGGACGAAAGGATTATAGAATTTTTGAAAGAAAACGGCAGCATTGCAACTGCTGAAACTATAGCTGAAAACTTAAAACTCAGCATAAATGTACTAAGCGGAAGACTTACCATTTTGTGTATAAAAGGTAAGCTCCGTCAGGAAAGCGGAAACAGATATATACTGGTGGAATAACCCCTCCGGATTAAAATAAAAAGGTGGTTTAAGAAAATGGCAAAAACAGCTAACAAGGAAACTAAAACCAAAAAAAATCTCGTTATAGTTGAGTCCCCTGCCAAAGCTAAAACTATAAAGAAGTATCTTGGCTCAAAATATGAAGTTACTGCCTCGATGGGACACTTAAGAGACCTTCCCAAAAGTCAGCTTGGAGTGGATATAAAGGATGATTTCGAGCCTAAATATATTACTATACGTGGAAAAGGCGAGCTTATTGCATCGCTTAAAAAGGCAGCAAAAGACTCGGCAAAGATTTTTCTTGCAACTGACCCTGACCGCGAGGGTGAGGCGATTTCGTGGCATTTGGCGGCGCTTTTGGGGATAAGCCCCGAGTCAGACTGCCGTATTACGTTTAACGAGATTACAAAGACTGCCGTAAAAGATGCGATTTCAAAGCCAAGACCCATCAATACCGATTTGGTGGATGCTCAGCAGGCGCGCCGCGTCCTAGACAGAATTGTGGGATACGAGCTTAGTCCGCTTCTTTGGAAAAAAGTTAAAAAGGGATTAAGTGCCGGAAGAGTTCAGTCGGTTGCGACAAGGCTGATTGTAGAGAGGGAAAGAGAAATCGAAGCATTTAAAGAAGAAGAATACTGGACAATAGACGTAAAACTTACAAACGACAAGGGTAAGGCTCCCTTGGTTGCAAAATTTTATGGCAAAAACGCAAAAACAAAGATGAAGCTTTCGGACGAGACTATGGCCCAAAAAATAGCCGAAAGCTTGAAAACTGCCGAATATACAGTAAAAACCGTAGCAGAAAGCCAGAAGAAGCGGTTTACCCCGCCACCGTTTACAACAAGTACCCTTCAGCAGGAAGCGGCACGAAAGCTTGGGTTTACTGCAAAGAGAACAATGGCTACAGCACAGCAATTATATGAAGGAATCGACATAAAGGGCAGCGGAAGCGTTGGTCTTATTACCTATATGCGTACCGATTCTTTAAGAATTGCCTTTGAGGCATTAACCGAGTGCCGAAGCTATATAGAAAATGAGTTCGGAAATCTTTATGTGCCCGAAAAGGCTAAATTCTATAAGTCAAAGCGAAATGCCCAGGATGCGCACGAAGCAATCAGACCTACTTCTATGGCATTTGAACCCGAAAAAATCAAGGATTCACTAAAATCCGACCAGTATAAGCTTTACAAACTTATCTGGAACCGCTTTCTGGCCTCACAGATGTCCGATGCGATAGTTGACACCGTTCAGGCAGACATCAAGGCGGGGGATTATATCCTCAAAGCAAGCGGCTCTACGATAAAGTTTGACGGCTTTATGGCGGTTTACGTGGAGGGCAAGGATTTTGCCGAGGAAAAAGAAGGCAAAATACCCAAACTCTGCGAGGGACAAAAGCTTCTGTTTAAGGATATGGAGTCAAAACAGCATTTCACTCAGCCTCCGGCAAGATACACCGAGGCGTCCCTTATCAAGACTATGGAAGAAGACGGCATAGGCCGTCCAAGTACGTATGCGCCGACAATCACCACGATTACTGCAAGAGGTTATGTGGGAAGAGAAGGAAAGTCGCTTTTCCCCACCGAACTTGGCAGTATAGTAACCGAACTGATGGAAGAACATTTTTCGGACATAGTTGATGTCGAATTTACTGCTAATATGGAAGAAAGGTTAGACCTTGTAGAAGACGGCGAAAAACAGTGGAAAGAGATAGTCCGCGACTTTTACGGACCATTTTCCAAGACGCTTTCCAAGGCCGAAGAAACAATCGGTAAGGTAGAGGTAGAGGATGAGGTTTCGGACGTGGCTTGCGAAAAATGCGGCAGGATGATGGTTTATAAGCAGGGAAGGTTTGGAAAGTTCCTTGCTTGCCCGGGGTATCCCGAATGTAAAAACACCAAGGCAATAACCGAAACAGTTGATGCACCATGCCCAAAATGCGGAGGTAAGGTAGAGATAAGAAAGTCCAGAAAGGGTGTAAGATACTACACTTGCGAAAATGGTACAGACTGCCTTATTTCGTGGGACGAGCCTACAAAGCTTAAGTGCCCCAAGTGTGGCGGCGCGATTATGAAAAAACGCCCATACCGAGGCAGAGGACCAATAAAATATGTCTGCTTTAATGAAAATTGTAAATTTGAGGAGCTTATGAACAAGAGTAGTCTGAAATAATTACAATTTAAGTGAGAAAAGTGTGAAAGATTTGTAAAAATCCTACAAAAAATATTGCAATCCTGAGAAAAATGGAGTATAATAGAAAAGAATGAGGGGATATGCAAAATTTCTTCTGCGTTAAGATAGTATTTAACGGAGGTAAAATATATGCAAAGCAGAATTTTTCAAAATGCCTGTAGCCAGCTGAAAAAAGATATTCACAGAAGACTGGGTATTATGGACGAGAATGGTTACATAATAGCTTGCAGCGATGAATCCAAGGTGGGATTTCAGCGGGAAAATGTAATTACTCATTTTGAAGAGAGTAATGATGATTTTATAGGCGGCGGATATATCTTCCGCAAAATCGAGACATACAATCAAAATATGTATGTTGTATTTTGCGAGGGCGAGGACGAGCTAGCGAGAGGGTATATCGCATTTTTAGCGGCACATTTTATGACAATAAAGCAGTATTATGACGAAAAATATGACCGCAACAGCTTTGTCAAGAATATTATTCTTGACAACGTGCTTGCAAGTGATATTTTGTATAAGACCCACGAACTTAAGCTTTCTGTAGATGCTAAACGAGTGGTATTTATCGTTCGGGCACAAAAGATTTCGGAAGTGTCGATGCTGGATGTACTTAAGAATATGTTCCCCGATACAGCCAAAGATTTTGTTATCAGAATTGACGATCATGACATTGCTGTTGTGCGCGAAGTTAAAGATGGTAGCACCGTTTTGGATATTATTCAAGAAATGCGCGAGCTTCATGACACTGTTGTGTCCGAAACTATGGTCAAGATTTCTATCGGTATATCTACAATCGTAGACAGCATTCAGGATTTAGCAAGGGCTTATCGCGAGGCGAGAATTGCTCTTGAAGTCGGCAAGGTTTTTGATACCGAGAAAAACGTGATAAGCTATGATAATTTGGGTATAGGGAGACTTATTTATCAGCTACCGACAACTCTTTGCGAGCTGTTTTTGAATGAGGTATTCAAAAAAGAATCCATTAATGTTTTAGACAGCGAGACTATCCATAGTATCCAAAAGTTTTTTGAAAATAATCTTAACGTGTCCGAAACTTCAAGAAAGCTGTTTGTTCACCGTAATACTCTTGTTTATAGACTGGACAAGATTAAAAAGCTTACGGGGCTTGATTTAAGAGAATTTGACGATGCGATTATATTTAAGGTTGCAATGATGGTAAATAAGTACCTGACTTCCGAACCTACAAGACTTTAAAAAAGCACTTGCTTTAGCTTTAAAGACAAAAAGCAACGAGTGCTTTTTGTCGTGAGATGCTGGGCGGAAAGGCGCAAAACTATGATAGAATTTAAGAATGTTTCGAAAACATATGAAGATACAGGCGTCAGGGCGCTAAATGACGTTTCGTTTTTTATTGACAAGGGCGAGTTTGTCTTTTTGGTTGGACCGTCAGGTGCGGGAAAATCTACTCTTACTAAGCTCCTTATCAAGGAAGAAGAACCAAACAGCGGCGAAATCACAGTAAACGGATTTGACCTTGGGACGCTTACCAAAACCAGGATTCCCTATCTTAGACGAAGCATAGGCATGGTGTTTCAGGATTTTAGACTTTTGCCAAACAAGACGGTTTATGAAAATGTTGCATTTGCTATGCAGGTAATTGGAGCTTCACGAAGCGAAATAAGACGCAATGTCCCCAATGTGCTGGCGCTTGTAGGTCTTGCCCACAAAGCAAGGATGAAACCAGGTCAGCTTTCGGGCGGCGAACAGCAGAGGGTTTCTCTTGCAAGAGCGCTTGTTAACAAACCACCGGTAATTATTGCGGACGAGCCTACGGGTAACTTAGACCCCGACACTGCAAACGAGATTATGCAGCTTCTTGCAGAGATAAACAAACGTGGTACTACCATGATTGTTGCTACCCATGCGAAGAATTTTGTTGACGAGATGCACAAACGTGTACTTGCCATAGAAAACGGAGCCTTGGTAAGAGACGAAGAGGAAGGAACCTACGGCTATGATATTTAGAAATATAAAATACTTTGTAATGCAGGGCATAAAGGGTCTTGTTTCAAACAGCCTTATGACGTTGGCATCTATTGGAATAGTGATTGCGAGTTTGGTTATATTTGGCGTGTTTGTTCTCTTTGGTATGAATATCAACAGCGTTGGCGAGCAGATAAAGGACCAGTGCGAAATAAACGTTTATATGCCAAACGATATGAATCGTGACGACGTAAGAGCAATCGGCAGTCAGCTTGGTGAGATTGAGTATGTAAAAGAAGCTCAGCTTTATACCAAGGAGGAACGTCTACAAAACTACAAAGAGGGAGTTCATCAGGACCAGGCCGAGGTTATCGCTACCCTCGAAACGGACAACCCCCTAAGAGACGCATATATTTTGTCGCTTACTGATGTGACTAAAGCAAACGAGGTCGCAGCGGCTGCGGCAAAAATTAAGGGTGTTCAGGAGGTTACAAACCGTCAGGACCTTATAAAGACAATCCTTTCAATAACAAGTGCGGTAAAGCATGTAAGTATATGGCTTTTGATTGTGCTTGCGGCGATTTCGGTGTTTATAATTTCCAACACAATAAAGCTTGGAATGTTTTCAAGACGTAAGGAAATCAATATTATGAAGTTTGTAGGGGCGACAAACTGGTTTATCCGTTGGCCCTTTATAATAGAAGGAATGCTGCTGGGCGCAGTTGGTGCGGCAGCGGCATCCATAGTGGTTATGCTGGGCTATGGCTCGATTTTACCCACTGTTCAGGAGTTTATGGGTGACATCCAGCTGCTTGAAGCTACTCAGGTAAGCACCATAATAGTGATAGGATTTTTGTTTATGGGAATGGGGATAGGCATGGCAGGAAGTGCTATGTCAATCCGAAAACATCTGCACGTATAAAAGGAGGGGGTTCGTTTGCATAAAAATACAGTCCGCTGGATAGCGATTATTATATCAGGAATATTTGTTTTTGGGACAATATCATCCATACTTTTTGAGCTTGCGTATGCCGAGACAACTCAGCAAAAAATAGACAAGGCAGAGCAAAGCAAAAAGGATGCGCAGAAAAAGCTGAATGAAGCAAAAAACAAAAAGGTAAAGACCCTTGCCGACAAAGAGCGGCTTGAAAAAGAAGCGGGTGAGCTTCAGACAGAGATAGAGGCGCTGAATAAAAAGATTGCTGACACTTCAGCGAATCTAGCGATTGAACAGGAAAAGTTAGACGTTGCAACCGAAAAGGCAAACGAAAAATATCACATTTTTCAGGAACGTTTTCGTGTTATGTGCGAGCAGGGAGATGTAAGCTACATAGAAATGCTGCTTTCGGCAAAGAGCTTTAGTGATTTTGTTGATAAGGCCGAAATTATGAAAGAAATTTCGCGCTATGACAAAGCGGTGTTTGACCAGATGGACGAAATGCGCAAGCAAATAGAAAAATCCCGTGACGAGATAGCGAAACTAAAAGAAAGTCAGGAAACTTCGGCCCAAAGTCTTAAAGACCAGAAAGCTGCACTTGTTCAAAAACAAAACGAGCAAGCGGCTTACATAAGAGAACTTGAAAAAGATACAGCTACATACCAAAGAATAATTGACGAAGCAGACAGAGCGATGGCAAATCTTCGTGCATCAGTTTCGGGCTCGCTCAGTAAGTCATCGGGCGGTGCTAAATACGTAGGTGGCGAGTTTGCGTGGCCAACACCAAGCTGCCACTACATTACATCGCATTTTTCGCCGCGGCGTAAAAACCCTGTGTCGGGCATTTACAAACGTCATACAGGAACCGATATAGGCGCATCCTATGGCGCAGCCATTGTGGCGGCAAATTCGGGAACAGTAACCTTAGCCGGCTGGAACTCAGGTTACGGCAACTGCGTAATAATTGACCACGGCGGCGGCCGTGCAACACTTTATGCACACATGAGTGCGTACAGCGTCTCAAAGGGTCAAAAGGTAACCAAGGGTCAAAGAATAGGTTCGGTAGGTTCAACCGGAAATTCCACAGGCCCGCACCTTCATTTTGAGGTTTTGATTAATGGTTCGGCTGTAGACCCGATGCAATTCTTTTAAGTGAATAATTTTTAGTCACCTGCATATATTTTATGCAGGTGACTGTAATATGAAGAGGGCAAAATTATGTATATAAAAAAATCTGTTTTGATTGCCGCATCTATCGTGCTGGCAGTGGTGATATCTCTGCTTACCGTTATGGCAGTAAATCCGTTTGGGGCATTTCGGTTTGATGACCTACTTAAGTTTGGTATGGGAGTAGATGCTCTAAATCGTTATTATTACGAGGATATTGACTCAGATACACTTCTTGATGGTGCACTTATGGGCACTTCCTTAAGCGTGGGCGACCCATATACCATTTATATCAGTAAAGAAAATGCCGAAAGCTTCTGGGAAAGCGTCGAGTCGGACAATTATACGGGGGTTGGCCTTTATATAAGCAACGAGGACAATCAGGTTACGGTTATTTCGGCACTTTCAGGCTCACCTGCCGAAAAAGCAGGCATAACTACAGGGGACAGAATTTTTAGTGTAGATGGCGAAAAGGTGACGGGCGAGCTTTTGGACGATGCGGCAACAAAAATGAAAGGCAAAGAAGGCACTGATGTAACCTTGGAAATACTAAAAAAATCAAATGGCCAGACCGTTGATATAACCCTTACAAGACAAATGATTGAGCGCCAGACGGTAAGCTCAAAAATGATTGAGGACCAAATTGGTTATATTCAGATTACACAATTTGGAGTAAATACTTATGACGAATTCAGACAGCATTTTAACAGGCTTGTGGATGACAAAATGAAGGCTCTGGTGGTTGACCTTCGCAACAATCCGGGGGGCTATATTGAGGTAGCGGTGAATATTGCAGATTCCTTTATTGACGAGGGCGAAATCGTGTATACCCTTGACAAATATGGAAGAAAACGCGACTATATGGCGACAAAAGGTGCGACGAAAGTCCCTATGACAATTCTTACAAATGGCGGAAGCGCCAGCGCAAGTGAGGTTTTTGTGGGTGCGATGAAGGATTATGGCCTCGCAAAAAGCATAGGCGAAAAGACTTTTGGCAAGGGTGTTACTCAAATCCCGTATAAGTTTTTTGATGGAAGTATTTTGAAGATAACCGATTCAAGATACTATACTCCAAAAGGGGTATGCATTGACAAATCCGGAATAGAGCCGGATATAGAAGTAAAGATGAGCGATGAGAAATATTCAAAAATTTCGGATCTTACACTTTATGAAGACACACAACTTTTGGAAGCGGTTGAATTGCTTAAAAAGTAAATCTCGCAAAAGGGAGAAGTTTTGGGTGAAAATAGGCATAATAGCAACGCCAAAAGCTTACAAAAGACGATTTTTTCTGTGGGAAATTTTAAAGATAATTAAAATAGAAGAAATAAAGTCTGCTGCAAATCCGTTTGAGCTTATAATGGGGGTAATTCCTCTTTCGGATGTAAGATTGAAAAAAATGTCACCCCAAAAGGCGGAAAGACTTCTTCTTAATGCAAAAGACAGGTTAAAACGTTTTGGCGCAGAGAAGGTGTTATATACTGACTTTATAAAAAATGTGTGTCGCGAAAAGGGCATTTTGCGCGACATGACGACTGATGACAGCGGGGATAAGCTGTTTTTAATGCTGATGCCTCGGTGCATAAGGGAAACTGCAAAAAAATGCGGTATGAATCTCTTGGAGACCAGCGTCTGTATAAGGACAGACAAAGCGGGCAGAATAAGTGAGTATTTGATGAAAAGTCTTTGCTTTGATACTAAAAATATAGTTATGTGCACCAAAAATAAAGAACATGCTCAAAAAAATTGTGATAGCTTTTTTGAGGAAACGGGACTTTTGGTACGAAATATCGGATTCAATGAAGTGCCAAACGGAATTGTAATTGATACAGAAAAAAGGTCCGTAAGTTTTGGCAGAGACCTTTATGTAAACGAAGTGGATATGGGGTTCAATCTGGATGGATATATCGTAAAACACCGTGAAATAGCGGCCATTCTTAAAGGATATAAGCCGGATAATCTTAAGTGGAAGTATAGCTATAGTGACAGTACCTGATGATTATAAAAAAATAGGTTGACTTTGGATAGTGATTGATATATAATATATGGGTTACATATCAGTTGATGACCCGAATTTTCTTTCAAAGTTTTGTTTTGCATTTAGTTGCAAGGAAAGGAATGGATATAAAATGGAAAACAAACAGATTATGTTGACAGACGAAGGACTTATGAAACTGGAGAACGAGCTGGAGACTTTAAAAACCAAAAGACGCCAGGAAGTTGCCGAAAAAATCAAGGTTGCCCGCGGCTTCGGCGATTTGTCCGAAAATTCTGAATATGATGCGGCAAAAGAAGAACAGGCGCAGGTTGAAGCGCGAATCGTACATCTTGAAAATATGCTTAAAAATGCCAAAGTTATTGACCAGGACGAAATTGACCTTGACAAGGTAAGTATCGGTACAAAAGTAAAGGTCTATGACGAGGAGTTTGAAGAGGAGCTTGAATACAGCATAGTAGGCTCTACCGAAGCAGACCCAGATCTTTTCAAAATTTCAGACGAATCCCCTGTAGGCAGAGCACTCATAGGAAAAAATGTAGGCGACACAGTTGACGTAAATACTCCCGGCGGGGTTATTAAGTTTAAGATACTAAGCATCAGCAAATAGATAGGAGAATGAGCAGTGAGTGAGAACAACAGACAAAACGAACAAGTTGTAGAACAAGATATTGGCCAGCTTATGAAGGTCAGACGCGAAAAATTGGCTGAGCTTCAGGCAGAAGGCGAAAACCCGTTTGACGTGACAACATATGACCAGCAGTATCATACAGCGGATATCACCGAAAATTTTGACGAGATGGAAGGCAAAGAGGTAAGCCTCGCAGGTCGTCTTATGTCAAAGCGAGTTATGGGTAAGGCGTCATTTTTTGACCTTCGTGACCGCGAAGGTAAGATTCAGCTTTATGTTACCCGTGACGAAATGGGCGAAGAAGTTTATAAAAAGTTCAAAAGACTTGATATTGGAGATTTAGTGGGCGTTACCGGACAGGTTTTTAAGACCCAGAAGGGCGAAATTTCTATAAAGACAAACAGCTATCAATTGCTTAGCAAGTCACTTTTGCCACTTCCCGAAAAGTTCCATGGTCTTCGTGATACCGACCTTAGATACCGTCAGCGTTATGTTGACCTTATTATGAACCCCGAGGTTCGTAAGACATTTGAAATGCGCAGCAAAATCACAACTGCAATTCGCAATTACCTGGATGCACGTGGCTATATGGAGGTTGAAACACCTATCCTTAATACTATACCGGGTGGTGCGGCAGCAAGACCTTTTATTACACACCACAACACTCTTGACATTGATATGTATATGAGAGTTGCGCCCGAACTTTACCTAAAGCGCCTTATTGTAGGTGGATTTGAAAGAGTTTACGAAATGGGTAGACAGTTCCGTAACGAGGGTATGGACGTAAAGCACAATCCTGAATTTACTTCTATGGAGGTTTATGAGGCGTACACTGACTACGAAGGAATGATGAACCTTACCGAGGACCTTATTTCTACCGTAACGAAGCAGGTTTTAGGTACAACGAAGGTTACATACCAGGGCACAGACATTGATTTGGCTCCAGGTTGGGCAAGAATGACTATGATGGAATCAATCAAAAAGTTTGCAGGTATCGACTTTGCCGAAGCAACTACAGATGCCGAGGCCGAGGCTTTGGCAAAATCTGTTGGCATAGAAGTAGAAAAGGGTATGACTCGCGGCGAAATTATCAGCCTTACCTTTGAAGAAAAGGTGGAGGATAACCTTGTTCAGCCGACATTTATATACGAATATCCGGTTGAAGTATCACCTCTTGCAAAAAGATATAAGGACAATCCTGCCTTTACCGAAAGATTTGAGATATTTATTACCGGTCGCGAATTCGGAAATGCATTCTCAGAGCTTAATGACCCGATTGACCAGAAAGAACGCTTCATGAAGCAGGTCGAAAAGCGTGAAGCCGGTGACGAGGAAGCAAATATGATGGACGAAGATTTTGTTACAGCGCTTGAATACGGCATGCCTCCGACAGGCGGTCTTGGAATCGGTATTGATAGACTCATAATGCTTCTTACCGACAGCGCATCAATACGTGACGTTTTGCTCTTCCCCACAATGAAGCCACTTGATAACAAATAATCAAAAAAGTGCAGTAAAATAGCGGGTTTGACGAGTTGACTGAATTAAAAAATACGCCAATTTACGCCAAACTTACGCCATAATATGCAAAAGGTTATGCACTAAATAGGAACCTTAACTATTAAACTCCTTGCAATGATACTGTTGCAAGGAGTTTTTACAAATCACCATTAACTTTTATGTTAGGAGGGATCAAATGTCACTCATTGTTATTATGGAAACTGATAAAGGATTGTTAGTTGCAGGTGATAGTAGATTAACATATACAAATTTTACTCCATATAGATACACTGATAATACTGATAAAGTATTTATATGTGATTCTCGTATGGCTATTGCGTTTCATGGTGATGCCAATATAAGCAACTATTCAATAGAGAATATTTTAAAAGACTTTACATCTCAAACATTTATAGGAAAAGATATAAATGATGTTGCTACAGAACTGCTTGATTATATAAAGAGAAAGAAAAAAGATTTAGATACGTGGTTTTACATTGCTGGTTATACTAGTTCAAAGAGACAAATATATAGATTTAATTTAAAAAAACTAGGTGAAGATGTCATACAAGACGTATCGTCCTCACGATATATTACGGGTGAAGATAAAGATGTTGCTTGGGATATTGTTATAGAAAAATATGAAGAAAATAAAATATATTCAAATGCTATTACTTTTATTGATTTTGTCTTTGAAGAAAGCATGAAACAATATAATGGTGTTGGTGGGGAGGTTGATATATTATTAATTTCTAAAAATAATGTGTGTGAATGGATAAGAAAAAAATAAATTTTAATATTTATACGTAGTCGTATCAGAAATGGTACGGCTTTTTTGTTTGCAAAAAGGAGGTTATACAATGAAAAAATTAAAAGGTAAATTTACAACTATACTCAATAAAATTATTACTGATAAAAGTATCAGCGGAAACGAATTTAAGATACTGTGTTATCTCTGTATGAGGTCAGGAACTGACAACTTCTGCTTCCCCTCGCTTGATACTATACATCAGGATACAGGTATTGGTTTATCAACTGTTAAAAATACGATACTATTATAACTATGGAAGAGATTAGCGAGACAATTAAAGCAGGAGATGCAATTACTAAAGTGTTGAGTATTACAGATTTTGATCCTGCTATGGAAGCGGAACTGGCAATATCATTAATAGATACAGAGGATGCGGATGCGTCTAACAATTCTACTGTATTTAATGTTGTAGGTTCTGATCCTGAAGTTTTATCAGCTAAGATGGTTGTTAATGATAGTGAGTCTTACATTGAGTTAGAGATTGTAAATTCAGGTCTTGTTTCTGATGATTCAGTAGTTGTTGAATTACGTAAGGGAAGCATTAGTGGC
>JAZNSF010000021.1:0-2289 GCA_045591095.1 Clostridia bacterium | reverse complement strand
AAGTCTTTTTTTCGATTTTTTTAATCTTTTTTCCTTGACTCCAAACGTCCCTTGGCGCAACTCATTTATACTACCACACCTCCCCGTTCTTGTCAAGGGTTTTTTTATATTACTTTTGCATTTTGCATATTGTAAATTTTTCCTACATATTTATATATATATCTAAATCCAGAAAGGCTGATTAAATAATGATTTCCAAGCTAAAAAAAGTTATCTCTTGTATTTTGATTGTAATTAACTGCGTTTCCTTTTTCGCCTTTGCTGAAGATGATTTTGTAAGTCAGGTAAACGCAAGCATTACTGCCGAAATTGTAACTGCACCGTCGGCTCTTTTGATGGAAAGCTCGAGCGGACAGGTGCTATATGAGCTAAACGCTGACGAAAAGCTGCCAATTGCAAGCGTAACCAAGACAATGACTATGCTTCTTATAATGGAAGCTTTAGACTCTGGGAAAATTAAACTCACCGATAAAGTCCAGACAAGCGAATATGCTGCGTCCATGGGTGGTTCGCAGGTATTTTTGGAGCCCGGGGAAGAAATGACAGTCGAAGAAATGCTTAAAGCTATAGCTGTCGCATCCGGGAACGACGCCGCAGTCGCTATGGCAGAATTCATTGCCGGCACAGAGCCTGCTTTTGTCGAAATGATGAACACCAGAGCCAAAGAGCTTGGCTGTAAAAACACCCACTTTATCAACTGTAACGGTCTTGACGAAACCCCCGAGCATCACAGCACTGCGCGCGATGTGGCAATCATATCATGCGAGCTTCTAAGGCACCCGAAAATCCTTGACTACACCACCATATGGATGGACACCTTAAGAAATGGCGAATTTGGGCTTTCAAACACCAATAAGCTGATTCGATTTTACAAGGGTGCAAACGGAATAAAGACAGGTTCAACCAGCACTGCAAAATACTGTCTTTCGGCCTCGGCGAAACGCGACGGAATGCAGCTTGTGGCAGTTGTCCTTGCCGCGCCCTCAAGTGCCGAACGTTTTGCAAGCGCAAGTAAGCTTTTAGACTACGGATTTGCAAATTATTCGGTTGTAAATGCCGCACAAAAAATAGGCGAGCTTAACTCTATGGCTGTTGTCGGGGGTAAAGTCGATTTTGTAACCCCAGTTGCAGATCCCTCGGTAAACTTTATTGTAAAGAAAGGAAATCAGGATAAAGTAGAGGTTTCCTGCACATTTGACGAGCCAATCAAAGCACCTTTAGAAAAAGGACAGAAAATAGGTGTTGCAACATTGAGCATCGATGGAAGCAAAGTTTCGGCATGCGACATCCTCGCAAAAGAGACAGTGGAAAGAATGAGCCTTTCTACAATGTTTTGGAAAGTCTTTCAGAAATGGCTGTGTATATAATATAGGTAAAAACACTTTGGTTGACAAACTCTCAAAAATAAAGTAAAATAAACTCACTTATAATTTGAGAGGTGAAAAACTTATGATAGGAATAATTGGAGCAATGTCGGTTGAAGTTGATAGATTTAAAGCCCAGATGAAAGATGCTAGCTACGAAACAATAAGCGGAACAGAGTTTGTTTCGGGGATGCTTTGGGGCTGTCCTGCGGTAGTAGCAGTCAGCGGTGTGGGCAAGGTAAATGCCGCAATCTGCACCGAGGCGATGCTTATGCGGTATTCGCCAAAGTTCATCATAAACAGCGGTGTTGCGGGTGCTCTTGATTCGGCGCTTTCGCTTTGCAGCGCTGTAATCGCAAGCTCGGTAATCCAGCACGATATGGATACTTCGCCGCTTGGCGACCCTGTTGGATACATCTCGGGGCTTGATTTGGTGGAAATACCAACAAACGAAGAACTTTCGCAAAAGCTTCTTGATGCGGCACTCGAAAACGACATTCATGCAATCAAAGGAAAGATTGTATCGGGCGACCAGTTTATTAACAGCAGCGAAAAGAAAGATTATCTTAAAAATACTTTTGATGGCGCTGCCTGCGAGATGGAAGCTGCTGCAATCGGCCATGTATGCTTCAAAAACAATATTCCGTTTGCAATCCTCAGGACCATATCCGACAACGCAGACGATAGCTCGCATATTTCGTTTAACGATTTTGTGGACCTTGCCGCCGTCAATATGGAAGAAATAATGAAAACATTCTTGACAAAGATATAAAAAAGCAGAGGCAAATTGAACAGGTCCAGTAAAAATGGACAATAGAAAAAAACAGCCTCCTATGGTAGAATTAAAATAACTACCATAGGAGGTTTTGTTATGCAAAGAAAATATCGACATATTAAAGATTTTGAAAAAGAGTTAATTGAGTAC
>JAZNSF010000020.1:0-36125 GCA_045591095.1 Clostridia bacterium | reverse complement strand
TTCACATAAAATCTGCTGATTTTATGTGATTTTGTTAGAGCAGGGCGTTGCGGGATTTTTGAAAATTCCTACAGCGTCTGTTGTTAAAACTCTGACGAGTTTTCTCGTTATCAGCGAAATGCTCTCGCATTTCACAATCCTCCGTTAAAAACAGTTCACCGGACTGTTTTCTTAACACTCCGGCGCTGCCGGAATTTAAGAGATATCCTTTAGGGTATCTCTTTTTTTGCGTAGCATCAGCGCTAACTCGCATGTTTGATTAAACTAACATAAAAAGAGAAACCAAAGATTTGGCTTCTCTTTTAAATATATTTGATTATTGAACTGAATCAAGAAAACCTTTGACAATTATAACATCGGTAAGGTTATCTTCATAAGTTCTGATATATATATGATCTGCATATTTCATAACGGCAAGTCTATTTTCAGTAATGCTCATATCGCCAGTTTTTGTTGAACCACCAGATAAATCGATTAAAGTTAAGGTTCCATTTGTCGTGTTATATAAGCTAGGAAAATATTTAAAGTCTGCAACAGAACCATTTTCTATTTTGAGGTTTCTTCCAGTAGCATCGATAACATAAATATTTTTAGCTTTTAAAAGGCCATATGTACTTTCATTAATAGTTACAGTATCTGTTGCATTATCAAAAGCTGTTACAACACCACCGTCAAAAACTTCTATGGATGGAGGAACATAGGCGTTGTCTCCAATTGAAATAGGCACTGGTTCATTTAGAGTATCTGAGTAGGGACCCCTAATATCGTATGGGAAATCCCAAATATACTTAATTGAAGAAATAAGGTTGTTTGAATCAAATTCAAATTTTACTATATCGCCGAGAGATGGATGAAGATAGTTGTTAAATAATTCATGAGTTGTTTCCATCATAAAATATTCTTCGCTATCCATAACAAAAGAGATGAATAGAACTTCTTCTGCATTATCATTGTATCTCATGCCATATTCTGTAACAATAGCGAGGTTGGATGATACTGTCTGGTCTGTTTGAATAGGAGGAGCTTCAAAATAGGCAACAATTCTGCCAAATTCATCAATATAGAATGTACCGCTTACTCCTACATCAAGCAAATCAGATGTAGATTTGTAGGCACCTTCGGCAATATCATACCAGGTATTATTCATTTTATAAGCATTTCTGATACTAGAAGTAACTGAACTTTTTCTAGAAGATATTGTTCCGTAAGTTTTATTAGTAAGAACATTAATTCTAATATAATCAGAATCAGCATTTGTTGCGTAAATTGATATAACATCCCACTCTTGCAGGTCCGTAACCGTAATTTCTTTACCCTCCTTAGTGATTTTTAAAACTTTAGATTTATCTTCAGGATAGTAGAATATTTTACTGGTTGTATCTTTGCTATACCAAGTAGCCGTATTATGTAAAATAATCTTTGAATCTAAAACATCTTTAATCACTCCAATTGAAGCAATGTTGATTATAGCTACATCATAGTCGGTTGTATCGTCATTATCAATAAGAGTAATATCACCACTAAAGGTCAGTGTGTTTGCAAGCAGGCTATTGAGGTTGTTTCCAATACTGCCGTCGCCGTTTAGAACAACGCTAAGTTTGGGAGCAGATACTATTGAGGTGGAATTGCCTTCGTAGTACACAAAATTCCCGGCATTTGCTCCAGTTGTGGAATTATTATAACTTGCAAATTCATTAATTCTAATTTTAATTGTATCGGCTTTGTTTGTGTCAATAGTGATAGATTGAATTTCATAAGAATTATTAACTTTTTTTACATAAGCAATGACCGAATAACCAAGATAATCGCAGGCGTTTGTGTTACCGAGGAGGAAACTGTTCACTCCGGCATATTCAAGGTGAGTGCCAGAACTTGTAGTAACTGTACTCCAATTAAAGTCGGGATTATCGGTATCATATGTAGCAGTAACATGGAGATTTATTCTCTTATCAACAGAAGTGTCAATGTTTTTTGTTCCATTAAGAACAGAATAGGGGGTTTCTGTAACTATTCCACAAATTTTAATATAATCGTACAAAGGGTCGTTTTCATCGGGTATAACAATTCCATTAAGAGAAATATTTATAGGCTTTAGTGTGTTAAAGGAATCCCAAAAAAAAATTTTTGCGGGACGATTTAAGTAAATTTGGTTTCCGCTTAAGGATATATTAAAATCTGTTACAGTTTTGGGAGAATCTTTATATGTGACATTTAAAAGTCTTCCAAAGTCGTCATATACCGCTAGTATAACAGTACAGTCAAGCACAGTATCAAAGGTCATTTTTGCAGTAACGGTAGTTCCGTTACTGTCGCATACAACGCTTTTAAGAGTTACATTGTCAGACAGAGTCTCTGTATCTGCCACAATGGGCGCGGTTGACATAGCGATAAGGAGTGTCGAAAGGGTAAATAGCGCGCTTATAAATCTTTTCATATAGCTTTCCTCCTAGAAGTCTTTTACAGTATCATAACACACATTTTAAAATGTGTCTACTAATATGTTAACAACATTATAGGACAATATGTCCTTAAAGTCAATATAAATATTTCTTATGATATATAATTTTACTGGTGATAATATGGTTATGAGGTTGAGAATACGAGATTTGAGGGAAGATAATGACTTGACCCAGAAAACGGTTGCAAAACATTTGATGTGTGACCAGTCGTTATATTCAAAGTATGAAAGAGGAGAAAGGGAAATGCCTCTTAAACTTATTGTTGAACTTGCAAAATTTTACAATGTAAGTGTTGATTATCTTGTGGGTATTACAGATGAAACTGAACCGTATTGTCGAAAAATATAGACAAGGGGACGGTTCCGTTGCCTTTGAAGAATCAACCAACATGGTGGAAATATGTTAAAACGAGACAAAGGGACGGTTCTATTGTCTTGACAGTTAAATGATATAATGATGGCAGACACAAAAAAGTGTCTGCCGTCATTTTTTATGCTATACTAAAGAAAAGGAGGGGACTTTACATAGGTATGATTTCAATAATTAAGAAATCGGTTTTTATAATGAAGATTTTTATATTCCCGAGGGGACATACCCATTATCTTGTTGAAGTTTCTGTTAAAAGTAGAAAAATCATTATAACCGCACAGGCCATAAATTGCCGTGATTTTATAGCCTTTTTTTTATATACTGCTGCTGCTTTTATACGGCAAATATTTAAGTAATTATTAAATGAGTGACCTGTGATTTTAAGAAAAAGCACGCAAAAATTGCTTTTTAAAATGGTTGATTTTTTTGAAATTTCGGCTAATGTAATTTTATCTTCAAAATTATTTTTTATATACTCAACGCATTGAAGAACAAACTGCTTGTTATTCTCGAAGTGGTCTGATAGATTGTCGGATTTTTTAGAAAAATACTCACGAGCAAGCATTGTAACCAATAAATACGTAGATGCTTGCACAGTATCGTAGTACGCAAAGGGTTTGTCGTTAAACTCTTTTAGAATATGTGAAAATAAGACGAAGGGACGGTTCTCGCAATTAATATTAGTTAAGAAAGTTTAAGACATTTTAAATTATATAAGTTCTTCAAATGGCACATAATATAGTTAAAGGAGATGAATTAAACTATGAAAAAAATAATATCATTAACAGTTGCAATCTTTTTGTTCGTTGTTGTTATGACGGGATGTGACCTTGTTAAAAGTGGCGAAAAGGCTGCAAGACAAGGCGTACAAAAAGTGGAAGAGGGCGCATCTTCGCTTATGAATGGCGAAAAGGATATGCTAAATGATGTAAAAAGCAATCTTCAAGGAAATGGCGTGAAGAAAGATACTTCCGCCATCGAAAATGAAGAAAAATCCAACTTCATAGGCGTGGAAAAAGCAAAGGAAATTGCTTTGAAAAAAGCAAATGTGACGACAGAAAGTGTAATTTTTGATAAAGTTGAGCTTGAAAAAGATGACGGAGTATGGCAATACGAGGTAGATTTCAAAAAAGATACAACCGAGTATGATACCAAGATTAATGCGATTGACGGTTCAATTTTAAAATGGGAAGTAGATAACAACTAGCAAGGGCTCAAACAGTGTAAAGTTGCTTGACCTTGTCAATAATCCTTACAGCACACTCTTTTCTTTTCTTGCATAAAATAATAGTATCCTGCAAAATGCAGGATAAATATGCAAAAAAGGAGAAGAAAAAAATGAATCCTGAAGAATTTAGCATAATGGACCTTGGCGGATGCGATGACCATGACGGCTGTGCGACTGTGAATTATCAGTACGCGAATATCAGCATCCCAATAGCGGTAACCCCCAAAGCCAGAGTGGGCGAAATAACTATTGAATGCTGTGATGAGCCATGCATTGAATGCATGAACTGTGAATGTAAAAACGGACTTGACCTGGTAGTCACGCAGAAAGTATGCATAAAAATACCCGTTAAGTACCAGATTGAAGCCTGTGCTGGCGAAGAAAGCATAGACTGCGATTAATAAATTAAAATAAAGCCCCCATAACAATGGGGGCTTTATTTTAACCAAAACTACTTTTTAAAAATAACAAACCTTTGTACGCAAAAGTTAAGAGAAAAAAAGCATAGCTCAGTGATGATTTTAGCGATGTAATGGTTAATGTCTAAAATATGAGTTAAAAAGTTTAGAATCAGGCTGTTGCAAAAAAGGACAAATGCGGCCAAGCTGAAAAATTGCAGAGCAGCTTTTGAAATGCGTTTGTGACTTTCAAAGACTAAAAAGCGATTTATTGTAAAGTTAAGCGACGAACTGACGATTCGCGCCAAAATATTTGCTATAGTAATGGTCGAAACCAGGACTTTGTGAGATAAAAGAGACATAACAAGACTGTATACCCCATAGTCAACCAGAAAAGACACAAAAGAAGAGCAAGAAAATCTTACTATATTTTTCTTAAATAATTTTTTCAGCACCGCAAAAGTCACCGCCTTTTTTGTAAGACCTTGGTTTAATTTTATATTGAAAATTAAAATTTGTCAAATCTTTTATAACGATTATATTTTTAGCGAAAACGGGGAAAATATATTTGTAAAAAATTATGGAGGTGAAAGACTTATGGAAAATTGTGGAGTATTGTGCAACGTAAACGAATGCATGTACCATGTGGAGGGTAACAAGTGTAAGCTTGACAAGATTGAGGTAAGTCACGAAAAGACAAGTGCAGATTCTATCTCGATTCCTCATTTTTGTAAGAGCTACGAAAAGAAGTAATAAAGAAAAACAAAAAAGAGTCTGGCTTTAAGGCCAGACTCTTTTACATAATTTAAGTTATCCCGAAATCAACCGCACTATATCGTTCCAGGTCGCAAAGACCATAATTGCTATCAGAAAAATCAGGCCAACAAAATGGACAATGCCCTCTTTTTCGGGAGGAATGGGCTTTCGCCTTAAAGCTTCGACAAGCACAAAAAATATTCTGCCACCGTCAAGAGCGGGTATTGGAAGAAGGTTCATTATGCCAATATTTACCGAAATAAATCCGGCAAGGTACAAAAGCGCAACAAATCCACCTGTTTGTGCCTGGGTGTTCATAGCGTCAACTACGCCTACAGGGCCCGAAACCTGAGAAAGCTTAGCTTGACCGCGTATCAGCATTCCAAGTGAAACAAATACCAGTTTTCCCATCCATATTGTTTGATAGAAAGCCTCTTTTAGCACATTTAAAAGATTAGCCTTTTCTACTTTGGGAACAAACCCAATAAGGTATGCAGGCGTTCCGTCGGTATATTGTGTGGTAAGAGGAGCAAAGGTTTTTGAAAGCTTTTCGCCATTTCGTAAAATTACGATTTCGCAAGTGTTTCCGCCACATTTTTGCATAGCAAAATCGATATCTTTTTTTATGTTTGCTCGACTGCCATTGACCGAAACAACTTTGTCCCCTTGCTGCAAAAATCCATGAAGAGGCGAAGTTTCCATCACTTGGTCGACTGTAGTTGTGGGCATGCCGGTCTGATAAGTGGAAAATACGGTAAAAATTACCGAAATAATGAATCCCAGGACTATATTCATAAAAGCGCCTGCTGAAAGAATGACAAATTTTTTATACCAGGCTTTTGAGGAGAACGACCCCTTTGATTCACTTTGTTCGTTTTCACCCTCCATACTGCAAAAACCACCAATTGGTATTATCCTTATAGAGTATTTGGTGCCGTTTTTCGATTTAGAAAAAATTTGCGGGCCCATGCCGATTGCAAATTCGTGAACAGTTACCCCAAAAACACGCGCCGCCAGAAAGTGGCCAAGCTCGTGCACAAAAACTATAAGCGAGAATATTAAAAGTGCAAAAAGCACGGTCCAAATCATCAGATACATTCCTTTCTTATGAGTCTGTCGGTTTCTATTATATCCAAAAGCGTGGGGTTTGATTTATTCTTATATTTACTCATAATATCTTCTACATATTCCGCAATTCCCAAAAACGAAATTTCGTCCTTTAAAAACTTCGAAACAGCAATCTCGTTTGCGGCATTAAGAATAGTGGGCATAACACCGCCCATCTGCCCCGCCTTTTTTGCAAGTGCGAGACAGCGGAAAGTTTCTTCATCGGGCTTTGCAAAGGTCATACTTGCAATTTCGGAAAAGTCAATGCTTTTATCGGGCGAGGGTAAACGGTCAGGGTAGGTGAAAGCATACTGAATCGGATGCTTCATTGATGGCAGTGAGAGCTGAGCGATAATGCTTTTATCACAAAATTCTACCATCGAATGGATTATGCTTTCGCGGTGGACAACTACCTCAATATTACTAAGCTCGACCCCAAAAAGCCACTTTGCTTCCAAAACCTCGAGGCCTTTGTTCATAAGTGTTGCGCTGTCAATTGTGATTTTTGCGCCCATAGACCAGTTCGGGTGCTTAAGTGCCTGTTCTTTTTTTACATTTTTAAGCTCAGCACGGGTTTTGCCAAAAAACGGACCGCCTGATGCTGTAAGCAAAATTTTGCGGACCTCGTTTTCTTTGCCGCCCCGGAGGGATTGAAAGATTGCTGAGTGTTCGCTGTCGACAGGGATTAAACGCACATTATGCTCTTTTACTGCGTCGGTAAAGAGCGCGCCCGCGGTTACCAGAGTCTCTTTGTTGGCAAGGGCGATATCCTTGCCTGCCTTGATGGCACTCATAGTCGGGACAAGCCCTGCAAAACCGACAATTGAAGAAAGCACCATCTCGCATTCGTCAAGAGTTGCCGCTTCCGAGAGACCTTCCTCACCGCATAAAACGGTGGTCGGGACATCAGCCAGTCTCTCTTTGAGACATAGATATTTAGACTCATCTGCAACTACAGTGAGCTTTGGAGAGTACCTACGTGCTTGCTTTTCAAGTAAGTCTACATTGGAATTACCTGTGATTGCAACCACGTTTATATCTTTTATTCCTTTTAAATCGCTGACAACTTCAAGCGCTTGTGTTCCGATAGAACCTGTTGAACCAAGTATTGAAACGTTCATAAAAATTTTCCTCAATTTATCCAAGGCCTATGGTCGTAACATAAATATAAACCAAAGGTGCGGTAGCAATTACGCTGTCAAGCCTGTCCAAAATTCCGCCGTGGCCGGGGAACAGACTGCCATAGTCCTTAATATTGTATTTACGCTTGATAATGGATGCAGTAAGGTCGCCGATTTGCGAAACAGTCGAAATAACAAGCCCCAAAATGCCAAGCTTTATATAATTTATATCCATTGTGAAAATATTTTCAAGTAAAAGTCCGTAGAGGATAAGCAAAACGATGCATCCGACCGTTCCACCGATTGAGCCTTCGATTGTTTTTTTGGGACTTATCTCGGGGCAAAGCTTGTGCTTGCCTAAAAATACACCGGTGAAATAAGCAAAAGTATCGGTTGCAAAGGCGCCGATAAATACAAACCACAAAACGAGATTTCCGTTTTGAAGACCTTTAATATCAATCAAAGTCGAAAGCAGAAACGGAATATAAATAAGGCTAAAAATCAGAAGCCCTGCCTCATTTACACTGGCCGATTTATGGCACTTGAGCATTATACAAAACACCAAAATAAGACCCGAGTAGAAAAGCGGCATATAAAGCGGCATCGGAATATATGTTCTTAGACAAATCAATATTGCCGCAGCAAAACCAACAACAGGAAGGCATTTGTTTGCTTTTAGCCCGGTAGCCTTAAAAAATTCATAAAGGCCAATAAGTGAAACAATAGTTACTGCCGCCGAAACAATATAGACGTTTGAAAGCAGAACCCACACCAAAAGCGGAAT
Source organism: Clostridia bacterium (assembly GCA_045591095.1). Lineage (GTDB taxonomy): Bacteria > Bacillota > Clostridia > Monoglobales > Monoglobaceae > SIG440. Next base: position 27,903 of record JAZNSF010000020.1, on the reverse strand, counting down.
AAGGATGAGACCTGTTATAATTCTTGTTTTCATATTTTTCCTCCGTACTTAAAATAGGCGGATTTAAAATCCGCCTAAATCTCAGATTTTTCCAAATCTGCGGTTTCTCGCCTGGTAGGCAATTATTGCGCGCTCCATATCTTTTTCCGAAAAATCGGGCCAGTTGATTTCGTCAAACCAAAACTCGGCATAAGCTGCCTGCCAAAGCATAAAGTTTGAAAGCCTCAGCTCGCCACTGGGACGGATGATAAGGTCCACCTCGGGTGCATTCTTGGTATACATAAGACCCGAAAAATAGTCCTCGGTAATGTGGGCTTCGGAAATTTTGCCCTCGCTAAGCGCTTTGGCTGCTATTTTCGTGGCTTCCAAAATTTCGGCTCTGCCGCCATAGTTGAGTGCCACGTTTAGCATAAGGCCGGTGTTGTCCTTGGTGTAGTCCTCGGCATACTTGATGGCCTCTTTTATTTTGTCCGAAAGAGGCGTCTGGTCGCCAATGACTTTAAGTATAACGTTGGTGCCGCCAAATTGCTCCTCCACCTGCTGAAGATACATATAAAGCAGGTCCATTAAAGCGTCCACTTCTTTTTGAGGACGGTTCCAGTTTTCGGTAGAAAAGGCATATGCCGTCACACTTTTGACACCGATTTTGTCACAATATTTAACAATCTTTTTTAGTGTTTCGGCGCCCATGCGATGCCCGGCACTTCGGGGAAGCCCGCGTTTTGCGGCCCATCTGCCGTTGCCGTCCATTATTATCCCTATGTGCTGGGGGATATTCTGGGGGTCAAGGACAGCGAACCTCTCTTTTTTCTTAAACAGCATAAGGCTATACCTCGAGGATTTCTTTTTCCTTAGCGGAAATAATGGTGTCAACAGATGCGATAAATTTGTCGGTCATTTTCTGAACCTTTGTTTCGAGATCTTTTAAATCGTCCTCAGTGATTTCGCCATCCTTCTTTTGCTTTTTGAAAGCTTCGAGCGAATCGCGTCTTACGTTGCGGATAGCAACTTTACATTCTTCACCACGCTTTGAAACGCCTTTAACAAGTTCTTTTCTGCGTTCCTCGGTAAGGGGAGGGAAGTTGAGTCTTATCATTTTGCCGTCGTTGTTGGGGGTAATACCGATATCTGCTTTGAGAATACCTTTTTCGATATCCCCAAGGATTGATGCATCCCAGGGCTGAATTGTGATTGTACGTGCCTCGGGAACTGCAACTGTTCCTACCTGCTGAATAGGTGTGGGAACACCATAATATTCAACCGTAACTTTGTCAAGAATTGCTGGATTTGCACGTCCTGCACGGATTGTTGCAAGATCGTTTTCAAGTGCCTGGATTGCTTTTTCCATTCTTGTTTCTGTGTTTTTCATAAGATTTTCACCTTTCACTAAAATAATCTATTTTACAATTGTACCGATTTCTTCGCCCATAACAGCACGTTTTATATTTTCGGGGTCATTAAGACCAAATACCAGAATCGGAATATTATTATCCATACAAAGAGATGTTGCGGTGGAATCCATAACGCCAAGGCCACGGTTTAAAACATCTATATAGCTGAGCGAATCAAACTTTACTGCATTGGGGTTTATATGCGGGTCGCTGTCATAAACCGCATCCACCTTTTTCGCAAGAAGAATTATTTCAGCATCAATTTCGGCTGCACGAAGAGCAGCTGTTGTGTCGGTCGAGAAGAAGGGATTGCCTGTGCCGCAGGCAAATATTACAACCCTACCTTTTTCCAAGTGACGCATAGCCTTTAGCCTTATGTAAGGCTCGGCAATCTGGCGCATTTCGATTGCGGTCTGGACTCTTGCCTGGACGCCCTGCTGCTCGAGTGCATCAAGCAGTGCAAGCGAGTTGATTACGGTTGCAAGCATACCCATGTGGTCGGCGCGGCTTCGGTCCATACCCTCGCCTGTTCTGCCTCTCCAGAAGTTTCCGCCGCCTACAACAATTGCGATTTCGCAGCCAAGGTCGGCACATTCTTTGATTTTTGCGGCAATGCTGGTTACAGTAGATGAGTCAAGACCAAAGCCTTTTTCACCCGCCAATGCCTCGCCGCTGATTTTAAGCATTACTCTTTTGTATTTTACTGGCATATTGGTTATCCTCCGATTAAATTATATATTAGAAATATTTTTACTATTCTGAAATATCAATAACTGTAATAGGCTCCTCTATGTCTTCGGGTGTTTTTTCGGCGGTGCCCGTTACGGTTTCGGGTGAAAATTTAGTTTCGGATTCGCCTTTGATTTCTTCGCTTGTTTCAGTAGAACCATTTTGGTTTTGAGCGCTTGACGAAGTCGATGATTGTAAATCGCTGTCGGATGAATCCGGGGTCTGCTGAGGCTCCTCGTTTGAAGGGGTAGTAACAACAGGTATCGATACACTTTGGGCAGATGCTTTGTACTTATCAACTGATGCGCTTAGGTGCTCTATTTCGTCGTTTAAGGTCTGGACCTTTTCTTTAAGTTCCTCATTCTCTTTAATTGTATCGCTGTCGTTAAAAGTAAAGAGGTTTATGGGATTTACAATAAGGCTGAAGGAAAGGACAAACGATACAAGAAAGGTAGCAACTGTACCAAATGCAATCCCGATGCCTGCTAAAATTTTCTTGGTTTTTAATGAAAGCTTTGAATTGTTTTTCATAATCGCATACAGCCTCCGTATTTATATATAAACATTTTAATAATTATACCATACACTTTACAACTATTCAAGAGCAAAATTACCCTTGAATGGATTTTTTATGTTTTAAATTCATCTCTGTTAGGCGGTCAACCACGGCAATCTTGTCGATTATTGTCTTTACAATGGTGTCAAGCTCTCGTCCTTCGGAGTAATTTGCCTCGGTAATAAAGTTCACGCGGTTCTCTTTAAGAAGCTTTGCGGCTGTGTTTTTGCTGCGTCTTTTGAAGACGGCAATGGATTGCCCGCCGCTCTCTTTTACAAGCTTCATACAAGGGACATCGGTAAGCCCGTCACCTATGTAAATCATATTGCTAAACGGAACTCGTCTTTCTTCCATCGGGGTATATGTATTAAGCAGTTTTTCCTCCGAAATGTCAAGAACGCCCTTATTTATGCGGAACAAGAACTGTGTCTTGGTTGTAAAGTTTACCACGTTTTTAGGCCACACGGCAACATCGTTTATGTCGTACAAAAACTCACAGGCGTAGGTCTTTTTGAAGTTTTTGTAGATGGCCGAACCTTCGATTATCTCCTGAAGCCCCGAAGAAATAACGTAGTGTTCTATCTCAACACCGATGTTTTTGCCGTACTCGTTTATACGTTCAAACCATTCCAAAACACCAGGGAAGTACTCAATTTTTTCACCAAGCTTGACAAAATCCTCACGCCTTATGGGGATATTACTATTTCCAGCTTTTTTAAGCATCATATACATATAGCAAAGCAGTCCATCCATAGAATGCTCTTTTTTTTCTTTGTCCACTTCTCCCCAGAAATCGTCTACCGGGATGCCGAGGCTTGGGATAAAGCTATAGTTTTGCATATCGTTGGTGCAAAGCGTTTTGTCAAAGTCGTACATAATTGCAACGACGGGGTTTTTACTCATAAACATTTCTCCTTTTGGATAGGTTATTTTTGGTTTATAATTCGGTAAATTCGTAAATCTTGTCAAAAATGCGTTCGCGTTCCCAAAAATCCTTTGCTGACCGGTCTTTGAGCCTGTTTACCTGGGAAGTGTTTTGGACGATTGGTAACGTCGCCCTCTTCTTTGCGGAAGAAAGAAGCTTTTGACCAACTTCGTTATAGCCAAGAACGCGAATATAAGGCGGATCACTTTTTTGGTCATCTCGGCTTATCCCCAAAAACGCCGAAAGCATGATTCTTCGCACTCGGCTGTGGGTGTAGCGCTTGGTTTTGACTAAGTCCGAAAGCTCATCGAGAGTTTGGGCGGTGAGGATTTTTGCTTTGATACGGTTTTCGATTCCCTCACCTATGTCTGCAACTTCGGAAAGGTCGGAAAGTGGCATCTTTAAAAGCTGGCACAAAATCGCTTTTTCCAAATTTTTTAGCGAATGAACTTTTGCATCTTTAAAAATATCTTTTGCTGAATCGGGGATATAAGCGGAAAAGTCTTTGCCGCCAAGAATCAAATCTCGGATAAAGGATGCTGATGCAATATCACCCGATACCGCGTGGCTGTCGTGGTTAGCGCCTTTTCGAAGCACCGCAACAGGCTGAATGAGGCTTTTGGTGCGGATAAGCGCCTTAAGGTATTCTATCGCTAATATATTGTTTGGCGACGACATAATGTTTTTGGCGTCATTCCCCAAAAATGCGGCAACAGCATTTGCGCGTGCCTTAGGGTAAGATACCCCCAAGGAAAGCTCCTTTTTGATTGAATCCGAAAAATCGCCCGTTTCTTCTGCCAAAAGCCCGGCAATCTCTTGTATGGTTTCGAGGCAAGCTTCCTCAACTCCAAATGACAAAAAGTCGCAAGTTCCAAGTGCGTTTAAAGTTTTGATTGCGCCAAGGGCAAAAAACTCGGCTGATGCGGCCGAATATATGGTGGGAAGCTCAAGGCAAAGGTCTGCGCCAGAGGCTATAGCTGCATTGGCTCTTAGCTTTTTGTCAAAAATCGCAGTTTCGCCACGCTGTACAAAATTGCCGCTCATAATAACCACTACCGCATCTATGCCGGCGAGCCGCTTTGTTTCTTCTATATGAAATTTATGTCCGTTGTGAAACGGATTATATTCGCAGATGATTGTAGCGACTTTCATACGGTCTACCTCGGGATTTGTTTTAAAAATTTTCTTACAAATGATATTATATACAATTTTTTTTGCAATTGGAAGAGTTTTAGGTGAAAAAAATAAAAATTTCGGTTTATGCCTTGCATATACGGGAGAAATGGTATATAATAGAAAACAGTTAAATATAGTTTTGGAGGCGTAATATGAGCAAGTTTTTAGACACAATCAAAGAAAGGGCTCGCAGAAACAAAAAAACAATTGTCCTGCCCGAATCTATGGATAAGAGGACCTTTGAGGCGGCAGAAAAAATCCTTAAAGAAGATATCGCAAATCTTATCATCATCGGTACCCCCCAGGAAATCGAGGAATACGGCAAGGGCTATGACATAAGCGGCGCGACAATCATTGACCCTTATACATACGAAAAAACCGAAGAATACTTAAACCTTTTTGTAGAACTCAGAAAGTCCAAAGGCCTTACTTATGAAGAAGCAAAGAAGACCGCTTTGGGCGACTATATGTATTACGCTTGCCTTATGGTAAAGGCGGGCGATGCTGACGGCGTTGTTTCGGGCGCTTGTCATTCTACAGCAAACACACTAAGACCAAGTCTTCAGATAATAAAGACCAAACCCGGTGTAAAGCTGGTTTCGGCATTCTTTTTGATGGTTGTTCCGGACTGCGAATATGGCTCAAACGGTACATTTATTTTTGCAGACAGTGGTCTTGAACAAAACCCGGACCCCGAGAAATTGGCAGCTATTGCTGCTTGCTCGGCAGAGTCTTTCGAGCTTTTGGTTCAGGAAGAAGCAGTTGTTGCAATGCTTTCGCATTCAACAAAGGGCAGCGCAAAGCACCAAGATGTTGACAAGGTTGTAGAAGCTACCAGAATTTGTAAAGAACAAAACCCAAATCTAAAAGTGGATGGTGAGCTTCAGCTTGATGCGGCAATTGTTCCGTCAGTTGGCGAATCAAAGGCTCCGGGAAGCCCGGTTGCAGGTCATGCAAATGTTTTGGTATTCCCCGACCTTGATGCAGGAAACATCGGCTACAAGCTTGTTCAGCGCTTGGCAAAGGCCGAGGCTTACGGTCCGGTAACTCAAGGTATAGCAATGCCAATTAACGACCTTTCACGTGGTTGCAGCGCAGATGACATCGTTGGCGTTGTTGCAATCACTTGTGTCCAGGCTCAGTAAATTATTTAATATTTATATAGAAAGAAGATGGATTCAGAATATGAAAATTTTAGTTATCAATGCAGGAAGCTCTTCCCTTAAATATCAGCTTATTGATATGGAAACTGAGAAGGTCCTTGCTAAAGGCCTTTGCGAAAGAATAGGCATTGAGGGCTCAAAGCTTAACCATACTCCTGACGGCGGAGAAAAGATTGTTATCGAAAAGGATATGAAAGATCATTCTGATGCTATCCGTATGGTGCTTGATGCCCTTACAAGCGCAGAATACGGCGTTATTAAAAGCATGGACGAAATTTCGGCTGTTGGACACCGTGTTGTTCATGGCGGCGAAACATTCAGCGGCTCGGTTATTATTGACAAAGACGTTAAAAAAGCTCTCGAAGACTGCATTCCGCTTGCACCTCTTCACAACCCTGCAAACCTTATCGGTATAGCAGCTTGCGAAGAAGCAATGCCCGGCGTTCCGCAGATTGGTGTTTTTGACACTGCTTTCCACCAGACAATGTCAAAGGAAGCATATATGTATGCAGTTCCTTATGAATATTACGAAAAGCACAAGGTAAGAAGATATGGATTCCACGGAACTTCTCACAAATATGTATCTCTTGAAGCTGCAAAAATGCTTGGAAAGAAGCCTGAGGAACTTAAGATGATTACCTGTCATATGGGTAACGGCTCAAGTATCACAGCTGTTGACGGCGGAAAGTCAGTTGACACATCTATGGGCTTTACTCCTCTTGCAGGTGTTGTTATGGGTACAAGATGCGGTGATATTGACCCTGCGATTGTTAAGTTCCTTGCAGAGCAGGAAAACATGAGCCTTGACGAAGTAGACAGCGTTCTCAACAAAAAATCAGGCGTTCAGGGTATCTCGGGCGTAAGCTCTGACTTCAGAGACTTAGAAGCTGCCGAAAAGACGGGCAACGAACGCGCATCACTTGCACTTTCGATGTTTGTTGAAAGCGTAAGAAGATTTGTAGGCTCATACATGGTTAAGCTTGGCAAAGTGGATGCTATTATCTTTACTGCCGGCATTGGCGAAAATACACCTCATATGCGTAAGGCAATCCTAAGAGACCTCGAAGCGTACGGCATCAAAATTGATGACGAGAAGAATGCAAAAGCTATTCGCGGTGCACAGTTGGAGATTTCGGCCGAAGATTCCAAGGTGAAGGTTCTTGTTATCCCCACCAACGAAGAACTTATGATTGCAAAAGAAACACTTGCGCTTCTTAAATAAATTTTAGATTCAAGGACGGAGACTTATGCGGGGGAAACCCTCCGGCAGTCTCCGTTTGACTTTTTGGTAATTTAAAATCGCTGGAAAGGAAGTGGAGTTTTGGAAGAAGAAAGATACGAACAGATGCCTGACGAGGAACTGGCGGGGCTTTCGATTTCGGGCGATCCTTTAGCTACAGAATGCATACTTGCAAGATACAAAAATCTGGTGAGGTCCAGGGCGAGAATGTACTTTTTAGCAGGGGCAGACAGGGACGACCTTATTCAGGAGGGTATGATTGGGCTTTTTAAGGCTATTCGTGACTATAACCAGGAAAAACGTGCGTCGTTCAGGGGGTTTGCGGAGCTTTGCATAAAGAGGCAGATTATTACGGCGGTAAAGACGGCTACAAGACAAAAACATATGCCGCTTAATTCCTATGTTTCTTTAAGCAATCCTGTGTACGAAAATGATTCCCAGGGTTTTTTGGAAGAAGTTCTTCGGGGTGGACCCGAAGCTGATCCCGAGCATCTTGTTATAAGCAAGGAAAACGCAAAACTTCTAGGCGAGCAAATTGACCGTGCGCTAAGCCAGCTTGAAAAAACGGTTCTTACAATGTATCTTGAGGGAAAATCCTATCAGGAGATTGCGGATTTGGTGGGTCGGCCGGTCAAAGCCATTGACAATGCGCTGCAAAGAGTGAAGAAAAAATTGGAAAAGTTTGATGGGGGATTTTAACAAAACCACAAGAGCTTAGAACACCAAAAATTTCATCGTCAAGACCTTTTTGAGAAAAATTTTTGAAAATTATGTAAACCATCTTTTTGCTTTAATTTGGTTTACATAATATGGCTTGTGGACAAGAAGACCCGTAATATAAGTTATTAACAGACTTATTCACATTATCCACAGGAATAACTCCAAAACACTAAAAAACACCCGAAAATAAGGTCGAATTGTGGAAAAAGCCCATTTTATAAGGCTATTCTAAAATTAGGAAAAAAATGCCTTTTGGTTTACAATAATATTTCAACAACAAATGGTTGACGATAATATGGAAAGGTAAATTGACAAGGGAAATAGGTCTTCGGTGATAGCGGAAAGATAAGGGATTTGGATTCCTTTCGAAAGCCCTTTGGGTTCATCAGAAATGTATACCCAAAAGGCGGACATATCCGGCTTACAAAAGCTGATGTTGTTGACGGGACAATTTATTTCAAAAATACTTGCAAAGACCAAAAAAATAGGGTATACTATATACGATTAAAGTTGGACTACAAAATATAGATTAAGGAGATATAAACTATGGCAAAAATTACAAAGGACACAATTATTATGGATGTGCTTAAGATTGACGTTGAGACTGCGCCATTCTTTTTGGAAATCGGCATGCATTGTCTTGGCTGTCCGTCAGCAAGCGGCGAAACTATCGAACAGGCTTGCATGGTACACGGAACAGATGCAGATGCTTTGGTAGAAAAAATCAATGCATTTTTGGCTTCTAAGGAGAAATAATTGCATTAAAGCCCTAGGAAACGGAATTTTTTGTGAAAAAGAAAAATTTTTATTGACAAACCTATCTTTTTTGTGTATAATGATTGCTGACGCTCTTGTGGAGCATCTGACAAAAGGTATGGGCGCATAGCTCAGCTGGGAGAGCATCTGCCTTACAAGCAGAGGGTCATAGGTTCGAGCCCTATTGTGCCCACCATATTTTATTTTAAAAAGGGTAACTTACAATGATACTTGATTTATCACCAGTTATGAATTTTGAAGGCAAGAAAGTAAACTTTGATGCAAAACTCGGTTTCGAAAATGCATCTGATTTGGGGTTTGACTTTCAAAAACCGGCAGAGGTTTCGGGCAGCATCGTTAATATTGGCGGAAGTCTGGAGCTTTCGGCAAAGGTGCGCGCCTCGCTGATTTTCGAGTGTGACAGATGCTGTGAGGAATTCATCGAAGATTTTGAATGTTCTTTTACAGAAGTACTTAAGAAAGAATCGGGCCTAGAAAGTGACGACAAAAATCCCGATGCGATTTATTTTGAAGGAAATTCGCTTGAGCTTGATGATATTGTACTTAACAATATTCTGGTCGAGCTTCCCCTGAAGCATTTGTGTAAAGCGTCCTGCAAAGGCCTTTGCGCAGATTGCGGCCAAAACCTCAACCATGGCGAGTGCAAGTGCGATACACGCACCAGTGACCCAAGGTTTGACGTTTTGGATAAATTTTTTGAGTAGATTATGCAAGGGCGAATGCCTTTGTCAAATATATAGATTGGAAAGAGGTGTAGCTTAAATGGCAGTTCCAAAGAGAAAGACTTCTAAGGCTAGAAGAGATAAGAGAAGAGCTAACTGGAAGCTCGTTATTCCGGGAATGGTTGCATGTCCTCAGTGCGGCGAATACAAGATGCCTCACAGAGTTTGCAAGGCTTGCGGATACTACAACGGTAAAGAAGTTGTTAAGGTAGAAGCGTAAACTTTAAATGGTCTGAAAACCCGTATCGACAGATGACTGTCGGGTACGGGTTTTTTGCTTTTTAAAATAATAATCTCTCGTATAAAGATTGCAAAAAAACATTGTAATTGAGAATAAATTATGTTAAAATATATTTTGTATCAGTATAACCTTTGCGGATAGCATAGGGAAAGAACAAGGAGAATAAATATGTTTTTCAGACCCGATTACTCAAGGCCCGGAAAAGGCGTAAACAAGAGAAACCCAAACCAACCCAAAATTTCTATTTTCTTTGAAATACTTCCAAGAAAGCTTTGGGATATTTTTAAGGTAAACCTATTATATATTTTAACTGCAATCCCGACTTTTTTAGTTACAATGGTTGTAGTAGGTATTGCGTCAAGCCGGATTACCGAGTCTGTAATGCCTTTGATAGCACAAAACATGAGCCTCCCCGGTATTGACATGGCCAACGTGGATTTTGTTCATGCGGTGACTAACATTGACGTAGCCTTAAGGGCTATCGTTGCGTTTTTGTTTTTTGTCATTTTGGGTCAGGGCCCGGCAACCGCAGGCGTTACCTATATCCTGAGAAACTATGCCCGCGAGGACCATGCATTTATGTTTAGTGACTGGTGGGAGAACACAAAGAATAATTTTGGGCAGGCACTTATAGTGTGGATAATTGACTTAGCTGCGTTTTGTATTTTAACTATTGGTGTAAATACTTATATGGCTATGGGCGGAATAGGTCTTGTTCTTGCCGGAGTAGTCGTTGTTATAGCGATTATATATATGGTAATGCATTTTTACATTTATCAGATGATGGTTACCTTTGAAAACAATTTAAAAAGCCTGTACAAAAATGCATATACCCTTGCAATGCAGAAACTGCCAAGGAATTTACTTATGTTTGCAATTGTTTTGTTGTTGTTTGTAGGGCTTCCGGCTTTAGCAATAATTACAAGCTGGAGCGCAGGCGTATTTGTTGTGCTTCTTGCAATAGAAGTACTTTTCTTCCCATCACTGGCCAGCTTTATGACAAACTTTTTCATAAATGCACAGCTCGAAGAGTATGTCAAGAACTCCGGTGGCGAGGTCATCAAAGAAACAAAATAGATTAATAATGAATTTTATTATATAAAACGTTACGATTTTTAAAGGAGTTTTTAAAATGAAAAGAAACAACCACTATCCTTATTACGAGATGCCCGAGATTCGTGACTTTCGGCACTTTGTAGATTTTATGCGTGAAAATTATGCAAAAAAGCCTGCGTTTATGTTTGCGCAAAACAAAGAAGATATTGAGGTAAGCTATGAAAAGTTCACTGACGACATTGATGCGCTTGCGGCTTATTTTAAAAACATAGGCCTCGAAAACGACAAGATTGCGGTGTATGGCGAAAACAGCTACGAATGGATTGTTACATATTTTGCAGCAATTACGAGCGGGAATATTATTGTTCCGATTGACAAAGAGATAAAAGGTGACGAGGTAAGAAACCTTGTAAATGACTGCGAGGCAAAGGTTCTTATTTGTTCTGCTGCAAAAGAAGCGACAATCTCGGAAAATAAAGCGGAAATGAAAACTGTCGAAATTTTTGCACTAATCACCGAACTCTCGAACTGGTTTGAAAAAGGAAAGGCCTTAATTGCATCCGGCGAGGTGGATGTAAAATCAATTGAGCAAGACACAGAAAAAATGTGCGCGCTTATCTACACATCAGGAACAACCGGCAATCCAAAGGGCGTTATGCTGTGCCAAAAGAATTTGGTTTACTGCATGGTAAACAGCTGCCGAAATCTTTTGGAGCCACCCAATACAGTTGTTGTGCTTCCGCTTAACCACACATTTGGTATGATGGCAGGAGTTCTTTGTCAGGTTTATGCAGGTTACAAAACATATATAAATAACAACCTAAAAAACGTACTCAAAGATATAAATACTTTAAAGCCCCAGCATATCTCGGTGGTGCCGCTTTTTGCAGATACATTCTACAAGGGAATCTGGAAGAATGCCAAAAAGTCCGGCAAGGACAAAATCCTTAAAGCTTTGATAAAGGTAAGTAATGCCCTTCGCAAAGTGGGGATTGACTTAAGACGAGTATTCTTTAAGTCGGTAATCGATGCGTTTGGCGGAAACCTCGAAATGCTTATCGTTGGTGGTGCTCCTCTTGATTTAAAGGTTGCCAAAGGCTTTGAGGATTTGGGAATAACTGTTATTGCAGGTTATGGAATAACAGAGTGTTCGCCCATTATTTCGACAGACCGAAATAAAGATTATAAATTCGGGGGCGCAGGGCTTCCTATCCCGGGGGTTGAGGTTAAGGTTGATAATCCTGACGAAAACGGCGAGGGCGAGCTTTTGGTAAAAGGTCCGATTGTTATGCTTGGTTACTACAACAATCCCGAGGCAACTTCGGAAGTATTTGACGGCGATTGGTTCCGCACCGGCGACTATGGAAGAATTGATGAAGAGGGCTTTATCTTTATTACCGGCAGAAAGAAGAACATAATCATCACACCCAACGGAAAGAACGTTTACCCCGAGGAGATCGAAGCTGTTATTCAAAAGGTAGAGGGAGTAGAAGAAGTTATGGTATTTGAGGACGAAAGGCTTATCTGTGCCGAAATTTATACACTTACCCCCGACGAAAAGGACAGAATAAAAGCTGACGTTCAGGCACTTAACAAGATTCTTCCGTCTTATAAGCAGGTACAGAAGGTAGTCTTCAGAGATACCGAGTTTGAAAAAACCACTACCAAAAAAATTAAGAGATTTTTGAAAAAATAAGGAAATTCAAAAATGGTTAACATAGGAAATGACTGGGACGACCTTTTAAAAGGCGAGTTTGATAAGGAATATTATCAAAAATTAAGAGGGTTTTTGGCAAGGGAATACCAAACCAAGCGGGTTTTCCCCGATATGTATGATATTTTTAATGCGCTTAAATACACGTCTTACAAAAACGTCAAGGCGGTTATAATCGGGCAGGACCCTTACCATGGGGAGGGTCAGGCGCATGGCCTTTGCTTTTCGGTAAAAAAAGGGATAGAGCCACCGCCATCACTTAAAAATATATACAAGGAACTATCTGAGGATGTTGGGTTTATTCCGCCATGTCACGGCGAGCTTATTTCTTGGGCAAGGCAAGGAGTATTGCTTTTAAATACTGTGCTTACTGTGCGCTCGGGCGAGCCGAAAAGCCACAGAGACAAGGGTTGGGAGATTTTTACCGACCGCGTGATTGAACTTCTTGACAAGAGAGAAGAGCCGATTGTGTTTTTGCTGTGGGGAAGTGATGCACAGCAGAAAAAGACCTTGATAAAAAACCCAAAACATTGGATTTTACAGACGGTACATCCCAGTCCGTTGTCTGCGTACCGTGGATTTTTTGGTTGCAGGCACTTTTCAAAGACCAACGAAATACTCAAAAGCATAGGAAAAGAGCCAATCGACTGGAATTTAGAATAAGCGAAAGGAGCGGTTTTATATGAGAAATACCGCAAATATTCTGGGTGTTAATGTAGATAAAGTCACCTTCAGTGAGGCATTTGACATAGCAAAGAATCTTATTAATGGCGAAAAGGCATCAGCGATTTTCACCCCCAACCCCGAGATAGTCATGATGGCAAATCAGGATGAAGAACTGCGGAACATCTTAAACTCGGCCGACCTTTGCACAGCTGATGGTATAGGCGTTGTTTATGGTGCGAAGATTTTGGGAGATGCTGTGCCTGAAAGAGTCGCGGGGTTTGACCTTGCTTGTGCACTTCTTCAGGAAATTTCCAAAACCGGCGACGGAGTATTTTTGCTTGGTGCAAAACCTGGGGTTGCAGAGTTTGCAAAGGCAAAACTTAGCGAAAAATATCCGGGGATAAATGTTTCGGGCACTCATGACGGGTATTTTAAACCTGAAGACGAGGGAAAAATCGTTGAAGAAATAAACGCATCCGGTGCAAAACTTTTGCTTGTTTGCCTTGGTGCTCCAAAACAGGAAAAATGGATTGCCAAGCATCAAAAAGATTTGGAAGTAAGTCTTTGTATGGGCGTTGGCGGAACGCTGGACGTTTTGGCAGGGACTGCAAAAAGAGCGCCTGAGGTATTTATAAAACTGAATCTTGAATGGGCATACAGAGTGTTTAAAAGCCCGGCAAGACTAGGCAGATTTGTCGCACTTCCAAAGTTTGCGGTTCGTGTTTTAAAAGAAAGAATAGTAAAAAGATAGATTACTGAAAATAGCTTTGGCAAGGAGGGAAATATATGCTTTATATGTTTTTGGCAGACGGATTTGAAGAAACCGAGGCGATAGGCTCGCTGGACGTAATCAAAAGGGCGGGCCTTGACATAAAAACTGTTTCGATTGACGCTGAACTTGTGACAGGCAGTCACGGCGTTTCGGTAAAAGCTGATATTTTAAAGAGTGAAATAAATTTTGACGATATGGACGGCGTTATTTTGCCGGGAGGACTTCCGGGGACAACCAATCTTCAAAAGGACGAGACGGTTCAAAAGGCAATCAGCTATTGCGAGGAGAATGGACTTCTTTTGGCTGCTATTTGTGCAGCTCCCATGGTTTTGGGCGAGGCAGGGGTTCTAAGTGGCAAGGAAGCAATATGTTACCCCGGTTTTGAAAAGCACCTTAAGGGCGCAACTGTTTCTAAAAAACCATGCACCACTTCAAAGAATGTGATATGTGCCAAAGGCGCAGGGGTATCCATGGTGTTTGGAGCGGCGATTGTCGATTATTTCAAAAAAGGCGAAGGCAGAAAAATTCTTGATGCTATGCAGCACGCATAAAAGTTTTTGGGAGAAAAGGGTATGGCCGAAAAAAAGTATGAGCTCAGAAAACAAATAAAAAGTGTAAGATGGATGATTTTTTGGGTTGTCCTTGCACAGTTTGCGGCAGAGGTACTGGTTGAAGCAGTGGTAAGCTTTATGGCAAATCCGCCACACAAGTATCTTCAGATTGCTATTATTGAGCTTGCTGCAATCGGCGTACCAATAAGCATATATGCAAAAACTGCGTGGAACTTAAGTGGCAAAAAAGTGAAAAACGAACTGGGGCTTAACCGGTGCGGCTTTGGATATATCATCTTGGCCGCGATTTTGGGGATTTCGGGGCAGTTTGTGATGATGCTTTTAAATGTACCTGCAAATTACATTGTTAATTTTATTTCGGGCGAGACTGTAAAAACTGCTGTGCCGATTGCTGAAAGGTGGTACGACCTTTTGCTTGGTTTGTTTGCTGTGGTTATTGTCCCTGCAATCTTAGAGGAGTTTTGGATGCGTGGGATTATTTTTCGAGCATACAGCCGCGGAAATACAAATGCCGCTATAGTTTTCACTTCGCTTGTGTTTGCGCTTCTTCACTTAAGGGCAAATGAGGTGGTCGGATTTTTGTTTATGGGGATTTTGGCATCCTTGCTTCTTACCAAAAGCAAGTCTCTTTATGCGGCGATGGTTTACCATGGCTTTAGCAACCTTACCGCACTTTTGTTCGGGGCGTATATTATTCCCAAAATTATAGACCGTATATGGTTTGTATTCGGGGTAATGGTTCTTTTGTTTGCTCTTTCGTTTGTGATTCTTATAAAGCAAAAGAATGGAATAAGAAAAAACAAGACCTTACGCACAGGCTCGCTTGTGATTACAAGCATATTCAGTATGCCAATAATTTTGAGCGTTGTTACTGTAGTGATTAAATATTTTATTCTTAGTGGTGGTTAATATGATTAAGAATTTTTTTAAAAAACTAAATAGTTTTTCCCCTCTAAGACCCCTGATATTAGGGAGCGGAGTTTTGGTACTTTGCCTTGCTATATGGTTTTTGTCGGCTGTGGGGGACTTTTTTGGCATGGCCAAAGGTCGCGGCGAAGAAGTTATGATAGATATACCAAAAGGCACAGGAATAAGTGGTATCACTCGAATTTTAAAGGACGAGGGGATTATCCGTCACAAGCTTGTCTTCCGCATATACGAAAGTCTTGGCAAGACACGGATATATCAGCAGGGCGGACACCTTGTGGGGAAAGGCCAAAGTTACGGCGAGATACTTAAAAAACTGACAAGCACTCCCGAGGTGGGGGTAGACAAAATCGTTACAGTACTGATACCCGAAGGCTTTGAAAACTGGCAGATTGCAAGGAAGCTTGCCGAAAACGGCCTTGTGGACGAGAAAAGGTTTATGGACGAACTGGATAGGGGCGAATTTAGCTTTGATTTTGTAAAAGAAATAAAAAGAAGTGAAAATCGCCTGGAGGGATATTTGTTCCCGGCTACTTACGAGATTTTTGTGGGCGAGAGTGAGCATGACATAATAAACCGTATGCTTAGCGCCTTTAACGAAAGGATTGTTCCGCTTTACAAGGCTTCGGGGACAAGCTATTCTCTTGACGAGATTGTGACCATGGCATCCTTAGTAGAGCGTGAAGCGGCAAATGATAGTGAGCGCGGCAAGGTTGCATCAGTTTTTTATAACCGCATAAAAATTGGTATGCCGCTTGGTTCATGTGCCAGTGTTCAATACATTATAAAAGAACGAAAGGACGTTCTTTCAAACAAAGATATCCAGATTAAATCGGCATACAACACTTATATAACAAAGGGCCTGCCTATTGGGCCTATTGCGTCAGTTGGTGAAGCATCGGTAAAAGCGGCGCTTTATCCAGAAAAGACGGATTACCTATACTTTGCGGCCAGAAGCGACGGAAGCGAAAATGTATTCACCAAAACCCACGCAGAACATTTAAACAAAGTAAGAATGCTGCAAGGCAGTAATTAAAAAGGAAGAAACACAGAATGAAGGCTTGGATAGAAGACGATAATATAAATTATGAATATATAATCCGTTACCTCAGGGACACGATGCCAAAAAGCGAGGGACAGCTTTTAGAAATGGAAAAGTATGCTAAGGCGAATGAAGTCCCTATTTCTCAGCCGGAGAGTATAAGGCTTATAGAAGTTCTTTTAAAGCTTATGGGAGCGAAGCGGATTTTGGAAGTCGGAACAGCTATCGGGTATTCGGCGATACGGATGGCGAGAGCGTCAAACGCATCTGTAGTAACGGTTGAACTTTCGGAGGAGATGGCAAATTTAGCCGAAAAGAATATAAAGGAAGCAGGTCTTGCAGGCAAAATCAAGCTTATTCGAGGCGATGGCAAAGAGGTCCTTTCCCAAATGGAAGGCGAAGGCATTTTTGACGTAATCTTTGTTGACGCCGCGAAGGGCCAGTATATGGAGCTTTTCCCTTATTGTAAAAAGCTCCTCAGGTCAGGCGGACTTCTTATTTCGGACAATATATTATACAAAGGAATGACTGCAACAGACGAACTGGTGGTAAGACGAAAGATTACCATTGTCCGAAGGCTCAGGGCATATCTTGAGATGCTTAAGGAAAACAAGGAGTTTGCGACGTCCATTGTACCGATTGGCGACGGAGTTGCACTTAGCTTTAAGGAGTGAACAGGTTTTGAATATTGATAATCTCAATAAACATAACGATTTTAAAAAGAATTTTGATTTTTGGCTCTTTGACCTGGTTATAGTAGCGGCAATTTTTGGAGTTGTGATGGTTTCCAGCGCGGCACCATCGCCGGTAAAATATACAATAGTCCAGGCGGTTGCACTGCTTCTTGGTATAGGCGCGATTGCGCTGCTCATGGTCCTTGATTACGAGCATCTGGCAACTCTTTCAGGCTATCTTTACGGGACTTCGGTGGTACTGCTTCTTTTGGTGCTGATTCCGGGGATTGGTGTTTACGAAAACGGTGCAAGAAGCTGGTTCCGTTTTGGCTCGCTAATAGGTGTTCAACCGTCAGAATTTGTAAAGCTTGCATTTATAATAACCTTTGCAAAGCATCTTTCCGAAGTGGATGAACTTATCGACAGACCCCGAAATGTTTTCTTTTTGCTATTACACGTAGGTTTTTTGGTAGGTCTTATCCTGCTTCAGCCTGACTTTGGTACGGCGGTGGTTTTTGTGGTTATTGCAATTGCGATGCTGTTTGCAGCAAAAATCAGCTGGAAGTATATCCTGACAGGCCTTGGCGGACTTGCCATTGCGGCACCGCTGGCGTGGTTTTTTGCACTTAAGCCCTATCAGAAGGAACGTATAATAAACCTTTTCAACCCCGAAAATGACCCTTCGGGAACAGGATATCAGGTTACCCAGTCAAAGATTGCAATAGGCTCGGGCAAACTTTTTGGAACAGGTCTTTATCAGGGGCAAAGCAGATACAACAATTTTTTGCCCGAACGCCATACCGACTTCATTTTTAGTGCCATATGCGAGGAGCTTGGCTTTTTGGGCGGCATAATCACAATAATTTTGCTGATAGCGATTGTAGCAAGATGCCTTGTGATAGGTGTGAACGCGCGAAACAGTATTGGGTTTTATATTTCGGTGGGCGTTGCGGCAATGCTTGGCTTTCACATAATCGAGAATATCGGAATGTGCATAGGTATTATGCCGGTTACAGGGATTCCCTTGCCGTTTTTCAGCTACGGAGGGTCGTCTATGCTTTCCAATATGATTGCGGTGGGACTTGTTCTAAATGTCCGCTACCGAAGTAAATCAATAAACTTTTAAATAAAAAAACGAATAGCAAAGCATTTCCTATTCGTTTTCTCTTGCGTATTGTAAAAGACCATCCTTTGTATTTTCGCATTTTTCGCTTATAACAGCGTCAAGGAGTGTTTGTAAGGTATCCCCAATGGTTTTACCACTAATATTTAAAGCGGATTCTAAATCATTGCCGTCAACTGCCAGTTGATTGATGGAAAAGCACTGCCTTTCATAAACAATCTTTTCAAAAATACTTTCAATTTCTATAAGTTTTGTCGGACTCTCGCAAAGCAAAGCCTTTTTGGCTTTTAGCACAAGCAAAAAATTGTCAGCTCCTATTTTGGATAGCTGTTTTTTCACAAAAATTATATCGGAGTCAATCTCCTGATGCAAAAATTTTGCTATGGTCTTAGCCTCCGAGATGGTTTTATTGTCAAAACGAAGTGTTCTTAAAATTTCGGGCGCATCAAAGCCGTCCAAAAGAAGCGCAAGACGAAGTGACAAATTTTTTTCGCTCTTGGATACTGCCCGCACGTTATCGCGCCATTTTTCAGGACTATAGCAGTTTTCGATTTTTAAAAGATATGCGAAAAGTGATTCGTATTCAATAAGAATGTTAAAAGGATTCTCTGCCAGAATCAGCCTTGAGAGTTCTGATGCGATGCGCTCGCGGGAAATGTTATCAAGAAGATGACAGTTTTTTACTATCGCATCTTTCGTTCCCTGGTGAATTTCAAAACCTAGTGTAGAGGCAAATCTAACCGCTCTTAAAATACGAAGGGAATCTTCGCTAAAACGGACATTTGGATCGCCCACAGTGCGGATAAATTTTTTATCAAGGTCTTCTTGCCCGCCAAATAAATCAACAAGACCTTCGCATCGGTTAAAGGCCATGGCGTTTATGGTAAAATCGCGCCTTTTTAAGTCGTCTCTGATATCTTTCGAAAAAACTACTTCCTCTGGATGACGGTTGTCGGTATATTTGCCGTCAATCCGATAGGTTGTTACCTCCACGATGCCAAGCGTCGTAACAATGCCAATGGTGCCGTGACGGAGACCAGAAGAAAAAGTTTTAAAATCAGAAAAAAGCTCAAGAATTTCGGGTGGCTGTAAAGAAGTCGTTATGTCCCAGTCATGAGGAATACTGCCGAGCAAACTATCCCGGACGCATCCACCGACCACAAAAGCCTCGGAGCCTACGTTTTGAATTCTAGTTACAATCTCATCCACGATCGTTGGCAAAATCATGGTCAAAGCCCCCCTCAGTGACAAAAATTTTCCCCGGATATTGTTCGATATCTTCAAGTATAAAACTTGCAAGGATTTCATGATAACGTCGATCGTCAGGCGAGTAGACTTTCGGCGAGCAAGCCCGGGTATCTGCATGCGCAGGTGCTTTGGGGACACAAATATCAAAACGGTTTCCGCTTTTTAGTGGAGCGTATGAGAGCCCAGCACCCATTTGAAGAGCGGATTTATAAGCGACCTTAAGCGAAAGCAGTATAAGAGAGTCAAAGGAGCCGGTAGCCGATATTTTTAGCTTTGAGGGTGATGGCGAAAATACGGCATCGATGATTTGATGATTTAAGTTACTGCTGTTATCCCGTATGTGAAAAACGACGTTTTCTTTATTTTCGGTAACCGAAACAAGCAGACGGAGATTTGGTGTCTTGCGATTTGTACGCTTTTTTACACAGCAATAAAGCAGATTAAGAAAAATCAGCTCAAATCTTGATTTGTCCAGAAGGATAGAGGTACTGCTATTAAGATTGATGGTGCATTTCGAAGTGATTGGCATATATGCAGAGAGTGTCTGGCAAAAGGTGCTGACGATTCCATTAAGAATATCTTCAATCTCAAAATTTTCGGTGCGTTTTTCTGTTTCTCTGGTGTCCGGATCCATAAGATAGTTCATCATATTGCAAAGACGGCTTGCCTGAAGAGCGCAAAATCTTAAAGAGTTAAGATGTTTTTGTCCTGAAACTGACAATGATTCGTTGGTTTCGATCGCTATAACCGACTGGTGACTCAGGTATGACATATGCTTGAAGCTGGAAATTATAGATGCAATAAGGTTTTCGTCAAATTTAAAACTCATAAAAAATCTCCTTAAAGAATTAGTGTTTAAGTATGACTAAAGTATATCACGAAAAAAATATTTTTTCAACGAATAAAGGCAAAATGGTGTGTAAAATTTGAAAAAAATTTGACTTGAGATGCGAGTAAACGAGAGCAAAAAAGAGAAAAACAAAGAAAAAAAGACCTAGCAATATGGTAAATTAAAATTTTGAAAAAAGTGCTTGACAAACTGTAAAAAAGGTATTATAATTGACTATGCTGCGCTAAAAAAGACACAGGCGCAAGTAAAATTTCAGATTGCAGACTGTGGGCAAATGCACACAAAAAGCGGTGTGTTCATCTGCTCATAGTCTGAAATAATCCTAGGAGGTAGAAAAATGTCAACTTATATGGCAAAAGCAAATGAGCTTGAAAAAAAGTGGTACATCATCGATGCTGCAGGTAAGCCTATGGGCCGCGTTGCGGCAAAAGCTGCTGAAATCTTAAGGGGTAAGCATAGACCCGAATTTACACCAAATGTAAACTGTGGTGAATATGTTATTATCATCAACGCAAAAGATGCTGTTCTTACAGGCAACAAGCTCGATCAGAAGAAGTATTACAGACACACAGGCTACATCGGCCACCTTAAAGAGGTTTCTTACAAAGAAATGATGGAAAAGAATCCCGAAAAGGCAATGGAAATTGCAGTTGCAGGTATGATTCCCCACACTACTTTGGGCAGACAGGCACTTAAGATGCTCAAGGTATACAGCGATGCAAATCACAATCACGAAGCTCAGTCCCCAATTGCGTGGACCGGCGAGATATAAGGGGAGGTAAGCAACAATGGCAAATGCAGTTCAGTATTATGGAACAGGTAGAAGAAAAGAATCCGTTGCTAGGGTAAGATTGGTTCCCGGTACCGGCGTTATTACAATCAATAAGAGAGATATCGACGATTACTTTGGTCTCGAAACATTAAAGACCATCATCCGTCAGCCACTTGAGCTTACAGGGGCACTTGGTAAGTTTGACGTACTTGTAAACGTTAAGGGCGGCGGCTTTACCGGTCAGGCTGGTGCAATCCGTCACGGTATTGCACGTGCACTTTTGGAAGTTGATTCTGAAAGCTTCAGAGCAACTCTTAAGGCTGCAGGTTACCTCACACGTGACCCAAGAATGAAGGAAAGAAAGAAGTACGGACTAAAGGCAGCACGTCGTGCACCACAGTTCTCCAAGAGATAATTACTTTATCTACAAAATCCCACAACTATCGCAGTTGTGGGATTTATTGTATAACGAAAACCACGCGATAGTGGCGTGGTTCAAAATAGGTTTACCGATGAACAAAATCCTCCGAATATGCTATAATAAGGTTGACCTGCCAGTCAAGATAAAAAGCATATGAGGAGGATTTATCTATGAAAAAGGAAATCATAGACACAAATAGTTTAGCACATACAAAATGGAATTGCAAGTATCATGTGGTGTTTGCGCCGAAGTATAGGCGAAAGGTGTTTTTTGAAGAAAAACGCCTTGAGGTAAGAGAAATATTAAGACAACTATGCCAATGGAAAGGCGTAGAAATAATAGAAGGAGAAGTTTGTCCTGACCATATACATCTGCTACTGAGGATCCCGCCCAAAATGAGCGTTTCGGGATTTATGGGGTATTTGAAAGGAAAAAGTAGCTTAATGATATTTCAAAAGTGGGGGAATATGAAATTTGCATACCGAAATCGCGAATTTTGGTGTAAGGGATATTACGTAGATACCGCGGGTAAAGATACAAAAGCAATTAAGAAATATATTGCTGACCAGTTAAAACGAGATAAAGAAAGTGATCAATTAAGTTTGTTTGACCCACGGGACACATTTATGGGTAGTGGATAGAGGTTGCGTGGCTGGCAGGCCAATACAAAAACGCACTTGTGCGTAGCCAGTAGAGGATAGGGCTATGCCCGAAAATGAAATCCCCCCGTTATACGGGGGGATATTTATTTACCTTTAATTTTGTCCCAATATTCCTTTGCGGCTTGTTCGGTTTTATTGTCGCCATAAGAATAGTACTTTTTATCTTTAATCTTGTCGGGAAGATATTGCTGCTTTACGTAGTGATTGGGGTAGTCATGGGGGTAGAGATAATTCTGCCCCTTTTTAACGTTACCCTCGCCGTCGTAGTGCTTGTTTTGCAGCTGTCTAGGGATTTCGCCCGTGTCCATACACTCGATATCTTTGAGGGCTTCGTCAAGTGCCGTGTGCCCCGTGTTTGACTTGGGAGCGGTGGCGAGTAAAATTGCCGCGTCTCCAAGTGGGATTCGCCCTTCAGGCAGGCCCAGCATCAAAGCACAGTCCACACAAGCCTTTACGATTGGTATCGCCATAGGGTAGGCAAGGCCAATATCCTCCGCAGCAATCACCATTAGTCTTCTGCACGCGGTCTGAAGGTCTTCTGCAGCAATAAGCCGTGCAAGGTAATGAACTGCAGCATCAGGGTCAGAGCCACGGATTGATTTTTGCAGCGCACTCATTACATCGTACTGACTGTCCCCTGCTTTATCGTAGCGAAAGGCTTTTTTCTGGGTGCATTGTTCGGCCACATTCATATCAATATGCATCGTGCCGTTTTGGTCAGGATTAGAATAAATTGTCGCAAGTTCAAGGGCATTTAGGGCCTTCCTTACATCGCCGCCTGACATCTCGGCAATATGGAGGAGTGCATCGTCATCGGCCTGTATTTCCCCTGAAAAATCTGTCTTGATAAGCTCCAGACCACGAACAAGCGCCTTTTTGACTTGGAGGGGTGCAACCTGCTTAAACTCAAACACAGTGCTGCGGCTTAAAATCGCGTTATATACATAAAAGTAAGGGTTCTCGGTCGTGCTTGCAATCAAAGTGATTTTACCATTCTCGGTATATTCAAGAAGCGATTGCTGTTGCTTTTTGTTGAAGTTTTGTATCTCGTCCAGGTACAGCAAAATTCCATTTTGACCTTCAAAGGTGTCGCAACGCGAACAAACATCACGGACATCCGAGACGGATGCAGTTGTAGCATTCAGCTTGCAAAGAGTTTTGCCGCTTGTTTTCGCAAGAATATTTGCAACGGTGGTCTTTCCCGTACCGGAAGGCCCATAAAAAATCATATTTGGGACGATGCCTGATTTGGCAATTTCGGTTAAGACCTTGCCATTACCTATGATGTGGTTTTGCCCTACTACTTCCGAGAGATTTTCGGGTCTCAGCCTTTCGGCCAAAGGCCTATTCATAAAGCGGGTACTTTGCGCAAAGCGCATCTACACGGCGGCTTGCTTCTTCGCGGTTTGTTTCAAAATCGGTGATAACAAGGTTGATTATCTGCGCAACCTCGCGCATATCGTCTTCCTTAAAACCTCTCGAAGTAACCGCGGGCGAGCCAAGTCTTACACCACTTGTTACAAATGGACTTTGTGGGTCATTGGGGATGGTGTTTTTATTTGCAGTAATGCCGATTTCGTCAAGGTTATGCTCAAGCTCTTTTCCGGTGATGCCTCTCTTGGAAAGGTCAAGCAGCATAAGATGGTTATCTGTTCCGCCTGAAACTATGTCGTTTCCTAAGGCTATAAGCTCGTCGCAAAGAGCAGCGGCATTTTTCTTAACCTGCATTTGGTATTCTTTAAATTCGGGCTTTAATGCTTCGCCAAAGCAAACTGCCTTTGCGGCAATAACGTGCATAAGCGGGCCGCCCTGGTTTCCGGGGAATACCGCTTTGTTAATCATCTGTGCGTACTTTTCTTTGCAAAGAATAAGTCCGCCACGGGGACCGCGAAGTGTCTTGTGAGTAGTTGTTGTCACAAAATCTGCATAAGGTACAGGGCTCGGGTGAAGACCGGCTGCAACAAGGCCTGCAATGTGAGCCATATCTACCATCAAGTATGCGCCAACTTCGTCAGCGATTTCGCGGAATTTTTTAAAGTCAATTTCTCTTGCATAGGCACTTGCCCCTGCAAGAATAAGCTTTGGCTTATTTTCTATCGCAAGCTTGCGAAGCGCTTCGTAGTCGATGCGGTGAGTTTTGTCATCTACACCATAGGGGACAACGTTAAAATATTTACCCGAAACATTAACGGGCGAACCATGGCTTAAGTGTCCGCCGTGAGCAAGGTTCATACCAAGATAGGTGTCGCCGGGCTCCATAACAGCAAAAAATACTGCAAAGTTAGCTTGAGCGCCCGAATGCGGCTGAACGTTGGCAAATTCCGCGCTAAAAAGCTTTTTCGCGCGTTCTCTTGCCAAATCTTCAACTATATCAACGTATTCGCAACCGCCATAGTAGCGCTTACCGGGGTAGCCTTCGGCGTACTTGTTGGTAAGAGGTGTGCCCATAGCCTCCATAACAGCAGGACTTACAAAGTTTTCGGATGCAATAAGCTCAATCTTGCTGCGTTGACGCGAAATTTCCTGCTTAATGGCTGCCGCCACTTCGGGGTCGGATTTTGATACAAATTCAAGTTCAAACATTGTTTTTCTCCTTTGTTGTTTACAAAAAATTGTTTTTAATATATAATTATATATATTGTAACAAAAAATCCTAGAATTTGCAAGGGGGAAAGCGAAAATGTCAGGAAGCCTTGAAGAAAAAAAAGAACGTGCGCAAAATATAATAGAAATTCTTGCCAAAACCTATGCTGATGCTGACTGCACGCTTGAATATAAGGAACCACTCCAACTGCTGATTGCAACGCAGCTTGCTGCGCAGTGTACTGATGCCCGTGTGAATATGGTGACACCTGCTCTTTTTGCGAAATATAAGACTGCCAGGGATTTTGCAAAGGCAAAGGAAGAGGAACTTTCCGAGCTTATCCGCTCTACCGGTTTTTACCGGAACAAGACAAAAAATATCATAGCATGCTGTAAAAAGCTGGTACAGGATTTTGACGGGCAGGTGCCAAAGACGATGGAAGAACTTTTGTCTTTGCCCGGCGTAGGCCGGAAAACTGCCAACCTGGTGCTTGGTGATATATTTGGAGTGCCGGGGATTGTAGTGGATACCCACGCGGGAAGGCTTGCAAGACGTATGGGACTTACCAAAAACACCGATCCCTACAAGGTGGAAATGGATCTTTTAAAGATAATTCCGGACGAGGAGCAAGCAGCATTTTGCCACCGGCTGGTGTTTCACGGCAGAGCGTTTTGCGATGCGCGAAAACCCAAATGTGACGAATGCCCGCTAAAAGAAATATGCCCCAAAATAATGTAAGAAATGGATAAATAAAGAGCATTTCAAAGAATTTATGAGCATTTATGGCTATAATTGAACATAATAGGAAATAATAAAGAAAAAAAACCTTGACTTTAAAATATATAAATGATATAATATCAGCTGTCGCTAAGAACGGCGGCAGGTAAATGTGGGCGCATAGCTCAGCTGGGAGAGCATCTGCCTTACAAGCAGAGGGTCATAGGTTCGAGCCCTATTGTGCCCACCACTTTTACGGTCCGGTAGTTCAGTTGGTTAGAATGCCAGCCTGTCACGCTGGAGGTCGTGGGTTCGAGCCCCATCCGGATCGCCAACCTTTTTTAAAATGCCGATATGCCTCTGTAGCTCAGTCGGTAGAGCAGAGGACTGAAAATCCTCGTGTCGGTGGTTCGATTCCGCCCGGAGGCACCATTCACTTTTTTAAAATGGGTGAATATAATATATTATATGCGGGAGTGGCTCAGTGGTAGAGCGTCACCTTGCCAAGGTGAACGTCGCGAGTTCGAATCTCGTCTTCCGCTCCAACCAATGACAAAATGACGCATCTTTGCTTTGCGTCATTTTGTTCTAAAAATTTCATATGGCGCCATAGCCAAGTGGTAAGGCAAAGCTCTGCAAAAGCTCTATCCCCCGGTTCAAATCCGGGTGGCGCCTCCAGAAAAAAAGACAGATTTCGACAAAGAAATCTGTCTTTTTTTCAGCGATATAAATTCCTGCGGAATTTGTGATATACCTTCGGTGTGATATATCTTGACGGATGCGATATGTTGTCTTGCGGCAACGAGAAAAGGAATTTATATCATATCGCAATCGATCGAAGTGAGATTATATCGAATTTGCAAAGCAAATATATCGCACGAGCGAGAGCGAGTATATCTCCAAATCATCTGCATCTATTATGTAGCCGAAAGCCATAGAAACAGAATGATTTAGATGACAGTCTAGAGCGTTCTGTTTTTTATTTTGACATTATTTGTTTTATATGTTATAATATATGTGAAAGTTGTGTTTACAAGGGGGGCTAATATTGGATAGCTTATTTAATGCGTTATCAGATATGGGCTTTATCGGCGTTGTTTTTGGGCTCATAATTTTTATCGGAATACCAAGTTTATTTTTGTTTGCATTTGGTTTTGTAATTAATCTTTTGCTAGGAATGATCCGAAATCGCCCCATTCAAATAACATTAACTATTATCTGCTTTATTTTATTTTTACCTTGTATGATGATGTTTTATAATTCGTTTACATTAACAAAGTCTGAGGAACTTTTGGGTGTTTTTAGTTTAAACTTGCGAAATAGAAGTAGATTGTTGATATTTGTTACTGTGGTATATATTTTCTTATATTATAAAATTTTTACATTTATTTTTTAAAGGTTATATAAAAAGTCTTGAGTACCTGAAAGGAGATTAAAAAAATGGCTATTAAGTATGAATATAATTACAATGAATACACAGGATCTAAGAATGCAACCGATATTTCACATGTTTTAAATACAATTTTAGCTCTTTTCTATCCTATAATAGGAATAGGAAATATTGTTGCGATTTTTTTGTTAGGCATGAGTGTGGCTGAAACCTTTGATTTAGGGATTGATTCTCTTTGGCCTGGATTAATTATTTTTTTAATTGCTGCTGTCGTTGATATTCTCTTAATTTCTTTGAAAATAGGAATAGATATTATATGTGAGCAAGTAGTGATTAGGGAAAATTATAAGGAAAAGCCGGAAGAGATAAAAAAAGTTGCTTTAAAAAATAATTTAAGCGTAAACTTGGATTCTCTTTGGTCTACAATAAAGATGATTTTAGTACATACTCCATTGATTGCCGTAGCAATATCGGCTGTCGTTGCTATTTTCTGTTCGTTTGGAAGCAACAGAATACCCATATTGGTCATATCTTTAATTGCCTTAATTGCAGATGTTTTTGTTTTGCTATTTATAAGAAAACGTTTGTAAATCACAATGATACTTATAAGCTTATTTTATATATTGCATCTAAACCATTCGGCTCTTCCAGAAAAAAAGACAGATTTCGACAAAGAAATTTGTCTTTTTTTCATTGATATAAATCTCTGTCGAGATTTTCGAAATGTAAAAAATGACTCGATATGGCGCTAATGCGACGAGATTTATACTATATCGAGTTTGAGCGAAACGACAATATGTCGATTTTACAAAAGTAAAAATATCGAGCAATCGAAGATTGCATATCGACATAAGCTGTAAATATCCCTATGGTTCTGCTTTCCCACTAAAAGTTGTCCGTTTTGTCCGTTTTTACCGGTATATAATATAGTTATGATGAAACTATTGTTGAAAAACAAAGGTCTTTAGAATTAGCAACAGAAAGAATTATAAACGCTATAAACGATTCCATAGAAAGTATCAATAGACAAATAGGTTACTGTATGGTATTATATAGCTATGAGAATAAGGGTT
>JAZNSF010000019.1:0-23305 GCA_045591095.1 Clostridia bacterium | reverse complement strand
GCTATGCAAACATTTCACAATGTTTGTGTGTTGAACTGTGGGAGGCAATAAATGACAGAGGTTATAGGAGTAAAGTTTAATAAAGTGGGGAAAGTATATTACTTTGACCCAAAAGGTAGCAAACTGCACGTAGGACAAGGTGTTGTTGTTGAAACGGCCCGCGGTATTGAGTTTGGAACAGTAGCGTCGCCAAACTGTGAGGTTTCGGATGACGAGATTGTTGCACCTCTCAAGCCAATAATCCGTCCTGCCACAAATGCTGACTACGACAGACTGGAAAAAAACCGCGAAAAAGAAAAAGAGGCTTTCAATATAGCTTTGGAAAAAATCCGTGAACATAATCTGGATATGAAGCTTATTAATACAGAGTATACCTTTGATGGCAGCAAGATACTTTTCTATTTTACAGCAGAGGGAAGAGTGGATTTTAGGGAACTTGTAAAGACCTTGGCAGGGATATTCAAAACACGTATCGAGCTTCGGCAGATGGGCGTAAGGGACGAAGCCAAAACCCTTGGCGCAATTGGCGGATGCGGAAGACCCCTTTGCTGTTCGACCTTCCTGAATGATTTCCATTCGGTTTCGATACGTATGGCCAAGGATCAGGGACTGTCGCTAAACCCAACCAAGATTTCAGGGATTTGCGGAAGGCTTATGTGCTGTCTTCAGTACGAACAGGCAGCATACGAGGACTTGCTTAAAAAGGTCCCCACAAAGGGCGCTGTAGTTGAATACGACGGCGAAAGCGGCGTAGTTACCGAGGCGTTTGTTCTAAAAGGACTTATCAAGGTTAAGTTTGGAAGTCAGGAAGAACCTGTCTTTAAAATTCTTGACGCCAAAGACGTAAAGACAATCAAAAAAGGTAAGGCAGAAGAAGTGCAAGAAACAGAAGCAAAAGAAGATTAAAACTTTTATAAGGACGTCAAAGCCGACAGGTAGTTTGTCTTGATTTTGAACGTCCTTTTGGTTTACCAAAGGAGGAAGTTAATTGTATCTAAAGAGCGTAGAAATGCAGGGCTTTAAGTCGTTTGCCGATAAAATCTATTTTGATTTTAACCCAGGCATCACCGCTATTGTAGGACCAAACGGGTCAGGTAAGAGCAATATTTCGGATGCCATAAGATGGGTAATGGGCGAACAAAGCATTAAGTCCCTCCGTGGAAGCCGTATGGAGGATGTTATATTTTCGGGAACCGAGGTAAGAAAGCCACTTGGCTTTGCCGAGGTTTCTTTGGTGCTTGATAATTCGGAGAGAGTTTTTCCCTTAGATTATGAAGAGATTACCGTTACAAGACGAGTGTATCGAAGCGGCGAGGGCGAATATTACATAAACAAAAATGCTTGTCGCCTTAAGGACATTCACGAGCTTTTTATGGATACAGGTCTTGGCAGAGAGGGCTACTCAATAATCGGGCAGGGCAAAATCGACGAGATTTTGAGTAACAAATCCGAGGACCGCCGCCGCATATTTGAGGAAGCGGCAGGGATTACAAAGTACAAGTACCGCAAAAACGAGGCAGAAAGAAAGCTGGAGCGCACAAACGAAAACTTAACCCGTGTAAATGACATTATGCACGAGCTTGAGGGCCAGCTCGAGCCACTTAAAAATCAGTCCGAAAAGGCTAAAAAATATCTTGTGCTTCGTGACGAACTTAAGGCTATCGAGGTAAATGCTTCGGTTGTTTCGATTGAAAAGTTTAAGGCTGATTTAAAAATCGCAGAAAAAGACTATGGCGCGATTTCAGAAAGCATTGACAAAATGCAAAAAGAAACCGAGGACGTAGAGGACAGTATCAAGGGCCTTTATGAGAATATAGAAAGGTACGACGAGGAGACCGAAGCCCTAAGAAAGACCAAGGAAGAAGAACAAGAAAAGGCATCGGATGGTTCGAATAACATAAATCTGTCGCTTGCAAATATTGAGCATTTTAAAGAAAATATCGAGCGTATAGGCGAAGAAATTGAAAAAAGCGAGAGGGGATTAGAACAGCTTGATGCCCTTATTGATGGCTACAGCAAAACAATTTCGGAATTTAAAGAAGAAAAGGGCCATATCCTTGATAGAAAGCACTCGCTTGAAAGCGAGCTTAACGAGGTAAGCGATCTTCTTTCAAAAGAAACCGAAAATGTTGAAAATCTAAAGGGAGAGGTTATTGACAAGACCTCAGAAATCGGGTCGCTAAGAAGTAAAATCACAAACTATAATATTCTTATCGAAAACTTTGAGACCGAGCGAACTAACGCAGAAAGTGAGCTTGAAGCAGAAAAAGACGGTTATACTCAAATAGCTAAAGAAAACCAGGAACTCAAAGTTCGTCTTGAAAGACTAAATTCAGAGCTTGTAATGGCCGAAAATCAGTCAAAAGAAGCAGACGAAAGCCACAAGAATACGCAAAAAATGGCAGAGGAACTTTTAAAGCAGAAAAACGAAGCTATTGCCGAGCTTAGCCGAAACACCTCCCGAAAAAGTGTTCTTGAGGATATGGAAAATGACTTTGACGGTTATGGTAAAAGCGTTAAGTCGGTTATGACGGCTTATAGCAAAGGTCCTTTAAAAACTTGCAAGATTTACGGACCTCTTTCCAACCTTATAAAGACCGACAAAAAGTATGTTACAGCAATCGAGACCGCATTGGCGTCAGTGAGTCAGAATATTGTTACCGAGAGTGAACAAGATGCAAAGAAAGCAATAAACTATCTTAAGCAAAATAGCCTCGGCCGCGCAACATTTATGCCCATTTCGACTGTTAAAGGGAGAACGGTTGATGTTTCTCTGGCTTCAAAGATGAAGGGTTATATTGCCATAGCCAAGGACCTTGTGGATTTTGAAAAGAAATATGACGGCATTGTGGGAAATGTCTTGGGAAGTACTGTTGTTGCCGACAATATTGATAATGCTATAGCTATGGCGGCTAAGTGCGGGCATAAGTTCCGCATTGTGACTCTTGACGGCGAAATTATGCAAGCTGGCGGTGCGATGACTGGCGGTAGCTTTGGCAAAAACTCGGGATTTTTGTCACGAAAAGCCGAGATTGAAAGCCTTGGCACTAAAATTGAGGAACTTAAAAACAGCCTTAAGAAAATTGAGAACAGCGAAGCCGAAAATACAAGGATTTTTGAAAAAGTGCGCCAAAATGCAGAAAATGCACGTAAAGACTTTATGGCTAAGAACGAAGAATACATAAAACTAAAAGCAGAATCCGAGCATAGTGACAGATATCTTTTGGACGCTGAGGAACGAAAGGCGACACTTCTTCGGGATATAGAAACTGTAGACCGTAGGACCAAAGAGATAAATGCAGATATTAAAAACTGCAGCACCAGAATAGCCGAGCTTGAAAGCGAAATAACTGCTTTAAGAAGCAGCGCAGAGGGCAGACAAAACGACAATGACAAGCTTTTTGAAAGGGTTCAGTCTATCAATGCTCAGATAGTAAGCGTTACCATCGAGGAAAATGCTAAAGTTAAAGACATAGAGCATCAGGAAGAACGACTTTCGGGCGTTTTATCTGAAAAAGAGCAAGTAAAGGCTGAAATTGCCGAAAAGAACGCGCAGATAGACGGATTTAGCAAAAAGATTGAAGAAGTTAAAGCCGAAATCGACGAAATGCGTAAAAATCTTGGGAATTTGGAACTTCATTCGGCCGAGATTGACAAGAGGATTGAAGAACTTTCGTTTCTTCGTAAAAATGACGACCTAAAAATCCGAAAGCTTCAGGACGAAATCAAAGATACCAGAGAGAAGCTCTTTACTTTGGGACAGCAAAAGGTAAAAGCCGAGGCCCAAAAAGCAAAGCTTGAAACCGAGCTTGACGGTATTTTTGCGCATCTTTGGGAGGAGTATGAACTGACATACACCGAGGCGGTAAAACTAAAAACGGATGAAGAAATAAACCTTACCGAGGCAAACCGCGAAATTGCTAGCTTAAAAGGAAAAATAAAAGCACTAGGCAGCATAAATATTGATGCAATTGAGGAATATAAAAACGTAAGCGAGAGGTTTAACTTCCTTACCGAGCAAACAAATGACCTTGAAAAAGCCAAAGAAGAGCTTGAAAGCCTGATTGAAGAAATGCTTGAAATTATGAGAAAACAGTTTGCGGAGCAGTTCTCTGTAATAAGCAAAAACTTTAATGCGGTGTTTAGGGAGCTTTTCGGTGGCGGTCAGGCTAATTTAAGTCTTTCGGACCCTGATGATGTTTTGGAAAGTGGTGTCGAAATCGAGGCTCAGCCGCCGGGTAAAAAGCTACAGAATCTTATGCTTCTTTCGGGCGGCGAAAAAGCATTTACTGCGATAGCACTGCTTTTTGCAATACTCAAGGTAAGACCTACGCCATTTTGTATTCTTGACGAGATTGAGGCTGCACTTGATGATGTAAACGTATACAGATTTGCAGATTATCTTAAAAAGTACAGCACAAAGACTCAGTTTATTGTTGTAACGCACCGTCGCGGTACAATGGAAGCTGCAAATATTTTGTATGGTGTTACTATGCAGGAAAAGGGTATTTCAAAGCTGTTGGCACTAGATATTGATGAGGTGACAGAATAATGGGACTTTTTGACAAACTAAAGGAGAGCCTTAGCAAAACAAAGGAGTCTGTAGGCTCGAAGCTTGAGGATGTTTTAAGCATCTTTAAATCTGTTGATGAAGAGCTTTTTGAAGAACTTGAAGAAGCTTTAATTATGGCGGATTTAGGGGTAAACACATCATGCGAGATAATAGAAAGGCTTAGGCTCAGGGCAAAAGAGAAAAGAATTTCACAAAGCAGCCTCTTAAAGACGGAACTTAAGGAAATATTAAAAGAAATCCTTACAGAAGGAGGCAACAGCCTTACTCTGGAAGGAACACCTGCTGTAATAATGGTTATAGGTGTAAATGGTGTGGGAAAGACTACTTCCATAGGTAAGCTTGCCGCAAGGTTTACAAATCAGGGTAAAAAGGTTGTTATTGCTGCGGCTGATACATTCCGTGCGGCGGCAATCGAGCAGCTTGAGGTGTGGGCAGACCGTGCAAACGCCGAGATTATCAAGCAGCAGGAGGGGTCTGACCCGGCGGCGGTTATTTTTGACGCAATAGCAGCGGCAAAAAAACGCGGAGCCGATGTTTTGCTTTGCGATACTGCCGGCAGGCTTCACAACAAGAAAAACCTTATGGAAGAACTTAAAAAGATTTATCGGATAATAGGAAAGGAGCTTCCCAATTCCTCCCGCGAAGTTCTTTTGGTGCTTGATGCAACCACCGGCCAAAACGCCGTTCATCAGGCCGAGCAGTTTAAGGAAGCGGCGGATATTACAGGAATAATCCTTACAAAGCTTGACGGAACTGCAAAAGGCGGCATAGTGTTTGCCATTAAGAATGACTATTCGATACCGGTCAAGCTTGTGGGACTTGGCGAGGGAATTGACGATATCCATGAGTTTGACCCCGAAGGCTTTGTGGAGGCGATTATCCCACACGAAGAGTAATCACAAAAGGAAAGGTGACTGTTATGATTGATTCGAAAGGTTTTGGCAAGGATTTTGCCGACAAAAAAAGCTTTTTTTCGAAAAAGACAATTCTGACTTTGATAGTGGCTTTGATAATTGCTGCTGTTTGGAACTTAGGCAGAATATTTTTTGAATATATAGAGGTTTTGGAAGTTGGAAGCGAATATACTACCGTGTTTTTAAAAAACTTAATAACAAAGACTTTAGTAGAAACTTCTATGTTTGCGTTGACCTTTATTCTCGTATTTATAAGCATTCTTTTTGTAAGGCGAAACCTTTCGGTTCTTAATATAGAGCGAGTAATGTTTGAAAAGCTGGGCACATCATTTTTGATATGTATTATCGCGGCGTTTTTAATAAGCTACGTTACAGGAAGTAGTCTTTGGGAAAAGCTTTTAACTTTTGTTAATGCTAAAGATTTTGGAAAAACAGACCCCGTGTTTGGCAAGGATATTGGTTATTATGTTTTTGAAAGACCTTTTTTGGAGACCTTGGCAAATGTCGCATTCGGAGTGTGGTTTTTCGTTTCGGCTTTTGTGGCTTTGGCTTATTGGTTTTTGGGGACAGCTTTTGGCGGATATTCTTTCAGGGAATTTTTTGCAATCAGGCGCATTGCTGTTCACAATATTTTTAATATAGCACTTTTGATTTTGATATACTGCTTTACCTATCGTTTTAAAGCAGAAGGGATACTTTACGGAAGCTTTGGCGATAACTTAGAGGGCGCAGGATTTACTGCAAAAACAGTCTGGCTTAATTTTTATAGGGTAATGCCATATGTTTTGGCTGTGCTAAGCATACTGCTTTTGGTATTTCTTTATAAGGCTAAACGAAAAGCGGCTCTTCTTACAGTTTCGGCGTTTTTTGGAATTATTGTTTTTACTACAGCGCTCTCGCTTTTGGTTCAAGGCGTGTTTGTATCGCCAAACGAGGTAATTAAAGAGTCGGAGAATATATCAACTAATATAGAGTTTACTCAAAGCGCGTATGGGATTGGCGATATTTCGGAAGTGGTTTTTGATGTAAGAAACAATCTTACTTCACAAAATATAAAAGACCACAGCGAAGTTACAGATAATATAAGAGTGCTTGACCTTTCGGCAAACCTGACGGTGCTTAACCAGATTCAAGGTATCAGAAACTATTATAAGTTTGTGGACACAGATATTGTGCCGTATGTAATTGACGGCAAAAAGACTGCTGTCGCAATCACTCCACGCGAAATAACCAAGGAAAACTTAAGCGACAGCGCAGATACCTATATCAATAAAACCCTTCGGTATACCCACGGCTTTGGCGTGACAGTCAATGCGATAAACACAGTTACCGCTCAGGGTCAACCAAAGTTTTTGATAAAGGATATCCCCCCAAGGTCAACTGAAGGGATGCCTGAGATAAAGCAGCCGAGAATTTATTATGGCGAAATTACCGATGATTATGTTGTAGTAGGAAACGAAAAGTATAAAGAGCTTGATTATTCTGAAAATCAGGAAGATATTGAATTTTCTTATGATGGTAAGGGCGGCGTGCAGCTTACACCCTTAAACAGACTTATATTTGCTATCAAGTATGGCGATATAAGACTTATAATATCTGACCTTGTTTCAGCTAAAAGCCGAATACTGATAAACCGGAATATAACCGAAAGACTAAAGCTGGTTGCCCCATTTTTAACCTATGATGATGACCCATATATGGTGATTGACAAAGACGGCGGTCTTAAATGGATTATTGATGCATACACCACAACAAATCTTTATCCGTATTCTCAAAGCGCAGGCGAATTCAATTATATAAGAAATTCAGTAAAGGCCGTAGTAGATGCGTATAGTGGCGAGGTAAAGCTTTATATAGTAGACAAGAATGACCCTATTGCCAAAATGTATAATTCATTATATCCCGGTGTTTTTGAAACTGATGAGCTTCCCGAGGACCTAAAAAAACATGTCAAGTACCCTGAATATCTGTTTGACATTCAGGCAAGGGTATACGGAAAGTATCATATTTCCAATCCCACAGTATTTTATAACAAAAACGATATGTGGGCGATAGCCAAGGAACGTTATGGCACCTCGACTGAGGAAAGGGAGATAGAAGCATACTATAATATGATGAAGCTTGAGGAATCAGAAGAAGAGGAACTGCTTTTGACCATTCCCTATACCTTAGCCAATAAGGATAATATGGTCGCATGGCTTGCAGTTAGCAACGAATGGAAGAATTACGGCAGACTCAAGGTTTATAAATTCCCCAAAGACATAAACATTTATGGTCCTATGCAGGTGGAAAACCGCATAAATTCGGATATGGAAATCTCTAAGGAACTCAATCTTTGGAGTCAGGGAGGCTCGCAGGTTATAAGGGGAAATATGATAGTTGTGCCTATCGAAAATTCAATTCTTTATGTTGAGCCTATATATATTGCCTCAAGCAACAAAAAAACCCTGCCCGAGCTTAAGCAGGTTGTTGTGGCTTATGACGAAAAAATCGTTATGAAATCAAATCTTGAGGAGGCTTTATATGCCCTGTTTGGCGAAAACGCTCCTCAGAATCCTCAACTTCAAACAGACTTGACCGGGGAAGAACCTGACACTACACCAACTTACGAATCAGTTGCAAGCCGTGTTGTAAGTGAGTTTGAAAAAGTCAAAAAGGCAAGTAGCGAGAATGACTGGAATGCTTTTGGAAGTTCTTTGAAGGCTCTTGAAACTTCGGTCGAGGAACTCAAAAAGAGCATAGAGAATTAAAGCAGATACTCAAGTGCAATAACAAGTACGACTCCGGGAAATCCCAAAGTTCCTGCAATCAGAGCGGCAAGGGGACTTACTGTCACAGAAATCCCTGCAAAGCCACCGGCAAAGTTTATGGCCGACAGGATAAGCCCGCCAAATACGCTGCTTAGTCCAAGCTTAAATGCCCATTTTAGCGGTTTTATAAAAATGCGGCACAAAACGAAAACTAACAAAATGCCTATAGCATAGGCAAATATAGAAGTATTATTTAAAAACATAAAAACACCCTCTTAAATAGTTGTCCTTTTATATACTATTTGGGGGTGTTTGTTTGTATGCTAAATTATTTAAGGGAAGCGACATATTTTTTTATCATAAGGCAGGGTTTATAGGATTTTTTTGCATTCCGAAGTCCCATAAGACCCATATCTTCTTCGCGGTTTACGTAGGTAAGCGTGCTCCACTCATTCTCCAAAAACTGCTGGTTTATCATCGGAAAGCTACCACGAAAGTCAGTATCGGCATGCTCTAAGTGTATGACGGCAACCGAATTTTTCGCGCTTAACACCTCGCCAAAAGAAAATGCGATAATCTTTTCGTCAACCGATATACAACCGCCGCTAACATTTAAAGCGTCAAAATTGTCGATAAGATTTTTTACTGCCTCGTGTTGTTCCAAAATTCCGTCAACCGTATCTTTTTTGCTATCGCACCATTTTTCAAACATCAAAAAGCAGGGTAAGAGCTGGTCATTGGTTATTTTTTGGTATTTATACGGGTAGTTTGCTATAAATTGATTTATATGATTTCGCTTTGAATGGTATTTGCTGCCCGGAAGATTAATAAGGTCAGAAACCTTGTATACATAATCAAAGGAATTTCGGTCTTCGGTGAGGATAAATAGGTCAGGGAATGAAGCGTTTAATGCGTCAACCTCAAAATCATTGTAAAGCCGGATAAGAGGCCTTTGGCCAATTTCGTTAAAGTAGCGGGTTAGCTTTGAAATTACCGATTTTATGTCCCCACTGCCTAAGGGAAAGTTTACAGTTTCAGCGCTTCCTCCGTGCCGCGAAAAAATGCACAGCATTCCATCAATCACTGCATATCGGATATTATAGCTTTTTCGCCATATAAACATATTGGTAAAGGTATATTCAGAGTTCATACCGTTGTAATTTGCAAAATATTGGTCAAAAAGCGGCTTATCCTCAAGCGTAATATCTTTTATATCAAATTGCATTTCTATCAGATCCTTTTATTTTATATATTCTCTGACTCTAAAGTTTACTCCACAGTCCTTAGCGAGCTTTTCACATTCAGAAATTTCGTCTTTTGTAAGGTCGTGGTCAACAACCGAAAGCGTAACGATAGGAACAAACTTTTTTGCGTTTTTTGCAAAGTCCAAAAGTGCATCAAATGCCTTTTCGCCAAAGTCGCTGTGACAAAGCTCGTCATATTGCGCGGCTGTGGGTGCATTAAGACTGATTGAAATTGAGTCAACAAGCCCCGAAAGCTTTGACGTTACGTCACGGCCGTGGATTAAGTTAGCCTGACCGTTGGTGTTGATTCGTATGCTGATATGGGGATACTGAGCTTTTAGCCATTTTGCAGTTTCCATACATGTGTCAAACCTCATAAGAGGTTCGCCGTATCCGCAAAAGACAACGGATTTGTATTTGGCCATATCCCTTTTTGCAAAATCTTTTTTGATTTCGTCTAAAGTTGGTTCGTGGTCAAGCCAAAGATTGTCTTCGCCGTTTACATTGTCGTGATTATTGCGCAGACAAAAAATGCAGTCATTCGAACAGCGATTGGTAAAGTTTACATAAAGAGCGTCGTTTAGCTCATATGTTATGGTCATTGCCATTAGTTTCAGCCTTCTTTCTGATGATTATTCCCCAAAAATTTCTTTTGCCATTTTTGCAATACTTTCGTGGCAGGTAAAAAATACCATTTGAGATACCGAATTTGATGTGTCAAGATAGTCTTTTAAAAATTCAAGAGCCAGTCTTACACCCTCATCGTCATAGCCTGAAAGAATATCGTCAAAAAACAGAGGTAAGCCATTTTGGTTTTGTGCGATTATATCGGTCATTGCAAGACGAAGCGCAAGGTATATCCGGCTGATTGCACTTTCACTCATATACTTCCACTCGTGATAACTTTCGCCGGCGTTACCTCGTACTTCAATACTGAGGTCACGGGGGACAAGCACATCATGAAATCTGTCAGATGAAATTTTGGAAAGATATTTGCTGACTTTTTCGCCAAGCTTTGAGCCAAGGCCCTTATTTACTTCGAGGATTGATTGGTTTATTATGTCTATCGCAAGAGATATTTCTTTGTAACGGTTGTTAAGCTCTGCACATTTTTCTTCCAATTCGCCAATCAAGCGCCTTACCTCGTTAAGACTTCTTGATGGGATGATGATTTTTCTTTGATATTCGTCAAGCTCGGCTCTTTTTTGTTGAAGCTTTGTGCGAAGCTCGGCCGGCGAGATGTTTTGAAAATTCTCTTGGTGAGTAGAATTGTGAATAATATCCCCAAGCTCTTTTATACGATTGTCAACAAACTGAGGCGATGCATCCAAAATACCGGTAGCATCGGACAAGGTATTGATTTCGGCAGTTAAAGAGTCAAGCGACTTAAGACTTTCACAAAGCTCTACATATAAAATTTTTGCAGCAGAGTAGGTAGCTGAATTTTTTATGGTAGTTGCCAAAGCAATAAAGCTTTCCTTATCGGCCGAAAGCTCCTCGTTAATTTTCTTTATGTCCTCGGTTTTTGCAATAGTTGATTTTTTGCGAAGCTCTGAAATGTTTGAAGAGTGATGCCTCGAAAGCCCCTCAGAAAGCTCGGAAACAGAGTCTTGAAGCAAAGATTTAACATCATCTAAAATATCATCCAAGGATTTTTGAAGCATAGCTTCTTCAAAACACGAAAGACTGCGGACTGCTTCCTCAATGTCCCGCACTAAAAGGCGTGCTGAAAGTGTTCTCTGGGCACGTTTTTTTGATGTAAAAAACATAATAGCCGTAATAATCAGACCTAAACTCAAGGAAGAAACGGCAACCTGTAAAGGTAAAATATTGCTAAAATAAATAAATCCCGAGATTAAGACTGCCAGAAGGATTGGAACGAAGGAGATAAGTCTTTTAACTTTAGTTGCGGATAGCATATCTAATTTAAGACGGTTATCGAGGTCCTGGACTTTGCCTTCAAGGACGCTTATATCACTACGGAGCTTTGCTGTAGTTTCTTCAAGGCTAAGAAGACGCAAAAACTCGTCATCCGAAACGTCGCTTTGGCTTGTAGCTGATGTTATTTCCTGTATTCTGATAAGCTTTTCATCAATTTTGTCACTCAAAGCATTTGCCTTTTGAATATAAGTACGTAAATCAGCCTCGGGCGCATCGTATGAAGAAAGCTGGACTTTTACTGCATTTAAAAGGTTTTGCTTATTGTGAAGTGCATAAAGGGCGTTGAGCTCTTTTTTTGCAGCTTCTAAGCTCTGGCTTTCAGAAATACGGCTGAGATTGTCCTCGATATCCACAATTTCAGTTTTAAGCTTTAGAATATAAGCTTCCAAAGAGCTTTGCTCTTTTTCAAGCTGCACAAGTTGCTGCTCTTCAAATTTGAGGTCCTCAAGCTTTTTGGTTTCTTCGGCTAAAATTCCCTTTTTGCCACTTTTAGAGATAAGCTCTTCTAAAGCATCCGAAAGGCGTTTAAGGATTGTCTGGTGAGAAATATTTTCGTCACCCGAAACAGTAAGGTTAGAAACCCGCATAGCAAGACTGTCGCTTGATGAGTCAGCAGAAAAACCGCCGTTTTCGCCAATAAAGATACTGCGCTCAAATTCGTCAAGCTTCATGCCAAAAAAGTATTCACCAGCTTCATTTTTGTTTCCAATCTCAAAGTTTTCGCCCGTTGTTTTGCAAAAAATAGTAGTCTTGTCAGTTGCTTCGGATTTTAAAAATTCTTTCTGCATGCGAAAATCCATGCCGTCAAATTCGAATTCAATAGTTCCAAGCATTGGAGAGCCATTAAAGGGCCTATATTTTTTGCGTAAGGACTTAAAAAGGTCAGACGCCTTTTCGGTCTTACTGCTGCTGCTGTAAAACATCATTTTGACAAATGCCATAAGAGTAGTCTTTCCGTATTCGTTGCCGCCAAGGATAAGGTTAAAGCCCTTTTTTAGATTTAGTGTGTATCCCGAAAATTTGCCAAAGCCCTCAATTTCGATTGATTTAATTATCACCCAGCATCACCCCTTTGTTAAAAGCCTTAAGTCCGATTTTCAGTGCATTTTTATAAAGCTCCTGTTCGTCTTCTTCTGAAGACGAAATTTTGTCAAGCATTTTACTTACAAAAACTCCCCTGAGTGAAGTTTCGTTTTTAAGAGCCGAAAGAGAATCTATACTGGTAGATATCCTGTCGATAACTTCGATATAATAAAGCTTCTCGGCCAAAATCTTTTGTATTTGCGACGCGTCAACCGAAAGTTTAGCCGAAATCTCTCCGTTGAGAGTAATTCGATACAAATTTCTGTGAAAGGAATCAGGCTGTTCGCATTTTAAAGACTCTAAAATATGATCTGAAGCCTCAAAAGAATTGGACAAATCAGATACGTCAAAAGTCTTTAGAAGATACTGCCTTGACGAAAGCTCAATATATTCGAGGTTACATTCACCCTTGGAAACAGTACCCATATATACGCCGTGGCCGCCCGGTTCGTCAAATCCCATACCGTCAGGGCATCCGCTGTAAGAAAAACTTGTACCGCCAAGTTTTTGGATTTCGCTTCGTTTGTGAATGTGGCCAAGTGCGATATAGTCCATATTACTTTGTTCAATAGCAGATGGGTATATGGGATTATATGTGCTTTGAGAATTATTTGCCACCAGCTCTCCGTGAAGAACGCAAAGGTTAATAGAATCATTGTCAGATTCTTCGAAATTCTGAAGAAGCGGAAGCGATTCAAAACGGTCAGTAAAGCCTGCACCCCAAAGCCTTACGTTCTTTTGGGGAAAATCAACATATTCCAAAAACGAGGTAAAAATAACCGTATTTTCGGGGAATTTATATTTGGTATAAACTGAGCCGGGCGATGCATAGTCGTGATTGCCCGAAGCGATTGCGACAATAGTTTTGGGGATTTTCGAAATGGCTGAAATGACATTTTCTGCATCGACGGCAGAAACTAATGGCGAGTCAAACAGGTCCCCTGAAATAAGTAAAAAATCAATGTTTTCGGTGCGGCAAAGCTCTATTATCTTGAAAAAAGTATTTTCGATCTCTGATTTGCCGTTTTCAACGCCTGTTTTGCCCGAAGCAAGATGAAGGTCTGCGGTGTGTAAAATTTTCACTGACATAGGGGATGCTCCTTTCAACAAAATCTAAGATCATTGTAACATAAATACTTAAAAATTACAAGACAAAAAAGGAAGCAAATTGAAGCGGTAACCAAATTCAGAGAGAAGAATATAATGACAGTAAAGAGGAGGTGTTTAGGGTGATTAAGAGGCGAAGATGCTGCCGAAAACACTCAAACAGCAGGGCAGGGTACTTTTTTATTGCAATTGGGACGGGAATGTTTTTGGCGTATGCTATACCTAGATATATCCTAATCACTTTGCTCGGTATTTGCCTTATAGGTGCAGGTGTTTGCATAATTGTAAAAAAATAGAGAGGAGGCAGCAAATATGAAAATTGTAGTAGTAAAGGCTCCCAGACTTTTAAGGGGGATTTTGAAAAGTATCTTCAAGATAAAAAATGAAAGTGCGTAACTTACATACAAAAAGAGGATGAAAACCGACGTTTTCATCCTCTTAAATTGTTTGTGATTAAACAGCTCTCTGAACTTTTCCTGATCTTAGGCATCTTGAGCACACATACACTCTTTTGGGAGTACCACCAACAACTGCCTTAACTCTTCTGATGTTGGGCTTCCATGTTCTATTGGAACGACGGTGTGAATGGGAAACCTTAATTCCAAACTTAAGTTCCTTACCGCAAACCTCGCATTTTGCCATATATATATACACCTCCTAAATGAAATCAAAATAAACAATTTAATTGAACTCAAATTATTATAGCAGAATACTTTCAGTTTTGCAAGCTTTTTTTAGAAAAATTATGAAAAAGATATATAAAACACAAAAACGGTGAAGTTTTGTAAAGCGTTGTAGGTAAATAATACAAGCTTTTACACGGCGCAAAAAAGTCGCAGAAATTCGTCAATTCGTATTGACAAACGGGTTTGAAATTGGTATAGTATAGTTGGGAATAAGACTGTTTTAGATAAAATAAAGTTTGAAAGGTGTCTTGGGAGGATGCTAAAATGAATTATGATATAACAGAAGTCAGTTCTCACTTTGCCGTAGACAAAATAATGGGAGCTTACGGAAACGGGCATATCAACGACACATATCTTTTTGACAGTTCGCCAAGGTATATTTTACAGCGCATAAATTCAAATGTATTCAAAAAGCCTGAAGAGGTAATGGAGAATATAAAGAATGTAACCATTCATCTCAAGAAGAAAATCGAAGCGGCAGGCGGAGACCCAGACAGGGAGACTTTAACTGTCATTCCTACAGTAGATGGACAAGACTATTACAAAGACGACAAATGCAATTATTTCAGAATGTATAGATTTATTGAAAGGTCTTTAAGCTATGATATAGCGGAGGACCCGATTCAGCTTTTTTATGCCGGAAGAGCATTTGGCAGATTTCAAAATATGCTTGATGACTTTCCTGCGGATAGGCTGTACGAAACCATTGTTGATTTTCATAACACCCCCCAGCGTGTAAAGCAGCTTGAATCTGCAATAGAAAACAATAAGGCAAAAAGGCTTCAGTCGGTAAGGGAAGAAGTTGATTTTGCGATTAAGTACAGTAAGTATGCAGATGTTATAACAGATGCTATGGAAAAGGGTGAGGTGCCACTCAGAGTTACTCACAACGACACCAAACTTAACAATGTTTTGTTTGACGACAAAACAAAAGAAGAGGTTTGCGTAGTAGACCTTGATACTGTTATGCCGGGGTCGATGCTTTATGACTTTGGTGATGGAATGCGGTTTGGTGCTGCAAGCGGAGCAGAGGACGAAAAGGAGCTTGATAAAATCTGGTTTGACCTCGAAAAGTTTGAGCAGTTTACAAAAGGCTTTGTTGGCGAAATGAAAGAAACCATCACTAAAAAGGAAATCGAGCTTTTGCCGATTTCGGTTCTTATTATGACCTATGAGTGTGGTATAAGATTTTTGGCTGACCACCTAAATGGTGACGAATATTTTAAAATCCACCGCGAGAATCACAATCTTGACAGAGCGCGTACACAGCTTAAGTTGGTATATGACATAGAAAGTAAACTTGATAAGCTTTCTGAGATAGTTAAAAAGTATATATAAATAACAAAAATGGGGCATTGTAAAGTGAACCGACCTCCCAATCGTTAGATTTTTGGTCTAACTTTTTGGGGTCACATCAAAGTACTGTGCCTCATTTTTTATAAAAATAAAAAAAACTCTTGCAAAAATAAAATTGTTGTGTTATAATATCAAACGTTGAACATATGCCGGTGTGGTGGAATTGGCAGACGCGCTGGACTCAAAATCCTGTGGTAGCAATACCGTATCGGTTCGACCCCGATCACCGGCACCAGAAAAAAGCACTTCAAAAGAAGTGCTTTTTTGATGTTGACAATATGTGAAGAAATGATGTATAATTTATTGGAAGTTATATCCAAAAAAACAAGGAGGATTAAGTATGAATAAGTATAAAGGCACACAAACAGAAAAAAATCTTGAGGCTGCTTTTGCGGGCGAG
Organism: Clostridia bacterium; assembly: GCA_045591095.1. Classification (GTDB taxonomy): domain Bacteria; phylum Bacillota; class Clostridia; order Monoglobales; family Monoglobaceae; genus SIG440. Next base: position 7,251 of record JAZNSF010000019.1, on the reverse strand, counting down.
TCACAAGCAAGAAACAAGTATACATATTTTGCTTCAAAGGCAAAAAAAGAAGGTTTTGAACAGATTGCAGCTATCTTTTTAAAGACTGCTGACAACGAAAAAGAACATGCAAAAATGTGGTTTAAAGAGCTAAACGGCATAGGCGACACAGCAGAAAATCTTCTTCATGCGGCTGAGGGCGTAAACTACGAATGGACAGATATGTATGATGGATTTGCTAAAACTGCAGAAGAAGAAGGCTTCTCCGAACTTGCCAGAAAATTCCGCTTAGTCGCAGCAATCGAAAAACATCACGAAGAACGTTATCGTGCACTTCTTAAAAACGTTGAGATGGCCGAGGTTTTTGCAAGAAGCGAGGTTAAGGTTTGGGAGTGCCGAAACTGTGGGCATATAATTGTTGGCACCGCTGCACCTGAGGTTTGTCCCACTTGCGATCATCCAAAAAGCTATTTTGAAATAAGCGCAGAAAACTATTAAAACAAAAGTCCGTTCTTGGAAAGGAACGGACTTTTTAAATTTCGAAATCTTCAGGTGAAAACCGCGAAGTATTAAGCTCTCTTTTTTTTGGCGGACGCTTTACAAGGTGATTGAGAAAATATTTTTTGCATGAATAATCAGGAGAAACCAGTCCTTTTTTGCTGCACATTAAGTCGTCGACGGCGTGCATAGGCGATGCAAATTTGCAGGTAGCACAAATTTTTGAAATTTCAGCCGATTCGCCCGACATAATTTTACGTTTTTTCTTAAAAAGCATTGTTTCACCCCCTGATACTATCAGTATATTACAAAATATATCTAATTGCAAGAAAAAAGTCCGAAAAACTGTAAGTTTTTCGGACTTTTGATATACAAACTTAAAAATAATAAAAATATATATTTATTTTTCATCTTCGTAATATTTTGTTCACAAAATAATAGTATTATTTTTAGTAGATTAATGTAAGTTTATACCGGAGGTAAAATATGAATTTGTTAGAAAAATTTAAAAAGCCACAAAAGATTGGAGCTTGGGTTGCAAAGTTTAATGGACTGAGCAAAAAGAAAAAGATAATCACTATAGTGGCAATAGTTTTGGTGCTTGCTTTGCTTTCGACACTTGTATTTGGCGGCAAAGATAACAAGGCTGAGAAACAAACATACATAGAAGCAACTGCGGCAATCGGAAATATAACCGAGACAATAGAGCAAAGCGGTGTAATCGAGCCATATGAGCGTTATGAGATAACCTCACTTGTAAAGGGCGAAATAATCTCATCACCGGTCGAAGAGGGAGATTTGGTCGAAGAAGGTGATACTCTTTACCAGATTGACGACGAGGATGCAGAGCTTAATCTGGAAAAAGCACAAATGAATCTTGAAGAGTCAAGTGAAGATGTAAATAATTTAAACATTTATGCTCCTACAAGCGGCAAACTTACCGACTTTTCGCTTAAAACAGGGGATAATGTCGGTGCAGGAATAATAGGTAAGATAAATAATACCGAAAGGCTGAATATTGACATTCCGTTTTCGGTAAATGATTACAATAAGATTGCGGTAGGGGATAGAGTTACTGCAACAAGTTCTCTTTATATGACAACAATTTCGGGTAAGGTAACCCACAAGTATACTGCAAACGCAAATCTTGGAGCAGACGGCAGTGTTGTAAGAAATATTGAAATCGAAATTACAAATCCCGGGGCTTTGACAGAGGGAACGACTTTTGCGGCAACAGTTCACACCGGCTCGGGGGATGTAAACTCTGCTGGCTCGGGTGTTATTGAGGGCGGAACAACAAGCGATGTAAGGGCTCAGGTCTCAGGTGAGGTTTCGTATGTTGCTGTAAAAAACGGCGACTATGTTCAAAAGGGGCAGCTTGTTGTTTCTCTTAAAAACAATGCGCTGATTAATTCCTACAAAACAAATCAACTTAATGTAAAATCAACTCAAAAAACACTTGATAATTACAACATTACATCACCAATATCAGGAACAGTAATTACAAAAAACAGCAAGGCAGGAGACAAACTTGACAATTCAAATTCGCAGACTGTGATGATGGTTGTTGCAGATATGAGCAAGATGAAGTTTACAATTACGGTTGACGAGCTTGATATTGCGGATATAAAATTGGGTCAGACTGCTATTGTCGATGCTGATGCAATCCCTGATACTGCTTTTGAGGCGCGTGTTACTTCTATTGCAAGCGAAGGCGTTTCAAGCGGTGACGGTGTTACCACATTTACGGTTGAACTTACAATTGACGAGCCAGGCGAGCTTAAATCGGGTATGAATGTAAATGCCAATATCTTGATAAATGAGGCATATGATGTAGTAACTATACCTGAAGAAGCACTTATGAGTGTAAACGGCAATTCTGCAACTGTTCTTGTAAAGACAGACGGCAAAACAAAGAACAAAGATGCAACTAAGGAAAATAATACTGAAAAGTCTCAAAATATGCCGGGAAATGGAATGCCCGAAGGAATGACTTCAGGCGGTGAATCAAAAGGCGGTGAAAAGCCGGTCAATATGCCGAAGACAAATGGTGATATGCCAAAGATGCCCAATGGAAACGGCAGCTCAAATTCTGCTATACCAGATGGATACGAACTAAGACGCGTTACCATAGGAATATCCGACGGAACAAATGTAGAAATCCTATCGGGACTTTCGGAGGGTGAAACGGTTGCGTATATACCTTCTTCAACAAGTTCCAGCCAAACGGGCTTCTCCGGAATGATGATGGGCGGAAGAATGCCCGGCGGAGGAATGCCAGCTGGAGGAATGATGGGCGGAAACCGCACAGGAGGCAACCGAAGCGGCGGAGGACAAATGCCGGGTGGCAGATAGGAGGACTGAATGATGACAGATAGAGAATACAGGCCCTCTGAATATATAGTTGAAATAAAGGATATGTATAAGATTTACAAAATGGGTGAAAACGAGGTGCGTGCACTAAACGGCGTCAATCTACGAATTAAGCCTCGGGAGTTTGTAGCAATTATAGGTCCGTCAGGGTCGGGAAAATCAACCCTTATGAATATGATAGGCTGTCTTGATACACCAACATCAGGGGAGTATTATATAGACGGACACGAGGCATCAACCCTTGGTGAAGATGAGCAGGCGGCAATCAGGAATAAAGAAATAGGTTTTATTTTTCAGCAGTATAATCTTTTGCAAAAGCTTACAGTTGAAGAAAATGTGGAGCTTCCGCTTATATACGCAGGGGTTTCGCAGGAAGCCCGAAAAGAAATGGCAAAAGCGGCGCTTGAGAGGGTGGGCCTCTATGACAGACGTTTTCACAAGCCTACCGAGCTTTCGGGTGGACAGCAGCAAAGAGCATCAATTGCAAGGGCACTTGCGGCAAGACCACCGATAATACTTGCGGATGAGCCGACCGGTGCGCTTGATTCAAAAACCGGAACAGAGGTCCTTAATATGCTAAAAGAGCTGCATCAGGAGGGCAAGACCGTAATTCTTATTACTCACGATAATAAAATTGCACACGAGGCAGAACGTATAGTAAGAATTATGGATGGTGAAATTGTGTTTGATTCGGCAACCGACGGTGACAAGTCTCAGGTCAATGTATAGGGAGGGTAATAATGAACTTAAAACAAGCCTTTAAAATGGCAATGAAGAGCATAACAGCAAGCAAAATGCGGACCTTCCTTACTATGCTTGGTATTATAATCGGCGTGTGTGCGGTAATTGTTCTGGTCAGTGTGGTACAAGGCTCGACCGGGTCAATTACAGACTCGATTGAGGCACTGGGTGCAAACAGTATAACTGTTTCGTTTACCGGACGAAACAGCGCCAAGTCGGTATCATATGAAGAAATGAAAGAATTTATGGAGGAAAACCCCGAGCATATCTCATATATTGTTCCAAGTATGAGCGGTATGGGCACTGTAAAATACCAATCAACCAATCTGTCAGGGTCTGTTACGGGGACAACTCCGGATTATCTGACAGTAAAAAACCGTGATATATCAGAGGGAAGGTTTATCACTGATATTGATGTGGAAAGGCGGCGCAAGGTAGCTGTAATCGGTAGCTATAATGCACAGGAGTTGTTTGGATTTGAAAGCCCCATTGACAAGCAGATAAAAATTAACAACCAAATATTTACTGTAGTAGGTGTCCTTGAATCAATTTCGGATTCGGAGGAAAGCTCGGAGGATAATGCAGTTATAATCCCATATTCATCGGGACGGATGATTTTCAGGACAAATAGAATAAGGTCATATACAGTCTGGGCGAAAACTGCTGAGCTGGTTGACGAAACAACCGAGCTTGTCGAGAGATTTCTCTACTCCAAGTTTCAGGATGAAGACGAATATAATGTAGTAAGCGTTGCAAGTATGATGGATACCCTTGACGATATTACCGGTATGATGACTCTGCTTACTGCCGGGATAGCCGGTATTTCCCTTGTGGTCGGTGGCATAGGTATTATGAACATAATGCTTGTTTCGGTAACTGAAAGAACAAGGGAAATCGGCATCAGAAAGGCAATAGGCGCAAAGCGGTCAAGTATTATGGCTCAATTCTTGATTGAGGCCGCAGTCGTCAGTTGCATGGGCGGGTTGGTCGGAATAATTCTCTCGATAATAGGAACAACCATACTTGGCAGTGCGATGGGAATAAATGCTTTTCCAAGTGTGCTGGTTATGTTAGGTGCATTTTTGTTCTCAGCGGTTATAGGTATCTTTTTTGGCTGGGCACCGGCAAACAAAGCGGCGAAGCTTAATCCAATTGAGGCGCTTCATGCTGACTAGAATATTTTAGAAAGGTACAGATGTGAATTATGAATATCTTAAAAAGGTTTATAGCAATTATTCTTACAGTAAGTACTTTGGCAGGGCTTTTGGCTATGCCTGTAGGTGCGTCAAGCTACAAGGATGTCGAGACATCGGCAAGCTATGCAAGCTCAGTAGAAGCACTTACTACCTATGGAATTGTGTCGGGATATGCAGGGTATTTTTCGCCTCAATCTCATGTAACCCGTGCAGAGTTTGCAAAAATGATTACACTTGCCTCGGGCCTTGAGGACGAGGTGCATAGCAACTTTGCAAAAAGACGGTTTGATGATGTTCCATTTACTCATTGGGGAAATGGATACATCAATACCTCGGCCGAAAATAAGCTTATTGTAGGTTATCCAAACGGACTCTTTATGCCCGAAAAGAAGATTACCTTTGCCGAAGCTGTGACAGTTGTCCTTCGCGCGATGAATTACCAAAGTACCGACCTTGGTGACAACTGGCCATATGCGTATATGGTCAAGGCCAAAAGCTTAGGGATTACCGCTGACATAAATTTAAGCGACAACAGCTACATTACAAGAGGAAACTTAGCAATTATAATAAATCGGGCACTTCAGTCCAAAATAAACGGTTCCTCCGAGAAACTTATTTCCAAAATGGATATAAGAATGACCGATGAACTTTTGATTATTGCTACTAAAAACGAAGATTCCGGCCTTCAGGCAGACGAGATAAAAACCAGCGCCGGAACATACACTCTTGCCAATACAGCACTTGACTTTGAACCGCTTACCAAGGCGGAGCTTGTCCTTAATGATGACGGCAAGGTAATCAATTACAACGTTACCAACACACCAAAAAGGGTTTTGACCACCGTTGATGGAGTGGTGGACGGAATAGTATATTTTGAGAATGGCACTACAACCCGAAGCCTTGGCGTTACAGACGGTACCTCGGTTTATAATGATGGCATGATTACAAATTACGGAAGCTTTAAAAATAGTGTCGAAAGCGGAGCGGCAGTTTCGATTTTGTATGACGAAAGCGGAGGAGTAGGCTACCTTGTATTTAACGACGCGTCCTATACCGAGGGCGTGGCAATATACACAGATGTGTATACTGCTCTTGAGTCTGTGGGAGTTTCAAGAGAAATTGCAGATACTGCAAAGGTAATCCGTGACGGCGAGCTTTCAAGCCTCAGTGAAGCTCAGCAATATGATGTATTATATTATCTTAAGGACAGCAATACTGTTTACCTATACTGTGACAAGATTTCCGGTGTTTATAATGAAGCAATACCAAGCAAGGCAAATGTGAAAAGTGTAGATATTTCAGGTAATATTTTGGAACTTGAAACGAGGTCTGCGGCATATAAGCTGGGAGAAGGCTTGGGAAGCTACAAGATAAATTCAAGCCTGACAGCCTTACTTGGCAGAAACGGAAAAATTGTTGACATTGTTGACCTTAACCATTCAACCGGTGCCACTTACGGAATACTTTTATCCTACGGCACAGAAATGTCAGACGATATGATGGAAAGTGGCAAGCAGTATAAGTATATAACAGTGCTAAATGGTGAGGGAAATACCGTTAAATACAAAACGTCGGGCGATTACAGCGAGCGAATAGGTGATATAGGAAAAATTTCTTTTGACAAGGATGGAAATGCCCAGTTTCTGGCGGTAAGTGCAAACAACATTGTTTCGGGTAAGATAGATAAAAATAATCGCAAAATCGGTGACCGCTGGCTTACACAGAATGCTGTTATCCTTGAAAGGACATATGCTCCCGATACCCGTACAGGCACAGCTAGTGCGAAGGTTATAACCTTAAACGAAATACAGCTAGACGAACTTCGTGAGAGCAACGTGCTTTATGCAGTAACATCAGGTCAGTTTGGAGATATTTCGCTTTTGATTGTGGAAAATGTAACAGATGGCGGTTATACCTATGGAGTTTTGACGTCTAACGAGTCCAGTGTTACAGCTTCAAGTGCAAACGGAAGATATACAGTATACACAAACGGCCAGTCAAAAACATATTCGTCAAGTTTTGCTTCAAGCATCAAGGCGGGAACAGCTGTCGCTATGACATTAAGCGGAAATACTCTTGTTTCGCTTAAAAGCCTCGTATGCGTAGAGGCAGGAGCCAATGTAAAGGCAATCGATTTTTCCAGAATAAAGGTCGGAAATGATATCTACAAATTGGCGCCTGATGTACAGATTCTTAAAAAGTCAGGAAAAGGATATACTGATATGTCCATCTATGATGCGGATAGTCTGGTGGGCAAGACGGTGAATCTTTATACAGACAAAGCGGTATCGCTTGGCGGTCTTGTAAGAGTTATTACCGTAAATTAAACAACAAAATTAAACAGCCATCCGTATGAACTGCCCCAGTTTGTGCAGACAGCACAAAAACAGCCTTATGGTAGTTAATATTAAATTTTAGGCAACATACTGACTTCGTTTTTCAAGCGGAGTCAGCTTTGCTTTTA
>JAZNSF010000018.1:0-31766 GCA_045591095.1 Clostridia bacterium | reverse complement strand
TAAGAGAGAGCCTATCTATCTTATCACACCACGTTCTCTTTGTCAAGTCTTTTTTTCGATTTTTTTAATCTTTTTTCCTTGACTCCAAACGTCCCTTGGCGCAACTCATTTATACTACCACACCTCCCCGTTCTTGTCAAGTACTTTTCTCAAAATTTTTTATATTTTTTTGATATTTATTTTTGATATACTTTATAGTGTGGTTTTATTTTCCGGTTTTATGCATAAAAAATGCCGCAAAGCCTTTTTATATCAAGCTCTGCGGCATTCATATTTGTTTTTATTAAATAACCTTATTATCAACTTCCTCTTTGAGCATTGCCATAAATTCATCCAAAGTCATGGCGCCCTTGTCACCCTCGCGTCTGGAACGAACAGAAACTGTGCCCTCGTTCATTTCCTTTTCGCCGGCTATAATCATATAAGGTACTTTTTCGAGCTGAGCTTCACGAATCTTATAACCAATCTTTTCGCTTCTGTCGTCCAGCTCTACACGGAATCCCATATCCCTGAGCTTATAGAATAATTTGTCTGCGTATTCCCTATAGTTGTCAGAAATCGGCAGAATCTTAACCTGTGTAGGCGCAAGCCAAGCCGGGAACGCACCTGCATACTTTTCGATAAGAAGTGCAAGTGTTCTCTCGTAGCATCCGATAGATGTACGATGGATAATATAAGGATTCTTCTTGCTGCCGTCACTGTCGATATATTCCATACCGAACTTTTCGGCAAGCATCTGGTCAATCTGAATTGTGATAAGTGTGTCTTCTTTACCAAATACATTCTTTATCTGAATATCAAGTTTTGGACCATAGAACGCAGCCTCGCCAATACCAACCTTGTACGGAATTTCGAGATGGTCAAGAATTTTTGCCATTGTATCTTGTGCTTCGTCCCACTGTTCTTTGGTTCCTATATACTTTTCTTTATCCTCGGGATCCCACTGCGAGAATCTGTAAGAAACATCCTCGTAAAGGCCCAAAGTCTTGAGCATATATATTGCCATTTCAAGACAATTCTTAAATTCTTCTTCGAGCTGATCAGGACGGCACATAAGATGTCCCTCCGAGATAGTAAACTGTCTTACACGAATAAGGCCATGCATCTCGCCTGATGCTTCGTTTCGGAACAACGTTGAAGTTTCGCCGTATCTTAGTGGCAAGTCACGATAGCTATGCATTCTGTTTAGATATGCCTGGTATTGGAACGGGCAGGTCATAGGACGAAGTGCAAAAACTTCCTTGTCCACCTTTTCGTCACCCATTACAAACATACCATCCTGGTAATGATCCCAGTGGCCGGAAATTTTGTAAAGGTCGCTCTTTGCCATATACGGAGTTTTGGTTCTTACCCAACCATGCTTGTCCTCGTGGTCTTCAACAAATCTTTGAAGAATCTGCATAATCTTTGCGCCCTTGGGAAGAAGGATTGGAAGTCCCTGACCAATTGAATCAACAGTTGTAAATATTTCCAGCTCGCGACCGAGTTTGTTGTGGTCTCTCTTTTTTGCTTCTTCAAGTCTTTCAAGATATTCGTCAAGGTCAGCTTTCTTGGGGAAAGCCGTTCCATAAATTCTTGTAAGCATCTTGTTGTTTTCGTTCCCGCGCCAATAAGCGCCTGCGGTATACTGAAGCTTTATTGCTTTTAGCTTTCCTGTAGACAAAAGGTGCGGTCCTCTGCAAAGGTCCAGAAAATCGCCTTGCTTATATATTGAAATAACTGCATCTTCAGGAAGGTCTTTTATAAGCTCGACCTTATAGTCTTCGCCTTTTTCTTCCATCAAAGCAATAGCTTCCGCCCTTGGAAGTTCAACTCTCTCGAGTTTTATGTCTTGTTTGATAATCTTTTTCATTTCGGCTTCGAGTTTTTCTAAATCCGAATTGGTAACAGACTCCTCAAAATCGAAATCGTAATAAAATCCGTCATCAATACTGGGGCCGATTGCAAGTTTTGCATTTGGGTAGAGGCGCTTTACAGCCTGTGCCAAAACGTGAGATGCTGTATGACGGTAAGTTCGTCTGCCGTCCTCGTCATCAAAAGTCAAAAAATTTACAGTACAATCTTTTTCGGGTACAAAATCAAGTCCGCAAACTGTTCCATCTACTGTTGCGCTAAAAACTGCGCGTGCAAGGCCCTCGCTTATTGATTTTGCCACATCAAGAAGGCTTGTTCCGTTTTCAAAAGCCTTTACATCATCTCGAAGTGTTATGTTTATCATAGCAATCCGCTCCTTTCTTTATCTTTTTAAAAGTACCATTTGGTTTAAAATATTTAACTTATATTTTATCGCAAATTATCAAAAAATGCAAGCAATTTTTACTTGAAATTATTTCTAGCTATTTCTCTTCATCAGAAAACGGGCAACTTCCTTTAAAAACCCAGCCTTTTCGTCAAATACATCAAGCGCCGAAATCGCATCTTGAGTAAGTTCCTCAGCTCTTTTTCTTGCCCCGTCAATTCTCAAAAGCTTTACATATGTTGTTTTGTTGTTTTCCTCGTCACTTCCAACTGGCTTGCCTAAAACACTCTCATCCCCCGTATAATCCAGTATATCGTCCTGAATCTGAAAGGCAAGGCCTATACACGATGCATACTTTGAAATTGCCAAAAGCTGTTCATCTGTGGCATTAGCACATGCCGCACCCGCAAACAAAGCAGCCTTTATAAGCGCTCCTGTTTTTCGGTTGTGCATATAGGTAAGAATTTCCTCGGCAATATCGCTTTTGCCCTCGCTTTCAAGGTCAACTACCTGTCCGCCAATCATCCCCTCGCAGCCGGAATTTAAGGCAAAATTATTCACAATTCTTAGTACAGTCTCGGGCGAGCAATTTTCAAACGCCGAAAAATCGGTCATATACTGAAAAGCAAAGGTAAGTAGTCCATCCCCTGCCAAAAGTGCAGTTGCCTCGCCAAACTTCTTGTGGCAGGTAGACCGTCCACGTCTTAAATCATCATCATCCATGCAAGGAAGGTCATCGTGAATAAGTGAGTAGGTATGTATACATTCAATAGCAACCGCAAACCTTAAAGCATCTGATAAATTCCCGCTCAGCATATCCGCTGCAGCCAGGGTAAGTACCGGTCTTAATCTTTTCCCTCCGGCAAGTACGCTGTAACCCATCGCATCATAAACAGACTTTTGAAGAGTCTGGTTTTCTTCAAAAATTTCTGTAAGGCGCTCGCTTACCATATCTCTATAAAAATTCCATTGTCTGTCAAAATTCATATCTTTACCTCAACAATTTTATTTTTCTATGAATGTTTCTTCAGTCATACTTCCATCAGAACTTTCCATAAGAACAGTTATCTTCTGCTCGGCATCCTTTAGCTGAGCGGTACACGCCTTAGTGCGCTCTATCCCCTCGCTAAAAAGCGCGAGCATCTCCTCAAGCGAAATCTCGCCACCCTCAAGAGTTTTTACTATTTGTTCAAGCTCCTTTATATTTTCTTCGAAGCTTATTTCGGTCTTTTTTGTTGCCATAACTACTTCTCCTCCCTTACGGTAGCATAAATTTCGCCGTTTCTAAGGACAATATTTAAATCATCGCCCACTTTTACATCAGTTGATGACTGAATCACTTTACCACCTCTGTCTCTTACAACACTGTAGCCTCTTGAAAGTGTGCTCAACGGACTTAGTCCATCAAGCTTTGATATCACGATACCAAGCGTCTGCTTTTTCTTTTCCAAAGATGCGCATACCGCATTTTCGAACAGTTTTGCAAGGTGGTCAAGGTATATTGATTTTTCGTTGATTTTTGAGATTGGGTCTTTCAGCACTTGTTTTTCGGCATATACCTTAAGCAAAAGTTTTCGGCTTTCAAGATACTTTTGGGAAGCATTTTTAATGCGCCCACCCAAAACCGAAAACCTTTCCAAAAGCTCGTCCCCCGACGGCACCGAAAGTTCTGCCGCCGCCGATGGCGTTGGCGCCCGCAAATCTGCAACAAAGTCGGCTATGGTAAAATCCGTCTCGTGACCTACTGCCGAAATTATCGGTATCTCACTTTCGAAAATTGCCCTGGCAAGTATCTCTTCGTTAAACGCCCACAAATCCTCAATCGAGCCTCCGCCACGGCCTACGATAATCACGTCGCAAGCGTTGGCTTTGTTAAAATACTCAATAGCGGTCTTTATACTTTTAGCAGCTCCCTCACCCTGCACCTGCGCCGGATAAAGGCAAACGTCCGCCGCCTTATACCGTCTTGACAATATATTTATTATATCCCTGACCGCAGCGCCTGTTGCAGCGGTAACTACCCCGATTTTTTTAGGGTATTTTGGTATGGGCTTTTTGTACTTAGGGTCAAAAAGACCTTCTGCTTCGAGCTTCTTTTTAAGTTTTTCAAACTGCTCGCTGAGGTTGCCTTTTCCGGCCTGCTCCATGGAATTTATGTAAAGCTGATACTGTCCGTCCCGCTCGTAAACCGAGACTCTGCCCGAGGCAATAACTTCCATTCCGTCTTCGGGTCGAAAATTAAGAGAGAATGCACTGTTTTTAAACATTACTGCCCTTAAAACGCCCGTATCGTCCTTAAGTGACATATACATATGCCCCGAAGAATGATGTTTGAAGTTTGATATTTCGCCTCGGATTTTTATATTATTTAAAATGGGGATTTGCGTGAGTATGTCTTTGATAAATAAATTAAGCTGACCGACTGTCAGTGTTTGTTCTTCAAAAACCATAGTTTCCCCCTTTTCTTATTCTTCGTTATATTCTTTGCGTCTTTTTAGTCTTCCCTTTGCCGCCTCAAACTCCGCGCGTTCTTCATCGGTTTCAAGGATAAGCTTTGGCACTTCGGTTGGTTTTTCGTTTTCGTCCAATGCAACCATAACAACATAGGCTGTGTTAATAAGCTTTCTTTCGCCGCTTAGTTCCTCCACATAAACCGTCACTTTAACTTCCATCGAAGTCCTGCCGACGTAGGTAAGCTTGCCAAAAATAAATATTGTATCATTGGCATAAGCCGGCGCCTTAAATTCAAGCATGTCAACAACCGCGGTAGTAACATTCTTCTCGGAATGCCGCCTTGCAACCACAGCCGCAACCACGTCAATCCAGCCCATAAGCTTTCCGCCAAACAAGCGATTATAACCATTTAAAGTACTTTGAGATAGTATATGAACCTGCTCTGTAACCGAATCCGAGACTCTTTTTTGCATTTTACCTCTTCCCTATCAGGCATGTCCCCACCGCATTATCTGTAGAAAGACTGCTTTCGGCAAAAAACACACCTTTCATGTCCAAAAATTCTTTTCTTAAAAATTGTGAGGAAGAAACGCCGCCTACCATCAGAACATTTTCTACATCATATTTTTTCATGGCAGACTCTATTGACTTTCTGGTTGCCCGGGAAATGCACTTCATGGTGCAATATGCCGCACAAGAGCCATCACCATTTTCTAAAAATGCACGTTTTGTAGCAGTTTCGGCGCCCGAAAAATTGATGTATTCTTCGCATACGCTTATTTTGATATTAGGGGCTTCACCATTATATTTAAGCGCAGCTTCGTCTACAAACTTCCCTGCCGGAAAGCTGAATCCTGCCAAAACACCAATGCGGTCAACAAACTGCCCGGCAGCTAAATCCTTTGTCCCTCCCACAATATCACAAGCAAAACCGTTTTCCGTCTTTTTAGCCAGCAAAAGCTCGGTAGTTCCACCCGAAATGTGATATGTAAGAAAAGGCTTTTCTGCTATCGAATAGTCACCGCACGAATAAAGCGCCGCCATAATGTGCCCCTCCTGATGAGAGGTTTCAATGTAATTTGCTCCCAGCACGGCAGAAATTGCTCTTGCATAGCCTGCGCCGGCCAGAAAAACCGGCATATACGAGCCGTCTACGCTCCTTGGTCTTGAACTTGCGGAGACCGTAATCTTATCAAACCCGGCAAAATTTACTTTTCCCTTTAAGTCCTCAAACAATACCGGTAAATTTTTGGAATGTTGAAAAAATGCCTCAGACTGCCTAAGCCCGCAATCGCCGGCTTTGACCTCCAGAGGCTTTTTAAGGGATATTATATTTTCATCCCAAGCCGCAGCCAGTGATGTTGTATAACAGCTTGTATCAATCCCCAAATATAATTCATTATTCATTTTTTGCACCCTTGATTTTACAAAGCTTTCCCAAAATTCCGTTTACGAACGGAGCCGCTTCCTCGCCCTCATACTTTTTGGCAAGTGCAACCGCCTCATTTACCGAAACAACCCCCGGGATATCGTCGCAAAATTCAATCTCGTAGGCCGCAAGTCTCATAACCGAAAGACTGACGTTTGATATTCTTTCAATCTTCCAGCCCTTTGACAGCTCGCCAATTTTTTCGTCAAGCTGGGGGAGCTTTTCTACTACTCCCAAAACAACCCTCTCAATATACTCCTGTTGTTCGCCCGGAGCATATTCCGTGACAAAGTCCGACAAAATTCTTTCAATCTCGTCAGGCTGAAACTTATATTCAAAAAGAAGTATAAACGCATATTCTCTGGCCTTTTTTCTGTTCATTTGTATCACGCAGCCTTTCTGTTATTCCTCGTCGGCGGTTGTTTCTTCGTTTTCCAAAGCTTCCTCTACGGCGTCATTTGCAGCCACTGCAGTGTTAACGCCTTCAATGTTTACGTTTACCGAAGTTACATTAAGGCCAGTCATTGCCTCGACCTCGCTTTTTACCTTGCCCTGAATTTCCCATGCAACATCAGGGATTTTTACGCCATATTCTACTATGACAAACATATCAATCTTTACGTCCTTGTCGTTTATCGCTACTTTTACGCCCTTAGACGGATTCTTTTTGCCAAGAAGCTCGGCAAAGCCACCGGTAAGTGAATTAACCATGCCAAAAACACCGTCTATGCTTTTTGCCCCAATAGCCGCAATTGTCGCAATAACCTCGGTGGATATAGAAATGTTACCATCTTTATCAATATTTGTATTTAAGTTTTTTTCTTCTACGCTCATAACATCCTCCCTAAAGTTTTCAGATGAAATTTTCATATATTATCATTATATCATAAACTCTATGTTTTTACAATTATTTTTTAAATTTATTTTAAAGTCCAAACAAAATCCCAAAGACAGCACCACTACCTATATAAACAAGCGGATGCTTTTTGAATTTAAACACTGCAAAAACCATCACAGCAAAAAGAATTATTTTTTTGAAATTAAACATTGTCACTGTGCCAAAAGTTTCCAAATCAAGCAGGTTTTGCAGCAAAATATTAAGCACCGAAACTCCAATAATCCCGGCAACTGCTGCGCGAAGTCCATAAAATACGTCTTTTACAATTATGCTTTCTTTAAAGCGTTCCAAGACCTTAGCAACAATAACTATCACAATAAGACTTGGAAGCACAAGCGAAAGCGTAGTTGTAATCCCCCCTAGAACCCCAATTGTCTTAAATCCCACATATGTCGCCATGTTTACACCAATTGGGCCAGGAGTAGACTCCGAAACCGCTATCATATTTGTAAGCTGACTTTCACTAAACCACGGATACTTCCCCGAAAGTTCAAACAAAAACGGCAGCGTGGCAAGCCCGCCACCAATCGAAAAAAGACCGATTTTAAAAAACTCTAAAAACAACATAAGATATGTCATGACTGTTTTCCTCCCTGTCCTTTTTCTTTTTTTCGGGAGATTTTCTTATACAATACCCCGGCAATTCCTGCGGCAATTATTATCGGTATGGTAGGTAGGTCAAATCTAAACGCAAGCACAAATGCCAAAACCCCAATAATCCAGGTGAACTTGTCGACAAGTCCTGCCTTGCCCATTTTAATAACTGCCTGAATAAGTATCGCACAAACCGCAACACCAATGCCGCCGAATGCGTGCTTCACTATTGGATTTTGCGAAATCATGTCCAAAACAAGTGCAATAGTAGATATTATCGCAACTGACGGCGAAATCACACCTACAGTTGCAAATATACTGCCAATAATTCCCTTTTCCTTGTGTCCTACAAAAGTTGCCGTATTTACCGCGATAACACCAGGGGTACACTGACCGATTGCAAAATAATCCATCAGTTCTTCCATCTTAGCCCATTTGTGTTTTTCAACGACTTCTTTTTCAAGCATAGGAAGCATCGCATAACCTCCTCCAAAGGTAAATGCCCCAATCCTGAAAAATGCCCAATATAACTTTAACAGTTCTTTCATTCTTTTCATAATATTTATCTCCAGAACTCCCCTAAGTGACTGTCTTTATACACAAATTATTATCTGTATAATTTTATCAAAAATACATTATATTGTCAATAGCACAGCAACTCTGCCATTTTTCAATTTATATCATTTTAGGGGTTGACAATATGGTTTTTTTTTGATATAATACAGTTCGTTATTCAACGTATGCACCTGTGGCGGAATTGGCAGACGCGCTAGACTTAGGATCTAGTGTCAACGACGTGGGAGTTCAAGTCTCTTCAGGTGCACCACTAATCGAGAACTTATAGTTTTGCTATAGGTTCTCTTTTTTTGTTGTCCCTATACTACTCACAAATCGGTCTTCGCCATAGGCTTGACCTCTTTGGAAGAGACCCCTTCGCCGCAAAACAATCCACCGGATTGTTTTCCTTGGCTACGGCTTCAGGTGCACCACTAATCGAGAACTTATAGTTTTGCTATAGGTTCTCTTTTTTTTTGTTGTCCCTATACTACTCACAAATCGGTCTTCGCCATAGGCTTGACCTCTTTGGAAGAGACCCCTTTACTCGCCCCAAGGTGCCCTTTAAAAGAACAAACAAAAAAGTAATCTGCAAAAATTTGCAGATGACTTTTAATTTAACTAAAACAAAATTATAATAAACTGTGCCATAAATACCACTACAACAAGTGCTATCGGATATGTAGCCGCATAAGCCGCCGCGACATCTTCCGTGCCTGCAACATGGATAAGCGTGCCCAGTGCAGGAGTACTTGTCATACCGCCGGTGATTGAGCCCAAAGTGTTTAGTACACTTATCTTAAGAACATACTTTGCAAAGATAAATCCAACTATCATTGGGAATATTGTCATTGCCACACCATATATAAAGTAGTCAATCTTAAATTCCTCAACAAATCTTGCGCCACCGGAAATACCTGCGCCTATCAGGAAAAATACAAGTCCCAGCTCTCTGAACACCTTAAGAGTTGTGATAGAAGGCATAAGATTTACCTTTCCAACGCTTCTAAAGTGTCCAAAAACAAGTGAGGTCAAAAGACATCCGCCTGTAGTTGTTAGTGAAAACGTTGTGCCGCTGAGGCCTTTAGACGAAAGAGGGATTTTTATCATACCGATTAAAATACCAATTAATGCCGCTATTGCAAAAGGAGCAATGCCAAAATCATCAAGCTCAATTAATTTGCTCGCTTGTTTTTTTGACGCTACAGCTTCTTCGGCTGCAACAAGCTTTGCACGTTCCTCGTCCATATTAACCTTAAGAAGTTTTGGAAGCACCTGAACAAACAGAACAACACCAATAACGCCAAATATGTAAGCGATACCATAGCCTACCGAAACAAGCTGCTCCATTTCAGGGCTCGCAACAGAAGCCTTTGCCGCCGAAAACGCAGGCGTCGAGGTTAAAGCACCTGCAAAAAGTCCTGATACAATTGCGCTTAATTTTTCCATATCGGTCTCGCCCATAAGCTTGCCAACATATACACAAGCAACGGCAACTATAGCGCCGGATACTATAATAACCAATCCCAAAAGTACATAAGACGTAAAATTCTTCTTCATATTGCTGAAAAACTTAGGTCCTGCAATAAAGCCAACCGATGAAACAAAAAGAATAAGACCTAAGTTCTCAACAATCTTCAAGGCGTTCGTTGTATACTTCGGAAGTTGTGCTTCAAGCTTGTCATAAAATAAGCATCCATACACGAGTGCAATTATAAACACACCTGCTGTGCCCAAAGATACACCTTTTATTGTAATTTTTCCAAGTGCGTATCCAATTGCCATAATGGTAAACACCGAAAATACCAAAAATGTTACTCCGGTAATTGGAATAACTCCACCAAATAAACTCATCTGTATTACCCCCAATAGAACTTTTTAACTTATTCATTCTATCATAAACATTTCCAAAAAGCAACAGCCTTTTCCAAATTTTCGTAATATAGTAGAAAGATTTGGACCTTTACAAATCTCTCATTTTTTGATATAATAAAGAAGTTTCAAATTTAACTTATGTGGGTGAATACTTTATGAATCTAAAAAGACTTTTTGCGGGGCTTACTTTGGCCTCTTTTATGATAACAACTCTTACAACACATGCATCGGTGCTTGGCTCTTCAAAGATAAACGGATACTCGGTGCCTATCGGCAAAGGTACCCAATTTTTTCACAACCAATTTTACAGCGACCAGTCAGGTGTAGGGAAGCAAAGCGAAAACTATATCATTTACACTCCCAACAGCACTGTCATCCCTACTATAACCGCAGGCTCGGCACTTTTTGGGGCAAGCACGGTTTCAAATGAAGTTTCTCGACTTGAAAATCTGGGCACTAATATTATCGGCGGCAGTAATGCAGACTTTTTTTCGCTTCAGACTGGTGTGCCTATGAGTAATGCCATAGCAGACGGAAAAATTCTTACCAAAGATGCATCCGGCCAGGATGCAATTGGAATTATGCCCGACGGCACTGCATTTATATCTTACTTTTCAATAAATTCAGTGCTTACCAAAGAGGACGGCAGCGAGGTAAATATCTACAATATAAACAAGTATCGTCAGCCTTATGCAGTTTATATGATGACAGATGATTTTTCGAACGCTACACAAAACACCACAAGCGGTATTGACGTTGTTCTTGACATAATTGAAGGTGAAATAAAGCTCGGCTCTAAAATTTCTGCCGTTGTCGAATCGGTTACAAACGAGACCGGCTCCGCTCCCATACCAGAGGGAAAGATTGTTTTAACTGTAGACGAAAAAGCGCCTTCGGAATTTTTTGACCCCATATCTACACTCAAGGTTGGCGAAAAGGTCTCTATCAATTTCAGTGCAAATGGTGACAGCCGCTGGAATGAAGTTGCGGTTGGCATGGGCAGTGTCGGCGGAAGACTCCTTATAAATGGAGAGGTAAATCCAAATCTCGAAAAAGGTGCCGCTCCACGTACAGCCATAGGAATCACAGAAGACGGTTCTATCGTTCTTTATACCATAGACGGGCGTCAAAGTGGTCACAGCTACGGTGTTCAGCTTAAGACCCTGTCCGAGCGTATGAAAGAGCTTGGCTGCATTGATGCAATCAACTTAGACGGCGGTGGTTCTACCGAAATGATGGTGCGCCTCCCCGGTGACAGTTCCCTGATTATTATAAACAAACCGTCAGATTTAAAAGAGCGCAAAGTTTCTACATTCTTTTTCTTTACAAATACAGCAAAAAAGACAGGCAACGCCGAGTATTTGCACCTTTATCCTAAGACCAACTTTGTTTTGACCGGTGCAAGCACTCAAATTACGGTTAAGGCAACTGACAGTGGATATTATCCTGCGCCCTTGCCATCAGGAATTGTTTTTTCTGTCCAGGATGGTAAAAACAGTACCATAACCCAAAAAGGTCTTTTTAAGGCACGCGATAACGGTGAGGTTAAGGTTTATGCAAAATCGGGCGATATGGTTGCCTCGCTTTCTATCACTTGCCTTGAAACACCAACAGATATAATCATAAAAGATAAAGAAACAAACAAGGAAATAAAATCCCTTGCACTCTCGCCCGAAAGCAAAGTGTCTTTGACAGCCGAAGCATACGGCGGCTACAACAAGCTGTCGGCCACAAACGAAAACTTTACTTGGGAGGCAGACCCCAAGATTGGCTCAATTTCGTCGGACGGCATCTTTTTGGCATCGGACAAGTTCGGTGCAAAAGGAAACATAAGCATAACTGCCGGCAAAAAAACGGTTACTATCCCGGTTGCCCTTGCAAAGCCTGACGAAGCCGACGAAAATGCATATCCTGTAATTGATATAACTACCGAAAATGGCCAGTTTTTTGTAAAATTTGAAAGTCCATATGACCTGGATATTGACAAAGACAAAATTTTGGTTAAAATAGATGGTAAAGTGGTAAAATTTAAATTTGACCAAGACTCCGGTACAATATCCGGAGTCTTGCCGGAAAACGCAGGTAAGATAACAGTTTTTGCTACCAACGTTTTGGGGTTTACTTCGTTTAAGACAGTAACCTCAAAAGCTATTCACAGCACTTCGCCTTTTGCCGATACCGAGGGACATTGGGCAGAAGAACTGCTTGGGTATATGCACAGTGCAAAAATAATAAGCGGCGACCCCACCGACGGCACACTTAAGTTTAACCCTCAAAAGCCAATGAGCCGCTCGGAATTTGCGGTTATGATGACAAACTTTTTAGGCATTGACAAAGAAGTTTACAAAGATACTGCCCTTCCCTACAGCGACCTTGACACTATTCCCGCCTGGGCGCTTGACAGCTTTAAGGCATTATACAGTGAGGGTATTCTGAAAGGGAGATATGTTTCCGAAACCGAAAGCTGTGCCGACCCTCTCTCAACCATTACACGAGCAGAGGCCGCAACCATAGTAGCAAGGGCACTTCCAAGTGGATTTTTCAATCGCAGCATCGATATTTTGGACCAGTCCGACATTCCCACTTGGGCAAAAGCAGGTATTGATGCCCTTATTTCACTTGGGGCAATAAACGGTTATGAAGACCAGACACTAAGACCGCTTAACACCCTCACCAAGGCAGAAGCCGCAAAAATACTGTATTCAATAATGTAATTTCTATAAAAATTTTTTAAAGACAGGAGGATACGCAAAATGATTGAAGAGATTTTGACACTAACAGAGAACAAGGAATTTGTAAAACTGCGAAGTACCCTGTCTGACCTTAATGCTCCCGATATTGCATTTATCCTTGAGGAAATCCCAAAGGAACATATCTTAAAAATTTTCAGGCTTCTTCCTAAAGAGCTTGCAGCTGATGCCTTTATCGAAATGGACCCGGACACGCAGGAACACTTGATTGGCGCGTTTTCTGACTCAGAACTTCGTGCTGTGCTTGACGAGATGTTTCTTGACGACACTGTTGATATCATAGAAGAAATGCCGGCGAATGTCGTAAAGCGAATTCTTCGTCAGTCTGATTCTGAAACGCGCACACAAATCAACAAAATCCTTAACTATCCAAAGGATAGTGCAGGAAGCATTATGACCATCGAATATGTTGACCTTAAAGCCAATATGACGGTCGGCGAGGCCTTTGACCGTATCAGAACAACCGGTCTTGACAAAGAAACCATCTACACCTGCTATGTAACCGATCAGAACCGTCATCTTATTGGTATAACAACAGTTAAAGACCTGTTGCTTTCAGCTCCCGACAAAAAAATCGGGAATGTGATGGAAACCAAGGTTATTTTCGTGGATACCTTTGAAGACAAGGAAAATGTAGCAAATCTTTTTGACAAGTACGACTTTTTGGCAATGCCCGTAGTCGACAAAGAAACAAGGCTTGTAGGCATTATAACCGTCGATGACGTAATTGACGTACTCCGCCAAGAGCATACCGAAGACATCGAAAAAATGGCGGCTATGCTACCTTCCGAAAAGCCGTATCTTAAGACTTCGGCTTTAGAGATTTTTAAAAACAGAATACCTTGGCTACTTCTTCTTATGCTTTCGTCCACCTTTACCGGAAAGATAATAAGTTCCTTTGAAGAAACTCTGTCGGTCTGTGTAGTTCTTACCGCATTTATTCCCATGCTGATGGGTACCGGCGGTAACTCGGGCGGACAGGCGTCGGTTACAATAATCCGCGGACTTTCCCTGGGCGAAATCAACACCAAAGATGTTCTTAAAATTTTAGGCAAAGAATTTGTTATTTCTTTATTCTGCGGACTTTCCCTTGCAATAGTCAACTTTGCAAAAATGATGTTTGTTGACCAGGGCGTGATAATCGCTTCAGGCCAAAACCCTGTGCCTGTTTCTTTTGTGGTTTCGCTCACGCTTTTAACAACCGTCATCTCGGCAAAAATTGTTGGCAGTATTTTGCCCATGTTGGTTAAGCGACTTGGCTTTGACCCTGCAGTAATGGCAAGTCCTTTTGTCACTACGATAGTTGATGCTCTGTCACTTTTAATCTACTTTGAAATCGCGAGTGGAATTCTCAATTTTTAGGTAACAAAAATACAGCCCTTTTAAATCCAAAGGGCTGTATTTTTGTTATGTAATATTTATACTAAACCGCCATCAACCGAAATAGTTTGCCCTGTTATATACCGTGACTCTTCTGTCGCCAAAAAACAAACTACATCTGCGACTTCATCATTATTTCCTATTTCCCCCAAAGGAATTTCCTCCAAAAAAGCCTCTATATCGTCCTTACTCAAATGGCGGTTCATGTCCGTCTCAACAAGACCGGGTGCGACGGCATTAACCCGTATCCCCGACGGCGCAAGTTCACGCGAAAGAGCCTTTGTAAACGAGATAACCGCCCCCTTGCTTGCAGAATATATGACCTCGCACGAGCCGCCTAAAATTCCCCATACAGAAGACATATTCACAATTACCCCTGACTTTTTGGCAACAAAATGCGGAATAACGCTGCGCGAACAATTCATCATCCCAAACACATTTACATCAAATACTTCTTTTGTTTTCCTTTCGTCAAAATCGGTGAATAACCCTTGCGGAAGCGAAATGCCTGCATTGTTGACCAATACATCTATCTCACCAAAGGTTAAAATAACCTCCTTTATCATGGCTTCTACCTGGTCAGACTTTGATACGTCTGCGCAAAACACCTCGGCTTTTCTGCCCATCTCGACTATCTCTTTTTTTAGCTCCTCGGCTTTTTCACGGCTCTTTTGGTAATTGATTGCTACGTCAAAACCTTTTTCCGAAAGTTTCTTTGCAATGGCATAACCTATTCCTCTTGATGCGCCGGTAACTAACGCTACGCTCATATAAGCTCCCCCTTCCTCGCTTTGATTTTATTCATAATACTCATATATTCATTCGCTCGTTTCGAAAAACTGCCCTTTTCATTTTCAAGGGCGTATGCAAAATGTTTCAGTGCATTCGCCGCATATTCGCCCGAAAGCTTGATAAGGTCCTTATCTTTTTCGATGTCTAAGCTATCACATAATATTTCCATAGTGTTTTTTGCACCTTTAGATGCAGTGATAAGAGCATTTTTGAAACTGACTTCCCCGGACGCAAAAACATATTTCCTGTAAACCGGCATGGCAAGTATCGCCGCCAAATCCCCGATTGTAACCCCAATAAAGCCTTTTTCTTCTCTTGTAAGCCTCTTTCTTTTTGCAAGTTCTCCACACAAATGATAAACAATTGCATTTTCAAAAAAATCTCTTTCGCTGTTTGCCCTGTCTCGTAAATCATTTTTCTGTTTTCTGTCTTCTCTATATTCTGCCTTAAATTCCTTTAGCTTTCGTTTTTCTTGTTTGGTTAAGACCTTGCCTTTTTTCTTTATCTTATTGCTTCGCTGTGGTTTTAAAGGCCTTGCACCTACCACCTCAAAATCTACCTTGCCACTAGCAATGTCAGCCTCTGTTACTTTTATTTCTACTTTGTCGCCAATGGTAAATTTGTGCTTCATGCGGCTGCCTTTCAGCGAAAGACCATTTTCTGTTATCATATAAAGGTCATCCTCAAGTGTCCGGGCAGGCACAAACCCTTCCACCGTGTTTTCAAGCTCGGCAAAAAAACCGGACGACGTCACGTGGGTAATTGTCGCCATATGCTTTTCGCCAAGGTGCTTTGACATATACTCGGCCTTTTTAATGTCCTTCCACCGAATTTCAGCCTCAGCTGCATTGGTCTCAGTCATTGACGAATTTACAGATGCCGAAATGGCAAGCTCTTTAAAATATGAAAGCCGTTTTTCATTTATTGGCCCTTTAAGGCTTTCTTTCAAAATTCTGTGCACCACCACGTCCGGATATCTTCGTATCGGCGAAGTAAAATGACAGTAATCTTTAAAGCTAAGTCCAAAATGCCCCAAGTTCTTTTCGCTGTAGCGGGCACGGCTCATACTGC
Source organism: Clostridia bacterium (assembly GCA_045591095.1). Taxonomy (GTDB): domain Bacteria; phylum Bacillota; class Clostridia; order Monoglobales; family Monoglobaceae; genus SIG440. The sequence goes on along the minus strand of JAZNSF010000018.1, from coordinate 15,729 downwards.
GAAGCACGAGATAGTTCACGGTACTCTCTATGTCGAGGCTCGACACGGATTCTAAGATTTTTTGAAAGTCCTTGGGCTGCATTTCGGGTTTAAACCTGAAATCAATCCCAATTTCTGGCAAAACCCTCGCCAAGCGCTCAATCCGTTCAAAGTCCGGCTCTTCGTGGACACGATAAACACAAGGGAGTTCCATTTTGGTAAGATGCTTTGCCACAGTCACGTTTGCCGCAAGCATAAACTCCTCAATAATCCCATTTGAAATGGTGATAGGATATCTTTCAACCGTAAGGGGAACCCCATCTTTATCCAAAGTAATTTTTGACTCGTGGGTTTCAAATTCGATTGAACCATTCTCCACACGTTTTTTGTTCAGCACTTTTGCTAAGCGGTTCATTTCATTTATGGTACTCACAAGAGAACTATACTTTTCTGCGAGGTTCTTGTCCCCCTCAATAATTCGGGTAACTTTGTTATAGGTCATACGAGCCTTTGATTTGATAAAGCTTTTAAATATGCTATAGTCAACGATTTTGCCGAATCTGTTAATTTCCATAAACACCGATACCGTAAGCCTTATAACACCCGGTTTCAGGCTGCAAAGCTCGTTTGAAAGCTGAAATGGCAGCATTGGGATAACCGTATCTATCAGATACACACTTGTACCACGGGCAAAAGCTGCCCTATCAACTGCAGAATCCTCGGTTACATAATGTGTAACATCCGCAATATGCACGCCAAGATAGTAATTGCCATTTTCCAAAATTTCTAGTGAAACTGCATCATCAAAGTCCTTTGCGTCATCTCCGTCAATGGTAAAAATCAACTTATCGGTCAAATCTATCCTGTCAGACAGGTCCTTTTCTTCTACCTCGCCGGGCACAGTTTCGGTCCATTTGACCACACTTGGCGGAAACTGCGGTATTATATGATATTCGTTTAATAATTCGACAAAGGTCATTTTTCTGCCTCCGAACTTCGTTTTTACCTATTTTGCCCTGAAATATTTTTTTCAGCCTTTATTTGTCCCATTTTAGTGTATATACAGTAAACGGGCAAGCATCTTTTGCTCGCCCGCTTTTTACTATTTTGTACTAGCCGTCAATTCTCAATTATTTAGTTTCAGTATTAGCATTTGCTTCAGTCTGAGCCTTTGCAACTTCTTCAGCAGTCATCAAGATATTGCCGTCTTTGTCAACAAGATTTCCCTTGTCGTCAAGCTTTGCCTCAACCTGAGTCTGCTGTTGAGCAGCATCATCAACTGCATTTGCCTTGTTTGTATTAATTGCATATGTTGCCAAAGCGATAGAGCTTGCCACAAACAATATTGCAACCACTGCTGTAACCTTTTTCAAAACAGCATCGATAGTTCTTCCTTTGTTTTTGCCAAAAAAGGTCTCTGCACCGCCGGCAATAGCACCCGATAGGCCTTGCTGCTTGCCGTGCTGCATCAAAACTACCAAAATAAGTATAATCGAAATAATAACATGAATAATAATTAAAGCTGTCTGCATTTTCTATTTCCTCCTAAGCAAATTGAACACATACCAGGTTTTGATGTGTCCGCACTGTCAAACATAACCACCAAAACGGGTATTTATGTATATAAAACCTGACTAATCATTTTGACCCTTACGCAAGAACACGGGCACATCAATACCGTCATCTTCGTTTACCTTGTTGTAAAGATCAGGTTTTGCTGGGGTACGATTTTCAAAAACTGCAGGGGTTTCCTCAGTTTTTTTTTCACCCATTTCTTCACGCATGGATTCAAAAATACCCTTTTCTTCCTTGCCACCAAAAATCGACGGACGGTCCATACGTGGCATATTCTTATTTTCAAATCCTGTAGCAATAACAGTAACCTGAATTTCGTCGCCAAGGCTTTCGTCAATAATTGCACCAATGATGATGTTGGCATCCTTGTCAGCTGCCTCGGTGATTATTTCAGACGCTGTCTGGATTTCCAAAATACCAAGGTCACTGCCACCGGTAACATTAAGGATAACGCCTTTAGCACCGGTAATTGTTGTCACAAGAAGCGGACTGTTGATTGCCTTTGTAGCAGCATCATAAGCCCTGTTTTCGCCGGTTGCCTTGCCAATACCCATATGAGCATAGCCGGTGTTTTTCATAATTGTCTTTACATCGGCAAAGTCAAGACTGATAAGACCGGGCCTTGAAATAAGGTCAGATATACCCTGAACACCCTGCCTCAAAACATCGTCAGCCATTTTAAATGACTCTGTAATAGGTGTTCTGTTTTCGGCAATCGCCAAAAGCTTGTCATTTGGTATAACCACCAGTGAATCAACCGAAGCCTTAAGATTTTCTATGCCAACAAGCGAATTTTTTGAACGCACCGGACCTTCAAACCAAAACGGCTTTGTAACAATACCAATTGTAAGTATGCCCATTTCCTTGGCAATCTCTGCAACGATGGGAGCAGCCCCTGTACCGGTTCCTCCGCCCATACCTGCAGTAACAAATACCATATCAGCATCCTGAATTGCAAGGGCAATCTCGTCACGGCTTTCTTCTGCTGCCTTTGCCCCGATTTCGGGAACAGCGCCTGCACCAAGGCCCTTGGTCAGTTTTGCACCAATTTGGATTTTTTGTGTTGCTTTGGAAAGTGACAAATCCTGCTTGTCCGTATTGACTGATATAAATTCAACGCATTTTACATCTGCTTCGATCATTCTGTTTACCGCGTTATTTCCGCCACCGCCCACACCAACAACTTTTATTTTTGCCGGGCTTGTAGTTTCAGTATCAAACTCAAACAAAATAATTCCTCCTAACCTTATCAATCGTAATTACATACATATATAGTTAGTATACCACTATAATTTTTTTTTGTAAATACTAATTTTTAATTTTATTTGTATTTTATTGCAAATTCTCAAGCTTTAGTTATTTTATATGTTTATTTTTCAGATTTCTCTTCGCTTTTTTCTGTTAGTTCATCATCTGTTTTTGTTGTTTCTTCCTCGTCAGTTTCACTGACATCATCGCAAGCCTCTTCAAGGCGCAAACGTTTTTCGCGCTCCCGTTCCCTTGCCTTTTTTTCAAAGTATATATCAAAGGTCAGGCGTCTTATGGTTGCCATATTGTTGAACATCCTTACACCAAAAACAATAATAACCGCAAAAGAAAGGCTTATTCCGAGTATGTTTCCTATAAATGTCAAAAATATCCCAAGTATTGCATTTGATATAAGACCTATCAGAAAGACATTTATATTAAACCGCTTGTGAAGATTTGCGAGTAACCCTCCAAGAACCGAATCAAGTGCTGCAATAAGTGCGACAGCCAGATAAGAAAGCATTGACGGGGTAAGGTTGTATGGTATCAGAAGTCCCATCAGCACTCCTACTAAAACCGCAATTACAAAAAACATTATTCCATCACCTCCGGCTCTACAACCTGTGCATACTTAAAAGTACTTGCACCTGTATATTTTTTGATAAGCAGCTTGTTGCTCTTTTTTATCCCCACTTCCACGCCATAAAATGTAGCCTGTTCCATAGCGCCTCCCGGCATTCTGAGTGCATTTTCCAAAGTATCGGCATTTCCTATTGCCTTTATTTCAAACGGCGCTGCAAGCTTTGTGTTGTTGACACTTACAGTCGGTCCAACACATCTTATTTCGCTTGTTGCTAAGATACGCTCATTGTTTATAGAAAGCGCCTCTGCTCCCGATGCACGAAGCTCGTTGAGTATGGTAAGGAGATACGAATCGTGAACAATACCATATCCATCGTCATAGGAAAAATTCCCCATGCCCTGATTTCTATCCTTTATTGTGATAATAATCCCGTTGCCCGACACATCGGTAAGCCCCGCAATAGTTTCGGCACGACTTAGTTCCTCTTTCAAAACCTTTGTCGCACCGCCGCTCTTTGTAACCTCTTCTCTGTATTTTGTAAGGTCATTTTGAAGCTCTATAATCTGCTGCAGAAGCTTTTCGTTTTTCTCGAGCTCTGATTTATAGTCCTGCTGAAGCGTTTCGATACGGTTTGAAATCTGGCTCTGGACCGCATTAGTCTTTCTTACACCCTTTATCTGCCACGTTACTGCAAAAACCAGTATCAAAACCACTATAGACATAGAAATCTGAAACTTTTGTTTTTTCTCTAAATTCATCATAATGCTTTTCGTTCCTTCGTTATATTATTAGTTAGCTTCGGGTTTAACTTGCTCGTTATTCTCGCTCGGGCTTTCATTCTGAGTCTCAGTTTCAGTGCCGGACTTTGTTTGCTCTTCTTCTACATTTTCTTCATCTGTGTTTTCAGATTTCTCTTCCGGTTCTTCCTCAATCCTGGGTCCTACATAAAGCTTTTTCCCCCGATAATCCAAATTCGCCCTTTCGTACTTTGAAAGGTTCTCCGTTATGACCTTCTTTATAAAGGTGAGCTTATATTCCATCTGCTCGTATCCGCCAAGCATAATATAAAGTCTTTTATCGTAGTCTATTTTTATATCCGAAATATCCGTTGCCGAAATAGAAGTGGTACTTTCAATCATTCCAAGCTTGTCCAGCACATTTATACACTCAATGGTTTTTTTGTGGGTTTGGTTCTCTGGGTCTACTATACTTTCACCAAGCTTTGTGGATGCCGGTTCAAACTCCAAAAGCACCGCAATATTTTCTATCTCTCCGGTATCATTTTTGGAAGCAACATTTATAACCTTGCCAGCCTTATCAACAAAAATCCACTGTCCCGAGCTTTCCAAAACCGCAACAGCCTTTGCTTCTCTCACCCAGATTTTAATTTTGTTGGGGTAAAGCCTTCTGACATTACTTTCTGCAATCTTAGGCTCCTGGGCCAGACGATGTTTCATAGCTTTTACATTTGTACTGAATATATTTTTGCCCGTTTCAGCCTGTGCAATTTTTATAATTTCTTCCTCTGTCATTACCTGTTGTCCTACACACATAATGCTTTGTATATTAAAGAAAGGTGCTTTTAAAACCGTAAATATAATTCCTGTACAAGCAAGAACAAAGACAACTACAATAAGACGTCTTTTCAGTCTGTTTCGCCGTTTCTTTTTTATAAGCTGGCGTTTTTTTGCTTCAATGTCATTAATCTTTGTACTCACAGCTTTAAGTTCTCCTTTCTCCTTTGTAATCCAGGCTTAAGAGCGATGCTAAAGCATCGCCCGCATCCTGACTAAGTTCTCTTTATTTCTGCGCCAAGTGCCTTAAATGTATCTTCTATTTTCTCATATCCACGGTCAATATGTCTTACTCCCGTGACCACGGTGTCGCCTATCGCCGAAAGTCCTGCAATCACCAACGAAGCACCACCTCTTAGGTCCATAGCTTCAACCGATGCACCTTGTATAAAATTGCAACCAGAAACTACCGCAAGTCTTCCGTCTACTATAATATCCGCACCCATTTTGATAAGTTCGGGGACATGCTTATACCGGCTTTCAAATATGTTTTCTACAAACACAGTAGTGCCTTCTGCGCCTAAGACCGCCGACATAAAAAGAGCCTGTGCATCTGTCGGGTATCCGGGATATGGCGATGTCATAATCTTTCCCATGCCAGCGAGGCGTTTGTCGCACCTTATCCTGACATAATCTTTACCTCGGGAAATTCTGCAGCCTGCCCCCGAAAGCATGGAAAGCATAAGTTCCAAATGCTCCGGCTCCGTATTTTCCAACACCACATCTCCACCGCAGGCAGCCGCCGCACAAAGGACCGTTGCTGCAAAAATTCTGTCAGCCATTATATTATACTGCACCTTGTGTAATTTTTCAACACCTATAATACGAATTGTTTCGCTTCCTGCACCGGAAATTTTTGCACCCATCTTGTTTAAAGCGTTTTGAAGGTCCAAAATTTCAGGCTCTTTTGCCGCATTCGCAATTACTACCTCGGCATCCGATACCGCAGCAAGCATCATAATATTTTCTGTCGCCCCAACGCTTGGAAATAGTAAATTTACTCTTCCTGACTCAATTTTGTCAAGGCTGCAATAAATATGCCCACCAATCTCCTCTACCAAAACCCCAAGCTGTCTGAAAGCCTTAATATGCAGGTCAATCGGCCGAAGGCCTATGCTGCAGCCTCCCGGGTAAGAAATTACCGCTTTTTTTGTTCTCGAAAGAATTGGCGCCAAAAACAAAACTGATGACCTCATACTCGACATAAGCTCATCCAGGATTTCACTTTTATGTATATTCTCACTCTTTATAATCGCTGTATGGTCACAGTAAGCTGTTTCTCCGCCAAGCCAGTTGACAATCCTAAGCGCCGCCCTTACGTCCTCAAGGTCAGGACAATTTGTCAAAACGCATTCCTCGCAGTTTAAAACCGTTGCCGCAATTATCGGCAGTGCAGCATTTTTTGACCCCTGAACCGTAGCCGTGCCGTTTAACCTTTTGTTGCCGGACACTAAAATTCTGTTCACCGTAACACCTCCAAATAGCTAGTTGCTCCGCCACACTTTCATACTATGTGCCGCATTTGAATGTGTTACTTTCCTGAGATTATTTATTGTTTAATTAGCTCTGTCAAAATTCTGTATATGTTATCGGTTGCATCGGGTATTCCTATGCTTTTTGATGCCTCGCTCATGGCTTTTAAAGTGCTGTCACTATCAAGTATCTTTTCTGCCGCCTTTGATAAGATATCAGCCGAAAGTTCATCCTCCAAAATTACCACAGCACCACCCGAGCGCTCGACTGCCCTGGCGTTATGTTCCTGATGATTTCCCGCAACATATGGCGATGGGATGAGTATTGCCGCCTTGCCAAGCGCCGTCATCTCGCTTACCGACCCGCCCGAACGTGCAATTATCAAATCTGCTGCATTAAGGCAAAGGTCCATATCGTAAATATATTCAAAAACCCTGATTTCAGGATAATCCTCTAAATTTATTCCATTTTCTTTAAACTGATTTATCACTGTCTGATAGTGATTGTTCTTGCCTGCAGACATTATTATCTGCCACTTTCGGTCTTTGGCTATCCCCGAAATCCAAGCGACTGCAGTCCGGTTGATTTTTTCAGCGCCCAGACTTCCACCATAAATTAAAATCGTGCGTCTTTCATCCAAGCCCAAAGCCTTTTTTGCACTAGCCTTGTCAACTTTAAGTATAGAAGGTCTGACCGGATTTCCGGTTACTTCAATTCGGTTTATTTTCTTAAGGAACTTCTTAGCGTCCTCTAAAGAAAGTGCAACCACGTCCACAAAAGGCGCAAGCATTCTTATTGTCACGCCGGGGTATGCATTAGCCTCGTGGACGAGCGTTGGAATTTTAAGAAGCGATGCCGCAAGCAAAACAGGGCCTGTTACATAACCGCCCGTACCCACAACCGCATCGGGCTTAAATTCCTTTATTATTTTTACAGCCTTTAAAGTCCCTGCAGCAATTTCCTTTATGACCTTTACGTTAGAAAAACTGAGAGACCTTCTAAATCCATGTATATTGATAAACCTTATATCATAGCCCTGTTTGGGTATAAGAACACTTTCCATACCGTTCTTTGTCCCTACAAACAAAAACTCACTTTCGGGCTCTTTTTCTTTTACATAATTTGCAACAGCAACAGCAGGGTTTATGTGTCCCGCAGTACCGCCGCCGGCAAACAAAATTCTCATAAAACCACCGCTCCTTCCTGGCTAAAAATTTACTTCACCGTATGCTTTGAAATATTGAGGACAATCCCCATCTCTGCCATGGTTATGGCAAGTGCCGTGCCACCATAACTGAAAAACGGCAGTGGCATACCCGTAACCGGCATGGACGAGGTAACAACTGCAATGTTTACAATAGCCTGAATGGCTATCATTGCCACAATGCCTGTCGCAAGCAGTGTCCCGAACATATCGGGGGCATTAAGAGCAATCTTTATGCCACGAACGATAAGAAATATAAACATAAGCGAAACAAGTATCGCGCCAAGCAGGCCAAACTCCTCGGCCAAAATTGAAAATATAAAATCATTCTGAGGCTCCGGGATATTCATATACTTCTGGCGGCTTTGGCCAAGGCCTGCGCCAAAAATTCCGCCCGAGCCGATAGCATAAAGCGACTGAACTATCTGCCAGCCATCACCCTGAATATCTTTAAATGGGTCAAGGAATGTAACAACTCTGGCAAGACGATACGGCGCCTTGATAATCATAAGTACAATTGCTGGAAGGGCACAACATCCCAAAATTATAAAATGCCCAATTTTTGCGCCGGCAACCAGCAAAAGCACGCATGCTGTAGATGCAATAAGCATAGTACAGCTAAAGTGAGGCTCCATCATTATTACAAGGGCAATCACCCCAATAATTGCTATATACATCAAAAAAACGCCAAAGTTTGAAAGTTCCTTATGGTTTTTAGATAAGCTATACGCAAAAAATATAATTGTGGTAATCTTTGCAACCTCTGACGGCTGAAAGTTTATGGGCCCGATATAAATCCATCGTCTTGCCTCGTTTATCTTTCGGCCAATCCCGGGGACAAGAACCAAAAGCAGCAAAAGAACACTGAAGCAGAGGGCAGGAAATGCCCAGTTCTTAAGCTTGCGATAATCGTAATTTGCGGTAACAAACATCCCAACCGAGCCTAAAATCGCCCACATTAGCTGCTTTTTGAAATAGAAAAAGCTGTCATGGTTTGTCGCACTGCTAGCGTATGCAATGGGACTAGAGGCGCTTAAGACCATCAATAATCCAAAAATAAGAAGTACATAAATCGCAGCCAGAAATTGTGTATCTACACCCTTAAGAGCCGCTTTAAGTCCCTCTCTGTTCACAAAAGTTTTTCTTTCGCGAGACGGTACTACTATTTTGTTATTTTTTCTTTTTCTTACAATTTTCATAAATTCACCGTCCCCTTTCAAAACTTAAAAATTTTTATGCAAAAAAGCCTATCAAACAAAGGCCTATGGTAACTGCCGAAAACACCGAAACCACCAAAACCTCGCTCCAACCGCACATTTCAAAGTGGTGATGAATTGGACTCATTTTAAATATTCTTTTTCCTGTCTTTTTAAAATAAGCCACCTGAATAATCACCGACAAAGCCTCGGCTACATATACAAACCCTACCACAAGCAGCAAAAGTGGATTCTTCATAAATATTGCCATAGTCGACACCGCACCGCCCAAGAAAAGTGAGCCTGTATCACCCATAAATACTTTGGCAGGGAACTTGTTGTAAATCAAAAACCCAATAATCCCGCCCGAAAGCGATGCCGCAAACACCGAAACCTCGGACAATTCTTTTTGATTTGATGCTATCATATAGAAAAGGCAGATAAACAATGTTATAAAGCCTGCCAAACCGTCAAGACCGTCGGTAAGATTTACACTGTTTACCGCGGCAAGCATAACCAAAATTATGAATGGGATATAGATTATAAACCCAAGCTCAATACTTGTTTTTGTAAACGGAATTAAAATTTCGGTATCTACCAGTCCTGCAGCAACAATCCATACCGAAAATATAAGTGCCACCAAAAACTGTAGTGAAAACTTCTGTGAGGCCTTGAGGCCCAGATTCCGCTTTAAAATAACCTTTATGTAATCATCTAAAAACCCGATTGCACCAAACCCCAGCGCCGCTGCCAGCATAGCGCTGGTTGCCAGAACGTCCTCGCTGTATTCGTTTACCTTGCAAATCCCGATACCGATTATAGTAGCCACGAGGGTCGCAATAATAAAAATAAACCCGCCCATGGTCGGTGTCCCCGACTTTTTTTTGTGCCAGGCAGGCCCTTCTTCACGGATTTCCTGACCAAACTTAAGCCTGTGTAAAAAAGGTATCAGAAAAAGTCCGCTTAAAGCCGCAATTACAAACGAAATCATAATAATTATCAATAACTTAATCATTTTATCCTCCGCTAGCTACTTTTTAGTTCTCTTCCAAAAAATCCGCAATCTCCTCAAGCCGCATACCGCGCGAGCCTTTGAAAAGCACCACATCATTAGGCTTTAATATATCTAAGATATGTTCCTTAAGGGTGTTATTGTCATAAAAAGCATATAGCTCTGACGAGTTAAATCCATTTTCGATAGCGCCCTCTGCCACAAACTTGGCATTAGGACCAACTGCAATTAAACAATCTAAGTTATAGCTACAGCACAGTCTGCCAACAAAGCGGTGTGCCTCTTCGCTGTATTCGCCAAGCTCCAGCATATCGCCAAGTACTGCAACTTGTCTGTATGCCTCTTCTTTTTGTATAGGCGACACAACCGACAAAACCTCAAGTCCTGATTTCATAGATGTAGGACTTGCGTTGTAGCAGTCTTTTATCAGCACTTTGTCCCCTAGCTCGACCACATTCTGTCGCATCCCGGATGGTCTGAATTCTGCTACGCCTCTTATAATTTCCCGGGTGGGCATATTGTAAATAACGCCCACCAGTATCGCAGATAATGCATTATATACATGATGAAGTCCCGGAACACCTATGCGCAGTGTATAAACATTTCCATCTATCTTAATGTCAAATTCTGTTCCCACTTCTGACTTTTTTATATTAAAAGCCACAATGTCTGAGTCCTGATTTTCAATGCCATAAGTAAAAGTCTCAAACGGAATAGCATCAATTGCTGAATTCAAATATTCGTCATCGCCATTTAATATAACCGTTCCGCCGGGCGCCATACCGTCAAGGACCTCAAGCTTTGCCTTTAAGATATTTTCTCTTGAGCCTAAATGTTCGATATGTGAATAGCCTATATTTGTGATTACCGCCACCTCGGGAGCCACAATTTGGGAAAGCCTCGAAATCTCTCCAAAAGCACTCATTCCCATTTCAAAAACGGCCAATTGGTGATCGCTGTTCAGTCTAAATGCAGTAAGTGGAAGACCTATTTCGTTGTTAAAATTCCCTTCGGTCTTAAGAACGTTATAATGTATTCCTAAAACCTCTGCTATCATATCCTTTGTGCTTGTTTTTCCAACGCTTCCCGTTACGGCAATCGATGGTATATTGAATCTCTCCCTGTAATATGCCGCAATATCCCGAAGTGCTTTATAGGTATCCTCTACCACCAATACGGCTGCGCCTTCGGGGATTTCGTATTTTTCGTCAACAACAGCACATATTGCGCCCATTGCGTACACCTGATGGACAAAATTATGCCCATCAAACTTCTCACCGCGAAGCGCCACAAAAACTGCATCTTCTAAAACCTTTCGGCTGTCAGTAACAATATCCAAAACTTTTTTTCCTGCATCGCAATTACAAAGTTTGCCGCGACACGCCGCAGCAAGATTTGCTAAAGTCAAAATGTTTTCCACTATCAAAACCCTACCCTTCGGATGACTCAATCAGTTTGAGGACAATTTCCCTTTCATCAAAGACGATAGTTCTGTCTTTTAGAACCTGATATAATTCGTGTCCTTTGCCTGCAAGAAGTATTATATCATCTGTTTTAGCATTGTCAAGTGCATACTCAATAGCTTCAAATCTATTTTCTATCATCTTGTATTCACAGTCGGTTTCTTCTATTCCAACCAGAATGTCCTTTATAATTTCTGAGGGTTCCTCACTCCTTGGGTTGTCACTTGTTATGATGCAAAAGTCCGAAAGATTGCCTGCAATTTTGCCCATCTCGGGCCTTTTTGTCTTGTCACGGTCTCCGCCACAACCAAAAAGTGTTATTATCCGTCCCTTTGCAAAGCCCTGTATGGTGCTTAAGATATTCATAAGTCCATCAGGGGTGTGGGCGTAGTCAATGATTACGGTATAATCTGTATTTGTCTTTACAACCTCGATTCTGCCCTTTACGCCGCTGGCGGATTTTAACCCTTTAGCAATCATTGTCAGGTTAATCCCAAGTGCAAGGCAGCAGCCGGCTGCAGTAAGAGCATTGTAAACCGAGAACTTCCCGGGGATTGAAAGCGAGACCCTTTCTTGTTTTCCGTTATAATTAAGGTCAAACTCTACCCCGTCTGCCTTATACACAACGTTGTCAGCAAAAAGTCCGTCTTTATTTTCGGTGCTGTATTTTATCACTTCAAGGTCACAGTCCTCCAAAAGCTTTGGAGATGCCAAATCATCAGCATTGATAACGCCTATGCCGGACATTTCAAAAAGCCTTGCCTTTGCCTTTATATAACTTTCCATTGTTTCGTGAAAATCTAAGTGATCCTGCGTTATGTTGGTAAATGCACCAATGTCAAACTTGCACGCAGCCACGCGGTCAAGTGCAAGTGAATGTGACGAAACTTCCATCACCACAGTTTCGACGCCCTCTTCTGCCATACGACTAAAAAGCTGCATAAGTTCAAGAGAATCCGGCGTGGTATGCCTTGACGGAATCACCTCGTCACCTATCATATTCTGATTGGTGCCAATAAGGCCTACCTTTTGTCCAAGGCTTTCTAAAATTGTCTTTACCAGATAGGTTGTGGTTGTTTTGCCGTTTGTTCCGGTAACGCCTATAAGCTTGAATTTTCGGTATGGATGATCAAAATATTCTGCCGCCATATGCGCAAGAGCAAGTCTTGTGTTTTCCACAATCACAACTGTTGCGGCAACGTTTTCAATTTGCTTTTCTGCAACAATTGCAACTGCACCATTTTCAAGCGCGTCTTCGGCAAAAATATGCCCGTCGGTCTTAAACCCGCTTATGCACACAAATACATCCCCGGGTTTTACTTGTTGCGAGTCAAAAGCAATCCCCGAAACTTTTGTTTCAATGTTTCCCTGAACATCAATAATTTTTACTCCCTCAAGTAAAGCCGAAAGAGTCATTCCTATTCACCTCTAATCACGTATTTCTGCAAATCTAAAGTCAAGTGTAACAATTGTTCCGGGTTCTACACTGGTTCCTGCTGCCGGCGACTGTTCTACGCACACAGCAATTCCGCCCGAAGCAGAAAGCCCCTTTATTCTTACATTAAGTCCTGCGTTTATTATACCCTTATTTGCCTCCGAGCCATAACACCCAACTACATTGGGTACAGTAACACTTTTCTTGCTTTCCTCGCCTTCGGTATATGCAACTACTTTAGAATTTTTAGCAAGCTTTGAGTGCGCCTTTGGAACCTGGTCAAGTATTATATCGCCCTGACCTCTTATGCTGATATTTACACCAACTTCTTTAAGCATCGCTTCTGCTTCTTTTCTGCTCTTTCCTGTTATATCAGGAACAGTAATATCAATTACCTCAAGTTCTTCCTGTGTGTATTCCGGCTCAATGCCCATATACTGAAGACTTTCTTCAAGTATATTTTTTACAACAGGTGCGGCAATAAGACCGCCATAATATACATTCCCCGCCGGTGGCTGGTCCAAGATAACAAGACACGCAATCTCGGGGTCATCTGCCGGTGCAAATCCGATAAACGACGCAATATACTTTTGGTTTCCACGAGGCTGTTTTTCGGATGTTCCGGTTTTGCCTGCAACGCGGTATCCTGCAAGGTAGGCGTTTCGGCCGCCGCCCTCGGATACAACAGACTCCAGGATTTTACACATAGTCTTGCTGGTTTCTTCCGAAATAATCTGTCTTACCATCGTAGGCTTATATTCCTCAATTATACTCTTATCGCTGTCAACAAGCTGCTTTACAAGATGCGGTTTCATCAGCTTTCCGCCGTTTGCCACCGCCGAAACCATTGTAATCATCTGAAGTGGAGTAACATTAAAGCTCTGTCCGAAAGACGATGTTGCAAGGTCAATCTCTTTAAAATTATCAGCTGCGTGAAATATCCCATCTGTCTCGCCGGGTAGTTCTATGCCGGTCTTGTCACGAAATCCAAAGCCTTTTACGTACTCCATAAAAGTCTCGCGGCCAACCCTTGCACCAACATCAATAAACACAGGGTTACATGAGTTTTGAACGCCCTTGACAAAGGTTTCTGCACCATGTCCGTTTCGGTTTGCGCAGTGAATAGTGCGGTCTGCAACCTTGATAGACCCACTGCAAAAAAAGTGGTCGTTAAGTCCAACTGCGTTCTCTTCAAGCGCCATAGATGCAACCGCTACCTTAAAGGTCGATCCGGGTTCGTAAGAGTCAACAACAGCCTTGTTTCTTCTTAAAAACTGAGTAACCTCAGTAAGCTTTGCGTTATATTCTGTTCCCTCAAGTCTTTCAAGTTCTTCTTTTATCTCAGGATATCTTTCTTCCACAGCCGAAGTTATTGCAAACGGCTGATTAAGGTCATAGTCGGGTTTTGTCGCCATTGCAAGGATTTCACCGGTCTTTACGCTCATAACAATTGCTGCCGCGCCTTCTTCGAGCTTGTTTTCAAGCCTTGCATTTTCAAGGTGTTTTTCGGTGAAATGCTGGATTGTTTCGTCAATCGTAAGCACCACACTTTTCCCGTCCTGAGCATCATAATAACTTTCGTAGTTGTCAGGAAGTTCAAGCCCAGCAGTCTTGTTAGCAGAAACAATTCGTCCGGGAACACCCTTTAACTGTTCGTCATAGACCATCTCAATTCCCTCAAGGCCCTTGTTGTCACTACCCACAAAACCAATAACCTGCGACGCAAAATTCCCATAAGGATAGTATCTTTTTGTATCCTCCGAAAACTTAATGCCGTCCAGGCGATATTCGTTTACATATGCCCTCACCGCATCTGCAGGGTCTTTTTCTACTTTTCGCTTTATATACTCAAAGTTTGATTTTTTTTGAATCTTTTTAAGGACATCATCCTTGTTAAGCTCTAATATCTCTGCAAGCTTTGCCGCAATCTGCTCCTCGGTCTGTTTTGTGTTAGACCGCACGTTTTTAGGGGTTATGCTTATGGTTTCTACGCTTAAGTTACTTGCAAGCACCTTCATATTCCGGTCGTATATTATGCCTCTTTTGGGGCTTATAATGTTATCACTGGTCTGCTGCTCGCGGGCAGCAGAAGAAAGCTTCTCACCGTCAACGATTTGAAGCCACGCAACTCTTACCATTAAAAGAAAAAAAATCACAATTACTGCTCCAAGCAGAAAAATGATTCTCTTCCGTTGTTTGAATGTGCTTTGTTCGTTACGCACCTATATACCCCCAAACGCCTTAAACGCTTTGGCTATTATTCTTTTTTAACAAATACTGACTTGTCAATCTTTCCTAGTTGAAAATATTAAGTGTCCCCGTAATTACCCCCGGCACTCCCGAAATAGCAAAGGTGCCTTGTTCTTTTTCGGACTTCTTTGCATCTGTCTTTTCGGCAAAATCATCAAGACTCAAATCAACATAAAACAGCTGATATCTTTCGGGGCTTACCATTCCGTACTTCTCGCCCGCAACCGTCTGAAGCTGTTTAAGGTCAATCGCCTTGTCGATTTTTACCTGAATTGCCTGGTTGCTTGCAACAATACTATTATATTCATCTTTAAGCTTGAATATTTCATTATTGGCTTCATTTATCGAAACATATCCGTTTACTACCGAAAACGCCATAAAAAACATTATAGCCACAGTTACAATTCCTCTGATGCCAACCGGAGCTTTGGTTTTTGCCTTTGAAGTAGTTTTTTTGGATACAGTTTCTCTCTCAGATGTCTTTACGGTGCTTTTTGACGAATAGTCAAAATAATCCATATTAAGTTTTCTTGCCGTGCTTGTATTGTAGCTATACAAATTAGACATGGTAGAAACTTCCTCTCTTAAAGTTTTTTTATCGCTCTTAATTTGGCACTGTGTGCTCTCATGTTATTACTTAGTTCTTTTTCCCCTGAGATAATAGGTTTTTTTGTAAGAATTTTCACCTTTGGGGTGTTCCCGCATACACAAACCGGAAAATCCTTTGGACAAGTGCA
>JAZNSF010000017.1:0-17556 GCA_045591095.1 Clostridia bacterium | reverse complement strand
TTTACTGCTGCGGTACAGAATATGAAAAAGATTGCAAATATCCTCTGGAAAAGAGATAAGCAATTTCTATCAAGAATTATTAAAAATCTGATATATACGACACAAACCCACCTGAAAATGGTGGGTTTGTCAGTAGTCTGACAGGTTTTATAAAACCTGTCTTTTTTAAAAGCCGTAGAAATCAAAGTATTTTTTCCATCTCGATTTTCTGGGGTAAAAGCCCCATTTTTTCGTAAAATCTTAGTGCGCCCTGGTTGCACGTCCACACATTAAGCGTTACATTGTAACAGCTCTCGGCTTTAGCAAAGCTGAGCACGTGCTCATAAAGTGCGCTTCCGATATGCTTGCCGCGATGACGCTCGTTTATGCAAAGGTCGTCTATGTAGAGGGTTTTGATGTCGGTTAGAATATTGCTCCCAATGTGCTGCCTAAATATGCAAAAAGCATAACCCAAAATCTCGCCGCTCTCTTCTGCTACAAAAATTGGCCGTTTGTCATCTGCAATAATCTCAAGAAGCTCATCATCGGTATACTTTTTTGCATTTTTCTTAAAAATGTCAGGCCTGCCCTTTTGATGAACGTCCAGAACCTGCCGAAGAAGAATGTTTATTCCATCAATGTCTTTATTTTCCGCTCGTCTTATGGTCATTTTTATCCTCCAAGCACCGACACAGTCGGCTACATTTTTTGTTATAATCTAAAGTATATCACAGCTTACACATAAGTTCAAGGGTTTGCTAAACAGAAGGGATGTACTTTATGACCAAAGATGAATATATATTATAAACAGATTTGTGAATTTTTTGACAATATGACGAAAATTGCAGACAGGCATTGATTTTTGGCGCTGGCTGTGATATAATACAAACTAGAATAGGGGTAATGTCGACATTGATGGGAATTACCTCTGTGTGTGAAAAATTTAACATAATTTTGCGAGATTTATTTGGGCAAATGAGACAAAAAAGGAGGGACAAGATGCATAAAATTACGGTAATCGGTTCGGGCAACGTAGGTGCGACAATCGCATATACAATTGCTGTTATGGGGCTTGCGTCTGAGGTTGCTATGATTGATATTAACAAAGAAAAATGTCTTGGCGAAGCACTTGATATAAAACAAGGCGTTCCTTTTTGTTCGCCTGCAAATGTTTATGCAGGAACTTATGCCGATGCTAAGGGCTCGGATATTGTTGTTATTACATCGGGCATGGCGCGAAAACCCGGGATGTCAAGACTGGATCTTATGCAAACCAATGTTGATATTATAAAGGACGTTGCGGACAAAATTGTACCCGAAGCACCCGATGCTACGTATGTTATTGTAAGCAATCCTGTTGATAT
Source organism: Clostridia bacterium (assembly GCA_045591095.1). GTDB lineage: Bacteria > Bacillota > Clostridia > Monoglobales > Monoglobaceae > SIG440. Next base: position 16,213 of record JAZNSF010000017.1, on the reverse strand, counting down.
TCTGACATATGTATTTTTAAAGCATACGGGACTTTCCCAGGCGCGTGTTATCGGTTCGGGTACAATACTGGATACGTCAAGGCTTCGCTCAAGAATTTCCGAATACTATTCGGTAAACCAAAAGAATGTGCATGCTTATGTACTGGGCGAACACGGCGACAGCGGGTTTGTTCCGTGGTCAATTGCAAATATTTCAAATGTTCCGGTCGAAAGCTACGGAAAGGCCATTCTTACAGGCGTTGATTATCCCAGGCTGAAAAAAGACGAAGTCGAAGAGTATGTTCGTAAATCAGGTGCCAGTGTCATTCAAAGAAAGGGCTCGACCTTTTATGCGGTTTCGATGTCGGTGTGTCACGTGTGCAAATGCCTTTTAAGCGGGATTGATACAACTCTTACCGTTTCAACCCTTTTAAACGGCGAATACGGCATAGACGATGTGTGCCTCAGCCTTTTGACAGTTGTTGGCGACAACGGTGCTCACGACAAAATTCTGCTTCCTCTTAACGACGAGGAAATCGCAAAGCTCCATAGCAGCGCAAACATTCTTAAGAACTTAATAAAAGATATCATCATATAAAAAGTTTGACTAAGCATTTGGAAGTAATAGATTAATCCGGAGGTATAAAAATGAAAGTTAGCTATTTCCCTGGCTGTACTCTGAAAAACAAAGCAAAAGACCTTGATATGTATGCACATAAATCAGCCGAGGCTTTGGGGATTACACTCGAAGAGATTGAAAACTGGCAATGCTGCGGCGGCGTGTTTGTAGCGGCAAAAAACGAAGTTGCTACAAAGCTTTCTTCTGTCCGCGCGCTGAAAAAAGCAAAGGAAAAAGATCGGCCGCTCGTTACAGTGTGCTCGGCCTGCCACAATGTTATAAAGCAAACAAATCACGCTATAAAGACCGATAAGGAGTTTTCGGACAAAGTAAACCGTTATATGAAGGAAGACGGCGGCTACTTTGGCGAAGCTGAGGTTTACCACTTCCTTGAAATGCTTCGTGATTTAGTAGGGTTTGATACCCTCAAAGAAAAGGTGGTAAATTCTCTTAAGGGCAAAAAGATTGCCGCATATTACGGCTGTTTACTGCTTAGACCAAGCGGCGTTATGAAAATGGACGACCCCGAAAACCCAAGCATTATGGAGGACTTCATAAAAGCTTTGGGGGCAGAGGCGGTTATCTACGCAATGCGAAACGAATGTTGCGGAGGCTATGTAAGCGTCGAAAGTCCTGCTTTGGCAAAAAAGAGCAGCGAGGCCGTTATACAGAACGCCAAGGCCGAGGGCGCAGAGATGATTATTACCGCTTGCCCGCTTTGCAAGTATAACCTGATTAAAAATGGTGCCGAGCTGCCGGTTGTTTATTTTACCGAGCTTTTGGCAGAAGCACTGGGAGTAAAGGAGGATACAAATGGAAACGAGTAAGTATCTTCGCGAGGAAATAATCCGCGAAAGCGGAGTAAACCCAAAAAAATGTATGAAATGCGGAAAGTGCTCGGCTACCTGCCCGGCATACAGCGAGATGGAATATCATCCACATCAGTTTGTAAGCATGGTGGAATCGGGGGATATTGAGCCGCTTTTAAAATCAGAATCGCTTTATAGATGCCTTTCTTGTTTTGCCTGCATTGACAGATGCCCAAGGGGTGTCGAGCCTGCAAAGATTGTGGAGGCAGTTAGACTTGAGGCAATCAAAAAACAAGGTGCAAGCCGAATGACTGCAAATGATGTGCCAAAGCTTTTGGACGAAGACACTCCGCAGCAGTTATTAGTCAGCGCATTCAGAAAATACCAAAAGTAAGGAGGAAAGGACAAAATGCAAAGAGTTGGAGTTTTTGTATGTTGGTGCGGAAGCAATATTGCAGGTACAGTTGACGTAAAAGCTGTCGCAGAGGCGCTTAAAGATGAGCCCGGCGTGGTCTTTTCCACCGACTATCAGTATATGTGTTCTCAGGCAGGACAAGACATGATTAAGGATGCGGTAAAGACGCACAACCTTACAGGCATTGTTGTTTGTTCGTGCTCGCCGCGTATGCACGAGGCGACTTTCAGAAAGACTGCCGCAGCTGCAGGTTTAAATCCTTATATGGTAGAGATTGCCAATATAAGAGAACAGTGTTCCTGGGTCCACAAGGATATGGAAAAAGGAACAGAAAAAGCAATTATCTTAGGCAAGGCGGCAGTTGCAAAGGTAAACCTCAATACGCCGCTTACACCGGGCGAATCACCTGTAACAAAAAGGGCGCTTGTTATCGGTGGTGGTATCGCGGGTATTCAGACTGCACTTGATATTGCAGATGCCGGCTTCGGGGTAGACATTGTTGAAACAAAGCCTACTATCGGCGGCAAAATGGCGCAGCTTGACAAGACATTCCCCACACTTGACTGTGCGGCGTGTATCCTCACGCCAAAGATGGTGGATGTAGCACAGAATGAAAATATCCGTATCTTTTCATACAGCGAAGTTTCGGAAATAAAAGGCTTTGTAGGTAACTTTGATGTAACCATCAAGAAAAGAGCAAGATACGTAAAAGAAGATATCTGTACCGGCTGTGGGGCTTGCGTTGAAAAGTGCCCGATGAAAAAGGTTCCAAACGAATTTAACCTCGGCATGGACAACCGAAGTGCGATATATATTCCTTTTGCGCAGGCAGTTCCAAAGGTTGCGACAATCGACCCAAATGCTTGCAATATGCTTAAAAACGGCAAGTGCGGTCTTTGTGCAAAAGTTTGTGCGGCAGGCGCGATTGACTATACCCAAAAAGACGAGTATATAACCGAAAAATACGGCGCGATTGTTGTTGCAACCGGATTTAATCCAATCAGTATGGAAAAGTTTGACGAATTTTCGTACAGTCAGTCAAAAGACGTTATCACTTCGCTGGAATTTGAACGTCTTACAAATGCGGCAGGCCCGACAGCGGGACACCTTGAAAGACCATCGGACGGAAAGTCACCAAAGACAATCGTATTTGTGCAGTGCGTAGGTTCAAGATGCGACGCGTGCGCCGAAAAGGGCAAAGAATACTGCTCGAAAATCTGCTGTATGTATACAGCAAAGCACGCAATGCTTGTAAGGGATAAATACCCAGACACAGAGGTTTATGTATTCTATATCGACGTAAGAACTCCCGGCAAAAACTTTGACGAATTTTACCGTAGAGCAGTTGAGGAATATGGTGTAAAATACATCAAAGGTATGGTTGGTAAGGTTACTCCCGAGGGTGATAAGCTAAAGGTTCAGGCTTCAGACCTTATCGAAAACAAACAGCTCCATATCGACGCTGACCTTGTTGTACTAGCTGCCGCTATCGAGCCTGACAAGTCAGCAAGACCTCTTGCGACAATGCTTACAGCAAGCATGGATACCAACGACTTCTTTACCGAAGCGCATCCAAAGCTAAGACCTGTCGAAAGCCCGACAGCCGGCGTGTTCTTATCTGGCGCGTGCCAGGGCCCCAAAGATATCCCCGAGACAGTTTCTCAGGCGGGGGCTGCGGCGTCAAAAGTTATTGGACTTTTGGCAAAAGATAAACTTACCGGTAACCCTTGCGTTGCGCAATCGAATGAGCTTATGTGTAACGGCTGCTCGAGTTGCGAAAGGGTTTGTCCGTATGGCGCTATCACTTATGAGAATAGGGAATTCCGTATGCCCGACAGAACAACCAAGATAAGACGAGTTGCAGTTGTAAATCCTGCGGTTTGTCAGGGCTGTGGTGCTTGTACGGTTGTATGCCCCTCGGGCGCAATGGACCTTAATGGATTTAAGAGTAATCAGATTATGGCGGAGGTGGACGCAATATGCAAGTAAATGGACACAAACCCTTGATTGTTGCTTTTTGCTGCAACTGGTGTTCTTATGCCGGTGCAGACCTTGCGGGCAACAACCGTCTTAACTATCCGGCAGATGTAAAGATTATAAGAGTTCCCTGCTCGTGCCGTGTTAACCCGATGTTTGTGCTTCGGGCGTTCCAAAGGGGTGCAGACGGTGTTATCATCTGTGGTTGCCACCCGGGCGACTGCCACTACACATCAGGAAACTACTACACAAGAAGAAGAATGGCAACGCTTTTCTCGATGCTTGACTTTTTAGGAATCGAAAAAGAACGTACCCGCGTTGAATGGGTATCTGCGGCAGAAGGTGCAAAATTTGCCGCTACAATGAACGACTTTGCAAGTAAAGTAGCAGCACTTGGCGAGAACAAGAGATTGGAGGATCTGCGATGCAAAAAATAACTAAACAACAGCTTATAGAAAAAGCAGTTTCTCTGCTCGAAAACGGTACTGTCAGTGCAGTACTTGGTTGGAGCAAGGGCGAATTTGGCTACGATGTAACACCTAAAATGTTTAAAACGACCGAAGATTTAAAGGAAAATTTTGTCTTTAGCGATTTTTGCGGAGCAAACTTTTCTAAATATCTCGTTTCAAAAACCGACCGTTTCGACGGCAAAATCCTTGTTTTCCTAAAGCCTTGCGATACCTACAGCTTCAACCAGCTTTTGACCGAGCATCGCTTTGACCGCGAGAAGGTTTATGCAGTTGGCATCCCTTGCGAGGGTATGGCTGACATTTCAAAGGTGAAAGCGATAGCAGGCGAAGGTATCAGCGAAATTACCGAGACGAGCGACAGCATTCTTGTTACAACAATTTATGAGGAAAGACCGATTTCGATTTTGGCTAAAGATGTTCTTTTGGAGCGTTGCGAAAACTGTAAGAGCAAAAAACACGTGGCCTATGACGAGCTTATGGCGGATTCGGGCGAAGTGATTGACTCAAAAAGATTTGACGAGATTGCGAAAATCGAAGCTATGACACCGGACGAAAGATTTCTTTTCTGGCAAGACCAGCTTTCGCGCTGCATCCGTTGCAATGCCTGTCGTGATGCTTGCCCTGCTTGTACTTGCGAAAAATGCGTGTTTGACAATCCTGCGTCGGGCGTTGAGAACAAGGCTGCGGCAAACAGCTTCGAAGAGAAAATGTTCCATATTATAAGGGCATACCACGTTGCAGGAAGATGTACAGACTGCGGAGAATGTTCGAGAGTTTGTCCCCAGAATATTCCGCTTCATCTTTTAAACCGTAAGTTCATAAAGGACATCAACGAATTTTACGGCGAATATCAGGCAGGGGCCGAGGTTGGCTCGCGTGCTCCGCTTGTGGATTACACTACCGAGGACTTAGAACCCGGCGAAGTTTTTGACAGGGGGGATATAAATGCGTAAATGTTCTCTTGACAAAATGAACTTGGTGTTTGAAGAAATCACAAAGTACATGAAGCTGTACCTTCCGGTTGACCAAAAAGACGGTAGCGCAGCTTACAAAGAGTGGCAAGACGGCATCACTTGGAGTGATTCGTTAAATACAGTAAGAAGCCCCAAAGATTTCTTCTTCCCACAAATGGAAGACCTTATGAAATTTAAAACAGAAGGCAAAAACATTGAGGTTATCGACACTCGATGCGAAACCGAGGATTTTGTTATCTTTGGCGTAAGGGCCTGCGATGTAAAAAGCTTTGAGATTTTGGATAGGGTATTTTTAGCAGAGCCCGTTGACTCTTACTATGCATCAAGACGCGAAAAATGCGTGATTGTTTCAACAGCGTGCGCTAGACCGTCCGAGACTTGTTTTTGTAAGACCTTTGGCCTCGCGCCCGAAGACCCCGATGGCGACGTTACAACTTGGAAGACTGAAAGCGAACTTTTTCTAAAAGCAAACACCAAAAAAGGCGAAGAGCTTTTGGAAAAGATTTCGAGGCTAACCCAAGAATGTGACGAAAGCGCTGTTCTTGAGCAGAAAGAAAAGATTTCGGCTATCATGGAAAAACTTCCGCTTAAAGACCTTAATACAGATGCATTTGGCGGCGGAAAGACAGATGAATTCTTTAATAGTCCTGCCTGGGACGAGCTTTCTGCGGCTTGCCTCGGCTGCGGAACATGTACATTTGTTTGCCCGACCTGTCAGTGCTATGACATAAAAGACTTTAATACAGGAAACGGCGTTATAAGATTTAGATGCTGGGACTCTTGTATGTATTCTGACTTTACCAAAATGGCGCACGGCAACAACCGCCTTACTCAAAAAGAACGCTTCCGTCAAAGATTTATGCACAAGCTGGTTTATTATCCCGAAAACAATGATGGCATTTTGGGCTGTGTAGGCTGCGGAAGATGCCTTTCAAAGTGCCCGATTTCGATGAATATTGTAAAAGTAATGAAAAAGATTGGAGGGGAAAAAGCATGACCAGAGAAGAAACTTTAATCCCCAAAGTCGGCGTTATAACCGATGTCCGTATCGATACACCTGATATCAAAACTTTCAGGGTTGTGACCACGGACGGCAAAAAAGCCTTTGACCACCGCCCCGGCCAGTGCGCAATGCTTTCGGTTCCCGGGGTGGGCGAGGCGATGTTTTCGATAACATCTTCTCCTACAAATGAAGAATATATGGAGTTTTCCATCAAAAAGTGCGGATGCGTAACAGACTGGCTGCATCAGGCAGAGGTTGGTCAGCAGATTACAATCCGTGGCCCATACGGAAAACCTTTCCCGGTTGACGATGTATTCAGCGGCAAAAACCTTCTCTTTATTGCCGGTGGCGTTGGTCTTGCACCGCTTCGCAGTGTTATCAATTACTGCAGGCACTACCGCGACCGCTACGGCGAAATTGATATTGTTTATGGTTCAAGAAGTAAAGATGATCTTCTTGACTATAAGGAAATCATTGACGAATGGTCTAATGATGCGGGCGTAAAGGTGCATCTTACAATAGACAACCACCAGGATGGCTGGGACGGCCACGTTGGGTTTGTTCCAAACTACGTAAAAGAGCTTGGGTTTGACACAAACAAAACAGCAATTATCTGTGGTCCGCCCATTATGATTAAGTTCACGCTTGAGGGGCTTTCGGCACTTGGCTTTGATAAGACTCAGGTTTACACAACGCTCGAACTTCGTATGAAGTGCGGTGTCGGCAAGTGCGGAAGATGCAATGTTGGTGCAAAATATGTGTGCAAAGACGGTCCGGTATTCAGATGCGACGAGCTTGACGAGCTTCCGGATGAATATTAAAGGAGAGGTAAGAATGGAAAAATTAGTTAGTATATTTCTTTTCGGCAAAAAATACGAAGTACCCGAAAATTTAACAATTATGACCGCTATGGAATATGCCGGCTACCAGCTGGTTCGCGGTTGCGGTTGCCGTAACGGTTTTTGCGGCGCTTGTGCAACAATTTACCGCATAAAAGGCGACAAGGAGCTTAAAGCTTGCCTTGCTTGTCAGACAAAGGTCGAGGATAATATGTATATCGCAACACTTCCTTTCTTCCCACTTGTTAAGGAAGGCTACGATATCGAAAATATCCCGGTGAATGAATCTGTTATGATGCAGCTTTACCCCGAGATTTATGCGTGTATCGGCTGTAATGCCTGCACAAAAAGCTGCACTCAGGAGCTTAACGTTATGCAGTACATCGCTTACGCTCAGCGAGGCGACTTCGAAAAGTGCGCAGAGGAGTCTTTTGACTGCGTAATGTGCGGTGTTTGTTCGTCAAGATGCCCGGCAGGCATTTCGCATCCTCAGGTTGCAATGCTTGCAAGAAGAATTAACGGTAAGTACCTAGCTCCCGGCTGCGGACACTTAGAGGAAAGAGTAAAGGAAATCAAAGACGGCGACTTTAAAGAACTTATCGAGGCGCTTATGCAAAAGCCGGTCGAAGAAATGAAAGAACTTTACAACACTCGCGAAATAGAAAAGTAAGGAGGAAAAGAAATATGTATTCGGAAAAATTTCAAGAGTCTCTTGCAGCTGTTGAAGCGGCAAGAGAAAAAAATATTGCATTAGAGCCGGAACGTATGACTACAAAGCAGAAAGAAGATTTGCTTGCGGCTTTTCATCCGGACTATAAGCAGGACGAATTTGATATTTTAAAAATCGGCCCCAACAAGGGCGACAAGGTCCCAACCGAGCTTGCCGAAATTTTGCAGGCTCACAGCCGCATCACAAAAGATAGTGTCGACCTCGAAAAGCCTGATTACGAAACCGACGTTTTAATCATCGGCGGTGGCGGTGCAGGTACTTCGGCTGCAATCGAGGCTCATGAAGCCGGGGCAGATGTTATGATTGTTACAAAGCTTCGTATGGGCGATGCTAACACAATGATGGCAGAGGGCGGCATCCAGGCGGCTGATAAACCCAACGATTCGCCTGCAATCCACTTTGTTGACGCTTTTGGTGGCGGACACTTTGCCGCAAAAAGAGAGCTTCTTTCAAAGCTTGTTTGCGACGCACCTGATGCAATTTTGTGGCTTAGCGAGCTTGGTGTCGAATTTGACAAGGAAGAAGACGGAACAATGGTAACAACCCACGGCGGCGGAACATCAAGAAAGAGAATGCATGCCGCAAAGGACTATTCGGGTGCCGAAATTATGCGAACTCTTCGCGACGAAGTTTTAAACCGAAATATCCCGGTTGTTGATTTTACTTCTGCAATCGAGCTTATTTTAGACGAAAACGGCAACGCTGCAGGCGCAGTTCTTATGAATATGGAAACAAAAGAACTTCTCGTTGCAAAGGCAAAAACCGTTATCATTGCAACAGGCGGCGCAGGTCGTATGCACTATCAGGGCTTCCCGACATCAAACCACTATGGCGCAACTGCAGACGGTCTTGTCCTTGGGTACAGAGCAGGTGCAAAGCTTCTTTATGCCGAGACGCTTCAGTATCACCCGACAGGTGCTGCTTACCCCGAACAGATTTTTGGCGCGCTTGTTACAGAGAAGGTTCGTTCGATTGGTGCAAAGCTTGTAAATGCAAAGGGCGAAGTCTTTATGCATCCGCTCGAAACACGTGACGTATCTGCCGCATCTATTATCCGAGAATGCTCCGAAAGAGGTAACGGTGTAGATACAGGGGGCGGCATGGGCGTATGGCTTGATACTCCGATGATCGAAAAAATCGGCGGCGAGGGGACTATTATGAAAAGAATCCCCGCTATGTGGCGAATGTTTGCAAAATACGGAATCGATATCCGCAAGGAGCCAATCCTTATTTATCCTACACTTCACTATCAAAACGGTGGTCTTGACATTACTGAAGACTGTATGACAACAAATGTAGAAAACCTCTTTGTTGCAGGCGAAGCAGTAGGCGGAATTCACGGCAGAAACAGACTTATGGGCAACTCGCTTCTTGATATAATCGTGTTTGGCCGAAGCGCAGGTCAAAATGCTGCGTCTAAAGCTAAAAGTGTTAAGGTTGGAAAGCTAAGCCTTTCGCATATCGATGCGTTTGAGAAGGAAATAAAAGATGCGGGAATCGAAACAGTGACCGTATCTCCCAAGCTTTTGCCTGATTATACAAGGAAAGTATAACATATATCAAAAAGCGCAAATCCCTGAACGGGATTTGCGCTTTTTAATATTTTTGGCGGTATTTTGGAAGATTTTTTTAAAAAGGTATTGACAAATCAATTTTTGAGGAGTATAATACACCTAAATTTGAATATCACAAATAATGACTGCGACGAGGACGGTCGGATTGTGAAGCCTAGAGAGAGTTGCCGGGTGGTGCAAGGCAATGGCAGAGCTTTCCAATGACTTATCACCTCTGAGTCGGAGGACCGAAAACGAAAGTGAGTAGACTCCTTCCGTAATGCTGCGTAAAGGCAAAGGATTTGCTAGAATCCGGAAAGTGACGGGATTTTTTCCGTAATTTGAGTGGTACCGCGGGTTAAGTATAACTCGTCTCAAAGCTATCTTTGAGGCGAGTTTTTTGTTTTATTCAAATCGTAACCAATTACAGAATTTGTCAAAATCAGAAGGGAGACAAGAACAATGGATTACAGTTTGAAAGAAGTCGCAGGCAGAATAAAAGACCTGCGCGAAGCGAAAGGCTTTACACAAGAGGAGCTTGCAAAGCTTACAGGTGTTTCGCTTGACGACTACAAGGTTTTGGAGGAGGGCGAAACAGATTTTAGCTTTACCTTTATCTACAAATGCGCAAAGGCTTGTGGCGTCGAGGTTGTTGATATCTTGGACGGAACAAGTACAACACTTTCCTCTTTTGCTATCACAAGAAAGGGCGAGGGACTTAAGATACTTAAAAAGCAGGGCGTAGAATATGACAACCTTGCGCCAAAGTTTAAAGGCAAGCAGGCAGAACCCTTTTTGGTAAAGTTCCCTTACATTGAAGAGGAACAGGATAACCCCATAAAGCTAAGCTCGCACAACGGTCAGGAATTTGACGTAATTGTTAAAGGCTCGCTTAAGGTTCAGGTTGGAAATCACGTAGATATACTTCACGAGGGTGATTCCATATTCTACAACAGTATCATTCCTCACGGTATGATTGCAGCTTCAGAGGGTGGCTGCGAGTTCCACGCAGTTGTGCTTAATCCTCAGGATGGCAGCTTCAGCGAAGAATACCCCGTAGCTCCTATCCAAGCCGAAAAAGCTTTGACTAAAAAGGTGGCTTCCAGTGAAACCGTTGCTGATAAATTTATCGAATCCTCTTATGACGAAAACGGTGTGTTTAATGGCATAACATTCAAAAACGAGGAAAGCTTCAACTTTGCGTTTGACTGTGTTGATGCGATTGCCGAGAAAAACCCCGACAAGCTTGCAATGATGTGGGTAGGAAACGATAAGTCGGACCGCCGCTTTACATTCAGCGACCTTAAAAAGTATTCAAACAAGACTGCAAACTACTTTGAGTCTTTGGGTATCAAAAAAGGCGATACCGTAATGCTTGTGCTAAAACGCCACTATCAGTTCTGGTTCAGTATGCTTGCGCTTCACAAAATCGGTGCTATCGCAATCCCTGCAACAAATCAGCTTGTAGAACACGACTTTGATTACAGATATAAAGCCGCAAAAGTAAAAGCAATTGTCTGCACCGCAGACGGCGAGGCTTCGGATGAAGCAGAAAAGGCAGCAGCAAACTATCCCGGAATGATCAAGGTTTTGGTTGGCGGCAAAAAGGATGGTTGGAATGATTTCAATGTTGAAATGGAACGTTTCAGCACCCACTATTTCCGCAAAGACGATACACCGTGCGGAAACGACCCGATGCTTATGCTCTTTACATCGGGAACAACAGGCTATCCTCGCATTGCAACACATTCATATAAGTATGCTCTTGGTCATTATCCCACAGCAAAACATTGGCACAACGTAAACCCTGACGGACTTCACTTCACCATTTCGGATACAGGTTGGGGCAAGGCGCTTTGGGGCAAGCTCTACGGCCAGTGGCTGTGCGAGGCAGGTGTATTTACCTATGACTTTGACAGATTCCATTCCGAAGATATCCTGCCGATGTTTGCAAAATACAATATCACAACATTCTGTGCACCACCTACAATGTATCGTTTCTTTATCAAGGAGGACTTGTCAAAGTATGACCTTTCTTCTATCGAGTATGCAACAACAGCAGGCGAAGCACTTAATCCCGAAGTGTTTAACCAGTTCAAAAAGGCAACAGGCCTTACAATTATGGAAGGCTTCGGTCAGACCGAAACGACACTTTCTATCGCAAACTTTGTAGGTTCGACACCAAAAATCGGCTCTATGGGAAGACCGAGTCCCCTTTATGATGTTGTCGTTCTTGACCCTGACGGTAACGAGTGTAAAACGGGCGATACAGGCGAAATTTGTATCCGTGTAAAGGATAATGTGCCTTGCGGCCTCTTTATCGGCTATTATTTGGACGAAGAAAAAACAAACGAGGTATGGCATGACGGATACTATCACACAGGCGACCAGGCAACCATGGACGAGGACGGATACCTTTGGTATGTCGGCAGAATTGATGACGTTATCAAGTCGTCAGGTTACCGCATCGGGCCTTTCGAAATCGAAAGCGTTATTATGGAGCTTCCTTATGTCCTCGAATGTGCAATCACACCTGTACCTGACGAAGTTCGTGGCCAGATTGTAAAGGCAACAATCGTACTTGTAAAAGGAACAGAAGGCTCGGACGAACTTAAAAAGGAAATCCAGGAATATGTTAAGACTCACACTGCTCCTTACAAATACCCAAGAATTGTTGAGTTTGTGGATGAGCTTCCCAAAACAATCAGTGGCAAGGTAAGACGTGTTGAAATCCGCAAAAACGATATGGACAAATTTAATAAGTAAACAACAAAAGCTGACTTCGCCTAAAAAGCGGAGTCAGCTTTGTTATTAATTAAATTCTTTCATTCGGTCATAGGGCTGTTTTTCTATTGGACGTTTCGTTTTTAGCGGGATTGTGCATTTTTTGGAGCTGTGTTTTTTTGCTATATAGCACTTATGTTTGATGATTTCATCAAAAAAGGTTGACATTTTAGAAGTTTTGTAGTACAATACAAAAGTTGAGTTTAGGCACGAATAGTGCCAAAGACAATTTCGGGATATAGCGCAGTTTGGTAGCGCGCTTCGTTCGGGACACGGTACTAATCAATTCATCGAGTATCCGCCGAACTCCCACAAACCTTTTAACACCGCCACTTTACGGCGACCTAAAAAACAAAATACATGTGGTCAAATCAGTTTTGACCACATGTTATCCCACAGACACGGGAGATATAGAAAAATCGAATATTTTATATCGGGATGTAGCGCAGTTTGGTAGCGCGCTTCGTTCGGGACGAAGAGGCCGCAGGTTCAAATCCTGTCATCCCGACCATATTGATAGTATGAACCTCTTTGACACCTCAAAGGGGTTCATGCTATTTTTTATATTATTATTTTTTCTTTTTCATAGTACCGCCGTAATTTGTTTAATGTAAAGTAATGTAATTTATAAATTTATATTGCATATTTTGTCAAAATATGTTATTATATGTATAATTATGATTGCGGTGGTGAATGCATATGAAAAAAATCAATGTTCTACATTTTTCAGACTTACACTTGAAGTATGATAACGATGTTGATTATAATTCATTTTTTGAAGAAATATCCAATTGTGTTCGCGAAATCAATAAGGATATTCATGTTATAACCATTACTGGAGATATGGTGGATAAAGGTAACGTTTCTGATTTTACCAACTTTCATAAAAAGTTTATAGAGCCTATATCTCATATCACTAAATGTCCTTTAAATAACATATTTTGTGTAGCTGGCAATCACGATGCTGAGCGTGATGATAATATCAACAAACTTAGAAATGAATATGAAAAAGATGCTAATAGTGGGACCCACTTTCAAATTTGTAAGAATGAAATTAGAAAAGTTTTTTCGCGATTTGAGGATTTCGCTGAGTTTAACAAGTTGTTACATCCTTCTCAATCCACACAGAAAAGTTATGGAGCGACCCATATTACGGTCAATGATGTAAGCATTGCATTAATTGGACTCAACTCAGCAATATATTCACACGATGAAAATGATTACCGAAAATTAGGTTTATCAAAAATACAACTCGATGAGTTGGTTAAAGAATATAAAGCAATTAGGGAAAATAATCACATTGATATTGCTATTGCACTTATGCATCACCCAGATGATTGGCTAAGAAATGATGAAAGAGAATATTTGTGGAACTATTTTACTTCCAAAGACAAACTCCCTATAGATATAATTCTTCACGGTCATATTCATGAGAGTAGAATAGCAGGAAAAATTGATTTAGATTCTTTTGTACTTAGTTTAGTCACTGGAACAACCTATGAAAGCGGAAAAAAAGAGGAAAAGTCATTTACTTCCTGCAGATTTGCACTATATGAGATTAATGTTGATGAAAAAGAAATTCAGGGTAAACTGTTCATAACAAATAGCAAAGGGAAATTTGTGCCGGATACCTCCAGTTACAATTCTGTAAACAACGACGGATGTTTTTCAATTCCATATAGCAAAGATGCCTTTGCAAATAAAAAGAGTTTGCAATTCCCTGTTCCAGTTAACAACCATATTGCTATTTCAGATGAACAAACTGATATTTTTGATGAAATGGTTAGTAGATTATGGGATTTTGAAAAATCATGCAGGCTTCAGCTAGACGCCTTTAGTTCTGTTCCCAAAACTGAGTTCGACAAAGATAATAACGCCATAATTAAGGATTGGTTTTTTCATATTGCCAGTTGTGCTAGAAATTGTTTGTTTGACACTAACGAAATAAACAATGTTAGAACACATTTCAGGATATATGATAATAAGAAAGGTGAACATGTTCACTTTTGTGCCACAATAGGTGAAAGACAAATTACACCAATCCAATGGAAAAGCACAGATAATTTAATTTTTCATTCCTTTTCCCAAAAACGTTCTCTTGTAAAAAGTTTGAATTCAGAAATTTCTTTTGATACTCAAGGTGAATGGGATGACTTTTTAACAGTTCCTGTTTTTGATAAATTTAACGGAAATGAGATTCCCACATATAGTTTTGGGATTTCAATAAAAGGCAATAATAATTTTACCTTATCAAAAAAACTTGAAATTTTATCATTTTTAAGGATAGAATCTTTGATTGATTCAATATATGCTAGTTTTCGGAGAAGATATTTGGCATGAAAAAACATATAATGAATCATGAGAATTAATTAAGGAGCAAATTTTATGAATCGTACAAAAACTTTGAGTTATCCCGGAGTATTAAGAGCTTTTAACAAGATAGAAGAACAAAATGAGCTTGCAAATAAAAATGAAATTTTATCAATTTTAAGCACCCTGATTGATGCAGCCATACAAAAAGAATTGGAATGTATTAGGCATCAATGTAAAACTATCTCAAGAAGAATTACCATATCTGATAGAGAACTAAAAAATCTTTTAGAAAAACTCGAAGAAAATAATGTGGTTTTATACGATAGTGTCCCAAATGAAGAAGCTCTAATACTGCATAAAAATTATCGCATGACTAACACAGGAAGAACAAAGCTCGACTCTTCAAGATGCAAATACGGCAAAAAAATCAAGTTTAACAAATAAAACCCTTTTCTTTGTTTACACCGTATCAAAATTTAATACACCCAAAAACTATGGCACGGATTTTTTATATCCGTGCCATTTATGTTTTACTATGTATTTTTGAGTTTCGCTTTTTGTTCTGCGATTTCGGCTTTCATTCCCTTTATCAGTATGGCGAGCTTATCTTCACATTCTTCTCTTGTAGGTGCATATATGTTTCTTGCCATTCGTTTGCCGTATGCATCCTTTGGTGAGTATCTGCCCTCATAGAGATGGTCATTTATCCTACTGATGCATCCTGTGCCGGGCTTTCGCATCTTGCCCTTTTTAGGCTCAAATTTGGCTTGTGGCGGTTTTTCTTGTTCTTTCGTGATTGTTTCTTCGTTGCCGTTTGTATCCTTGTTGAATCGCGCGTTAATCTTTTTTGCCGCTTCTATCTTCATTTCCTCGGTGCTATGCAGGTATATATCAAGTGTTGTCTTGCTTGATACATGTCCAAGGATGGTGGATAAGGTTTTGATGTCCATTCCGTTTGCTACCGATGTGGTTGCGAAGGTGTGGCGGAGATCGTGGAATCGGAGCTTTTTACATTCTGCTCTTTCTAATATTACCTGCATCATTCCATATACTGCTGAGGGATCTCTTGGCATTCCCTCGACCTTTGGTGATGGGAACATCCACTCTGAGTCTATAGTTTCCTTATATTCCTTCAGGATATTTACAAGGCTTTTGGGTAGTATTATCATTCTGACCGATTCTTCAGTCTTTGGCTCTGTTATGACCAACCTGCCTTTTGTCCGTTTGACTTGTCTTCTCACCTTTAGTTCTCCTGTATCGAGGTTTAAGTCTTCCCATTTCAGTGCCATATCTGCTCCTCGCCGTAAGCCTGTAGATAGGGCTACTAAGAAGATTTCGAAGTATCCGTCATATTTTGCTTGTATAAGGAACCTTTTGATTTCATCCGGCGTCAGCACCTGCATCTCTCTTGATTTTTTTGGTGGTATCTTGCAGCCTATTGCAGGATTCTTTTTTATAAGTCCGTCATCCGTTGCCTTTTGAAGTGCAGTTCTGCAGTTGGCATGGCAGCTTCGCACGAACCTGTCGGACAATCCTTCGCCGAGTGTATCCCGATATCTCAGTCTGCCATCTTGTTTAAGGCTGTTGTAGAATTTCTGCAGGTCGTTTTGAGTCAGTTCATTCAGCGGTATTTTTCCTATCTTGGGGATTATGTGATTATATATTCTTGTTTCATAGCCCTCCTGAGTTGACTCCTTTATTCGTATTTTGCAGTAATTCTGATACCAGAAGTCCATCCATTCACCGAA
>JAZNSF010000016.1:0-6590 GCA_045591095.1 Clostridia bacterium | reverse complement strand
TAAGAGAGAGCCTATCTATCTTATCACACCACGTTCTCTTTGTCAAGTCTTTTTTTCGATTTTTTTAATCTTTTTTCCTTGACTCCAAACGTCCCTTGGCGCAACTCATTTATACTACCACACCTCCCCGTTCTTGTCAAGGGGTTTTTTAAACTTTTTTTGATTTTTTACAAAATGAACTATATTTCGACAAATGTGTATACGATATTGACTATCTTCCTTTAAATATGATATACTTTCATTGCCAAATCGGAGGTGAAAAAATGGCAGATATAATATCAACGAAAAACATTGTCAAACACTTAAGCAAGAATCATTCATATACATTTTTGGTGTTTGAAACCATAAATTCTACAAATACTTTCGCCAAAGAACTTGCAAAAGAAGGCACCCCTCACCTGACCGTAGTAATTGCAGACAGTCAGACAGATGGTAGAGGGCGGTTAGGTCGCGAATTCTTTTCTCCCTGCGGGACAGGGATTTATATGAGTATTGTTATAGACCCTCAAAAAACTAATCTCCCCATATCCCTTCTTACTGTTGCAGGAGGGGTAGCGGTTTGTCGCGCAATTTCTTCAGTAATTGATGAAAGACCCATGATAAAATGGGTCAACGATATATTTGTAAATAACAAAAAGGTCTGTGGCATCTTAGCCGAAAGCGTTTTAAAAGGTGATAATCCTGACTCATCGTCTATAATCCTTGGGATTGGTATCAACGTATCGACCCCATCTGATATATTTCCCGGGAAATTAAGCGAGATTGCAGGTTCGGTATTTCCCAAGGATACTAACCGAAATATCATCATTGCAAAAATTCTTACTGAATTAAATAATATCCTCGAAAGCAGTTCGACCGAAAATCTGATTTTGGAATACAAAGATAACTCCTTGGTTTTGGGCAAAAAAATAAGCTTTACCCAAAACGGTAAAGCCTATAGTGGAACTTCAATAGATATTAATTTGGAAGGAAACCTTATTGTTCGCCTGGAAGACGACTCGGAAACCATTCTTAAATCAGGAGAAGTTTCTTTGGGTAGCGCAAATTTTTCAAAAAACGATATCTAAAAAATCTACCGTTTTCCAAAAAACTCGTCAAAGTCAAACTCTAAATCTTCATCGTCACCACTCTCATCATCAAAATCATCATATGTGTCTTCATCGTCAGGCAGTTCGTCGTCATCTTCTTCGAAATCTTCGTCAAAGAATTCGTCATCGCTTTGTTCTTCGGCATCGTCCTCGTATTTATAATTAAGGGGTATGTCGCTATCCTCCGTGGGTAAATCCACATCTATTATGTTGTAATCATCATCCAAATCAATGCACTTTCCGCAGTTGTCGCAAATCTTTTTGGGGTCAAGGTCGCAAATATCACATTCGCCACAATTTATGCATTTCCTGTCATAAAGTACACATTCTTTTTTCATACTTCCACCTCGCTAAATCTCGTCCTGGCTTGACATCTCGCATCCGGACCGTTCAAGCGCCAAAAGCGCTTTTTTCATATCGTCTGCACAAATTGCGATTCTCCCGGTTGCCTCTTTTTCGCCAATAAATGAATACACATACTTTATATTTATACCTTCTTCGCAAATAGGTTTTACCACGCTGTCAAACGAGCCTATTTTGTCAGGCATAACTGCAACAATCACCTCATTAAGCTGTGCAGTAAAGCCTTTGTCTCGCAAAACACTAATCGCACGTTCGGGTTCTTTGACAATAAGTCTTAGTATCCCAAACTCTGCGTTATCTGCTATGCTGAATGCACGAATATCAATTTTTTCTTCCCGAAGTAAGTTTGTTATTCTTCCAAGTTTACCCTCTCTATTTTCTATAAATACCGAAACCTGCTTTACAAACATTTAAGTTACCTCATTTCTTACATATTTTCAATTAAAGACCTTATAAGCACTATACCGTCTTCAATATCCGCCTTTTGCACCGATTCAAAGCTCTTATCCTTATGTTCTACCGGGATTGCAACTGCACCGCAAGATGCGCCAGTACCCAAAGTCGAAATTTTTCCTATGCACATATCCTGCTGGGTAACCGAGAGTTTTACCTCTTTGTCACCGTCAAAAATATCCTTAACTTTTTCAGGCAGTGGGTCTCCGCATACGCCCGACTTATCGGCTATTACAAAAGATGGGCCTTCACCACATTTTATATTGCCGCTTTGCTCTGCTCCGTCCACAGTCACTACACTGGCAAAGCTGTTCTCTGCAAAAAACGCCTGTATTCCTTTTGCGCCGATTCGCTTTTGTGCCGAAAATAAAATCGTCAGATTTTTAATTTCTTTTGCCTTTCTAGCTGCCTCAATAACCGCATAAATACCGACTTTGTTTCCGATTCCGTTTCCAAAGATATGGGTATCATTTTCGCAAAAAGCCGTATCTACAACGCCAAAATCTCCTATCTTTAACGAATTGAAATTACCCTCAAGGTACAAATCCGAAATTTTTGAGTCTGGCGCACTTTTGCCATCATATCGCACTATACCAAACGTTTGGTCCTTAAATATAATTTTTTTATCTATGAGATATGAGGCGTTTATTCCGCCAACCCCCGAAAATCTGGCCTTTTGTCCGTCTATATCGGTAATCATCACACCGGGGCTGTCCATCCCACACTCTATGCAAAGGCCGCCGCTGCCTACAGTGCAAATTACGTTTCCTATATTATCAGTCTTTATGTCGTCAAAAGTTCCCGAAAGTCGGTTTCTTATAAATTCACCCATCACAGCTTCATTTCCTGACGGCGCAAATATGTTTGCTAATTCTTTATACATCTTCACCTTGCTCCTTTCCTAAAACTTCTAAAAATGCGCACACAAGTGCCTTAGCATTTTCAAAATCTTCCTTGTGCATAACACTTACAGGGGAATGTATATAGCGGCACGGCACAGATACCGATGCTGTTTTTATGCCTCCGTCTGTAACAGAGATTATCCCTGCATCGTTTCCCCCGGCAGTTGACGCCTTGTACTGATAAGGTACACATCCTTCTTTTGCTGCAGTCTCCAAAAGTTTCACTACTTCAGCACTCGCCTTGCTGGCAGAGTCCAAAATAGAAATTGCAGGGCCGTCGCCACTTTTAGTTACCCTCAGGTGCTTTGGCACTCCCGGCAAGTCGTTACACGTAGTCCCTTCTATCACAATGGCATAATCAGGATTAATCCCCCTTGTCGCAGTGCGAGCGCCCCTGAGGCCAACCTCTTCCTGCACAGTAAAATTGCAGTAAAGGTCAGTATTCCAGTCTTTTTTCAGTATATCAATCATTATCATACAGCCAATGCGGTCGTCAAGGGCCTTTGCCTTTATATAATTCCCAAATTCCTTGTAGTCGCTGTCAAACACCGCATAGTCGCCTTTTTCCACATACATTTCTGCACTTTTTTTATCTTTTGCTCCTATATCAATATAAAGGCTACTTTCCGATACCGGTTTTTCGCGTTCCTCTTTGGTTGTAAGATGCACAGCTTTTAGCGAAATTACACCCTCTATATTATTTATGCTGACCCTTTGTGAAACCAGCACTTTGGGGTCAATCCCCCCGACAGACGAAAATTTTAGGTACCCGTCGTCTGTAATATCTGTGATAATCAAGCCAACCTCGTCCATATGGGCAGAAAGCAATACTTTTTTTGTATCATTGTTTTGACACTTTGCCTTTTTATAAGCGCGCAAATTCCCCATGCCGTCAATATCCACGGCATCACAAAACCCCCTTATCTCGCTGTATATAATATCCCTTACAGCATCCTCTGCGCCAGATACTCCAAATGCCTCGGTAAGTTTTTTAAGCAAGGCGCTCACCTCCCAAAACAATCTCGAAAAGAAGTTTCGACGTGGTCTCGACGTCCTCGAGAGCTATGGTTTCGACCGTTGTATGCATATACCTTAGAGGTATAGAGATAAGTGCACAAGCAATTCCTCGTCCCGACACCTGAAGTGCCCATGCGTTTGTTCCGGAATTACCCTGCGCTACCTCTATTTCATAAGGAATATTTTTAGCCTTTGCAAGCTCTATTATTTTGCCCGCAGTCTTTCGGTCAAAATTTGGGCCACGGCAAATTACAGCACCTTGTCCAAGCTCAAAGGTGTCGGTTTTTTGGCTGTCGTGTGTTCTTCCGTGCGTAACGTCAATTATCACCGCTAAATCTATGTCTATGTCTGTATTCAGTGCCCACGCGCCCTGAAGTCCCAGCTCCTCGCCTACAGTAAAGGCTACCACAAGATTAACCGAAAGTTCTGAATCCTTCAGCCTGTCAAGGCAACCAAAAATTGCCGCCATTCCGCTGCGGTTATCAAGTCCCGAAGAAGATACTCTGCCGTCTGTAAGTTCCAAAAACTCTGACTTCATCATAATGGGCGCACCTACCCAGACTTTTTCCAATAATTCTTCTTTAGTAAGACCTGTATCAATAAGCATGTCCGAAATTTTGGGGGACTGTTCTTCTCCGTCTGACATTCCTTTAAGATGCGGCGGTACAGCACCAATAACACCATATACCATTTCAGTGCCCAAAATATATACCTCTGACGCAGGCAAAACCCTTTCGTCCACGCCGCCTAAAGCACGAAACTTCAAAAATCCATCTTCCGAAATTTCCGAAACCATAAGGCCTATCCTGTCAATGTGCGCCTCTAAAAGAATAGTCTTTTTTGAGATGTCCGGCTCTTTAAAAAAGCCTATAACACTTCCGTTGCTCTCTAAAACAGTTCTTTCGCAATAACCCGCCAAAAGCTCTTTAACGGTTTTTGAGAATTTTTTTTCATAACCTGATATCCCTATCCCATCGGTTAAGTCTTTAATTATTTCCTTTGTCTGCATATTGCGAGCAGCCTTTCTGTCTTAAAATTTTATGTACCATTAATTTTTGATTTTTATACCAACATTATACTCCAATGTATTTCCTCAGTCAATACCAATATCCTTTGCAAAACAAACAACCTTTGGCGTTTTAAGACCAAAGGCTTCTTGTTTGATATATTTTTTAAAATATTTCCTCGTCATCATAAAAACTTTCATCAATTACTTTTTTATCTACCATTTCCAGCCTGGAAACCGATACTTCGTATGCAGTTTTTGTTTCGACTTCAGTTTCAGAGATTTTCTTTTGGTACTCTCTGCTTTGGATTCTGCCTCTTACTATTATATTGTCGCCTATATCAAGACTTTCAGCATATTTTGCATTTCGGCCCCAGGCAATGCAGGGTATATAATCTGACTTATTATACGAACGATTTACTGCAATCAGAATATCAGCAATCTCACGTCCAAAAGGCGTAGTTCTGTAAACGGGCTGTTTGCATATGTAACCGTTTAGGTAAATTGAATTTGCATTTTCTTCGTCTTCATCGCTGATTTGTCTGATACTCTTTACAAAAACCGTAAGTATTAGTCGGTTTCCTATATTTGTAAAATTATTATAGGAACGGAATTGCCCCTCTATCTCGACCTTGTCGCCAACCTTAATGCCTCCACCTGCCAAAAATTTTTCGGATATGGTAATTATGATTTTGTCGTTTGTCTCGCTAAGTCTTGGCGTGTCAAGCATAAACGTATAAAATATTTCTTCATATACTTCGTGTGAGTACTCTGGAACGCTCGCCACCCGGCCGCAAAGCTGTACCTTGTTGTTGTCCCTATAGCCCGCTATATTCAATATAATTCACTCCCTGGTTTTTCGGTAATTTTTAGTATATTTACAGTATATTCATCTTCCTCACATTTAGAACATTCCATTTTTTATTTTAGCCAAACTTCTAATAAAATATTCTAAATTGCGCCCTCTCGAATATATTTTAATAATACGTTACCAGAAAGGATGACATTCAATGAAAATTTTTGTTATTACCAAAAAGACCGGGATTGCCCTTATGGCGATGCTGGCTCTTATGCTGTCCCTTGTATACATAGGGAAAAACCAATTTTTACCCGTTTCAAGCACCAAGCGGGACTTACCTATTTACTGCGTTCAAAAAGCAGAAAACGATAAGGTTGTTGCCCTCAGTTTTGACGCCGCCTGGGGGAACGAGGACACCGACCAGCTGATTGAAATTATGAACAAATATAATGTCAAAACCACATTCTTTGTCGTTGGCGGTTGGGTGGATAAGTTCCCCGACTCGGTAAAACAGCTTTCCGATGCAGGACACGAGATTATGAACCATTCCAACACCCACCCGCATATGACGCAGATTTCGGTGGAAAAAATGAAAGAAGAAGTCGAGGCTTGCGACAAAAAAATCGAGGCTATAACAGGCAAAAAGCCTAACCTTTTCCGCGCGCCTTATGGCGATTATGACAACAAAGTAATCGGCGCCATGCGCGAAACAGGTCACTTTACAATCCAGTGGGATGTCGAAACACTGGCAACAGTTGGAATCCCTTGGTGCATAAGAGGTTTAGAGATATGAAAAGCGACTGATTTTTTATAAATCAGTCGCTTCAGACCACTGACAAAGTCAAATGTCGGTGGTCATTTTTTTTGCAAAAAGTCTTTAAAAAGTAAGTAAAATGTGGTATAATAAAAGTATAGAAAACGGCGTACTAATGGGGTGTTGAGATGCTTTTAGAAGGAACAAA
>JAZNSF010000015.1:0-33543 GCA_045591095.1 Clostridia bacterium | reverse complement strand
GTAGGTTTTCCCTTTTTTATTATTTGTTTTTAAGGTAAAGTTATTCTGCAAAACTGTTTCATCCTTTCATATGTTTTTTCTAACATTTTTCTAGCACTTTTCTAGCGAAAACCCAAAAAATGCATCAAAAAGCGGCAATACTAAGATTTCGAGAACAGCAAAGGCTTTGAACGATTTTATCCCCTCAAAGCCTTGATTTTATGCGGTTTTTATCGCTTTTTAAGTTCCTTTAACTTCCGCTAATTTACTCTATCTAAAAAGACTGTATAGGAGCTCTTTGTGTTTGTCTTCAAAAGTCGCTGTTATAATCGTGGGTCCTATATCATATGCGAACTCCTTATCGTCATTATACAAATACTCCGGAGTTTTGGTTGCTATCTCCTTAAAAATGCATTTGAACAAAGGATTATCTGTTTTATATGACCATTTTCGAGGAACATTAAATTCTGATTCGCTCATAGGATGTGGTGTATATTCGTAACTTATAGACGAATCAGTTAGTGTAACTTTATCCTCGTATGCATCATCCGCGCAACCATAACCCGATGCGCCTTTAATTACAATTCTAATTATATCCATTTTGTCACCAACTTTGTTTCTATGTTTTTCTTTATTATAATACATTAACTTGATTTTTTCAAGAATGTCAAAACAATCCCTAAACCTCTTCTAACATTTTTCTAGCAGAAATGGTTAGAAAAGGGGGTAAAAGTGGCAATACCAGAATTTCGAGCGTAGTAAAGGCTTTGAGAGATTTTAACCCCTCAAAGCCTTGATTTTGCGCATGTTTTATCGTTTCTTAACTTCTCTTAATTTCCGTCAAATTGCTCTGACCTACCCCTCTCGCAAGCCTAAAAACGGTTACAGCCATTTCGAACTCTTCTCGTTAAGACAATCATATCACAGAAATTTTGATAAGTCCATAAAGGAATTTACACTTTCGTATTTTTATCTTTTTTCTTCCTTGCCTTTTCTAAAATTTCATTTATGTTATCCGGTTTAACTAAGTCGGGATAGTTTTTATTGATTTCTAGTATTGTTGATTTAGACTCCAATTCTTCCTGCATTACTTCTGAAAATAATGTTTCTAAATTTTCCTCTTTAAGAACTGATTTTAAGAAATCAACATTGTCTTTCTCTATTTTATCCCACCCGGAATACAATTCAGTAACGGCCTTGTCTATCATCTCGAAAGTGATAGGATTTCCTTGTTTTTGTTGCTCATTTAAAATCCCAACAATATCGGACAAATCTTTTTTATATTTTCTGCCTGCCATTAACTTCATTGCAATTAAATACTCTGCTTTTATTGTACGGATATCAACAATATTTGAGTATGTCCTGTAATGTACCGAATGTTCAATCAGTTTCTTTGAATATGAATTTGTTTTGGTAAAATCCGTATTAATCCACCCATTCGGCAAGCCAAATTTATCACCAACTGCATTTATTGTTTCTTTCATCGCTCGTTCCGCCATGATAATCGCATCAACATCTGTTGTCATTTCACGAAAACCATAGTTAATGAGGACAGATGCTCCGCCTACTAATATAAGCTCTGCAGGAACATTTTTATTTCTTTTCTTGTATTCCTTAGCAAGCTCCTTCAAATACATATCAAGATTTTCTTTGGTAAAACTAAAATCAGAAGACATCTCTCACACCTCTTTCGACAATATTGAACCTCATAAACTCGGGAATAGCTTCCTTAACAGCCGTCTTTTTCAAATCGGAGTTATTATTGATTTTTGATGCTAATATAATATCTCTTGGATATAAAGGTTTTTTTAATGAGCACGCTCTGATTGACTCATACTTGTCAGCCAAAGGTAGTTCATTTTCATTGCTTAGATAATCAAGCATGGCAAGTGTATAGAAAGCTTCAGGATACCATTTCAATTCCCAATATTTATTAACATCATCATTATTTAAAGTATCAATGATAAAATCAATATCGCCTTTGTTTTTCACAACGTGACAAACCTGACTTTTAAAAGTTTCAAAGGCAACCCTGTTCGGAATACTGCATTTTTCAAGAAGTTCCTCCATTGACATATCAACGATTTTAGAAAGGCGATATACCGTTTGAGCAGAGCAGTTTTCAATATTTGTTTTTCCTCTTACTATTTCGAGCAATGTTGTATATGGAATATTGCTTTCTTTTGCACACTTATATACAGAGATACTTTTATCTTTCAAAATTTTTTCAAGCATCATATTACTTCGCCTCCTTGTTATATATTATAACGCTATACCGTTATAATGTCAATAATTTTTATAAATTATTCTCCTTAATCTTTTCTATCATTTTTCTAGCAAACTCGTAACCAAAACCGCTAGAAATGGCAATACGCTAAATTTGAGCGCTAGTTATGGCTTTGAAGGATTTTAGTCCCTCAAAGCCTTGATTTTACGCATGTTTTATCGTTATTTATCTTCTCTTAAATTCCTTCAAATTGCTCTGACCTACCCCTCTCGCAAGCCTAAAAAACGGTTTCAGCCATTTTGAACTCTTATCGTTAACACAATCATACCACAGAAATTTTGATAAGTCCATAAAGGAATTTATTCTTTCTATGTTAATTCCAATAAGTCCTCTATATCACAATTCAGCACTTTTGAAAGTCTGACAAGATATTCTGTTTGTGCTTTATTAATATTCTTTTGTCTTTGTTCGTAGTGTTGAATCATACGAACGGGAATATCCGCAAGCTCTGCAAGTTGTTTTTGACTTAATCCTGCTCTTTTTCTATAAATTTTAAGATTTGTTTCTGGTTTCGCCTGATTATACAGTTCATTCATTTTATCTGCGAAATGCCTTATATCCATTTCGTGATAAGGTGAGTACATTGACTTTATTTGGTCAATCGGTATATACTTAACGATTTCTGCAAAAGAGAGTGATGTTTTCCACTGATAATATGCAAGTGCCCAACCGGTCCAGTATTCTTCGCTACGATTAGCGGTATATCTTGGTTTTATATTTCTTACATCTTCTCCTGTTTTCTCCATAACTTCATAGGCAAGCTCAACGCCCGATTTCCCTGCAATGGTTTTTGAATCACCATTTTCAAAAGCATTTGCTATGCCTGATACAATAAACCTGTCAAAAAACTCTTTGATATCAATCTTTAAATCATATACTGCAAAGTCAAGCATTCTGCCCAAAGAGTTGCGTGCTTTTTCAAGAGAATTTTTATCGTAAGCGCCTGTCATCCGCTTTCATCTCCTCATCTATTATCTGAGTAATATAAATATCTCCTCGCTGTCTTTTGTTTCGTTCAACATCGAAGTATTCTCGTCTTGCAGCCTTAAGATATTCTTTTTCAAGTTCATAATAACGATTTATTACCCTTTCCGCAAATTCCTCATCCTTGAAAAGCATATCATACCAAAGTCCGTCCTGAATATAAAACATTCTGTGCGAGATTTCGTTTTCCTGATAATTGTCAAAGGCATTGTTAAAATCCCACACGCACATATGGAGCTTTCCGTCTATTACCTTATACACATAAGTGGATTTGCTTCCTGCATCATAGTTGCTTGTAAATTCATTTATATACTGATTTTTGCCAAGTGTTTTCTAACATTTTTCTAGCAAACACTGAACCAAAACCGCTAGAAACGGCAATACGCTAAATTAGAGCGCACAAAAGGCTTTGAAGGATTTAAGTCCCTCAAAGACGGCGCGAAAAGCCACTTAAAAAACTGACTCCGCTTAAAAAACGAAGTCAGTTTTTGCTTGAATTTTAATATTAACTACCATAGGGCTGTTTTGTGCTGTCTGCATAAAATGGTGCAGTTCAAATGTCCCATGCCTTTAGACTTTACTTTAAAAATTCCTTGACTTTATCCATAAAGCTCTTTCTTTGGTTATACTTCGTAGGCTCGACCGTATCGCCGAACTGACGAAGAATATCCTTTTGCTTTTCGCTGAGGTTTTTGGGGATTTCGACCGTAATCTTTACGTACTGATCGCCCCTTGCGCCGTTTCCGTGAAGCTTGGGTACGCCCTTTCCTCTTAAGCGGAACACTGTACCTGTTTGTGTGCCTTCGGGAATATTGTAGCTGACTTTTCCATCGACTGTTGGCACCTGTACTTCGGCACCGAGTGCCGCTTCCACAAAGGTAATGGGGAAGTCACACATAATATCATAGCCTTGTCTTTCGAAAAGCTTGTGGCGTTTTACCCTTGCAACAACCAAAAGGTCGCCTGCGGGACCACCGTTTTTGCCTGCATCGCCCTGACCGCTTAAGGAAATAATCTGGTCACTGTCAATACCTGCAGGAATTTTCACCTTTACCTTGCGGCTCTTTCTGACCGAACCCTCACCGCGACATTCCTTACACGGATTTGTAACAATTTTACCCGTCCCGCCACAAGTCGAACACGGTCTTGTGCTTTGGAAGCTTCCAAAAGCCGTCCTTTGAACTGTGCTTACCTGACCTGTGCCGTGACACACGTTACAGGTTGCAGGGCTTGTGCCTTTTTCGCTTCCGCTGCCGCCGCAGCCTTCGCATCGTTCGGTGCGGTTTATGTTAAGCTCGATTTCGCAGCCAAAGCACGCCTGCTCAAAAGTAAGGTCAACGCCATACTTAAGGTCGCGTCCTCTTTGAGGTGCATTGGGATTGCGGCGGCTGCTGCCGCCAAATCCGCCGCCAAAGAAGCTGCTGAATATATCGTCAAAGCCTCCAAAACCACCAAAATCGCCATAGCCACCATAGCCACCGCCTGCCTGCGGGTCAACCCCTGCATGGCCAAACTGGTCATAGCGCCCCTTTTTGTCGGCGTCAGACAAAACTTCGTAGGCTTCGGTTGCCTCTTTGAATTTTTCTTCAGCTACCTTGGCTTTGTCGCCAGGGTTTAGGTCGGGGTGATATTTTTTGGCCAATTTGCGGTAGGCTTTTTTTATTTCGTCTGCTGATGCGCTTTTGTCTACGCCCAGCACTTCATAGTAATCTCTTTTTTCTGCCAATCCAGTCACCAACTGTCTTCTTGATTTTTTGTATTCACAAAAGAGCTGAGTAAAATAGCGCAGAATGGACAAACCGAACCCGACGGCGTACAAAGGTACTCCGAGAGGCGAGGTTTGCCCATAGCACAAAGTTCAAATACTTTGTGTGGTCTGTGCATTTTACGACACTCTTTTACTGTTCTTCGTCTACTACTTTGTAATCTGCATCAACAACATTGTCATCTGCGCCTGCAGCACCATCTGCTGCACCTTCTGCGCCCTGCTGAGCCTGGGCCTGAGCATCTTGATAAAGCTTTGACGAAATCTCATAAAACTTCTTAGAAACCGCTTCGGTCTGCGCCTTTACAGCTTCAACATCAATTTCTTCTGCCTTTAGCATTTCTTTTAGCTTGTCAACCTCTGCCTGGATGCCCGATTTCTCGTCTTCTGAAATCTTGTCACCAAGGTCAGCTAAAGTCTTTTCGGTCTGGTAAACCATATTGTCGGCCATATTTCTTGTGTCTACAGCTTCTTTCTTCTTCTTATCTTCTGCTGCAAACTGCTCGGCTTCCTTGACTGCCTTTTCGATATCTTCGTCAGAGAGGTTGGTGCTTGATGTGATTGTGATATCCTGACTGTTGCCTGTGCCCATATCCTTTGCTGTTACGTGAACGATGCCGTTTGCGTCGATGTCAAAGGTAACTTCAATCTGCGGAACACCACGTGGTGCGGGAGGAATGTTTGTAAGGCTGAAACGACCCAAGGTCTTGTTGTAAGCTGCCATTTCTCTTTCGCCCTGAAGAACGTGAACTTCTACACTTGTCTGGCTGTCCGCCGCTGTTGAGAAAATCTGGCTCTTCTTTGTGGGGATTGTAGTGTTTCTTTCGATAATCTTGGTAAATACGCCGCCCATTGTTTCGATACCAAGTGAAAGCGGTGTTACGTCAAGAAGAACAAGGTCTTCAACGTCGCCCGAAAGCACGCCCGCCTGAATCGCAGCACCGATTGCAACGCATTCGTCAGGGTTGATGCCCTTGTGAGGTTCTTTGCCGATAAGGCGCTCAACTGCTTCCTGAACTGCGGGTATTCTTGAAGAACCACCTACAAGCAACACCTTGTCAATCTCTGATGGCGAAACGCCTGCGTCAGAAAGTGCATTCTTTGTAGGAACCATTGTCTTTTCAACAAGGTCCGCTGTAAGCTCGTTGAACTTTTGTCTTGTGATTGTGATGTCTAGGTGTTTGGGACCTGTTGCATCAGCTGTGATAAACGGAAGATTTACGTTTGATGACATAACGCCTGAAAGCTCAATTTTAGCTTTTTCGGCAGCTTCCTTAAGTCTTTGAAGTGCCATTTTGTCAGTTCTTAAATCAATGCCGTTTTCTTTTTGGAACTCAGCTGCAAGGTAGTCAATAAGCTTTTGGTCAAAGTCATCACCACCGAGCTTGTTGTTGCCGCTTGTTGCCAAAACTTCGAACACGCCGTCGCCGATTTCGAGGATAGAAACGTCGAATGTACCGCCGCCAAGGTCATAAACCATAATCTTTTGGTCGGTGTCCTTGTCAAGACCATAAGCAAGTGCTGCAGCTGTAGGCTCGTTGATGATTCTTAGAACTTCAAGGCCTGCGATTTTGCCTGCGTCCTTGGTTGCCTGACGCTGAGCGTCGCTGAAGTATGCAGGAACAGTAATAACTGCCTGAGAAATTGTTTCGCCAAGGTAGCTTTCTGCATCTGCTTTAAGCTTTTGAAGAATCATTGCAGATACTTCCTGAGGAGTGTACTTTTTGCCGTCGATGTCTACCTTGTAGTCTGTACCCATTTCGCGTTTTATGGAGCTTATGGTGTTGGGGTTTGTAACTGCCTGTCTTTTTGCAACCTGCCCAACAAGTCTTTCACCGGTTTTTGTAAAAGCTACAACTGACGGGGTTGTTCTTGCACCCTCGGGATTTGTAATAACCGAAGGCTCGCCGCCTTCCATAACTGCCACACATGAATTTGTTGTACCTAAGTCAATACCTATAATTTTTGCCATTTTTAATCACCTTTCTTTTTGTATCTACTAAAATATATTTTTGAAACAGATATTAATCTGCTTTTTCTCATTTTTTAAGAGCTTAAGGCAGTTGTAAATCGTATGCCCTGCGGGGAGCAGGGTCTACAGAGTTTTAAAAGAGATGTTTTTCTGTCAGCGAAGGCAAAAGCGGAGCAAATACTTTGTGTATTTGCGAGCATTTTAACGCACGATTACGGAAAAACAGCCTTTTTAAACCATACGAGAATCAACTTTCTTATGCTCTATATTTAGTTTGCTACCTTTACCATTGCGTGTCTTACCACTTTGCCTTTCAGGGTAAAGCCGCTCATCAGTTCTTCCGAAACTGTGTTTTCACCAAACGCTTCGTTTTCTTCGTGCATAACTGCGTTGTGCATTTCGGGGTCAAAGGGTTCGCCTACTGTTTTGATCTTTTCAACGCCTAAGGAAGTAAGGGCCTCGTCAAGCTGTTTTAAAATCATCTTTACGCCGTCCAAGATACCGTTTTCGCTGTCCTCGGATACGTTTGTCGCTCTTTCGAGGTTATCCTTGACGGGAAGGATTTTTTCGACCGCGTCGCAAAGCGCCATAGTAAAAAGCTCCTCGCGTTCTTTCTGGGTTCGCTTTTTGAAGTTGTCAAACTCGGCCGCGTGGCGGATGAGTTTATCCTTAAGCTCCAGAACCTCTGCCTTGAGGCTATCCACTTCGGATACCTCTTCGGTCACTTCTTCGGCCTCTTCAGTTGTTTCTTCTCTTGCTTCTATCTCTTCTTTTTCTTCGCTAATTTTTTCTTTGGCTGACATCTCTATTCATCTCCTTTTCCAATCATCAGCTTTTGAGGTTTCTCGTCCCCAAAATCCGAGCCAAGTGCCTCTGAAAGCTGACTTGTAAAGAACTCCAGTGCCGAAATAATTTTGGGGTAGTCCATTCTTGCAGGGCCAAGCACACCCAAAACACCTGTTATATTCTCGGACACACGATAAGGCGAGAGAACTACGCTGTTGTTTTTAAGCTCAGGCACAGGGATTTCGTCACCGATTAAAACCCTTGTCTGCACTGCAAGCGACGCTTCCATAATTATCTTAGAAAGATTCTCGCGGTTTTCGACTGCGCTGAAAAGTTCTTTTACCTTTTCGACATTCCCATATTCAGGGAAGCGGAATATATTTGAAAGCCCGTCAACAAAAATCTGCTTTTTGTCGATTTCGAGCACCGCCTCGTGGACCATTTCCATAACGGTTGCCAAAATTTCAAAGTTCTTGCCGATTACCGACTGGACTTCCATTATGTTTGAGAGGTTAATCTCCGAAATTGTAAGCCCCGAAAGGTTTTCGTTTAAAATTCGTGAAATATGGTCAACAAATTCG
Organism: Clostridia bacterium; assembly: GCA_045591095.1. Taxonomy (GTDB): domain Bacteria; phylum Bacillota; class Clostridia; order Monoglobales; family Monoglobaceae; genus SIG440. Next base: position 25,189 of record JAZNSF010000015.1, on the reverse strand, counting down.
TCAGAAATTTCAGTCTTTAAGCTTAAAAGCTTGTTTTTTATTATTCCCGACTTATCCGACACAATAAGCATGGCCTTGTTTTCGTCAACCTTGACAAGCTTGATGTTTTTTACAACACTTGCCTCGGCCCCGGGAAGAACACCTATTACCGGAAGCCCTGTTATCCCCGAAAAAGCCGCCGCTACGTCTTTTACAATTTGCTCAAGCTCGCGGGTTTTTTTTGTTGCCGCCTCTTTCATCTGGGCGATTTCGGCCGAAGTCATTTCGTATTTTTCCATCAGCGAGTCCACGTAAAGTCTGTAGCCGCCCGTTGACGGAACTCGACCTGCCGAGGTGTGGGGCTGTACTAAAAGTCCCATTTCCTCTAAGTCCCCCATCTCATTGCGGATTGTTGCCGCACTTAAGTTGAGGTCGGTCTTTTTTGATATACTTCGTGACCCTACAGGCTCTGCTGTGTTGATGTAATCCTCTACAATAGCCTGCAGGATAAGTCTTTTTCTGTCATCAAGCGCCATATATGTTCACCTCTTTTGGGAACCGACATTTTCGGTTTTGTTAGCACTCGCTCCGAGAGAGTGCTAATCATTAAGGACAATATACCACTTTAGTCCCATATTGTCAAGGGTTTTTAAGAAATTTGTTCGGAAATTTTATCTACCGGGGGCTTCTGCAGCAAACTGTCTTGCGAAAAAATCCTAACGGATTTTCTTTTATATCGGCGCTGTCGCACCTAACTCGAACCTAAAAACAATTCACCGGATTGTTTTTTACGGTTCGACCCCTTGCCGCATCGATTTATGTTTTAAAATTTATTTACAAGGGGAGACCCCTTGTAAAAAAACAGTTGTAATTTAATCTAAATAGTGATATAATAGTTTTGCGACGTAATTGAATAAAAAATATCCTTTTCAGGCGAGAATGTATTTATACCTTTTGGTAAAAATGCATACTCTTTATTTCTCGTCTGGAGTATATTTAATTGCGTCGCAGCAATAGGAGTCATGCATTTTTCGTGCGTGGCTTCGGCTGCGCATTTTTTATTTAAAGGAGTATCCCCATGAACATAAAAACCGACATTCTTAAAGCCTATATCGCAGATATGATTTGTAATAGTATCCAAGACTTCGGCATTGACGCCGACAAAATCGTAGATTCAGCCGCCACAAAAGCACTTAGCGAAATTCAACAGGTTTTGCACTGTAACGACCTTGATGACTTTCAAACGGTGGAAGAAATTGTTTTGATTTTTGAAAAGTATAATCTTGACGCAGGCGTTTGCCACGATTTTTAAGAATATATATAAGGGGCGCTCTCCTTGTAAAAGAAAAAACCGCACCGACCTATGATTTTTAGGTCGGTGCTGATTTTGTATCAAGTTTATTTTCCCAAAAGCTCCTTTGCCAAGGCATCTAGGCTTGCTTTGGAGGCATCATTCATTGCAGATTTGATGGTGACAGTGTTTTCCAAAAATTCGATGTTTTTTAATCCTTCAAGCATAGCCTTCATATTTTTAGCCGCCATGGCTGCCCATGTGCCGTTTTCGATAAGACCAACTTTTCGGTTTTGGAAAGCGCGGTCAGAGAGGTGATGGATAAACTGGTGCATAAACGGGAAGATGCCGCCGTTGTAGGTTGTTGTAGCAAGAACTACCTTGTCATAACGGAAGGTATCCTCCACCGCCTCGTGGATGTCACATCTTGCGAGGTCGTTTACGACTACCTTTTCGCAGCCAAGTTCTTTTAGCTTTTCTTCAAGGTAAAGTACCGCGTTTTTGGTGTTTCCGTAAACCGAAGTATAGTTTATCACTACACCCTTTTCCTCGGGGCGATATGCCGACCAGGTATCATAAAGGTTTAAGTAATATCCGAGATTCTCGTCCAAAACAGGACCGTGAAGCGGACAAATCCGCTCGATTTCGAGGATAGCCGCTTTTTTGAGAAGCGCCTGCACCTGCAGACCAAACTTGCCTACAATACCAAAGTAGTATCTGCGTGCTTCGCACGCCCAATCTTCGTCTTTGTCAAGCGCGCCAAACTTACCAAACGCATCCGCCGAAAAGAGAGTTTTTGTTTTGGGGTCATAAGAAAGCATTACCTCGGGCCAGTGCACCATGGGAGCTGTAACAAATGTAAGACTGCGGCTGCCAAGGTCTAAAAGGTCACCCTCCTTTACCGCAATCGTCTCAGGCGCAAAGTCATCGCCAAAAAACTGTGGCATCATGGCAATCGCCTTCTCGGTCGCAACAACCTTTGCGTTTGGATACTCTTCCACAAATCTTTTGATATTTGCCGAATGGTCAGGCTCCATATGCTGAACTATCAGATAATCGGGGGTCTTTCCGTCAAGCGCGGTTTTAAGATTCTTAAGCCATTCATCACCAAACGAAGCGTCAACTGTATCAAAAACTGCGATTTTCTCGTCAAAAAGCACGTACGAATTGTATGCCATTCCATTAGGTACAGAGAACTGCCCCTCAAACAAATCTACCTGGTGGTCGTTTACACCTATATATTTTATATCGTTTGTAATTTTCATTTCGTCGCTCCTTTCAATTCAATAACGTAATAAGCATATCACATTTTCAGAGCAAATTCAACTGAAAATGTTTTCTTTCCCAAAAGCATTTCCCTTGACTTTGAATACACAGTATTATATAATAATAATCGAAAAAAAACACAAAAGAGGGTGAGAATATGCTAAGCGAACGCACCGAGCGTCGCCGTGAATTTATTATAAACACAGCTTATTTTGTGCTGGTGGCACTTATTGTATTTGCCGCAATCAAATATGTCCTTGGATGGATAATGCCGTTCGTTATTGGGTTTTTGATTGTCTTTACCGCCCGTCCTGCTGTGCTTGGCCTACATAAAGTCACACGGCTTAACCGAAGAATATCGGGCATAATTGTTCTTATTTTGGAATATGCCGCGGTAATCTTTGCTATATGGATTTTGGGCTCAAAAATATTTGTGTCACTTAAGGACTTTTTTGCCAAGCTTCCAAGCTATTATGACAAGAATATTTTGCCGTTTTTCAGTATGGCAATAAAAAATATCGAAAGCATTGCCGAAAGGATTTCACCCGAGACACTGGAGCAAATTTACTCAATGGCAGAAAATGCTTTGGTTGGGCTTAGGAATTCTGTACTTAAGCTTTCATCAGGGATGGTATCAGGTATTGCCGGAATAACCTCCAGAATTCCTTTTTACTTTATATCTTTTGCGTTTACAATTCTTGCATCTGTCTTTATCAGTGTGGACTATGACCGTATAACAGATTTTGTCAAAAAGCAGCTACCGCAAAAGAGCCGAATTTTCCTCAGCGATGCAAAAAAACATATATGGAAAACAGTGCTTGGATACTTAAGGGCATATGCCATCATTATGGTGATTACATTTACCGAGCTTTGCATCGGCCTTTCAATACTTAGAATCGAAAATGCTGTTGGCATTGCGGCAATTATCGCTTTTGCCGACATACTTCCCGTTATTGGCTCGGGCGGTGTTTTGATTCCCTGGGCGATAATCGCGCTTTTTACCAAAGATTATTTTGTCGCGGCCGGGCTTTTAATCCTTTACGTTGTAATTCTGGTTGTCAGAAACTTTATCGAACCAAAAATCGTTGGCGACCAGCTTGGACTTAATCCGCTGGTAACACTTATTGCAATCTATCTTGGATATCTTTCGATGGGTGTATTTGGAATGATTCTTCTTCCCGTAATGACCAACATTTTGGTTGGGCTTCAAAGGACAGGAAAGATTAAGCTTTGGAAAGAATAAGGTTGATATTTTTTAACCCCCGCGATGCGGGGGTTTTTTATTTGCAAGGGGCGCTCCCCTTGTAAAAAAACAGTTGTAATTTAATCTAAATAGTGATATAATATCTTTGCGACGATTCACATTTATATAAAATTTCCCACGAAGGGGTATGCTAAGTAAAAAGCGTACCTCTGATATTGGTCAACCTTCGTTGGGAGATTGTGATTCGTCGCGGAATCGAGTCAGAGTGATACGTTTTTTAGATGTGTCGCTTTGGCGGCACATCTTTTTTTATTAAAGGAGCATCAACATGAACATAAAACTTGTAAAATCCCTCAACGAAGAGCTTATAGAAATTATCGAAGAAATGCAAAGAAGAGCCGAAAACCATTCCCTGACAGACGAAGAATTTTTAGAGTCTGTGAGAAAGATTGGCAAAAAGAACGCTTTGATACTCGAAGAAATTGGTTTACCTATAAACCACCAATAATCAAAAATACCCACCAAACGGTGGGTATTTCCATTTATAAATCCAATAACCTATCCAGAATCACCGCACATTCGGCGCGGCTTGCGTTGTCCTTTGGCTTAAACTCCCCTGTTTCGTAGCCGGTTATAATTTTCTTTTCAGCTAAAACCGAAACAGCTATCCGTGCATATTCCGAAATTTCGTTTGCGTCAGAAAAAGTCTCCTCAAGAGAGCTTTTACTTTTTTCGGCGAGTTTTCCCATACGCTTCATTACCCGATAGGCCATTGTCGCCATATCCTGACGGCTTATTTTGCCAAGTGGGTCAAAAATATTCCCCTCGCGCCCTGTGGCAAACCCAAGGACCTTTGCAATCCCTACTTCCTGGTAATAGTATTTATCCTCTGTGACATCGGCAAAATTTTCGCTAAAGGGGACATTTTGTTCGCTTAATCTTACCAGCATAATGGTAAAATCAGCACGACTTACCTTGAGGGCGCAACCAAAGGTGCCGTCGCCCATACCCTTTACAATCCCTTTTGAGACAAGGCGGCCTATAGCATCTTTTGCCCAGGGGTATGCCTCTATATCGCTAAACAATTCTTCCTTTCCGCTGTTTGCCGATTTTATAAAGCTTGCAAGACCAGGGTTTTCGACGATACTGCCCAGGCGATAATGGCTGTAGCCTCCGCAGTTGTCTAAGGTCTTTATCATTTTAAGCTGCCGGTCAACCTCATGAATTCCGCTTTCGCCATACCACAAAGCCTCGGTATCCTGTTCCTCCGCTATGCGATAAACCCCCTGCCCGATGCAAAGCGTGACGTTTGTGCCTTTTACCGCATTGTTCCACCACTTTGCCAAAATTTCAAAGTCGGCTGCCTGATAGCCTATGTTCCAGTAAATTTGTGGGATGATTACGTCCATAAGCCCTTCTTTTACCCAAAGTCTTGTGTCGGCATAATAGTCAAAATAGGCTTGTCTTCCCGACGTTGCGCTTCCATCGGGATGGGACTCTTTGTTTGCCCAGATGCCTGACGGACTTACCGAAAACAAAAGATTTGGGTTTGCCTTTTTTATGGCTTTGCCCAATTCCTCGACCAGATTTTTGGTATTATTTCGGCGCCAGTCGCCCACGTCGCGGAACTCGCCACCGTACCTGGAAAAAGTTTCGCCGTCGGGGAAGGCACTGGACGGATAAAAATAATCATCGATGTGTATTCCGTCAATATCGTAATTTTCGGCAATCTCCCGGCATCCGTCAACTACAAGATTTATGGACTCGGGGTTTCCCGGGTCAAGATAGAGCTTTCCGTCGGTATGTTTGACCGCAAGATGCGGATACTTTTGGGGGATGCTTTCTTCTGCCAGACTTTCGGCATCCTTTTCGGACGCGGTAAGCCGGTATGGATTTATCCATGCGTGAACCGCGATATCTTCTTTGTGGGCTTTTTCTATTATGTACTTAAGGGGGTCAAAATCAGCATCGGGCGAAAGTCCCTCTTTCCCTGTCAGGTATTTTGACCAGGGAAATATTTTAGACTTGTAAATCGCATCCCCTGCAGACCTTACCTGCAAAAACAGGGTGTTGAAGCCTAAGTCTTTGGTGTTTTTTATAAGGAGGTCGGCATCTTTTTTAAGGCTGTCAGCATTTGTAGTGGGGATTGACGGATAGTCCATGGAATAAAGTGTTGCCGCCCAAACGGCCTTTATGGTTTGTTCCTTTGCAAGCACCTTGCCCTTATTTTTTTGGGGTGCTATAAATGCATTGATAATAGACACTAAGCCCAAAATTATACAGATTGCTTTTATGGTTTTTGTCACCCTTAATCACCCTTTCTGTTTTGTGGTTTTCACCCTAAAACCGCTTTTTGCATAGTATATTGTAATGACCGGATTAATCCGGACTTCATAAATTTTTGGCCACCCTTTGTGGTAAAAGGAGATAGTTATGCTTATAGCCTACGATGCAATTGCACATATTTCGCCAAGCCGGCTTGCCCCCGAAGTGACGGGCACCGTAAAGTTTTTGAAAGCCGACGAGGGCACCTGGGTGGAAGCCGAAATTTTTGGGCTCCCCGATTTTTCGGAAAAATCTTCCACTTCACCTCAGGTTGGACCTTTTGCTTTTCACATTCACGACTCTGACACCTGTGGGGCGACCAGCACCGACACGCCTTTTTTAGGTGCGGGCGGGCACTGGAACCCCGATGGCGAGCCTCACGGCAATCACGCAGGGGATTTCCCTGTTCTTTTTTCCAACTGCGGAACGGCAAAAATGCTGTTTTTTACAAACAGATTTTTCCCCGAGGACGTTATCGGGCGTTCAGTGGTTATTCATCAGTCACCTGATGATTATAAGACGCAGCCTGCCTCGGGCGGAACAAGAATTGCCTGCGGCGCAATCGTCGCTTCACCTACAGTTTAGTCTAAATCCTCGCCAAGGTCAAGGCAAATTCTGTCGAAAAGTCTTTTGCGCCATCAAAAAATACTACTTAATACAAAAACGACACCATCTCTTTTAAAGAAATGGTGCCTTTATATTTTTAGTAAAATCTCGCCTTGCTAGTGGGACACGTAAAACTCCACCAGTTCCTCTAAAATCTCGTCGGTTTCGAGGCGCTGAATAAGTGTCCGCGCACCGTTATGCGCAGTTATATATGACGGGTCGCCTGACATAATATACCCGACAATCTGGCTGATTGGGTTGTAGCCCTTTTCCTTAAGCGCAGAGTATACCGTGAGAATAAGCTCGCGCGGCGACATCTGTTTTTCTTTTTCTACGCTGAATTTTACGGTCTTCGAAAGATTTCTGTTATCCATAAAATATACCTCCCCAAAAAGGTTTACTTCTTATTTTAGTGTAGCATACATAAAAAATTTTTACAAGTTAAATTTTTGTAACAAATTTATTAACGCTCTACTTAGAGCCATAATAGTCGCCCGAGACAATTATATCGTTTATGTCAAAGCTTTCCTTAACCCGTTTATTCTGGGTTTGTATATGCTCCTTTAAAGAATCTTTCGGCTCGGCAGCACTCGGGACATAATACATTTTTTCGTCAAGCCATGCTGAGCTCCCAAAGTACACAAAGCCCGGATTCTCAGGCGAAAGAATGTCTTCGCCGATGTATTTCCCTTCTGTATCAAATCCAAAAAGATTGATAATGGTAGGAAGCCAGTCAATCGTCATCATGGGCTTTGATATCTTCTTTTGGGGAACGCCCTCGCCGTATATAAAGGCAGGAACTCTGTAGATAATATCCCCTTTTTTGTAAGATTCAAGCTTTTTCATATCAGAAAAGCCATAGGCATAATGGTCGGTATATGCGATTATTACGGTATCCTCTGAAAGTCCGTCTTCTTCAAGCCTTTTAAGAAGCTCGGCAAAAAAGTCGTCAGTATCGGCTGCAAGAATAAGGCAATTGTTTTTCTCGCTGTCCATGTTCTTGTTAATGAGTTCGGGATGGTTTTCCTTGGCAAGGGCAAGCTTTGCATCGTCAAAGGTATACGGAACGTGCCCCGAATATGTTATTACAAAGCTGAAAAATGGCCGCCTTCCCGTTATGTCATTATATATCGCATCGCTTTTTAAAATATTGCTGTCGGCCTGAGAAACCGTCTCGGGCATACCAAACTCGGCAAACGAATGATAGTCTTCGTAACCAAAGCTTCGGTGCATAATCCCACGGTTATAAAATTCCGAATCGTTGTAGTGGTAGGAATTAACCGCATAGCCTGCTTCTTTGAAAAGCCGTGGCATAGCATAGGGGAAGCTGTTTGCGCTGAAATTCACTGCACTTACCGCAGTTATCGGTGTAAATAGGCCTGTATTAAAGGCAAATTCGGCATTAAACGTGTGCCCCGTACCAAAAAACGGAGAATAATAGTTTGTAAAGTTTATGCCTTCCCTCATCATTTTGCACATAGTTGGGGTGTACTTAGGGTCAATCATCCATGTGTCAATACCTTCAAGCATGACCGCAATTACATTTTTGCCCTTTAAAAGCCCTGTATATTCGTTTTCGGGCAAAGCTTCCTTTTTCTCAAAATATTCACTTACTTTGTTCATTTCAGCCTTGCCATAGTCATCGGGGGCAATAAAGGTTTTGTAAATATCCCGGATTGTAAACTGATAAAGGCCGCACAAGTCAAGGCTTTTGTTTGCGTCGTTAAAATTCTTATATACCACTCTTGGTTTTCGCCACGAATCCCAGTCGTCCATGGAATCCCCATGAACCTGAGGCTGCATAAAGATATGAAGTGCCGAAATTGCTATTATCGGAATCAGGCACAAAACCCAACGGCTCTTCTTTCGATTTGGTAATCCATTCCACTTTATTGCCGCAATTACAAGAGAGATTATCCCCAAGGACGTGCAGGTAACAAGCCACGCATCAACGTGTTTAAATGCAAATCCCAAATACTCTGCGCCCTCGCCTAAGAGAGCAACACTTTTTATCCAGAAAAACTGACCAAAAATTTTAAAATAAATATATTGGCTAAGGGAAAGAATAATAAAAAGGCCGGTGGTTATTATATATGTAAGACGGCCCATCTTTGGAGGGAGAATTACCCAGCAAATAAAAATAAAGAGCCCTGCCCAAGCCAAAGTAAAACCTATGGATACCGGAAGAACAAAGCCTTCGGTAAATACCTTCGGAAGCACCAGTGTCCTAAGCTCTAGGTCCGCAAAAAGCATAGAAAGCACAGCAAACATAACAAAATAATTCTCTTTTACAAATGCCGCCAAAGCCTTAAATTTAAGCTTCATCAAAACTCCCCTTCCTTAAGTGTCTGTTTAAAATTATTTCTTAAACATAAATAATATTAGCATATATTTTTTAAAAATGCAAGCAGAGGGTATTTTTTATTGACAGAGACAATCAATTTGTGATATCATAAAGGAAAGCAAACAATTCGATTTTTAGGAGGAATGTGATATGTTGGTTTCGGTTACAGAAATGCTTCAAAAAGCAAAGATGGGCAAATATGCAGTTGGACAATTTAACATAAACAATCTGGAATGGACCAAAGCAATTTTGCTTACCGCTGAAGAGTTTAAATCACCTGTTATCCTTGGTGTTTCTGAGGGTGCAGGAAAATATATGGGTGGCTTTAAGACTGTTGTAGGCATGGTAAACGGTATGCTTGAAGGGCTCTCGATTACTGTTCCTGTTGCTATCCATCTTGACCACGGCACCTATGACGGCGCTAAAAATGCAATGGCAGCAGGTTTTTCGTCAATTATGTTTGACGGCTCGCACTATCCGATAGAGGAAAACATCGAGAAAACAACCGAGCTTGTTAATCTCGCTCATTCAAAGGGTATCTCAATTGAAGCCGAGGTTGGCGCAATCGGTGGCGAAGAAGACGGTGTTGTAGGCGGTGGTGAGGTCGCTGACCCCAAAGAATGTAAATTGATTGCGGACCTTGGCATTGACCTTTTGGCTGCAGGTATCGGAAATATCCACGGTAAATACCCCGAAAACTGGCAGGGTCTCAACTTTGATGTGTTGGCAAAAATCAGCGAGGAAACTTCACCCATGCCCCTTGTTCTTCACGGCGGAACGGGTATCCCCGAGGATATGATTAAAAAAGCGATTTCTTTGGGCGTTTGCAAAATCAATGTAAACACCGAATGTCAGATTGCATTTACCGCTGCAGTGCGCAAATATATTGAAGAGGGTAAGGACCTTGTCGGAAAGGGCTTTGACCCAAGAAAGGTTCTTGCACCGGGCGTTGATGCAATCAAGGCAACCGTAAAAGAAAAAATGGAGCTGTTTGGCAGTGTTAACAAAGCCTAACCTTTTAAAATTTTAAATTCAAAAACCGGTCAGGACCTAAAGGCCCTTGACCGGTTTTTTTGTTGTTGTTTTTGCAAAAATCGATTTGGTTAGTTTTTCCTAACTTTATTCAGGAAGGATAACTTCCCTGCCGCCCATATAGGGTCTTAAAATTTCGGGGATGGTTACCGAGCCGTCTTCGTTTTGGTAGTTTTCTAAGATTGCTGCAACTGTACGACCAATTGCAACACCCGAGCCATTGAGTGTATGAACAAGCTGAGCCTTGTCCTTTACCGAATTTTTATACTTTATATTTGCGCGTCTTGCCTGGAAGTCCTCGAAGTTAGAGCAGGACGAAATCTCTACAAAGCGGTTGTAGCTTGGCATCCACACTTCAATGTCGTACTTCATTGCAGCAGTAAAGCCAAGGTCGCCGATACAGATTTTTACTACGCGGTATGGGATTTTCAAAAGCTTAAGAACAGACTCGGCATCGTTTACCAATTTTTCGAGTTCTTCGTAAGACTGCTCGGGCTTTGTGAATTTAACAAGCTCAACCTTGTTAAACTGATGCTGGCGGATAAGTCCGCGTGTATCACGTCCGGCACTTCCGGCTTCGGCGCGGAAGCACGCTGTGTATGCACAATACTTGATGGGAAGTTTGTCGCCTTCCAAAATCTCATCGCGGTGCATATTTGTTACAGGAACTTCAGCTGTCGGAACCATAAAGTAATCGGTGTTTGAAACCTTGAACGCATCCTCTTCAAACTTAGGAAGCTGACCTGTGCCAATCATGCTGCTACGGTGTACCATAAATGGCGGGAAGATTTCCTTATATCCATTCTCTCTGGTATGAGTATCAAGATAGAAGTTGATAACTGCTCTTTCAAGCTGCGCACCTGCACCTTTATACACGGTAAAGCGCGTTCCGGTAATTTTTGCAGCTGTTGCCGCGTCCAAAATGCCCAAATCTTCGCCCAAATCCCAATGTGCCTTTGGCTCGAAATCAAATGTTGTAGGCTCCATAAACCGTCTTACCTCAACGTTGTCCTCGTCGGTATCACCGTCAGGAACGGTGGGATTTGCAATATTGGGGATGGTATACATTATTGTTTCAATCCGCTCGTCAATCTCGCGAACCTTTTCGTCAAGCTTTTTAATATCGTCCGAAAGTACCTTCATCTCGGCAAAGATTGCTGTAGTATCCTTGCCTTCCTTTTTGAGCGCAGGAATCTGCTTTGAAACCTCGTTCTGACGGCTTTTCATCTGTTCAACCTCGAAAAGCACTTCGCGACGAGTTTTGTCAAGTGCCAAAAGTCCGTCTATGTCTATGTGGTCTTCTTTGCGGCGCTTAAGTGCCTCTATCAATTTTTCGGGTTCGTTTCTTAAAATTTTAATGTCAATCATTTTTTCGCTCCTATCAGTATTTGTTTTAAATGTTATTTGACTATGTCAATAAGTATTTGATAATACGCAAGTGACGCATCGTCAAAGCCTAGCGGCTCGATTTTTTTAAGTTCGGCTTTAGCCACCTCGGTCTCTCCTGCTTTATATTTTTCATAAATTTCTTTAAGGTCCGAAATTGCCTGCTGGGAAGTCACCAGATCTGAGCCAAGACTTTCGCTTTTTCCGATTGCCTCTTTTAGTCTGGCATTTTCTTCTTCAAGCATTTCTATCTGTTGCTCAAGTCCTAGTATCTGTTTTTGATTAAGTGTCAGGTCATTTTTGTACTGCTCCTCAAAATCCTCCAGTCGGTTTTCCGAAAGGCACGCAAAGCCAACCATCAAAAGAGCGCACACGCCAAGTATGATTGCATAACCAAAAATTCTCTTGTAATTTTTCTTCAAAATCTCACTTCCTGTCTGTTTGCTAAAATTTTGCCCCTTAAAGGCATTTTGATAATTTTTAATATCGGTTTATGGTTTATTGTAAGTTTTGCCATTTAAGCAGTGTTTTTAAACGTCACATTTTTTACATTATTTTACATTATTTGATTTTTCTGAGAATGGTTTCCAAATCTTCTGTGCTGTAATATTCTATTTCAATTTTGCCGCGTTTTTTTCCGTATTTGATAGAAACTTTGGTTCCAAGTTTTTTTGACAAATCCAATGCAAGATTTTTAAAGTAGTTGTCAATATTTTTGTCAGATGGCTTTTGTGCGGCCTTTGGTTTTTTATTTTTCGCCACTAACGAAACCAATACTTCGGTCTGTCTTACGTTTAGGTTTTCCTTGATTATCCGCCCGACTACCAATTCCCTCTCTGCTTCACTTGAAAGCGCAAGAAGCGCTCTTGCGTGGCCCTGGCTGATTAAGCCATCCTTGACCATTTTTTTAAGTTCGGTCGAAAGACCCGAAAGTCTTAGTGAGTTTGCCACAGCACTTCGGCTTTTGCCCACTCTTTGGGCAACCTCTTCTTGTGTAAGAGAAAATGTGTCTATCAGCTTTTGATAACCCTCGCACTCTTCGATAGGGTCCAAATCCTCGCGTTGAAGGTTTTCTATAAGGGCAATTTCCATAACTTCTTTTTCGGAAAATTCACCTATCATACAAGGAATTTCGGCTAGCCCTGCCATTTTCGAAGCTCTCCAACGTCTCTCACCGGCAATAATTATATGCATCCCATTGTCAGCCTTTCTTACCAAAACGGGCTGAATCACACCATGTTCCTTAATCGAAGCAGCCAGTGACTCAAGCTTTTCCTTATCAAAGGTCTTCCGTGGCTGGTCAGGGTTTGGCTCGATATCCCTGATTTTTAACTTTTGCACCCCTGCAGCACCAGCTTCTGTACCTACCGCCTTTGCCGAAGCTTTGGGCGACACAGGTGACGACTCTACATCATCAAAAAAAGCACCAAGGCCCCTGCCTAAGCCCCTTTTTTGTTTTGCTTTTGCATCTGCCATTTTCTCTTTCCTTTCTTTGTTGTCTTTTTAAGAAAATCGTTTTTCTTAAGTGTTTCACGTGAAACACTACAGATTTCGTTTAATCACTTCTTCCGCAAGCTCGCTGTAGCACTCGGCCCCGCGGGAGTGCTTGTCGTATTCAATAACAGGCTTACCAAAGCTGGGAGCTTCGGACAAGCGGACGTTTCGGGGGATTATTGTCGCAAAAACCTTTTCGCGGAAAAACTTTTTGACCTCGTCAACTACCTGTATAGAAAGATTTGTTCTTGCATCAAACATAGTAAGGAGCACTCCCTCCAAAGAAAGGTCGGGGTTCAGCGCTTTTTTAACCATTTTTATGGTGTTTGTCAGCTGGCTAAGCCCCTCGAGTGCATAATATTCGCATTGAATGGGAACTAGCACCGTATCGGTTGCAGCAAAAGAGTTGAGGGTTATAAGGCCTAAAGACGGCGGGCAATCAATAAATATAAAGTCAAACTTGTCCTTTATCTTTGAAATCGCATTTTTAAGGATGTACTCACGCCCCTGTTTTGCAACAAGTTCAAGCTCTGCCCCTGCAAGATTTATATTCGCCGGGCAAATCCAAAGGTTTTCAAACCCGGTTTTTATCAAGGTTTCTTCCATGTCGACGTCGTTTATTAAGCAGTCGTACACCGAAAGTTCTACCTCCCTTGGGTCAACCCCAAGTCCGCTTGTGGTATTCCCTTGAGGGTCAATATCTATAAGAAGGGTTTTCTTTCCCTTTTTCCCAAGGCACGCACTGAGGTTTACCGCCGTTGTTGTCTTTCCTACGCCGCCTTTTTGATTCGCAATCGCAATTACCTTGCCCATTTAAACCCTCCTTGACCAATTTTTTAATCTATCCTAATTATAACACTTTTTTGAAAAAATACAATAGAAAATCCCACATTTTGCAAAAATGTTTCACGTGAAACAAAAAGAGAGAGCTTTTGCTCCCTCTTTTAACCATTTTTAACCAGGTTCCGTATCCATTTTTTGCTTTTAAATCGCCAAATTGAAATTATCACTTTTACAACCTCTTCAATCATAAGCACCATATAAATTTGTGTGATGCTAAGCTTTAGCACAAGACCCGCAATGCACACACTGGGAACGCCAATCAGCCATACGCAGCAGATATCAATAAACGCCGCCCCCTTGGTATCCCCACCGTTTCGGAACACACCCACGATAAATAAAAACGTCAGCGCCTTTATATTCATTAAAATCGCCATTAAGAAAAGGACGTCCAAAGCATCTGCCCTGAGCATTGGGGCTACATCGTAAGGAATGAGCACAATCGGTCTTGCCAGCACGAAAACTGCCGAAACAACAAGAGAAATGGCAGCATTCATAAGCGCAAGCTTTTTGGATATATCATAGGCCTTTTGGTATTCGCCGCCACCTATCAGTTTTCCCACTATAATTCCGGCTGCATTTCCTCCGCCATGAAAAAATACAAGCAGCAGGCGCTCGATATTCTGTACAATCACCATTATAACCGTTGCTTCGGTGCTGATTTGCGAAAATACCCACGAATAAGTTGTCGTGCCAAGCGCCCATGCACCCTCGTTCAAAAGCACCGGGATTGCCGCTTTGAAATATCCACCAATCATATCCCGGGGAACCCTGAAAAGCTCCTTTAACGGTGCCGCTTGGATGTATTTTTTGCCGTATACAGCCGTAATTATAATCAAAAATTCTGTTAATCTTGCCACGATTGTCGCAAGCGCCGCTCCCTCGACGCCCATGGCAGGGATTGGTCCAAAACCAAAAATCAGCAGCTGATTAAAAACCAGATTAACCAAAAGTCCAACTATTCTTGACGCAAACGGAATATTTGCTTTTTCGGTGCAGCAAAGACTTATGTCATAAGCCGAAGTAAGTCCCGAAAACACATACGATATGCAGGCAACCCTTAAATACTTCGCGCCGGACTCAACAACCCCGGGGTCACTCCTGAATATCCGGATAATCCACTCGGTGAAAAACAGTGCAGGAACAGCAAAAACCAAAACAACAAAAAATACAAGAATAACGTTTAATCCCAGCACCTTTCGCATCCGCCCAAAATTTTGCGCGCCCCAATATTGCGCCGTAAACACCCCGGCACCGCCGCACACACCAAAGGTCACCACCGCAAACAGAAAAAACCACTGGTTTGCAATCCCGACCCCAGCGATAACATCCTCGCCAAAACCGCCCAGCATAACGCTGTCAAGCAGATTTATAAATGCCGCAACGAGCTCTTTAAGCGCCATAGGTATCATCAGCCAGAAAAAGCTTTTATATATTGATTTTATGTTTGTTTTTACAGATTTTTCCAATTATATCCCCTTCATTGTCAAAGATATGCGTTTTTTCGCCATATCGACCTCTAAAATTTTCACCTTAACGATATCACCGATTGACACCACATCCATTGGATGTTTCACAAACTTGTCGCTAAGCTGAGATATGTGCACAAGGCCGTCTTGATGAACGCCAATATCCACAAACGCGCCAAAGTCAATTACGTTGCGGACTGTTCCCGTAAGAATCATATCGGGTTTTAAGTCCTCCATCGACATTACGTCCTCGCGAAGAAGCGGCTGCTCGACCGAATCACGTGGGTCGCGACCGGGTTTTGTGATTTCGTCAACTATATCGCGAAGTGTCGGTACACCAATGCCAAGCTTTTCGGCAAGAGCATAGATGTCGGTTTCTTTAACTTTTTCTTTTATATCTTTAATGCCACCCTCGGTGACATCTCCCTTTGCATAGCCAAGCTCTTTGAGTAGCGCTTCGGCTGCGCCGTAGGATTCAGGGTGGACCGAGGTGTTGTCAAAAACATTTTTAGCGCCGGGAATTCTTAAAAACCCTGCACACTGCTCGAAAGCTTTGGGCCCAAGCTTGGAAACGTTCTTTAGCTGAGCACGGCTTTCAAATCTACCTTCTTCCTCGCGGTGCTTGACTATATTTTTGGCTATGGCTTTGCTTATGCCCGAAACGTATTCAAGCAGCGGCGCCGATGCGGTGTTAAGGTCAACCCCAACGCTGTTTACGGCATCCTCTACCACCCCGCCCAAAACTTCGCCAAGGCGTTTTTGATTCATATCGTGCTGATACTGACCGACGCCGATTGCTTCGGGCGGGATTTTTACAAGCTCTGCCAGCGGGTCCTGAACTCGCCTTGCGATAGAGATTGCGCTTCTTTGAGTTACGTCAAAGTCGGGGAATTCGGACCTGGCAAGCTCGGACGCCGAATAGACCGATGCACCTGCCTCGTTGGTCATTATATATTTGACCATTCTTGAGGACATTTCCTTTATTAAATTTGAAGCAAAAATTTCGGTTTCCTTTGATGCCGTTCCGTTGCCTATAGAAATAAGGGTAATATTATGCTTTTCGATGAGAGATTTTATAAAGCTTTTTGCGCTTTCCCGTTGGGCATCGGAATGAGTTATATAAATAACACCTGTATCAAGAACTCTTCCAGTTTCGTCAACAACACCAACCTTGCAGCCTGTGCGATATCCGGGGTCAAGCCCTAAAACAACCTGTCCGCGTATGGGTGGCTGCATAAGAAGGTTTTTGAGATTTTCTTTGAATATTTTCATCGCCTGCTCGTGAGCAATATCTGTAAGTTCGTTTCTTACTTCCCTTTCAATCGCCGGCTGGATAAGTCTTTCGTATGCGTCTTCAATCGCCCGCTGCACATATTCTTTCCCTGAAAAGTCTTCCCCGGGGAGTTCTGCCCTGTTTAGGTACGCAAAGATTTTTTCTGCATCAATTTCCACCTTGACCGAGAGACGTTTCTCGTTTTCGCCACGGTTTATGGCAAGCACCCGGTGTGGAACCGCCTTTGAAACAGCCTCTTTAAAATCATAGTAGTTTCGGTAAACCGAATCCTCCTCAGGGTTTGTGGCTTTTGATACGAGTAGTCCCTCCCTGGTAGTAATCTCCCTGATTTTTTTGCGGTGCTCGGCATTATCCGAGATGATTTCGGCAATTATATCCATTGCACCTGCTAGCGCATCCTCTGCTGTTTCAACCTCTTTTTCGCTGTTTATAAACTTTTCTGCAGCCTCCATAGCCGTGCCTTCGGTGATTGAGTGCATATAAAGCATCATTGCTAAGGGCTCGAGACCCTTTTCTTTGGCAACTGTTGCGCGCGTGCGGCGCTTAGGTCTGTAGGGACGATAGATATCCTCAAGCTCCGAAAGCTTTTCGGCACTATCGATTTCTGCCGCAAGTTCTTTGGTAAGTTTTCCCTGCTCGTCAATAATCCTTTTTATGTCGGCCTTTCGTTCTTCCATGTTCCGAAGATACGTCAATCGGTCAGAAAAGGCGCGAAGAACCTCGTCGTTTAGCTCTCCGGTTGCTTCCTTTCGGTATCTTGAAATAAAGGGTATGGTATTCCCCTCGTCAATAAGCGCGATGGTGTTATCCACCTGCCACTGTTTTAAGGATAGTTCGCTTGCAATTCTTTCAGCAATTGTCATAAAATTTTCTCCTTTGATTTATCTTTTAAAACGCATCGAAAAGCGAAATCTGGCTGGTCTCGGGAAGGCCCTTAAGACAGCCATTGTCTTTAAGCGTTTCGATTACCGTCTTGGTGAGTTTTGCCCTTGTTTTAAGGTCATCTATCGACATAAACTCGCCGACCTCTCTTGCGTCCTGAATATTTTGTGCCGCCGCATCCCCAACGCCCTGAAATGCATTAAGTGGCAGGCGTATTTTGCCGTCAACCTTTTGGAACTTAAACGCATCGGACTCATAAAGGTCAGCAGGCAAAAACTCAAAGCCTCGCTGATACATTTCGTGGCACACCTCGCAAATGGTGTAAACCGATTTTTCGGTCGCCGACCAGTCGTTTTGACGTTGTTCGAGAGAGCGCATCTCGTTTACCAAGACCTCGTCGCCCCGTGCCATAATAGCCGCATCAAAAAGGTCTGCGCGTACGGTAAAGTATGCAATATAAAACTCAAGCGGGAAGTGTACCTTAAAGTACGCAACGCGAAACGCCATCATCACATATGCCGCAGCGTGGGCTTTCGGGAACATATACTTAATCTTTTTACACGAGTCAATATACCATTCGGGCACATCATGCTCGCGCATAGGAGTTTCAAACTCCTCGGGCATACCTTCTTTTGCGGCTTTTCCTTTACGGACAAATTCCATTATCTTAAAGGCTGTGCCCGGCTCGAGGCCTTTGTTTATAAGATAGGTCATAATATCGTCACGAACACCGATAACCTCGGAAAGTGTAGCAACACCAGCCTTAATAAGATCTTGAGCATTGCCAAGCCACACGTCTGTTCCGTGCGAAAGCCCTGCGATAAGCACAAGCTCATAAAAGGTCGTGGGAAGAGTATCAAGGAGCATTTGTCTTGTAAAGGATGTTCCAAACTCGGGCACGCCAAAGGTCCCAACCTTTGAATGTATCTGCTCTGGGCTAACGCCGATAGCATCAGTTTTAGAGAAGATACTCATTGTTTCGGGGTCGTCAAGCGGTATTTTGGTTGCGTCCACCCCTGTAAGCGTTTCAAGCATACGTATTGTCGACGGGTCGTCGTGCCCAAGAATATCAAGCTTAAGCAGGTTATCGTGGATGGAATGGAAATCAAAGTGTGTGGTAATTATCCCCGAGTCCTTTTTCTCGGCCGGATGCTGAACAGGACAAAAATCGTGTATGTCCATGGTCTTTGGGCAGACAATAATACCACCTGGGTGCTGACCGGTTGTGTTTTTTATATCCACCAGACCTTTTGAAACTCTTTTAAGTTCTGCTTGAGTCGGGGTAATTCCTTTATTTTCATAATACTTCCTGCCATAAAAGCCAATTGCCGTTTTGTCAGCGATTGTACCTATAGTGCCTGCTTTAAAAACAAACTCTTCGCCAAACAGCTCCCCAACATATTTGTGGGCGGTCGCCTGATACTCGCCCGAGAAGTTGAGGTCGATATCGGGGACTTTATCTCCTTTAAAACCAAGGAATGTTTCAAAGGGGATATTAAATCCATCCTTTTTAAGCTTTTCGCCACAATTCGGACAATCAGCATCCGGCATATCAATACCTATATTGTATTCGCCCTTGGTGAAAAACTCGTAGTGCTTACACTTTGGGCAAATATAGTGTGGAGCAAGTGCATTAACCTCGGTTATGCCGGCAAGGTACGCGGCAAAGGACGAACCTACCGAGCCTCGCGAGCCAACCAAGTACCCTGCCTCGTTGGATTTTTTAACCAGCTTGTGAGCAATCATATACATAACTGCATAGCCATAACCAATAATACAACCAAGTTCGCGGTCCATCCGTTCCTTGACAATAGGCGGGAGGTTTTCACCATAAACCTTATGTGCAAAGTCATGGCACATTTTAAGAAGGTCTTCCTCGCAGTTCTCGATTGATGGCGGATACGAGCCGCTTTTTAGTGGTTCGAAGTCCTCAATCATATCTGCAATCAGGTTGGTGTTAGTTACAACTACCTCATGCGCCTTTTCTTTGCCTAAATACGAAAATTCTTCAAGCATCTCGTCGGTCGTTCTAAAGTAAAGCGGCGCCTGAAGGTCGGCATCAGAGTAGCCTTGCGCGCCTTGCAATACTCTGCGGTAAAGCTCGTCAGACGGGTCCATAAAGTGTACGTCACAAGTTGCAACTACGGGCTTACCCAGCTTTTCGCCAAGGCTTACTATCTTACGGTTAAATTCCATTAAATCTTCACGAGAAGCAACCTCGCCGCTACGCAGCATAAATTCGTTGTTGCCAAGTGGCTGAATTTCTAAATAGTCATAAAACTTGGCTATTTTTTCGATTTCTTCTTCGGGCCTGCCACCACGGATTGCCATATAAAGCTCCCCTGCCTCGCAGGCACTTCCAAAGATAAGTCCCTCACGATATTTTGCAAGGATGCTTTTGGGAATCCTTGGTTTTTTATAGAAGTAATCAAGATTGGACTTTGAGATAAGCTTGTACATATTCTTTAGTCCAGTCTTGTTTCTTGCCAAAATTATAATATGGCTATATGCCTCTTTCAAAAGCTCGGGGTTTTTGTCAACAGAATAATCCTTTGGTATTATATCCTCTTTTTCTTCTTTCATTTCACACATTTTGACAAACGCCTCGCAGGTTGCAGTAGCATCGTCAAGGGCGCGGTGATGGTTTTCAAGGCTTACACCAAGCCTCTTACAAAGCACCTCAAGATTATGCTTTTTTTCTAAAGGAAAAAGTTCCTTTGAAAGCTCGACTGTATCGATTATATCGTTATTAAAGCTAAGGTCAAGCACCAAAGCCGCCGCTTTAATAAAGCTTGTGTCAAATTTTGCATTATGCGCAACAACCGTATTCTCGCCGCAGAATTCTAAAAACAGCGGCAGTATTTCGTTTATCTTTGGAGCATCCTTTACCATCTCATTTGTTATGCCTGTAAGATTGGTAATCTGCTCGCTTATTTCTCGGTTAGGATTTACTAACTTGGAAAAGGTGTCTACGATTTTGCCGTCCATAAGTTTGACAGCACCGATTTCGGTTATGGCCTCGCGCGCGGGGTCAAGTCCTGTTGTTTCGATATCAAAGATTATAAAAGTTTTGTCTTTGTAGCTTTTTTCCAACTTGTCAAGTCCAAGGGGTAAGTCATTTACAAAATACCCTTCGGTACCGTATATCAGCTTAAATTCCTTGCCGCTTTTTCGGATTTTTGAAAGTGCGCCAAAGCTTTCGGGGAAGGCCTGGGCAACACCGTGGTCTGTTATTGCAAGCGCCTTATGTCCCCACGCCGCCGCACGGTTAATAAGGTCGGTCGCAGATGTAATCGCATCCTTTGCACTCATTTTTGTGTGGAGGTGAAGCTCTACCCTTTTTTCTTCGGCCTGGTCCATTCGCATGGGCGGTTTTTCGTTTAGCTCTACCGAAAGGACTTTGAGTTTTTCACCCCTTGCCCTTTCGTCATATTCATAGTTTCCTCTTACCGTCAAAAGATTACCTTGCTTTATGGCAGGAAGCACCTTTTTAACAACTTCTGCCTTGCCAAAAATTTCGGCACTTAACGCCCAGGATTCGTCGCCTATATCAAAGTTAACGGCAATATACATAAGCTTGCCGTCTTTGTTTATCTCGCGTACGTCTGTGTCCAAAACCTCTCCCTTGACAGCACAAATACCCATGCCCGATCGAATATCAAGCATAGGTATGACTTCTTCTGTTATGGGTTTTCCGTAAATCAGGCCAGTCTCGGCTTTTGAGGGCTCGTCTACCTCTTTTTCTTTTGGCGTTACTTTTACTGATTGTTTTGCGGCTTCTTTATCGATTTTTTGCTGACGCTCTTTTTTGCGTTCCTCATAGGCAAAAAGGTCAAGCTCTTCTGCCTCAAGCTGGACCTTAATGGGCCTGTCAAATTCGTAGCTTATAATATCCCGAATTAGCCCCTCGCAGTTGTTTTGCTCTAAAATTTCTTTGCCGCACTTTACCCCTTGAATTTTTAAAACATCTCCCTCAAGGGTTGCAAAGCTTCCAACCAAAAAGGCTTTACAAATACTGTTTTTCCGGAACAACGAAAAAAGGAGGTTTCGGTAATATTCGTCCGAAAACTCTGGATTTTTGTATTTGATTTTTATCTCCAGCTCTTTAAGGCCGTAAATATCTTTGGTACGGTCTAAAAAATCATAAAGCTCGGGTTTTGAAATTAATTCTTCGGACAAAAGCTCTACGCGGATACTTTTTTCCTTTACATCAACAAAAAAATCCAAAACCTCGGCTTTCTCTAAGGTTTCGGCAAAGCTTTCAAGCACCGTAACCTTGTCAAAAACGTCCAGTATTCCTGCCAAGCCTAATCCTTTCCTTTCATTTTCTCAATTTCTTCTAAAAGCACATCAACAACTTTATCTTCGGGGATTTTCCCCACAATTTCGCCTTTTTTAAAAAGAAGCGCCTCGCCACATCCACCGGCAATACCAATGTCAGCGTCCCTTGCTTCGCCGGGTCCGTTTACGGCGCAACCCATCACTGCAACCTTGAGGCTTCCTTTAATATTTTCAAGACGTTTTGTAACTTCCTTCGCGATTGGGATAAGATTTATCTGGCAGCGCGCACAGGTCGGGCACGAAACAACTTCGATTTTGTCTTTAATCAAACCAAGCGCCCCCAAAATCTTTTTGGCAGCATCCACCTCTAACACCGGGTCATCGGTAAGCGAAACGCGGATTGTCTCGCCAATACCGTCAGAGAGGAGCGCTCCAATACCTATTGCCGATTTTATAATCCCTGATTCGTATGTTCCGGCCTCGGTAACACCTAAGTGCAGTGGATAATCAAAAGTCTCGCGCGCTAAGCGGTATGCATCAATTGTCTTTTTTACGTCCGAGGACTTTATGGAAATAACTGTGTCATAAAAATCGTATTTTTCAAGTATTTTTATATGACCCAAAGCGCTTTCTACCATCGCTTCGGGCGTAGCCGAGCCGTATTTTTCGAGAAGATTTTTTTCCAAAGACCCGC
This sequence comes from Clostridia bacterium, assembly GCA_045591095.1. Classification (GTDB taxonomy): domain Bacteria; phylum Bacillota; class Clostridia; order Monoglobales; family Monoglobaceae; genus SIG440. The sequence continues at coordinate 2,802 of JAZNSF010000015.1, read as the reverse complement.
CATTTACACCAATGCGAATAGGTATACCCCTTCTTTTAGCTTCGGCTGCGACAATTTTTGCCCTGTCTTCGCTTCCTATATTTCCGGGGTTAATGCGAATTTTGTCAACCCCTCGTTCCATCGCCAAAAGGGCAAGCCTGTAATCAAAATGTATGTCTGCGACAAGGGGTATATTTATCTTATTCTTTATATCAAAAATCGCTTTTGCCGAAATTTCGTCAGGGACTGCCACCCGTACAATGTCACAGCCGCGGTCTTCTAGGGCTTTTATCTGTTTGACAGTTGCATCTACATCACCGGTATAAGCTGTTGTCATGGACTGAATGGCAACTTTTTCGCCGCTTCCTATATAAAGACTGCCTATTTTTACACGTCTTACGTTTGACACAAGGCTTCCTCCTTCTTTTTTAATTTTTTATTTTTCTAATGCCATAATTTTGTCAATCCTCTTTTGATGACGGTCTCCGCCAAAGTCTGCATTAATATATGATTTAACAATCTCAATTGCAAGGTCGCGGCCTGTAATTCTTTCGCCAAGACAAATTACATTTGCATTGTTATGCTCCTTTGCCATGCGTGAGCTGTATGTATCGGTAACGTGTGCCGCACGGATGCCGTCTACCTTGTTTGCGGCAATACTCATACCTATGCCTGTTCCACAAACCAATATCCCTTTTTCGCATCTTCCTTCTACGATTTCGTCACAAACTTTTTTTGCAATATCAGGATAATCACAGGAGCTTTCGTCGTAAGTTCCAATGTCATTTACTTCTATTCCGATTTTCTCAAGATATTCCTTTATTATTTTTTTTAAGTTTATTCCGCCGTGGTCGCTGCCTATCGCTAGCATAATCCAAAATACCCCCTGATTTTTTAAAATTCGATAATTATATCATACCAAATCTTAATAAAAATTTCAATAATTTAATCGAAAATATTGCAATTGATTTTTTAATATAATATAATGAATGTATTAAATAATTACATAAAGGATGGTATCGGGATGAACTACTCTAATGAATACCAGTTGTGGCTTGAAAATGTTACTGAAGACGAAAAGACAGAACTTTTGAGTATAAAAAATAATGAGGAAGAGATAAGGGACCGTTTTTACACTTCACTTGAATTTGGTACCGCAGGTCTTAGGGGGGTTTTGGGGCTTGGTTTAAACCGTATGAATTCTTACGTTGTTGCGCGTGCAACGCAGGGTCTTTCTAATCAGCTTAAAAAAAGTAACCCTGAAAAATCAGACCTAAAGGTTGTAATTGCTTATGACAGCCGTAATAAATCAGATGAGTTTGCCCGCACAGCAGCATCAGTTTTGGCTGCAAATGGAATAAAGGCACTTATTTTTAAGGAACTTAAGCCTGTTCCTCTTCTTTCTTTTGCAGTAAGACTAAAACGCGCAAATGCGGGGATTGTTATTACCGCAAGTCACAATCCCGCAAAGTATAACGGCTACAAGGTTTATGGAAGTGATGGAGCACAACTTGCTCCCAATTTAGCATCTCTTGTACTTTCGGAAATAGAAAAAATTCCTATCTTTGGCGGAGCAAAAACAATCGATTTTGAAGAGGGAATTAAAACTGGAATTATTAATCTTATGGGGGATAAAGAGGAAGACCTTTATCTTAATGAGGTCGAGAAGCAGTGCCTTAATGGTGAGCTTATTAAAAGCCTAGGGTCTACGATGAAGTTTGTTTATACACCACTTCACGGCTCGGGACTTGTTCCTGTGACAAAGCTTTTTAAAAGGGTTGGTTTTAGCAACGTTTTAGTGGTAAAAGAACAAGAAACCCCCGACGGAAACTTCCCGACAGTTAAGTTTCCTAACCCTGAATATGAAGAAAGCTTTGAACTTGCTCTTAATCTCGCCAAAGAAAATAGTGCAGATTTGATTATAGGAACTGACCCGGATGCTGACCGCTGCGGAATTATGATAAGAAGCGCGGATGGGAGTTATGTAAGCCTAACCGGAAATCAGACAGGTCTTCTTTTGACTGAATATATTTTAGAAACCTTAAAAGAAAGAGGGACTCTTCCAAAAGACGGATTTGTTGTAAAAACAATAGTTTCTACAAATATAATAAAAGAAATTTGTGCATCTTACGGTGTGGAAATGAAAGAGGTTTTGACCGGATTTAAGTTTATTGGCGAAAAAATCAAGGAATCAGAAGAAACAGGTAAGGGTACATTTATTTTTGGTTTTGAAGAAAGCTACGGTTATCTTAAAGGTACTTATTCAAGAGATAAGGACGCGGTTGTTGCAAGCCTTTTGATTGCAGAAATGGCACTTTACTACCGCGAAAAAGGGTTAAGCCTTTTTGACCAGCTTTTAAATATTTACAAAAAATACGGTTTTTATAAGGAATTTGTTGTTTCGGAAAGTTTTGAGGGGATTGAGGGTTCTCAAAAAATAAAAAATATTATGGAATTTTTAAGAAATAATCCTCCAAAAAAAATCGGTTTTAAGAATGTTTTGGCTGTAAGAGATTATAAATCTTCTGTAAGGACTGATTTAATTAAAGGTCTGGAAGAAAATATTAACCTTCCAAAATCAGATGTAATTTATTTTGAGCTTGAGGATAATAATAATTTTATAGTAAGACCATCAGGAACAGAGCCAAAAATCAAGTTTTACTGTCTTCTTTCGGGAAAAAATGAGGAAGAGGTTTTAGAGACAGAAGAATTATTTAAAAAGGATATTGAAAATATTACAAAATAAAAAAGGGCATTAGCCCTTTTTTATTTTGTTTGGTTTTCTTGGAAATTGCTTTGGTGTTTCCTTTATTTTTTCAATTA
>JAZNSF010000014.1:0-49126 GCA_045591095.1 Clostridia bacterium | reverse complement strand
TACTGCTGCGGTACAGAATATGAAAAAGATTGCAAATATCCTCTGGAAAAGAGATAAGCAATTTCTATCAAGAATTATTAAAAATCTGATATATACGACACAAACCCACCTGAAAATGGTGGGTTTGTCAGTAGTCTGAAGGGGGTGGCATTAGCCACCGCCTTTAGTATTAGTTTTGTTTTTTTACAATTGCGTATTCGTCGCCGTCACGCCAAAAGGCGCAGTCAAAGGACTTGCCACTTAAGAATTTTTGCATCTCGTCTTCGTCAAGGTTAATTGAGCAGACGTAACATTCCAAATATTCGTCATATTCGTAATTTGCGCATGTTTCGCAAGAAGTCATAAAATTTCACCGCCTTATGTTTAATTCTATAAGATTATAGAGTTAAAGTCAAGAGTAAAAAATTCATTTGTTTACTTCCGGATTGGGTGTACGACATAATATATAGTCAATACTTACTCCGTAAAAGTCGGCAAGCTGAATAAGGGTTTCAGTTGGAGGTGTCCGATCTCCATTCTCGAATTTTGAAATAAGTGCTTGCTCGATTCCGGTTTTCATTTGCACATATATTTGAGTATAGCCTTTACTTTTTCTTAGTGCTTTCAAATTGTTTTTCATTTTTATCACCTAATGACATTATGTCATATTTTCATCTTGACAATTATGACAAATTGTCATATAATGTTGTCAAAATGTAGGTTAATTGCAGCAGGAGGAAGTAGTATGAAAAAATGGGTTTTTATATTAGGGTTAGTTTTTTTATTGGTGTTAACTGTAGTAATAATTTTAGTAAATCTAAGTGATGTTGTGGAAAGTAAATTTGTTATAGCTGATGATTTTCAAACAGTGGAAATTACAGTTTTTGATGATGCCTTATATAATGGTAGTTATATAATAGATACAGCGGGAAAACTTCAAGATAAAAATGTTAGCAAAAGAACAGAAGACGCGTTAAAAGATGTATCCGATATTATTTTTGTGTACAATAAAGAGGGAGAATTAACCAATATCTTAACAGATTCATCAAAAATAGAGAAATATAGAAAGCGTGGATATTTTATAGGACCTAAAACCGATATTTATTCCTTAGAACAAGAAAAAAGAGAGATTGGTTTTTCTGATATTGAAAAGCACAGACAGGACGGGTGGTATTATGGAAAACCAACAACCTTATATGCAGAAGATGGAAGAGAATTGATGATTGGAGAAAATGATGTTTCTGTATATGAAAAGGTAGGTTGGAGTAAAGAAAAGTTTTTAACAATGTATGCACCAGACGGAAGAGAGAAAAATGTTTTGGAGAGCAAAGTAGAGGAATACAAAAGCGTAGGATGGTTTGAAACAAAAGAAGAAGCGGATGCAGAAAAGAAAAGACAGGAACAAGAGGCTGCGTTAAAGCAAGCCCAGCAGGCAAAAAACAATAAAATAACATTATGCCCGGTAAATGGCTATACCCAAATAACAAGAGTTGCCAAAAGCTCTTCAGGGGAAGTATATATGTGTCCAGCCCATGGATCCCATGTTTATATGTCTGCTATAGGCGGATTTTTGGAGTAGGAATGCATTTAACTGGCGAATAATAAGGGAGTTATCCGATGTGACGCCGATTTTTGCGCCTTTGTCAAGGCTTCGCAAACAGCTGTCACTCGCCTTCCCTTAAAGCGGAAATCTATTAGGGTATTCCTTAAGGGGGTTAAAATCCGACATAGAAAAGCCGAAGATACAGATGTTTGCGAAAAATTTTGAATTAGAGAAAAAACAACGGAAATCAGTTTCCGCTTCGGCCGTTGTTTTTAGCGAGAGCACACGCTGAGTGCGTGTATTCGAGCGTTGGCGTGATGCAAAAATTTGAGCAGCTACATCTGTTAAGGCTTTGAGCGGCGGTCAAGGGGTTTTAGGGGACTGCGTCCCCTAAATATATAATAAGAAAAAACACACAAAAAGGGCGGATAAACTTAATCCCACCCCTTTTGTGTATTTGTGTCGCAACAAAACAGAGTTATGTTTCAGCATAAGTATAACACATACAACAGAAAAATAAAATAGAAAATTCTAATATATTTTTAAAATATGTTTTATTGTATAATAAAAGAAAATTGTTGAAAAGAGTGATGCAAAGTGAATTTTAATCCAAAGCCTACAAAACAAAAAGTAAAAGCCGGATACAAAACCATATATATTTCGGATGAGTTAGCTGAAAAGGTAAGCGATTTAGCTAAACAACACGATACAAGTTTTAATAATATAGTGATAAGTATCATTGAAGACTTTTTTAAAAATGATAAAGTATAATAGCAGTAGTGTTAAAGTAATAAAAGAGGGCTACCTTTTGGTAGCCCTCTTTTTAATTTATGTATAAGAACACTATGCATTATCATTTTAGGGGCAAATGGTTTTATAATTTGTGATTTTGGTGGATGTTGGTCTGATATTGTCTTAATCAGCCTTAATCTGCTCAACATTGCCCTGACAAATGCCCTAATAATGCCTATTCAACAAGGTTTGCCTATTTCATACCTATAAAAGAAAAGCGACCTTGTTGGTTTATCCAACAAGGTCGCTTTGATATTTTATTTTGCCTTTTTAGTGATAATTGGGATTGCCCCAAATCAATTTTGTTTTTGGGCAATGGTCGTTTTCGCCAAAAAGGCAAAACCGTTTTTAATTGCTACGGTCAATCGTTTCCGTAGTTTGATTTGGTTGAAATTGCTCAAAGTCGCATAAATACGGCGATTATAAGGTTGATAAGCGTAAAAAAAGACCTCATTGGACGAATCCAACAAGGTCGATTTTTTTATTCAATTTTGCCTTTTGCGTGATAAGTGGCTTTGCCCCAAATCACATTTAATGATATTATTTCATATCCTTAATTGCTGCCTGAGCCGCTGCAAGTCTTGCAATCGGAACACGGAATGGTGAACATGAAACATAGTCAAGACCAACACGATGGCAGAATTCAACAGATACGGGGTCGCCGCCGTGCTCGCCGCAGATACCAACATGAAGTTTGGGGTTAACGGGCTTACCGAGGGTGATCGCCATTTCCATAAGCTTACCAACACCTGTCTGGTCAAGTTTAGCGAATGGATCGTTCTCGAAGATCTTTGCATCATAGTAAGCGTCAAGGAACTTACCAGCATCGTCACGAGAGAAGCCGTATGTCATCTGTGTAAGGTCGTTTGTACCGAAGCAGAAGAACTCAGCTTCTGTAGCGATAGCATCTGCTGTAAGACAAGCTCTGGGAATTTCCATCATTGTACCAACTTCGTAGTGGAGTTCTACGCCGGCAGCTTTGATTTCAGCGTCAGCAACTGCAACTACATCGTTCTTAACGAACTTGAATTCCTTAAGATCACCAGGAAGTGGAATCATAATTTCGGGAACTACGTTCCAATCGGGGTGGTTCTTCTTAACATTGATAGCAGCGCGGATAACAGCCTTTGTCTGCATCTTAGCAATTTCAGGATAAGTTACAGCAAGACGGCAACCACGGTGACCCATCATGGGGTTAAATTCGTGAAGTGATGCGATGATTGCTTTGATGTCAGCAACGGTCTTGCCCTGTGCATCTGCAAGAGCCTTGATATCAGCTTCTTCTGTAGGAACGAATTCATGAAGAGGAGGATCAAGGAATCTGATTGTTACGGGGTTACCTTCAAGTGCTTCGTAAAGCTTCTCAAAGTCGCCCTGCTGATAAGGAAGAATCTTTTCAAGAGCTGCTTCTCTTTCTTCTGCAGTGTCTGCACAAATCATTTCACGGAATGCAGCAATTCTTTCAGCTTCGAAGAACATATGCTCTGTACGGCAAAGACCGATACCTTCAGCACCAAGTTCTCTTGCTTTCTTAGCGTCAGCAGGAGTATCTGCGTTTGTTCTAACCTTAAGAGTTCTGAACTCGTCAGCCCACTGCATAATTCTGCCAAACTCGCCAGCGATTTCAGCATCAACTGTTGGGATGATACCATCGTAGATGTTACCTGTTGAACCATCGATAGAAATAAAGTCGCCTTCTGTGTAGGTTTTGCCTGCAAGAGTGAACTTCTTGTTTTCTTCGTCCATGTTGATTTCGCCACAACCTGATACGCAGCAAGTACCCATACCACGAGCAACAACGGCAGCGTGAGAGGTCATACCACCACGAACTGTAAGGATACCCTGCGCAACCTTCATACCTGTGATGTCCTCAGGTGATGTTTCAAGACGAACGAGGATAACCTTTTCGCCGCGTGCATTCCAAGCCTCTGCGTCCTCAGCTGTAAATACAACCTTACCGCAAGCAGCACCAGGAGATGCGCCAAGACCACGGCCAGCAGGTGTTGCAGCCTTAAGAGCCTTTACGTCAAACTGTGGGTGAAGAAGTGTGTCAAGGTTTCTTGGGTCGATCATAGCAACTGCCTGCTTCTTGTCGATCATACCCTCGTCAACGAGGTCACAAGCGATTTTTAAAGCTGCTTTTGCTGTTCTCTTACCGTTTCTTGTCTGAAGCATGTAAAGCTTCTTGTTTTCAACGGTAAATTCCATATCCTGCATATCTCTGTAGTGATCTTCAAGGATAGCGCAAACCTTGTTGAATTCTTCGAATGCTTCGGGGAACTTTGCAGCCATCTCGGCGATAGGCATAGGTGTACGAACACCTGCAACAACGTCTTCGCCTTGAGCGTTTACAAGGAATTCACCCATAAGGCCTCTTTCGCCGGTAGCTGGATCACGGGTAAATGCAACACCAGTACCGCAATCGTCGCCCATGTTACCAAATGCCATCATCTGAACGTTAACAGCTGTACCCCATGAATAAGGGATATCATTGTCACGACGGTAAACGTTTGCTCTGGGGTTGTCCCATGAACGGAATACCGCTTCAACAGCACCCATAAGCTGTTCGGTCGGGTCAGACGGGAAGTCTTTACCAATCTTGTTCTTATATTCGTTTTTGAACTGGCCAGCCAAAACCTTAAGGTCTTCAGCTGTAAGCTCGATATCCTGAGTAACGCCCTTTTCTTCTTTCATTTCGTCGATAAGCTGTTCGAAGTACTTCTTACCAACTTCCATAACAACATCAGAGTACATCTGAATAAATCTTCTGTAGCAGTCCCAAGCCCAACGAGCGTTGCCTGATTTAGCAGACATTGCTTCAACAACGTCTTCATTAAGACCAAGGTTAAGGATTGTATCCATCATACCGGCCATTGAAGCTCTTGGGCCCGAGCGAACAGATACCAAAAGAGGGTTTTCCTTATCTCCGAACTTCTTACCGCAGATAGCTTCCATCTTGGTGATGTTTTCCATAATTTCAGCTTTGATTGCGTCGTTGATTTTGCGGCCGTCTTCGTAGTACTGAGTACAAGCCTCTGTAGATACTGTGAAGCCCTGGGGAACAGGGAGACCGATTTTTGTCATTTCAGCAAGGTTTGCGCCCTTACCACCGAGAAGTTCTCTCATGGAAGCGTCGCCTTCGCTGAAAAGGTAAACAAATTTCTTGTTTGACATTAAATTTTCCTCCTAAATGTATATAATTATTAATTATTTATCGGTTTTGTGTGTTCTTTCGCGAAGCTCGCGAAAGAACTTTTTTAAAAGAGCAGTGCACTCTTCCAAAAGTATACCGCCTTCGCAGTTGGTGTTTTGAAGGATACCGTTTGCGTTTTGAACGGTTGCCGAAAGCACAGCACCGCCCTTTGGGTCAAATGCCCCGAAATAAAGATTTTTTATCCTTGCTTGGCTTATGGCACCCGTACACATAATGCATGGCTCGAGTGTGACATAAAGGTCGCACTCGTGAAGCCTCCAGCCACCCAAAACTTTGCTTGCTTCGTGGATTGCAAGAAGTTCGGCATGGTAGAGGGCGCATTTCCCCGTTTCGCGCAAGTTGTGGGCAGCGGCAATGATTTTGCCATCTTTAACAACAACTGCGCCTATCGGAGTTTCGGCAAGCGAGTATGCTTTTTCGGCCTCTTTTAAAGCGGCTGTCATAAAAAATTCTTTATCATTCATAGGACGTCTCCAAAACGCACAAAAGCGCGCAAAAACCCACGACCATATTTTGCCTTAAAGACAACAGGCCGAAAGTTTTTTGCGGTATGACATTTTTTGAATACTACTGGATATAGGGCTTAAGAAGCTCTACAAGGTCATCACAGTTATCGTTTTGAACTTCAACAGCGATAGGTTTGCTTAGGTCAAGACTGAAAATTCCCATGATAGATTTTGCATCAACAACATATCTGCCCGAAGCCAAATCGATGTCATAATCAAAACGGCTTACAATGTTAACGAAGTTCTTAACATCATTAATAGAGCTAAGTGAAACGTTAAATGTTTTCATAGTGAAACCTCCGAAAAATTATTTTGGCAAAAGCTTTTTGCCAGATTAAGGTAAAAAACCTACCTAATCCCATATATTATATAATTTTTTCTTGCATTAGTCAATAAAAAAGTGTATAATTTTATTACAAATTTTTATTTAATTAACAAAAAGAATTGGAAGAATAGAAAAATGAAGGTAAAATTTATAACTTTAGGCTGCAAAACCAACTTTTATGAGAGCCAGGCCCTTGGCGAAATATTCAAAAAAGAGGGCTACAGCGTGGTAAAATCAGGTAAAGCCGATGTTATTGTTGTTAATACATGTTCGGTGACAAGCATGGGTGCGCAAAAGTCCAGACAGCAAATCCGAAAGGCAAGGAAAGAAAACCCCGAAGCGATAATTGCGGTTATGGGTTGTTATACCCAGACGGATTTTGATGCGGCAGAAAGTATCACCGAGGCAGATGTAATGATTGGAACCTCGGGGCGCGCAGAACTTCCGCGGCTTGTAAGAGAGGCTATCTCGGGGAAGCGGCAGATAGTCAAGAGTGATATAATGAAAGAGCGTAAGTTTGAGGAACTGGGTGCAGCTAAAGACCAGTCAAGAGTCAGGGCCACAGTAAAAATCGAGGACGGTTGCAGCAATTTCTGTACGTATTGTATCATCCCCTATGCAAGAGGTCCGGTCCGTTCCCGTGATTTAGGAAAGATTGTCAGCGAAGTCGAGGAAATTGCAAAAAACGGTTTTTCGGAGGTTGTACTTACCGGAATTCATATCGGCTCTTATGGTAAGGACCTTAAAGACGGACGCAGCCTTATTGATGTCATAGAAAGTGTTTGTGCTGTAGAGGGGATTAAAAGAGTTAGACTTGGGTCAATTGAACCTGTTGTGATAACAGAAGATTTTGTCAGCCGGATAAAACCCCTTAAAAACCTTTGTCCGCAGTTTCACTTGTCGCTTCAAAGCGGATGCACCCAGACCTTAAAGCGGATGAAGCGCCGCTACACTGCCGAAGAATATATGGATGCAGTCAAGCTTTTGCGAGAGAATATTCCTGATACTTCTATTACTACTGACCTTATGGTAGGCTTCCCCGGCGAGACCGAGGAAGAGTTTGAGGCATCTTATGCTTTTTGTGAGAAAATCGGATTTATGCAGATGCATATATTTAAATATTCCAAAAGACCTGGGACTGTTGCCGCCGAAATGGAAAATCAGGTGCCAGAAACAGTTAAAGAAGAGCGAAGTGGACGGATGCTTCTTTTAGAAAAAAAGATGCGAGAAGCTTTTTATGATTCCTACAAAGGCAGAACTGTGGAGGTGCTTGCAGAGGTTCGCACCAAAGACGGACGATTCCATGCCACAACAGCAAATTATATGGATGTGTATGTGGAAAGTGAAGCTGATATAACAGGACAAATAGTAAAATATACTTTTTAACGAAAGATGCCGTCGGGATTTGACCGACGGCATCTTACTTTAGTTTATAATTTGAGCTGTTTTTTAAATCTAAGCCGGTCACAAATTCTCTTGCTTCTTCCTTTGAAGAATTTGACTGGATAAAGTTGTTAAAGACTTCTTCCTGAAGCTTCTCAAGGGAAGCTATAGTTTTTGTAATTTCGTTAAAAAGTTTTATACAAAGCTTTTGGTAGTCAACCATTTTTGATGCTCTTTTTAAATAAAAAATGCGCAGCCGAAGCCACGCATGAAAAATGCATGACTCCTTGTTGTCACACAAATCCAAACTCGCCATAACAAGCATGAATAAAGAGTATGCATTTTTGCCAAAAACAAAAATTCATACTTATTATGGCTTGAAAAATTTATTTGATTTGTGTGACAAAAATATTATACCACTGATTGGATTAAATTACAAGTGTTATTTTTATAGGCGGGCGCTGCCCCCTATAACCCCCGTAGCCGTCGCTCAAAGCCTCAAAAGATGTAGATGCTCAAATTTTTTCATTACGCCACCGCTCGAATACACGCACCCAGCGTGTGCTCTCGCTAAAGATAGCGGTTGAAACAGAAATTGATTTCCGATATCTTTTGGCTAATTCAAAAATTTTCGCAAACATCTTAAATTCGGCTTTTCGATGACGGATTTTAAGACCACCTTTGGTGGTCTTTTTCGCTTATGAGCGGCGATTGGTGGGTGTTTCGAAAATTGTCGAGGACATCAAAAATCGGTGGTGCAATCAATTTCCGCTGCAGGCACCACCGATTTAGTGAGGCACTTAATGAGTTTAAGTATCCGAGCGTTTGGTACCCGCAGACAATTTGAGTATTACAGCCACCTAAGGCGTGAATCGGCGCGGCAGGGGGTATCGGGGGTTTTGCTGCAGAAACCCCCGATAAAGAAATAATGAATTATGCGGTCTTAGGGGACAATATCCCCTAAATTGAAAAATATAATTTTATGTGAATGAAATCTCTATCTTAAACTCCGCACTTTTAAATGCTTTTTCCCAATCATATTGCTTCCACTCTTTTTCGGTCAAAAAGCTTTGTTTAGCATGGTCGCCAAGCTTCATTATATCTGCCCGGTGAGTTCGGGACAGACGATAAAAATATGCGGAAACCTCATCGGTCAAGACACGTTTTGCGTAATCATAAAGCTCGGCATTATCCAAAAAACCTTTGGGCAGGGAAGCCCCGAAAAAATTGATTTCAAGGCTTTGCGAGGCCAGAATCTTACAAGGTTTTTGTTTAGTTTCAAAAGCATAACGAGCGGCATGCGGTACATTTAGCCTAAATGTCAAAAAGCCATTGTCAAGATACGGATTTTTAAGAGTTATGGTGCAGCTTTTAATGGAGCGGGTTAAAATGTTAAAAATCATTGCATCTTTGCCACTCATAAGGCTTTGAACCTTGCCTTCTTTGAAGATTGCCATTCCTCTGAGTTCTGCGTTGTTTGATTGGATGTTGGAATTTTCGATGCCGACCAAAGCTGAGCCTCTTTGCCCTAAGCTGTCTGAAGCATAGCTTTGGGCTATCGGAAGAACGGACACACCGAGGGCAGAACTTATTTCGTCGACAAAATCCGACAATCGTTTGGTCGGCGAATAAACATTATTGGAACGAAGAGCCATAAGCTCGTAGTATTTTGCAGTGTTTGCTTCAAGCTGTGGGTTTACGCTTTTTAAGTAGCTTTGCGCAGAGGTTTTGGAGAGCGCTACTGCTGTGTGTGGACGGACCTCGCGTTCACGCAGCATAAACTGTGAATGATTTAAAAATCCGTCACTATCCACACCAGCAGAAAAGACAATCAGCTTAAGATGCGACATATCCACGGTTTTACTCAAAAAATTGTTGGTCATATTTTTTGCAGTGTAAAAGTCAGGGGCGCTTATTACTAAGTTTCGAACGGTGGAATTTTCGTTTTTTTCGTTTTCGTCGCCGCCTTTACTGCCCTCGCCGCTCATGGTGGCAAGGGGTGCGGAAAATTGAAAGGTATAGTCATAGCCGTTTTTTTCGCTTTTGTCGATACCAAGAGCGATAATATACGCCGTTTCGTCGATTTCCTTATTGTCATAGCAACCACAGAGCAAAAAAATTGACAAAATAAAAATGAATACGGGACTATATTTTTTCATTTTTGTTTCTCCTTTTTGCAAAAAGTAGTGTAACAAGCAAAAGACCGATGCCGCTGAACCCGAATATAAAGAGCAGACTCCTAAAAACTTCCTGACCGATAGTACGAAGAATAAGACACGCAGCGGCGACAATCAGGATAAAGGCTGACGAAATTACTTTTTGTTTACGTAAATTTTTGGCACCCAGCACTTTTGCAGAAAAAAGAGTGGCGCTTAGAGAAAGATAAAGCATCACCGAAAGTGAAGAAAGAAGCTGCATTATGGCATCAATACGCTGAAAAAATCTGCCATAATAGATCTCCTTAAGACATAGATAAAAGGAAAAACTTTCTTCGGTGATAACTGCTTCCGAAACCGATACACTTACCGCAAAAACGAACAAAGTGCAAAGTGCTATTCCTACACCCGATGCAATAAGGAATTTTTTTCGGGGGAATTTATCGTGACTTTCTGATGGCGAAAGCAAAAACAAAAGCAGTATATCAGAGTGCATTATTGTACCGCTAAGTCCTTTGCCAAAAACTGCCTGAGGTCCACTTCCCAAAATCGGGAAGAGCCTGTTAAAATCCCCCGAAGATACAACAGAAATTATTAATAAAGCTAAGCCAAACACTATAAGCGGCACAAAAATTCCGTGAGTTCTGAAAAGAGAGTCCAGCCCACTCAAAGTCCCGAGTAATGCTCCTAAGACAAAGAACAAAACAACAAACCAAAAAGGAGCAGTGGGAAACGATATAATTTTTGCTAAGGCAGAAATATCACTTAAGGCAGAAACTGCAGACAAAAAAAGACAAAATTCAACTATGGTTATGGCGGTGTATTTCCCAAAACTGCCAAACGCCATGTTTGCCAGGTTAATAATGTTTCCGCCGCCAAGTCTTCCCCAAAGCCAAAAGAACAAAAATATTGCGGCAAATGAGATTAATCCTGACCACAGTGCAGTTAGTGCAGCGCCACTTCCTGAAGTAGTAAAAAATATAGCCGGGAACCGTGAAAAAATCCTGAAAATCAGCAGGTTTATTAAGACAAAGCAAGTGTCTTTTGTTTTTAAACGAGAGTTGTATTCAGAATTCATATCAGGCGCCTCCTTTCCATTTTCGGCTGATGTGTGGCTGCTTTTTTTGTCTTTGTGAAAGGAGGTCTTTCGGGCGGGTTTCTCTTTTCCAGATGGGCACTACAAAAAACGGACTTTCGGATGTGCCGGATGGTGACATATAGGGAACGCCAAAGGATTTACCCGAGGAGAGATACGAACAAAGACCAAAAATCCCAAGCGAGAGTCCCAAAAATCCCGCGATTGCACCCAAAAAGATGAACAAAAATTGCAGCACCGAGATTGCCCTCGAAATAGAAGACGAGGGTGCGGCAAATGCGCCCAGAGCCGAAAGTGACACTATGATTATAAGAAGCGGACTTGCGATATTTGCAGATACTGCCGACTGGCCAAGGATAAGACCGCCTACAATCCCCAAGGTAGAGCCGATAGGCTCGGGAACACGGATAGAGGCCTCTTTTATAAGCTCAAATGAGAGGACCATAATGATAAGCTCCAAAACTATGGGGAAAGGCATCTGTTCGCGGCTTGCCTCTATGGCAAACAAAAGGTCGGTGGGTATGCTTTCGTGGTGATAAAGAACCGTGCTTATAAAAATTCCGGGAAGAAACAGAGCAAGAAAGCACCCGATAAGCCTTACAAACCGCATAAAGTTGGCTTCGGCTACCCGGACATAATTATCCTCGGAGGACTCTGCAAGGTCACGGGCAGAGGCAGGGAGAATAAGAACAAAGGGACTTCCCTGAACGATAATTGCAACCTTGCCGTCAGCGAGCTGAGCCGCTACCCGGTCAGGCCGCTCGGTCTTTAATATTTGAGGCAGAGGAAATAGGGTGCTTTCCTCAACAAACATTTCGATATCTGCTGAGGAAAAAATATAATCGGTATCTATTGACGAAAGGCGATTTCTGGCCTCATCTACCAATTTTTTGCTGGTTATGCCGTCTATATACATAAGGGCGCAGGGGGTTTTGCTTACATTTCCAACACTTATATTTTCGGCAATGAGGTTGGGGTCTTTGAGGATTTTTCGCACAAGCCCCACATTGGTCATTACAGTCTCGGAAAATGCTTCCTGAGGACCCGAAAGCACAGCTTCGGATATTGGCCTGCCCACACTTCGCGAGCCCCAGCCTTTTATATCTGCCACAAAAGAACAGCCGAGCCCGTCAACAAAAACGGCACAGTTGCCAAAACCGACAAGGTCAATTATGAGGCTCATATCGCTATGTTTGCTGTTTGGTGCCTGGGACAGGATGCATTTGTATACGGTTTCCTCAAGACTGTCTTTTGTTTCTGCCATGTCAAATGTGCGTGACATAAGTGGCGCAAGTATATCTCTGTTTACGAAGTCTTTGTTTACAAGACCATCAAAAAACACCAAAAAGCCGTCAATGTCTTTACCCTTAAGGTGCATCTTAAAGAGGCGAAAAACAATATCAAAGTTTTTCGATGGCTTAAATACGTCTTTTAAAAATTCCAGGTTTTTGTTAAGGTCGGGACTTACCTTGTTTGTTTGACCGGGATATGACTTCTCCCCGGATTCAGAATTTGACAAATCCAAAAATATCACCTCGTGTTAAGTATTCCCATAAGCTGGTATTTTATAATAAGAAAGGAAATTTAACGGCGGATTGCTGTGCCAAAAAAGTTTTTAAAACTGCTTGACTTTTTTGCTCCTTATGATAAAATCAAGGTATATACGAAAAAAACTGGAATAAACATTATCAGAAGGACTAACTTTGCATATATAGAGAGGACAGACCCTATGAAAAAGGCTTTACTGAAAATAAGGGAGTATGCAAAAAAATCAAGAGGCATTACTTTGGCGGCGATACTAGGTTTTGCTGCCATAACACTCGCGCTTTGTTTTTTTGCGTATTCGGCGGCGTATGCTAAAATTTTGCCTAATATAGAGGTCGAAGGAATAAGAATAGGCGGTATGACCATTGATGAGGCCGAAAAGACTCTGGAAGATGCCTTTGGTGAAATATCAATTGACAGAGAAATAACCCTTAATTGTGACAAAAATCAAAAGACAGTTGACTTGATTGAATTTGACCTGAAATCAGAAAGCAAAGAAACAGTACAAAAAGCATTCAAAGTGGGCAGAAGCGGTGGTATTTTTAAAAAAACCGGAAAACTTTTTTCCCTTGCATTTAAGGGCGAGACGGTTCCGCTTGCTGTTTCCATGGACGAGAAACTACTTGAAGATGTAATAAAAGAGCTTGCAGCCGATAAGGAAATTCCGGCGGTTTCTACTTATTATGAGATTGACGGAAGTACCCTTACTATCGTACGTGGTCACGGCGGAAGAATGATTGACCGAAAAGAGGTAAGAGAGAGTTTGCGTCAGGCGGTGCTTGACAGCAGCATAAAAGAATTAAGCTTTAAAATTAAAGAAGTGCCGGAAGAAAAGGCCGACCTTGACAAACTTTATGAAGAGATTATGGCGCCCATGAAAAATGCCGAGTACAGTCTTAAAGACGGAGAAGTGATAATTATCCCTGAAAAGGTAGGGATCAAAGTTGATAAAGAGTCGGTAAAGATGGCACTGGATGCAAATCAGCCAAGGTACGATTTGACGGTAGAAACTGAAATGCCCGAGGTATCCTCCGCTGACCTTCAAGAACTTTTGTTCAGGGATACGATGGGCACGTGGTCCTCAAATTTTGCTACAAGCACAGCTGAAAGAGCCAGCAATGTAATACTGACTGCAAGCCGGATTGACGGCGTTATTCTGATGCCGGGTGATGAATTTTCTTATGACAAGACAGTTGGAAGACGTACTGTGGAAAACGGATACCGCGAAGCCGGCGTATACATAGGTAACAAAGTGGAAAGCGGAATAGGCGGCGGGATTTGCCAGACATCGTCTACACTTTATTCGGCAGCGCTTTATGCAAACCTTGAAATTGTCAGCCGAACTTCACACTCTCTCCCGGTAAGTTATATGCCGCCGGGTCAGGATGCAACTATTGCCGAGGGTTATATTGACCTTAAACTTAAAAATAATACCCCCTATCCTATAAAAATTTCGGCAAAGGTGGAGGGAAGACGGCTTACGTGTTCAATTTTAGGGGTAAAGGACCCGGAAATTACTGTGGAACTTTATCATTCGCGTACAGCGACATACGAGCCTGAAACCGAACGCACCGAAAACCCCGAGATACCAAAAGGCTATAAGTACATAGCAAATAAAGGCGCAATAGGATATGCAATTGCTTCGTCAAGAGTTGTAAAGAAAAATGGCGAGGTGATAAAAACCGAAAAGCTGACGCGCAGTGTATATAGAGCTGCCCCAATAGAAGAAGAAGTAAACCCACTAGATAAGGAAACACCGTCTGAAAATCTTAAACCCTATACACCGGGTATGGAAATTTCAAAAGAGGAGCCAGACATTCCAACTGTCAATCAGGACGAGCAAGACTCTGAACAGACCGAAAATAAACACGAGGAAGAAAGTACTCCTGCAACCGAAAGCGAAGAAAATAGTCTGATTGCCCCTGATGCAGACAGCGAAATGGCTGAGGAGAATAATATAAGCATATAAAGTGTAAAAAAACCATCAAAAACATCTGCCTTTTTAAATGGGTGGATGTTTTTTTGTTTTGAAAAAAATCGAACGGACCATTTAAAAAATGTAAATTTTGTTATATTGACAAAATAATTTTTAAGATTTATAATAATAAAAATTATTGGGTGAAAGAGAATTATTTTGCAATTTAGGATGCTGACTATAATCAATGAGGAGGATAAAAATGGACATTAAGGAGAGCGCATTACAAAAGCATAAGGAATGGAGGGGAAAAATTGAGGTCATCGCAAGAACACCGCTTGAAAATGCCGAGCATCTTTCGCTTGCTTATACTCCCGGTGTAGCAGAGCCGTGCCTTGAAATTCAAAAGGATATAGATAAGTCATTTGAGCTTACAAGACGTCACAATCTTGTTGCTGTTATAACAGACGGCTCGGCAGTTTTGGGGCTTGGAAATATCGGCCCCGAGGCAGGTATGCCCGTTATGGAAGGTAAATGTGCTCTTTTCAAGGCTTTTGCCGATGTTGATGCTTTTCCTCTTTGTATAAAGACTCAGGATGTTGAGGAATTTGTACGTACAGTTTATTTGCTTTCAGGCAGCTTTGGCGGAATAAACCTAGAAGATATCTCGGCGCCAAGGTGCTTTGAGATTGAAACAAGACTTAGGGAAATGTGTGACATACCGGTATTTCATGATGACCAGTCCGGAACTGCAATAGTTATGGCTGCCGGGATACTTAATGCTTTAAAAGTGGTTAAAAAGGACATTACCCAAATTAAAGTAGTTATCAACGGCGCCGGCAGTGCAGGCACTGCAATTGCTAATCACCTTCTCAAATTGGGCGCTAAAAACTTGATTATGGTTGATAAGTGTGGCATAATCTGCGAGGGAATGGATTTAAGCGAAGCTCACCAAGAACTTGCTAAAAAGACAAACCCCGAGCACCTCAAAGGAAATCTCGCTGATGCAATGAAAGCAGCAGACGTGTTTGTCGGCGTATCTGCGGCAAAACTTGTTTCCAAGGAAATGGTCAGAAGCATGGCAAAGGACCCGATCATTTTTGCAATGGCAAACCCTGTGCCGGAGATTTATCCTGAAGAAGCAAAGGAAGCCGGTGCGGCTGTTGTCGGCTCGGGACGATCTGACTATAAAAACCAGATAAACAATGTGCTCGCGTTCCCCGGTATTTTCAGAGGCGCTTTGGATGCCAGAGCAAAAGATATTAATGACGAAATGAAGATGGCGGCAACATATGCGCTCAGGGATCTTGTATCGGACGAAGAACTTTGCGCAGATTACATAATCCCTGCTGCTTTTGACGAAAGAGTGGGTAAAGCGGTTGCAAAGGCTGTCTCTGAGGCGGCTATAAAGAGCGGCGTCGCAAGGATTTAAAACAAGCAATATTATGAAAAAAGGATTAATAACCCAAAATAATATACTGGTAGCTGCAGAAAAGATTTTTGCCGAGAAAGGCTTATATGGTGCAAGGATTGACGAAATTGCTGCGTCTTCGGGCTGCAACAAAAGGATGATTTATGAGCATTTTGGCAGCAAAGAAGGTCTTTATACGGCTGTTCTCTATGCTGTATACTCGCGTCTTTCTGAAAGTGAAGCTATTCTCCTTGAAAAAAAGTATGATACTATTGAAACGATAAGGCATTATATAAGGCATCTTTTTAATTTTTTAAAGGAAAATCCAACATTTGTTAAAATGGTCATGTGGGAGAACCTAAACGAAGCAAAATACATAAAAGAATCCGGTGCGGCTAACCTTAAAAGTATATCTGTGGAGTTTTTGAGGTCCGTTCTTAAAAAAGGCATTGACGAAGGCATCTTCAAAAAAGATATTGACATAAATGAGATAATAGTCGCATTTAATATGTTTTGTTTCTCGTGCTTTTCAAATATATACACAATGACAAACATTATGGATATAGACTTTTTTAACAACGACGAGCTCGAAAAACGATGTGACTTTATTACCGGAATGATACTGGACTATATTATGTTATAAAAGAAAAACCAAAACCCCAAATTTGAGGTTTTGGTTTTTTTGCCCACTACTACAAATTAATCCATTTCCTATAACTCGATTTTCTGTGAGATGAACTTTTTTGCCACAATCTCGCAGAGAAATTGAATTGTAGATGTCTTTTTACATACATATTTTGTAGTAATAAAAGGCTTCTCCTTGAGGAGAGGCTCCGCCGCAGGCGGTGGTGAGGTGTTGTAGGGTTCAGCGGTTTTCGACGAACCGATAATTGTATTTGCGAAACATCCGAAAGGTTGTTGCATATGATTCCACCTCATCCGAGTTGCTCCCCAACCCACCTTCTCCTCAAGGAGAAGGCTTAGGGAAATCAATATCAAAAGTGTCATTTATAGGTGTCGGTTTTTACCGGAAGATTTTCCGACCGCAATTTTTTTATTGATTTTATCCCCTGAAAAGCACAGCTTTTTAGAAAAATTAATAAGCCAATATATAAAAGTGTTGGTTTTTTCATTCTTCGGGGATATCCGCAAGAAGATAATGAAAGAATGAAAAATAAAAACTTTTCATATAAATAATTTTACAAAACAAGTTGAAAGAATTTACTAAATGGAAAAAATGTCTAAAAGTACTTGCGATTTGGGAAAAGATATGTTATTATAAAGTTAACAAATAAGGAAAAGGGGGAGATACCAATGGTTCAGTTATTTTCAAAGAGGTACGGCTTTGCGAATGTACTACTTTTGTTATGTGCTTCTGACAAATCGGAAAATTAAAAAATTTGAGCAAAAGGGTAGTGCAGCGTGTGAGCGTCCTCTTTGAATAGAGGTATGTTTACACGCTTTTTTGATAAAAATTTACTTAAGGAGAAGAATTATGAAAAGATTGTTATCTGTATTTTTAGTAGTATGTTTAGCTATGACTATGTGTTCGGTTTGTGCTGCTGCACAAGGTAATGAGGTGGAAGTTAGCATTCCTATCCTTTCCGTAGATGAAAATGCAACAGAAAGTGAGATAGTAGATATTATAAATGCCACAGTTGAAGAAGGTGTTAATGAAGATGAAGTAGGAACACCCACTCCAAGAGGTTATATAGATATTAGACCATTTTTAATTCGTTCAGGAAACACATCGTCATGTGAATTATATTTTAGATGGACATGTCCTGGCTATCTATGCAGTGCATTCAGTTTTGATTTACTGCAACTACATAATGGTTCTGCACTGTTTCCGGAAATTTATTCTAATATAGGGGGGTCTTATATTCCTTGTGAAACAGGTTCAAGCGGATCTGTTAGAGTTAGAGGGGTTACTATTCCTGTTTCTGTATCTACGGTATATGCTACATCACAAAATGTTAAGGCTCAAATATTGTCATATGGTTGGATTAGCACCCTGTCATTAACCGGCGTTGTTCCTTTTAATTAAATGAATAATTACGAAAGATTAATCAATCAGTATAAAGGGAAAGTTTTAAAAGTTGGTGAGTTAAGTATTCATGAACTTTTTGAAAACTGGGTGAATAAAGATTTTGTAAAGGCAATAAATATTAATGATTATAATTATGAAGTGAAGCGAGCTGCTACAATAGAAATATTATCTTCTGATAAATTTAGCTTATGTGGCTTTGCTGAAGATAATTTAGAATTTTTAATGTTTATTGTGAAAAACGAGGGCTCTGGGAAACAGTATTATGAGTTGTCGATGTCCAGAAGAAATGAATTTGAGGATGTATATGCGGTATTAGAAATTAAGTCGGGGCATATATCAAGTAATTGTAGTAAACTTTTTTTAGATTTGATAATTGATAAAGGTATAGATAAAAAAAGTTATGATGAAGAGAACATAAAACTTATTGAGTACCTTTCAAGAATTGAATCGTTAGAGAAAAAATGGTATTAGAGGCTGAAAATAGCGTAAAAGGAGTGATCATTCACTCCTTTTTATTTTGACTATAGCCGAAACGGATACTTTGATGGGAAATTATTTTTTTTTATAGAAATAGGTTTGGAATTATAACGGTTTATCCGTATGCGTATATTGTGTATGGGTAAATCGATATGCAAATATTTTCGTATTATGGTGACCATGATTCTCTTATATGCAAAAATTAATTTCCTTGCGAAATCTCAATGAAAAAATTATTCCACAGAAAATAAAGTTATAGGATCCATTTTAAATCCTTGACATTTTGTACTTAATATAGTATAATTATAGGGTAACTAAATGGTTACTTTTTTAAAATATAATAAAAATTTAAATTTATATAAAAAGGAGCAAAAAAATGATTACTAAAAAAGTTGTAAATTTACCTGTAAAAATTTTTGAAACCCGTGAAGAAATGGGCAAGGACGCAGCAATTGAAGCTGCTAAGATTATAAGCGAAACAATAGAGAAAAATGGCGTTGCAAATGTTGTATTTGCGGCAGCACCTTCACAGAATGATTTGCTTGAAAGCCTTTTAAAAGAAGACATTGACTGGAGCAAGGTAAGAGCCTTCCATCAGGACGAATATATCGGTATTGACGAGAATGAACCTGCAGGTTTTGGTAACTTCTTAAACCGCGCAATCTTTGACAAGGTTGACTTTAAAGAAAGACATTATCTTCTTTGTGATGCTGACAAGGCAGAAGAAAAGTGTGCGGAATACACAAGCCTTCTTAAAGAGTTCCCCATTGACCTTATCTTCTTAGGTATCGGCGAAAATGGTCATTTGGCATTCAATGACCCTGCTGTTGCAGATTTTAATGACCCCAAGATGATTAAGGTGGTTGAACTTGACGATGTATGCCGTCAGCAGCAGGTTAACGATGGTTGCTTTGCAACACTTAACGATGTACCCAAGCAGGCAATGAGTCTTACGATGTCATTTATTATGTCTGTACCTCACGCTATTTGCGTTGTTCCGACAGACCGCAAGGCAAACGCTGTATATAATGCGCTTAATGGTCCTGTTACAACCGAGTGCCCTGCAAGTATCTTAAGAGAACATAAAGATGCAGTTCTTTATCTTGATAAAGATAGCGCATCAAAAATTCTCTAATTTGCGGAGGCAGCTACCATGGAAATGTTTAAAATGACTGTCGACGAGATTTCGGAGCTTGACCCTGAACTTGCGATAATACCCGTTGGCTCCATAGAGCAACACGGACCCCACCTGCCGATAATGACAGACTGGGCCATCGCAACCGAAATCGGAAGGCGCGTTGCAGAAGAAATGGGGGCATTTTTGCTTCCGGCACTGCCAATTTCGACCTGCCGCGAGCATATGGGCAAAAAAGGTTCTGTATGGATGGAGCCTACCACATTTTACCAGATGATGCATGATATTATTATGAGTCTTAAGGTTCAAGGATTTAAAAAAGTAGCGATTCTCCAGACTCATGGTGGAATTTTTATCACAACCCCACTTGTAAGAGACTTAAATGCAAAGTTCCAGCCTGACCTAAAGGTTGCGCTTGTAAGTCCCTACAGCGGTGCGACAGGCATAACAGAGACGGAGGGACTTCATGCGGACGAATCTGAAACCTCACAGATTCTTGCCATTGCGCCCGAAACTGTGCATATGGACCGTGCGGTCGATTTTGTGCCGGATGTTCCAAGGCCTTACTTAAGTTATGGAAGCATTTTCCGTGCTTGCCCCGACGGGGTATGGGGATACCCCACAAAAGCAACTGCCGAAAAAGGCGAAAAGCTTCTCCAAGAATACACCCGTATAACGGTTGAGGAGCTTAACAAGGCATTTGATTATATGTCAAATAAAGAAAAATTTGGATACAGCGATTTTTAATAGAGTTAAGGAGAATTTTTTATGAAAAAACTAAGAGTACTTTTGGTTGGTGCAGCTTTTTCGGCTGACCTTCACTCAGACGGCTACAGCAGAATTTTGGACAAGGTTGATATCGTTGGTATTTGCGACAAAAATACCGACGCAATCAAGGACTTGGCCGAAAGATATGGATTCACTGGCTACACAGCATATGACGATTACGACAAGGCAATTGCTGAGTGTGAATGCGACGTAGTTGACATTTGTATGCCAAACTTCCTTCACCATGATGTAGCTATCAAGGCTATGAACAAGGGCCGTGATGTTATCTGCGAAAAGCCCCTCGCTACAACAGTAGAAGATGCAGAGGATATGATTAAGACAGCCGAAAAACTTGGTAAGCACATCTATTATGCTGAGGACTGGCTGTTTGCACCTGCTTTCAGAAAGGCAATTTCGATAATCGAAAGCGGCCAGCTTGGTAAAATGCTTTATGTAAGAGCAAGAGAATGTCACAGTGGTTCGCATAGTCCGTTTGCTCAAAGCATCAAATACTGCGGCGGCGGATGTATGGTACACCTTGGTGTTCATCCGGTTGCATTTATGCTTGCTATGAAAGATAACAAATGGTCAGAGCTTACTGCAATGACTTCGGGCGGTGGCGAAAACAACATTATTCACCAGAAGATGGAAGGCGAAGACTGGGCAGGCGCATTTATGCGTTTTGCAGATGGTACATATGCAACACTCGAAGCAAACTACATTACAACAGGTGGTATGGAAGATATTTTGGACGTTTACTGCGAAAAGGGCACAATCCATGTTGACCTTTCGTTCTCGGGTCCTGTAAAGGTATTCTCTATTCCGGGCCTTGACTACACCATCGAAAAAGCCGAAGTTACTACCGGTTGGTCAAATGTTGCAGTGGATGAAAAGTACACACTTGGCTACTGCGGCGAGATAAACCACTTTGTTGACTGTGCCTTAGAGGGTAAGGACGCTCAGGTTGGTCTTCGTGGTATTGATGGCTACGAAACCTTGAGAGTTATTAATCTCATTTACAAAGCGGCAAAAGAAGGCGTTAACATAAAAAACGATAGCAAGGAAGTGTAATTTATGGCAAAACAGATTAAAGATATACAAATTCCTGTTACAATAGGCGGAGTTACCTTTAAAAACCCGTTTTTTGTGGCATCAGGTCCGACTACCAAGTCTGTAAAGCAGCTTGTAAGGATTGAAGAAACAGGCTGGGCAGCAGCTTCAATTAAGCTTAGCATTGACCCGGCTCCCTATATCAACCGAAAACCCAGATATTCACTCTTTAAAGACAGAGATGCACTGGCATTTACTGCTGAAAAAAGACTTACCTTTGAAGAGGGATTAAAACTTATTCGCGACGCAAAACCCAAACTCCATGACCTTAAGCTTATGGCAAACATCACCTATGCAGGAGATGCAGGAGTTTCGGGCTGGGTAAACATGGCGAAAAAGTTTGAAGAAGCAGGCGCGGATATTATCGAGCTTAATATGTGCTGCCCCAATATGAGTTACAACGTTGAAATGTCAAGCGGCGGCAGTGCGACTGCAAAAAAACAGACTGGCGCGAGTATGGGTCAGCAGGCAGAAATTGCGGCAGAAATCGCAAAAGCGGTAAAAGAAGCAATTTCGATTCCACTATTTGTAAAGCTTACTCCCGAGGGTGGCCAGATTGCAAAGGTTGCAAAGGCTCTTTATGAAGCAGGTGCTGATGCTGTTGGCGGCACAGGCAACCGTCTTGGTATGCCCCCGATTGACATTGATGACCCGGGCAAGGCTTTTTATCATTTGCAAAAAGAAATTTCGATGGGTTGTCACTGCGGAAAGTGGCTTAAGCCCCTTGCTCAGCGTGATACATATGAAATTCGCAAGGTTTGCGGTATGGACGCTCCGATTATGGCAGCAGGTGGTATTACCGACTGGCGTGATGCTGTTGAAATGATTCTTTGCGGCGGTACACTTCTTGGCGTTTGTGCCGAGACTCTTATCTCGGGCTACGATATTTGTAGACCCATGATTGAGGGTCTTGATAAGTACATGCAAGAGCATGGATATAAAGACCTTTCCGAGATGCGCGGACTTGTTGTTCCTGAAGTAAGAACAGCATCTGACGTAACAATTTTTGCAGGTTACGCGAAAGTGAAAGAACCTAACCTTTCAGCACCTTGTAAGAGTGCTTGTCCGCACCATGTTCCGACCCAAGCCTATATCCAAAAGATTGCAAAAGGCGAATATAAGGAAGCATTTGACCTTATCACAGGCAAAAATCCGCTTCAGAATATTTGTGCGTTTGTCTGCAATCATCCTTGTGAAGATGCTTGTATCAGAGGTGGATACGATGCCCCCGTTAAAATCCGTCAGCTAAAGAGATTTGTTCTTGATTACGGAAAGAAACAGGGCTGGACACCTGCCTGGGCAAAGGCTGAAGCTAATGGTCACAAGGTGGCAGTTGTGGGTGCAGGTCCCGCTGGACTTTCTTGTGCGTCTGAACTTAGAAAGGGCGGCTATAATGTGACTGTATTCGAAAAGGAAAGCGTAGCAGGCGGCCTTATAAGATTTGGGATACCGAATTATGTTATGAATAAAGAAGTTCTTGACGATGAAATCAAAACACTTAAAGAAAATGGTGTGAGCTTTGAATTCGGCAAGGAACTTGGTAAGGACATAACAGTTGAAAGCCTTAAGACGGCCGGTTTTGAAGCTGTATTTATGGCTGTCGGAAGCGGCAAGAAAAAGGCAAGCGATATCGTGGGAGCTGAAAATGCTCTTGATGCAGTTGAATTTTTAAAGGCTGTTTCTCTTGGCGAAACTCCCGAGGTTAAAGATACTGTTGTAGTTATCGGTAAGGGCTTTGCAGCGGTAGATGCTGCAAGAAGCGCAGTAAGACTTGGCGCAAAACAAGTTACACTCGTTTGTCCTATTCGTTATGGCAAGAGCAGCTATGAGGCCGAAACCCTTGCTCTTATGGAGAAGGAAGGAATTGTTCTTATAGACAATGCATCAGCAAAAGCCATTGATGCATCTTCTGTAACACTTGACCGTAGCGGTGCTGTTTTAACTCTTGCAGCTGAGCAGGTTATCCTTGCAAACGAATATGAAGCAGATTCAGATGCAGTAAAAGATATCGAAACAAAGAATGGATTTATAAAAATCACTAATGCACGCACCAATATCGAGGGTGTTTACGCAGGCGGAAACGCTGTTCGTTCGGCTAATGTTATTACTGCAATTTCGGCAGGTAAGAATGCTGCTGCAGTTATAGACAGCGATATAAGAGACGAGGAAGCAACCTTGAAAGGTGTTCCTGCGACAAAGACAGTTAATGCCGAAATGGTACGCGAGAGAACAGGATATCTTAAAAAGGATATGGGATTTGTTTCATCGAGTGCACCTGATGCGAATAGCTTTGATATGTACGAAAAGGTTATGACCGAGGAAGAGGCTCAGAGGGAAGCTTCAAGATGCTTAAATTGCGGATGCGGAGAGGGCTGTCAGCTTTGTAAAACAATTTGTACCGACTTTGCACCCGAAATCATCGATGCTGATACCATGCATATCCGAAAGGAAGATTGTGTAGCATGTGGCATGTGCTTTAACCGTTGTCCAAACGGTAATATCGAGATGGTAAATCTCGGATACACAGTATAATTTAGGAGGATTAGATATGTTTAATGTTAACTTTGATGTTTCAGGACAGGTAGCTGTTATTACAGGTGCCGGCGGCATAATCTGCGGAACACTTGCAAAGGAAATGGCAAAAAAAGGTGTAAAGGTTGCACTTCTTGATTTGTTTGTGGAAAACGCTCAGAAAATCGCAGACGAGATAGCTAAAGACGGTGGCGATGCAATTGCTGTTAAAGCAGACGTACTCAGCCGCGAGAGCTTAGAAGCTGCACGTGAAGAAGTAGTTAAAAAATACGGCAAGATTGATATTTTGGTAAACGGTGCCGGCGGCAACAAGCCTCAGGCAACAATTTCCAAGGACCTTGACTTTTTCCATCTTGACCTTGATGCGTTCAAGTGGGTGTTTGACCTAAACGTTACAGGCGCGGTACTTACTACCATGGTATTTGGCGAACTTCTTGCAAAGCAGGGAAGCGGAAATGTTATAAACATTGCTTCTATGTCAAGCTATCATCCTCTTACAAATACAGTTGCATACTGCGGTGCAAAGGCAGCGGTTGCAAACTTTACCGAGTGGATGGCAACACACTTTAACCAAAACTACAGCAACAACATCCGTGTAAATGCAATTGCACCCGGATTCTTGCTGACAAACCAGAACAGATACCTTCTTACAAACGAAGACGGCTCGGCAACAGACCGCGGTCAGCGCGTTCTTGCCAAGACTCCAATGGGTCGCTACGGCGAGCCTAGCGAGATGGCGGGTCCTGTAATCTTCCTTTGTTCGGAGGCGGCATCATTTGTTAATGGTGCAGTACTTCCTGTAGACGGTGGATTTTCATCCTACTGGGGCGTTTAAGAAAAATTTAAGAAAGAGGGTAAATTTATTATGCAATATCATCACATTGAATATAAAAAAGTTGAACGTTTCTGCGTAGAAGCATTCAAAGGCTACGGCTTCAGCGAGGAAGAAAGCAAGCAGATTACTGCAGTTCTTCTGGAAGCAGATTTAAGCGGAATTGAATCACACGGCGTACAGCGTATGATTCGTTACCACAAAGAAATTACAGGCGGACTTGTTAAGATTGACGCAAAACCCGAAGTGGTTTTTGAAACACCGCTTTCTGCCGTAATCGAAGGTAACGATGCTATGGGTCAGACTTTGGGTGTTATGGCAATGCAGATAGCTATCGACAAGGCTAAAAAATCGGGCTTTGGTATGGTAACTGTTCGTAACTCCAACCACTACGGTGTTGCAGGCTACTATTCAAAAATGGCAGCTAGCCAAGGCCTTATTGGTATGTCAATGACCAACACAGAAGCTATAATGGTTCCGACCTTTGGTAAGCAGGCTATGCTTGGTACAAACCCGATTGCTTTTGCAATGCCGGCAGACCCAACTCCCTATTCTTTTGATGCAGCTACAACTGTTGTACCAAGAGGTAAGCTTGAGGTTTATGTAAAGAGAGGTAACGGTCTTCCAATCGGCTGGGCTCTTGACGAAAACGGTCAGGACAGTGACGAGCCCGAAAGAGTACTTTCAAACATAATCAACAAGACCGGTGGCGGAATACTTCCCCTTGGCGGTTCAGGTGACCTTACTTCAGGTTACAAGGGCTATGGTTTTGCAATGCTTTGCGAAATTGCAACAGCAATCCTTTCTGGTGGTACTACTTCAAATTATATCTACAAAACACCGGGCAGAGCAAATATTGCACAGTGTTTCATAGCTTTAGATTATGGTATGTTTGGTGATAAGAAGGAAATCGAAGCTTCGCTTTCAAAATACCTTCAGGAAGTTCGTGATTCTGCAAAGGCAGATGGCCAGGACCGCATCTATATTCACGGCGAAAAAGAGGCCGAAGCAAGAGACAGAGTCTTGGCAGAGGGTGTATACCTTAACGATAAGACCTACGACGAAATGCGCATGATTGCAGAATACACCGGCGCTACCGAGTTCCTACCCGAATATATTGACTAAGAAGAACAAACTAAAAAACAGAACAAGCATTTAAGCTTGTTCTGTTTTTCCTTACCCAGGATAGCCGGTATAATTTACAATGCCCTCAAAAATTGCGGCGGCTACCGCTTTTTGCCAAGCAGGGCTGTTAAGATTAAGCGCTTCGGTAGCGTTTGTAAGATAGCCAAGTTCCACCAAAACAGCAGGCATATTTGTGCGCCTGAGGACTGCAAAGTTTGCTTGCATAACGCCCCGGTTTACTGACCCCAAATTTTCGGCAACCGAATCGACAATTGACTGAGCAAGCCGCTCGGATGTAGTCCCCAGCCGATAGACGTAGGCTTCTACACCCTGTGCCTGAGGACGCTCTGAACTGTTGGTGTGGATGCTTATGAAGTAGTCTGCATCCCATCGGTTTGCGGTTTCAGCGCGACTTCTGAGGTCTGCATTTTTATTTGCCAAAACGTTTTCGTCGGAGGTGGTCCGGTAAAGTCTTACATCAAAACCTGCATTTCTAAGAAGCCTTGCAAGCTCTAAAGAAACGTTTAAGTTTACAACTTCTTCACTGACGCCGTTCCCTTGGGCACCGGGGTCAGGGCCGCCATGACCGGGGTCAATAAATATTTTAATCACAGTTTTCACCTTCTTTGATAAAATTTTAAAGTACTGCCTTTAATATAATTATGCTGCGGCGAAGATATAGGTTAAAATGTTTTAGAAAAATGTAATAACGCTGTAATGGCTTTGTAACATTGATATGTTATACTGTTAGAACATAGGGTGCAATTGTATGCCTATTTACTTAAAAACATAAAGGAGAAATTATTATGAGAAAGGTTTGTATAGCTGTTTTGATTTTGGCTGTATTGATGGTAGGACAGCTTTCGGTGTTTGCGGCGCCTGATACTATATCAGCTGATACCTTAGGTGATGCTAATGATTTGATTGCTGTTGTCAAACCTAAAAACCAAAAGGATTCGACCTTTGACTCTTCATATACAGTTTCGGGCTATGGCAAGGAGGGTACTGCTATTAGCTTCTATATGTACGATGCCGAAAATGGTGTTTATACACGTATTTTTAATGATGTACAGCAAGTAACCGAGGACGGCACACTTGAAACTGTAAAGGTTCCGGCAGAGGTTAAAGTCGGAGTATCGGGACAGTTTATCAACACTATCCTGCTCAGTCAAGGAGTAAACGATATACTTCTCTATGCTGAGAAGGACGAAAGCGTACAACTTATGAAACTGTTTGTTACAAAATACAGCTACAATTTGTTTGACATAATCAAATCTCTGACAAGTTAAGAACTAAACAGTGATTGATGGTTGTGCAAAGAAAGCTAAAACATGCTGAAAAGACGACCGAAGGGTCGTCTTTTTTGTAAGATTAAAAGACCCCAAAAAACCAGCGAGGATAGGTTTCTTATGAAAAAATTTGGAAAGGCAAAAAAAACAAAAGTAGTTGAATGGGCAAAAACACTAATAATAGTTTTGCTTTTTTTAAGTTGCATATTTTTCTGCAGTAAAATTTTCGAAACCTACCGCGAGCAAACTATGGGGGATGGTTTGTGGGGACAAAAAAACACCATCAACCTAAGCCAGACACTAACTAATACGACAAAGGAAGAAATACTTAATGATTTTGTGAAGCTGTCAGAGCCTGTAGAGATTATCGTAAGCCGGGGAAATGGACGCGCAATTATTCCTTATGGTTCGGATGAATTTAATATACTCAGCTCATCAAGCGCAAAATTGGTAAGAGCGGGATTCGTCCTGACAGCTGATGAATTTTTAATTGCAGAGGCGGACGAGTGGGAAAATGCCCTGAAGAATGATTCGGTATATGTTAAATACCCGGAGAGTCGTTCGGTTTGGTTTGAAGCCGAGATTTATCAGTCTGTCGGGGGAATTTGTGATGTGCTGAAAAGCTATGACGAGCTTTTGCTTATGGCGGGATATGGCGATTTTACTACGGTTTTCTTTAGAGACAGGCAGGAAGAAATTATTATAAAGGCCAGAATTGATAGCACCGAGACAAATACTATAATGGATGTTTTGAAAAAGTACGACAGCACTCAGGAAAAAGACTGCAAATTTGCGTGGGAACTTAACCTTGACGAGAATAATTCTGGCAACGCTGTGCTTGAATCAATGATGGTGCTGCCTGAAAATGAGACAACGGCCAGAGACATAGTGACCAATATTACGCGGGTTTATAAACTGGGCTTAAACTTTACAAAATCCACTGAATTTGTTAGCGGACTTATCAATATATTCGGATATAACCCAAACACTGTAAGGCAATACGTGAGCAATGACGATTCGTTGATTTTTGTTGGCGAAACCGGAAGCCTCAGCGTCCATCCCGAAGGGAAAATTGAATATAAGGCGCTGGATGCAAACGAGGGAGTTTTGCTTGCACCTGACGGACAATTGCGACCGACAACAATTCTTTCAGGACTATCGAGCATAATAGAAAGAATTTTTGACGTCAGCGGTATTGATAAGGAGAGTAGAAACTTTGATATAAAGTTTACAAAGATGCCAAAAAATATCGAGGGCGCGTCAAAGTTTGAGCTTTGCTTTGATTATTTTGTAGATGGAAAGAAGCTTATTTTTTCTGATATACCGGCAATTTATGCGGCTTTGGAAAATGGCGTTCTGGTGGAACTAAAGATAGAGGTCAGGGATATACAGGGCCTGGAAAACAAGTCGCAGCTTGACAGTATATTTACGGCCATTGACAACTTCAATATGGAAAATCCTAAAATTCATTCAAGGATAGACGTGCAGAGCGTATACAGATGCACTGAAAACGGCGAAAAGATTAAAGCAACATGGCAAATTTTGAGTGTGAGGTAAAATATGGATTTAAGAAGATTAAAAACTATATTTATAATTGTTCTTGTTTTTCTTAATATTATGTTTTTTGTGATACTCAACAACGCCCAAAACTACGAAAAAGAAGAGCAGCAGATTATGACCGAAAGCTTAAGTCAGCTTTTGGCAAAGGATATGATTTATCTGCCCCAAAAGCTGGAAATACCAAGACCGCCCGATATATATAGCTTCTATATGGAGAAAATGTTTGGAGAGAATGATGATTTGGTAAAGCGATTTTTGGGAAAAGAATGGCAACAATCCAAACCGGGAACTTACGAAAGTGAGAATGGCAGGCTGAGAATTGAAGGAAATGAATTTAAATTCTTTAACGCTGGTCAAAATAGCAACATAACAGATTTTTCAGAGGAAAGTATAGAAAAGCTTTGTCGCGAGGAAATGGAAAGACTGGGGATACTTTCGGACCTTTATGTTTTTAGTGGAATAAACTTTGTTGATGATGGCGTAAAGGCTATATTTACGGCAAAGCATCAGGATGCGGTTTTTTTTGATGCATATATTTCATTTGACGTGACTGCCGGCGGGATATCTTTGGTATCCGGCAAAAATATGGTGTCGGACCTTGAGGTAACACACAGCGAAGAACAGTTTTTCAATGCTACAAGTATTTTGCCTGATTTAGCGCAAAACCCCGAACTTAAAAAAGGAATAGCACATACCATAGTGAGCATATCCCCTGGATATTATATAGGAAAAACAGTAGAGAGTTACCGGAATATCTTAGCGATTCCTGTATGGCAGATTGCAACCGACTCGGGAATAATTTTGTACTATGACGCCCGAAACGGTCAGCCGGTTTTGGAGTAGATTGATAATTTTTTGGACAACTTGAATATAATAGTTGATTTTATGGAAAAAATTCGGTATAATATACAAATAGTATTTTTTATAAGGACGGTTTGACAGATGAAGATTAAGGAAATATTCTTAAAATCCGCTGACCTTGACGGAAAAACAGTTTCTGTATGCGGATGGGTGCGGACTCTTCGCGCATCAAAGGCTTTTGGATTTATCGAGCTTAACGACGGCTCGTTTTTCAAAAATATCCAGATAGTAATTGAAGACGAAAAACTTCAAAACTTTGCAAAACTTTGCAAGCTGAACGTAGGAGCGTCTCTCAGGGTGGATGGCATTTTGGTACTGACACCTGATGCTAAGCAGCCTTTTGAAATAAAGGCAACCAACGTAGAGATAGAGGGCGAAAGCACACCCGACTATCCGCTTCAGAAAAAGCGCCATACATTTGAGTACTTACGTACAATTCCTCACTTAAGAGCAAGAACAAACACATTCTCCGCGGTATTTCGCGTGCGTTCGATTATTGCATATGCAATTCACAAATTTTTTAACGAACGTGGATTTGTGTATGTTCACACTCCGCTCATCACCGGAAGTGACTGTGAGGGCGCAGGTGAGATGTTCAAAGTTACAACTTTGGACTTAAATAATCTTCCGAAAGATGAAAACGGCAGCATTGATTATTCAAAGGACTTTTTCAGCCGCGAAACTTCGCTTACTGTAAGTGGTCAGCTTGAGGGCGAGACTTTCTCTATGGCATTTGGCGATATTTATACCTTTGGTCCGACATTCAGAGCCGAAAATTCAAACACAACAAGACACGCGGCAGAGTTTTGGATGATAGAGCCCGAGATTGCTTTTGCTGACCTTAAGGACGATATGCGCCTTGCTGAGGATATGCTTAAGTTTGTTATAAGGTATGTGCTTGAAAATGCTCCCGAGGAGATGGAATTTTTCAATAATTTTGTTGACAAGGGCCTTATTGAGAGATTAAATAATATTTTAGAAAACGAGTTTGGTCATGTGACCTACACCGAGGCAGTTGAAATCCTCGAAAAAAGCGGCAAGGAGTTTGAATATCCGGTAAAATGGGGTATCGACCTTCAGACCGAGCACGAACGTTATCTTACCGAAGAGGTGTTCAAAAAGCCGGTATTTGTGACCGATTATCCAAAGGAAATCAAGGCATTTTATATGAGACTTAACGATGATGGAAAGACCGTTGCTGCTATGGACTGTCTCGTTCCAGGCATCGGCGAGATTATTGGCGGAAGCCAAAGAGAAGAAAGACTGGATGTTTTGCTTAAGAGGATGGAAGAGTCTGGTCTTGACCAGGCAGAGTACGGACATTATCTTGACCTCAGAAGATACGGCGGTACAAAGCACGCCGGATTTGGTCTTGGGTTTGAAAGAGCGGTTATGTATCTTACCGGTATGGGTAATATTCGTGACGTACTGCCCTATCCACGTACAGTAAATAATCTGGGCTAGTATAAATGGAGATTTAAAATGAAGATTTTGGGTATTATACTGATTGTTGTTTTGGCTTTCTTTATCTGGAAACGTTCTCAGGTTCTGGCGCTTGTTGCTAAGGTAAGCTATCAGAGAGGACAAACCGAAAAGGCATTTAAATTTTTTAAAGTGGCCAGCAAAATCGGAAGGCTTAGCGCAGGCGATATGATGTTTTATGGGTATATATTGCTTAGGGCAGGGGAATTAGAGCTTTCGCACGAAGTTCTTACCCGCGCATCTTTAAATGCTTCGAAAACCCCGATGAAAAGAAGGATAAAATCAATCCTTGCCCTTGTTATCTGGAAGGAAGGCGACCTTGACACCGCTATTGAGATGATGGAGGACGTCATGGAGGACTTCAAAAGTACCAATACTTACCAAAACCTTGGACTTATGTATGTGCTTAAGGGTGATGGCAAAAAGGCACTGGAATTTAATTTAAAGGCGCATGAATATAACTCGGATGATTTAGTCATAATGGATAACCTTGCCGAAAGCTATGCTATCTCGGGTGATATTGAAAAAGCAAAGGAAATTTATCTTAAGCTTTTGGAAAAAGAACCCGGATTTCCCGAACCTTATTACTCTTATGGAATGATTCTTGCAGGAGAGGGCAAAAAGGAAGAGGGCTTGGAACTTATGAAAAAGTCGCTTTCAAAACGTTTCAGCTTTTTAAGTGTAAAGGACAAAGCCGAAGTCGAGGCTCTTATTGCTAGAATTGAAAGTAAAAATTAGACTATATAAAACACCGTTTCTACAAAAAAGAACGGTGTTTTTTGTTAAAGGGTAATATTGACTTTTTTTGTCGAATATAATAGAATATATTCATAATATTTACTAAATTCGGGGGTTTGGGGAAAATGCTTTTTGCCCATATTCCTGATGGAATGGAGATTATTATGAGTCAAAAAACAAGGCGCCGACTTGGCGACAGAAAAGACGCAAAACTGGTCAGGGACATTGACGGAATGCATCTTATTGTTCCGCTTATCCACCCAAACCGCTGCGACAACGAGGCGTTTGTATCTGAACGAATTGACCTTACAAGGATAAACGAATACTTAGAAGAACTTAACAAAGACAACCCCGAATTTAAGTATACAATTTTTCATATAATTGTAACGGCGATTATACGTTGCTTTACGCTAAGGCCCAAAATGAACAGATTTATCGCAAATGACCGTCTTTACCAAAAAAACGAGATTTCGGCGGCGTTTGTTATTAAAAAACAGTTCGAGGACGAAGCAAGAGAGGGCCTTGCTTTTATCCGTGCTGACGAAAATACCAATCTCGAAAGTGTTCACGAAAGCATCCGTCACCAGGTGATGGACTGCAGGCACGGCAAGGTTGATACGTCATCAAACGTGATGGATATTCTTACAAAGCTTCCAAGATGGCTAAGTGCTTTAATTGCGAGGATTGTCCGTATATTGGTTCGCTACGGCAAAGCACCTCAGTCGCTTATTGCAACTGACCCCTATCATTCTTCTGTAGTACTTTCAAATCTTGGCTCAATAAAGCTTAAGTGCGGATATCATCACCTGACAAACTGGGGTACAAACTCGGCGTTTGTGATTGTTGGCGAAAAGAAAATCCGTCCTATATTTAATGAGGACGGCACATTCGAGATGCGTGATACAGTTGACCTTGGTCTTACTGTTGACGAACGTATTGCAGATGGCTATTATTTTTCAAAAACTGTAAGGCTTTTAAAGACACTTTTGGAAAACCCCGAGCTTTTAGAGCAGCCTGCAAGTACACCTGTTGAGTATTAAGAAACAAAAAAGGACTTCCCTATGCTTTTGGGAAGTCTTTACTTTTGTTAAATGACAAATATAAAAGCGAAGATTATTTTACTTTCTTTATGTGTGCAAAAGTTTTCTCTTCGCCTTCTTCCGAAAGCATCCTCAACCAGCTTTCGATAAGGTCCGAAGTTTCGGGGTGTATAGAGCGGTTTGACTTGCCCTTAAGGAAATATTCAAGAGGCTGATTTTGGTTGTAGTTCTCTTTTTGATAAATTTTGCTTGCGGCAACTCGGTCACAAAACATTTCTTTTACAAACACAAGCGGCATTTTTACAGGACCGACCTTTCTGGTTTCGGGGTTATAGTCTGTCCAGTACTCAAAATGATGGCGGTTTCTCCCCTTGTGGTGCATCCAAGCCTTGGAAAATCCAAGAGTTTCGCGCTCGGCTTCGTTGGGGCTTCGGGTGCCTTTATAAAACCGTGCCCCTTGACAAAATTCTGTAGGGGTATACTTGGAAAGGTCATGTAAAAGTCCGCGCCACAAAATGCCTGCACTTAGGCAGTGCCGGATAACCATGTGACGGTGCTTTGTAATTGTTTTAAAATGCGAAATTATATTTGACATTTTTATATCTCCGTTAAAATTTAATATACTATACAGTTTATCACAACGCAAATAAAAATGCAATAAATAAAACCGGTGGCCAAGAGACCACCGGTTAATTTTTTATAAATTAGCAGCCACAGCCGCAGTTAGATGAGCCATTGTTGCAGCAACAACTGATTAAGAGTATAAGGATGATAATCCAAAGACAGCTGTTGTTACCGAAGTCACCAAAACACATACAGGGCACCTCCTTTCGGAAAAAATCAAACCGCTAAAGGTTAGTCGCAGCAGCAATTGTTGTCGCGAACCATCTGGCCACAGCCGCAACCGCCCGAGCGCTGGTCGCCGCCA
The DNA here is from genome assembly GCA_045591095.1 of Clostridia bacterium. Taxonomy (GTDB): domain Bacteria; phylum Bacillota; class Clostridia; order Monoglobales; family Monoglobaceae; genus SIG440. The sequence continues at coordinate 15,334 of JAZNSF010000014.1, read as the reverse complement.
CAGCCGCAGCAGCAAACGATTAGGAGGAGTATAATAATCCAAGTGCAATTATTTCCTCCGCATCCACCGAAGCATCCCATATTATTCAGCACCTCCTGATAAATTGATAAATCTTAATAGTTTTTTCGCAAGTTTTTTTAAGTTCTTTGATTTGTAAGTATATTGTATTATACGGAAAAATTTTAAAGGTGTGATTTGTCCATACAAGAAATTTTTAAAATCGTTGACGAAAACTTAAAGTTTTGGTATAATTAAGAAAATAGTTTTGGAGCGGTAACGATTATGGAAAAAGGTAAATTTATAGTTTTTGAGGGGATTGACGGCAGCGGAAAGTCCACCCAGATAAAGCTTTTAGCAGAAAGTCTTAAAGAACGCGGAATTGCTTGCCACGAGACGCTTGAACCGACCTATGGTTTGATTGGAAGTGTGCTTCACGACATACTTTCGGGGAAAATAAAACGTGACCCCAAGGTTACGGCAGCTCTTTTTGTGGCGGACCGTCTTGACCATATATTAAACGAGGAAGATGGTATCCTTAAAAGCGTTGAGTCAGGCGAAACTGTACTATGCGACAGATATTATTTTTCGTCTTATGCATATCAGAGTGTTGATGTGCCACGCGACTGGGTCATGGCGGCAAATCAAATGGCAAAAGATGTTTTAAAACCTGACGCTACAATCTTTATTGATATATCGGCTGACACCGCAATGGAAAGAATCACAAAAAATCGCGAAACCACCGAGATTTACGAAACAAAAGAAAGATTAGGAAGCGTGAGAAATGGGTATTTTTCGGCCTTTCAGCTTATGCAGAATGAGGAACAGATTTTTGTTGTTGACGGAAACAGAACTATCGACGAAATTGCAAAAGAAATAGAAGAAATTGTCATCCGAAAAGTTTTTTAAAAATATTGTCAAATAAGAGCAATAAGAAGTTAAATTTTGTTGACAAAACACTGTGTCTATGATAGAATATATAAGTAGATGACAGATGCAAAAAAAGATGTTTTGCAAAAGTTTTTGGGTTTTCTGTGACTGACGGATAATGTGGAGTACCACAAGGGAGCAGAAAATTTGTATAATGCCGACCGTCTGGGCAATCCTGTAGCTACAGGATTTCCCTTTTTGTTTTTTATGAGGATTTTATCAAGGAGGAATACAAAATGAAAAAAGTAGGAATTATTATGGGCAGTGACAGTGATTTGCCGGTAGTTGAGAAGGCGATTAATACACTTAGTGAGCTTAGCGTACCCTTTGAAGTGCACGTTTTCTCGGCACACCGCACACCGCTTGAAGCAAAAGAGTTTTCGGTAAATGCGCGTAAGAACGGTTTTGGTGCGATTATCGCAGCTGCCGGAAAGGCAGCCCATCTTGCAGGTGCAATAGCGGCAAACACAACTCTTCCTGTTATTGGTATCCCGGTCAAGTCCTCAACTCTTGATGGGCTTGATGCACTTCTTTCAACCGTGCAGATGCCGGGTGGTATCCCTGTTGCAACTGTTGCAATTGATGGCGCTCAAAATGCAGCCCTGCTTGCAGCGCAGATTCTTTCAGTATCGGACGGAACTTTGGCCGAAAAGCTGGATGTACAAAGAAAGTCTGCAATGGAAAAAGTTCTTGAGAGAAACAAGGCTATTGAGGAAAAATACAATAAATAAAATTTGACTTATATAAATCGAACGGAGGAAACATATGGGCGGATTTTTTGGTAGCATAAGCAGGCATGGTGCTATAGCAGATGTGTTCTTTGGCGCGGACTATCACTCGCATCTTGGGACAAGACGTGGCGGGATTGCAGCTTATGACAGCGAGATAGGTTTACAAAGAGATATTCACAACATTGAAAATACTCCCTTCAGGACAAAGTTTGACAATGTATTTGACGAAATGAAGGGAAATGCGGCAATCGGGGTTATAAGTGACTCTGACCCACAACCGCTTCTTATAATGTCCGAGGTTGGCACTTATGCAATCGCGACAATCGGCAGAATAAATAACGCCGATGCATTAATAGAAAAATATTTGCAAAAAGGCGGACATTTTGGGGTTATGACAGGTGGAAAGGTAAATTCCACTGACCTTGTCGCAGCACTCATAAACCAAAAAGAAACCTTTGCCGAGGGTATTCAGTATGTTCACGATGTGGTCGAGGGTACAGTTTCGATTTTGATTCTTACAAACGACGGCAAGCTGATTGCAGCAAGAGATAAACTGGGTAGGCTCCCAATTCTTATTGGCAAGAACGAAGACGGATATGCCGTATCATTTGAGGACTTTGCTTACAAAAAGCTCGGCTATGATGACGAAATGGAGCTTGGTCCCGGCGAAGCCGTGGAAATCACCCTCGACGGAATAAAACAGATTGTAAAGCCCGGCAAGGAAATGAAAATCTGCGCATTCCTCTGGAGCTATTACGGATACCCAAACTCGGTTTATGAGGGTAAAAATGTCGAAACCATGAGATACCGAAACGGTGCTATTATGGCTAAGACCGACAAAGAAAACGGCAAAACCGAGGGGATTGATTTTGTAAGCGGTGTTCCCGATTCAGGTACTCCCCATGCAATCGGATACGCAAACGAGAGCGGGATTCCTTTTGCAAGACCGTTTATCAAATATACTCCCACCTGGCCCAGAAGCTTTACTTCAAAGCATCAAAGTGACCGCATCCAGATTGCAAGAATGAAGCAGGTGCCGATACATGAGCTTATCGAGGGGAAGAACCTACTTTTTGTGGATGACTCGATTGTAAGAGGAACACAGCTTAAAGAAACAGTTGACTTCCTTTATCAGCACGGGGCAAAATCGGTACATATGCGCTCTGCTTGCCCACCGATTATGCATGCCTGTAAGTACCTGAATTTTACAAGCAGCAAAAACGAAATGGACCTTATCGCAAGACAAATTGTGATGGAGCTTGAGGGCGAAGAAGGTTTTAATCACCTAGAAGAATACAGCGACGGCAGCACCGAGAGAGGCAAAAAACTAAGAGAGACGATAAGCCAAAAGCTTGGGTTTGAGTCTTTGGACTTTCAATCTCTTGCTGGTGTAATCGAGGCAATAGGACTTGAGCCTTGCAAGCTTTGCACTTACTGCTGGAGTGGTAAAGGATAGAGAAGTTAATATTATAGTTTTGATATACAGAAAGGATAAAACAAAATGGAAAAAAGTTTTAGTGAAAGTTACAAGGCGGCAGGTGTTGATATTACTGCCGGATACAAGGCTGTAGAACTTATGAAGCAGCATATCGCAAGAACTGTAACAGCGGGTGCGGCATCAGACATTGGCGGTTTTGGCGGTCTTTTCGAGATGGACCTTACGGGTATAAATAAGCCGGTGCTTGTCAGCGGAACTGACGGCGTTGGTACAAAGCTTAAAATGGCATTCTTGATGGACAAGCACGATACTGTTGGTATTGACTGCGTTGCAATGTGCGTAAATGACATTATCTGCTGTGGCGCAAAGCCGCTCTTTTTCCTTGACTATATTGCAGTAGGCAAGAACTACCCTGAAAAGGTTGCCCAAATCGTTTCGGGCGTTGCTGAGGGATGCGTTCAGTCGGGTTGCGCGCTTATCGGCGGCGAAACTGCCGAGATGCCGGGATTTTACCCTGAGGATGAGTATGACCTGGCAGGATTTTCGGTTGGCGTGGTTGACAAGGACAAGGTTCTTGACAACAAAACTATAACCGAGGGCGACGTAATTATCGCACTTCCGTCTAGCGGCGTTCATTCAAACGGATTTTCGCTTGTGCGCAAGGTTTTTGATGTTGAGAATGCAGATATCAAAGCTCCAAGAACAGAGCTTGGCGGAAAATCAGTGGGTGAAACACTTCTTACACCTACAAGGATTTATGTAAAGCCAATGCTTGCACTTTTTGAAAAGGTTACAGTAAAAGCAGTTTCGCATATTACAGGCGGCGGATTTTACGAGAACATTCCGCGTAGTATCCCAAAAGGTTTTGGCGCGAAGATTGAAAGAGAAAAGGTTAAAGTTCTTCCTATCTTTGACCTTATTGCTAAGACGGGCAATATCCCTGAAAGAGATATGTTCAACACCTTTAATATGGGCGTTGGTATGAGCGTTGTTGTTTCAAAAGAAGACGCCGAAAAGGCAGTAGAAATCCTCAAAGCAAACGGCGAAGACGCATACATAATGGGCGAAATCATAAAGAGCAACGAAAGCGTGATTATATGCTAAAAAAGGCTAAAATTGCAGTATTTGTTTCGGGTGGCGGCACAAATCTCCAGGCGCTTATTGACGCCCAAAATTCTGGTATTATTAGACATGGCGAGATTTCGCTTGTTGTTTCAAACAACGAAGATGCATACGCACTTACCCGTGCAAAAAATGCAGGGATAAAAACTGCGGTTGTATCAAAAAAAGCTTTGGGAAGCCAGGATAGTTTTGAAGAGGCGCTTGTTAAGGTTTTAAGCGAAAATGAGATTGATTTTATAATTTTAGCTGGGTTTATGTGCATTCTGAGCGAAAACTTTACAAAAAAATACCCAAAAAGAATTATCAATGTCCATCCGTCGCTTATACCGTCGTTTTGCGGAAAAGGGTTTTATGGACTTCACGTTCACGAAACTGCGCTTGAGTACGGTGTAAAGGTTACAGGTGCGACAGTGCATTTTGTAAACGAAATCCCCGACGGTGGCGAGATAATACTTCAAAAAGCGGTTGAAATATTGGAAAATGATACCCCCGAGATTTTGCAAAAAAGGGTTATGGAAAAGGCTGAATGGATTATACTTCCTAAGGCTGCTGAAATGGTTTCGGCTAGAATAGTAGAAAGTAAGGGAGAAAACGTTTAATGAATATATACGAAATAAATAATATTGGCGAAAGTATAAAAGATAATTCTTACGTTGGACGCGGAATCGTTATCGGAAAGAGTAAGGACCAAAAATCTGCGGTATTTGCATACTTCATCATGGGCAGAAGCGAAAACAGCCGCAACCGTGTGTTTATCGAAAATGGCAGCGAGGTGGTTATTCATCCGTTTGATGCATCAAAGGTTGAGGACCCATCGCTCATAATTTACTCGCCGGTAAGAAAGTTTGAAAATAAGCTCGTCGTAACAAACGGCGACCAGACTGATACTGTAATTGAATTTTTAGAAAAGGGCAAAACCTTTGAAGAGGCTCTTGAAACACGTGAGTTCGAGCCTGACGGCCCCAACTGGACACCCCGGATCAGCGGTATGCTTACATTTGAAGATGGTGACTTCAGTTACAAAATGAGCATTTTAAAGAGTGCAGACAAAGAGGGCACAGCTTGCAACAGGTTTACCTATTCGTATAAGTCTTTAGCGGGTCTTGGACACTTCATCCACACATATATGTGCGACGGAAATCCAATCCCCACATTCTGTGGTGAGCCTGAAAGAGTGGAAATCCCAAATGATATCGATGAGTTTACCCAAAACATCTGGACAAACCTAAATGACGCAAACAAGATTTCTATCTATGTAAGATATATTGACCTAGAAACCGGCAAAGAAACAAACCGAATGATAAACAAGAATGCCTAAAACTTACGGAGGAATGATTACAAATGAAAGAATTTGAACTTAAATACGGCTGTAACCCCAATCAAAAGCCGGCAAAGGTATTTATGGAAGATGGCAGCGACCTTCCTTTTGAAATACTTTCGGGAAGACCGGGATACATAAACTTTTTGGACGCTTTTAACAGCTGGCAATTGGTAAAGGAACTGAAAGTTGCACTGGGTATGCCTGCTGCGACATCCTTTAAGCATGTAAGCCCGACATCTGCGGCGGTTGGAATTCCAATGAGCGCCCAGCTTAAAAAGGCTTGCTTTGTGGATGACATCGAGGGCCTTGACGAATCACCCCTTGCAACCGCATATGCACGCGCAAGAGGAACTGACCGTATGTCATCATTTGGTGACTGGATTGCGCTTAGTGATATCTGCGACGTAACAACTGCAAAGCTTATAAAGCGCGAGGTGTCAGACGGCGTTATCGCACCCGGATATACCGACGAGGCGCTTGAAATTCTTAAATCAAAAAGAAACGGAAATTATAATATCGTAAAAATTGACCCTGATTTTGTGCCAAATCCCGAGGAGAAAAAGACAGTTTTTGGCATTACATTCGAGCAGGGAAGAAACAACTTCAAAATTGACGATGAACTTCTTACAAACATTGTTACAAAAAACAAGGATATCCCAGAGAGCGCAAAGCGTGACCTTATAATCTCGCTTATTACCCTAAAATACACACAAAGTAACTCGGTTTGCTTTGCAAAAGACGGTCAGGCAATCGGTGTAGGGGCAGGACAACAGTCAAGAATTCACTGTACAAGACTTGCAGGCAACAAAGCGGACATCTGGCATCTTCGTCAGCACGCAAAGGTGCTTAACCTACCATTCTTAGATACTGTAGGAAGACCCGACCGTGACAATGCGATTGATGTTTATATCTCGGACGACAGCGAAGATGTTTTGGCTGACGGCGTATGGCAAAAGTGGTTTAGCCAAAGACCCGAGGAGCTTACTAAGGATGAGAAAAAGGCATACCTTGCAAGCATCAAGGGAGTTTGCCTCGGAAGCGATGCGTTCTTCCCGTTTGGTGACAACATCGAAAGAGCGGCAAAAAGCGGTGTTACCTACATCGCAGAGCCGGGCGGCTCGATCCGTGACGATAATGTAATCGAAGCTGCAGATAAGTATGGTATGGCGATTGCGTTTACCAAGATGCGCCTATTCCACCACTAATTAAAAGACTGCAAAAAGCAGCACAGACCACAAAAGCTATGCTTTATGTTGCGGACAAATTTCACCCTTGCGGTACAAAGAGTACAGCGGCGGATGTAATTTATCCGTTCTGCACCACTTTTTGCAGCTTTTAAGAACTTAATAAATACCAAGGAAAGGATTTCTTGTTTATGAAAATTATGGTAGTTGGCGGTGGCGGAAGAGAGCACGCCATCATAAAAAAGCTGAATGAAAGCCCTAAAGTAACCGAGATTTTTGCAGTTCCGGGAAACGGTGGCATAGCAAATGACGCAAAATGCGTTGATATCGGTGCTAAAGAAATCGAAAAAATCCGTGATTTTGCAGCAAACGAAAAAATAGATTTTGCTGTTGTTGCACCGGATGACCCGCTTGTTTTGGGCGCGGTTGACCTGCTTGAAGACGCAGGAATCCCCTGCTTTGGTCCAAAGGCAAATGCGGCAATCATCGAGGGAAGCAAGGTTTTTTCGAAAAACCTTATGAAGAAATATAGTATCCCGACAGCAGAGTACGAAGTTTTTGAGGATATGGAAAAAGCACTTGATTACCTTGAAACTGCGCCAATTCCAACTGTTATCAAGGCAGACGGCCTTGCACTCGGTAAGGGTGTAATTATTGCGACTACTCGCGACGAGGCAAAAGACGCAGTACGCTCTATGATGGAAGATAGGGTCTTTGGCGAGAGTGGAAGCCGCGTGGTAGTTGAAGAATTTTTGACAGGACCTGAGGTTTCGGTGCTTTCGTTTACCGACGGAAACGTGGTTATCCCGATGATTTCGTCAATGGACCACAAGCGCGCAAAAGATAACGACGAGGGTCTAAACACCGGCGGAATGGGTACTATCGCACCAAATCCTTATTACACAGAACAAATCGCCAGGGAATGTATGGAAAAAATCTTTATCCCGACAATTGAAGCAATGAACAAAGAGGGTAGATGCTTTAAGGGCTGCCTTTACTTTGGACTTATGCTGACTGAAAAGGGCCCCAAAGTGATTGAATATAACTGCCGTTTTGGCGACCCCGAAACTCAAGTTGTACTTCCCCTTTTGGAATCTGACCTTTTTGAAATTATGCAGCATACTCAAAAGGGTACTTTAAAGGATGCCGAAGTTAAGTTTTCAAATGGCGCTGCTTGCTGTGTTGTTATGGCATCCGAGGGCTATCCCCAAAAATACGAGTCAGGCTTCAGCATCGATATGCCAAAAGATAAGAACATATATGTTGCCGGTGCGAAGCTAGTTGACGGAAAACTCCTTACAGCTGGCGGCAGAGTTTTGGGCGTTACCGAGACTGGCGAAACACTGGAAGAAGCAATTAAAGCGGCTTACGAAACAGTAAAGGCTGTAAAATTTGACAATGCATATTATAGACATGACATAGGACAAAAAGCACTTCTTGCAAAGAAAGCATAAGAAAGGAAATCAAAACGTATGGTTTACAGAGTTTATGTAGAGAAAAAGAGTGAACTTGCGGCAGAGGCAAAATCACTTAAAAATGATTTGGTAAATCTGCTGCAGATAAAGGGCCTTAAAGACCTCAGAATAATCAACCGCTACGACGTTGAAAATATCGACAAGGAGCTGTTTGACTACTGCAAGGGCACAGTATTTTCAGAGCCGCAGCTGGATATTGTTTCGGAAGAACTTAAAATGGACGCTGACTGTGTTTTTGCTGTTGAATTTTTGCCCGGTCAGTTTGACTTAAGAGCAAATTCGGCAGAAGAATGTATCCAGCTTATTTCAAAAGGCGAGCGCCCGACAGTAAAAGCTGCAAAGGTTTATCTTTTGAGCGGCGACCTTTCCGAAAAAGATATCGACGATATCAAGAAGTATGTAATTAACCCCGTTGAATCAAGAGAAGCAACACTTGATACCTTTGAAACACTTAAAGTAGAGTACGAAATCCCGACAGAAGTTAAGACGGTTGACGGCTTTTGCGACCTTGACGAGGCAGGGCTTAATGCTATGATAGAGGGCCTTGGCCTTGCGATGGATATTGATGACATAAAGTTTTGTCAGGAGTATTTTAAAAGCGAAAAAAGAAACCCAACAATCACCGAAATCCGTATGATTGATACTTATTGGTCTGACCACTGCCGTCACACCACTTTCCTTACAACTATCGACAGCGTGAAGTTTGAGGACGAGCTTTTACAGGCAGCTTATGACAGATACCTTGAGGACAGAAAAGCCCTTGGCAGAACAAAGCCGATAAACTTAATGGATATTGGCACAATAGCTGCAAAATGCCTTAAGAAAAATGGTAAGCTTGAAAAATTAGATGAAAGTGAAGAAATCAATGCCTGCACAGTTAAAATTGATGTTGAGATAGAGGGGAAAATAGAAAAATGGCTACTCCTCTTTAAAAACGAGACACACAACCACCCGACCGAAATCGAGCCGTTTGGTGGCGCGGCAACCTGTATTGGTGGTGCAATCCGTGACCCGCTGTCAGGAAGATCCTATGTCTATGCGGCGATGCGTGTTACCGGTGCGGCTGACCCATTAAAGCCGGTTTCCGAGACAATCGAAGGCAAGCTCCCACAGCGTAAAATCGTTACAGGTGCTGCAAGCGGATATAGCTCGTACGGTAACCAGATTGGTCTTGCAACAGGGCAGGTTGACGAACTTTACCACGATGGTTATGCTGCAAAACGTATGGAAATCGGTGCGGTTATAGCAGCAGCCCCACAGGAGAACGTAAGACGTGAACGTCCCGAAGACGGCGACAAGGTTATCCTTTTGGGCGGCAAAACCGGTCGTGACGGCTGTGGCGGCGCGACAGGCTCGTCTAAATCACACACAGTTGAGTCGCTTGAATCTTGCGGAGCAGAAGTTCAAAAGGGTAATGCCCCCGAGGAAAGAAAGCTCCAAAGACTTTTCCGCAATCCGGAGGCGTCAAAGCTTATCAAGCGCTGCAACGACTTTGGTGCAGGCGGTGTTTCGGTTGCAATTGGAGAGCTTGCTGACGGTCTTGAAATTGACCTTAACAAAGTTCCTAAAAAGTACGAAGGCCTTGACGGGACAGAACTTGCAATCAGCGAATCTCAGGAGAGAATGGCGGTTGTAGTTGAGGCAAAGGACGTAGAAAAATTCTCGGCATTAGCAAAACAAGAAAACCTCGAAGCAACAGTTGTTGCAACTGTCAAGGAAAAACCGTATCTTGTGATGCACTGGAACGGAAAAGAAATCGTTAATATCTCGCGCGAATTCTTAAATTCAAACGGTGCAGAAAAGCATATTGATATTGCCCCCGAAAGCCCTAAGAGTTTTGAAAAGGAAATCCCCGAAAGCTTTAAGAAAGGCTTTATGGCGCTTGCTGATGACCTTAACGTTTGCTCAAAACGTGGCCTTTCAGAACGTTTTGACTCTACTATTGGCGCAGGTACAGTTCTTATGCCGTTTGGCGGTAAGTATCAACTAACTCCTATTCAGGCGATGGCAAACAAGGTATCGGTCGAAAAACAGCATACCGACACCTGCTCGGTTATGTCTTGGGGGTATAACCCATTCATAGCTGAAAAGAGTCCTTATCACAGTGCTTACCTTGCAGTAGTAGAATCTGCGGCAAAGCTTGTTGCAACGGGTGCAGAGTTTAAGGATGTTTATCTTACATTCCAGGAATATTTTGAAAAACCCAAGAAAGACCCAAAACGTTGGGGCAAACCCATGGCGGCACTTCTTGGCGCACTTGATGCACAGAGAAACTTAGAGATTGCTGCAATCGGCGGCAAGGACTCGATGAGCGGTACTTTTGAAAATATCGATGTTCCGCCGACACTTGTTTCGTTTGCAGTTACCACAGACAATGTTAAGAACATTATATCACCCGAATTTAAAAAGGCGGGTAATAAAGTTGTTTGGATAAAACCCGAATATGATGAAAATGGACTTCCTGTTACAAAGAGCCTTTTAGAATGCTTTAAGACGGTTTCAACTCTCGTACGTGAGGGCAAGGCTATTGCTGCTTATACTCCTGTTTACGGTGGCGTTTCCGAGGGCGTAATGAAGATGGCTATGGGTAACGGAATCGGCTTTGAGTTTGATTCAAAAATTACTTTAAAAGATATGTTCGGTTACAGCTATGGTTCATTTATCGTTGAACTTAACTGCGATGAGAATGTAGGAGAGCTTTTAGGCTATACTAAGGAAGACGCGGTTATCAGTTATATTTCAGAAAGCCTCAAACTTGCTGAAATAAGCAAAGTCTATGAAGAAAAGCTTGAAGAAATTTATTCTTGCAATATAGAATTTGAGAAAAAGGACATCCCAGTGTTTAATTACACCGAAAGAGCGGTAGTTTCGCCCAAAATCAGCGTAGCAAAGCCAAAAGTACTTATCCCGGTATTCCCCGGTACAAACTGCGAGTTTGACTCGGCAAAGGCTATGCGAGATGCAGGGGCAGAACCTGAGATTTTTGTAATCAAGAATCTTTCGCCAAAGGATATTTCCGATTCGGTTGAAGCTTTTGCAAAATCACTTAAGGAATCACAGATGGTATTTATCCCGGGTGGATTCTCGGGCGGTGACGAACCTGACGGCTCGGCAAAATTTATTACAGCATTCTTCCGTAACCCCGAAATAAAAGAGGCTACAACAGAACTACTCGAGATGCGTGATGGACTTATGTGCGGTATCTGTAATGGTTTCCAGGCACTTATAAAGCTTGGCCTTGTGCCTTACGGCAAAATCATTGACACCGACGAAAATTCGCCAACCCTTACCTACAACACAATTTCGCGTCACCAGTCAAAACTGGTAAGAACAAGAGTTGCGTCAGTAAAATCTCCGTGGATGGTAAATACAAATGTCGGCGACATTTACACTGTTCCGATTTCTCATGGTGAGGGCAGGTTTATGGCAAGTGACGAGCTTGTAAAAACTTTGGCCGAAAACGGACAGATTCTCTCGCAGTATGTTGATTTGGAGGGTGTTCCTACCAATGACATTCAGTTTAACCCCAATGGCTCGACTTTTGCGATAGAGGGTATCACATCTCCTGACGGAAGAGTGCTGGGTAAGATGGGCCACAGCGAAAGATGGGCAAAAGGCCTTTACAAAAACGTTGAGGGCGAATTTGATATGGGACTCTTTAAATCAGCTGTTGAGTACTACAAGTTATAAATCTTAGGGGCGGACTTTCTTCCGCCCGAAAACCTATTCATTGGAGGCAAGTTTTATGAAAACAGATATAGAAATTGCTCAAAGTGTAAAGATGCAGCATATTTCGGATGTTGCAAAAAATGCCGGAATTGACGAAAAGTATGTAGAATACTATGGAAAACACAAGGCAAAAATTGATTTGTCGCTTTTAAAGGATAAAGAGCGCGAGGCAAAACTGGTGCTTGTTACAGCAATTACCCCAACCCCTGCAGGCGAGGGCAAAACAACCACTACAATCGGCCTTGCGGACGCGATGAAACAATTGGGTAAGAACGTAGCTATCGCACTTCGCGAGCCTTCTTTAGGCCCTGTTTTTGGCGTTAAGGGTGGTGCTGCAGGCGGCGGTTATGCTCAGGTAGTGCCGATGGAGGATATAAACCTTCATTTTACTGGTGACTTTCATGCGATTGGTGCGGCAAATAACCTTTTGGCTGCAATGATTGACAACCACATTTATCAGGGTAATAAGCTAAACATTGACCCAAGACGAATTACCTGGAAGCGCTGCGTTGACATGAACGACCGTCAGCTGAGATTCGTAACAGACGGTCTTGGTGGCAGAGTAAACGGTGTTCCAAGAGAAGACGGATACGATATTACTGTTGCATCCGAAGTTATGGCAGTACTTTGTCTTGCGTCTTCCATTACCGATTTAAAAGAAAGACTTTCAAAGATTGTAGTTGGCTATACCTATGACGAACAACCAATTACTGCCGGCCAGATTGGTGCTGCAGGCGCGATGACCGCTCTTTTGAAGGATGCATTAAAGCCAAATCTGGTGCAGACCTTGGAGGGAACACCTGCGTTTGTTCATGGAGGACCATTTGCAAATATTGCCCATGGCTGTAACTCCGTTATCGCAACCGAAATGGCAATGCGTATGGGTGATTATGTTGTTACAGAGGCAGGTTTTGGTGCAGATTTGGGCGCAGAGAAGTTCCTCGACATAAAGTGTCGCTACGCAGGTCTCAAACCGTCGGCAGTTGTAATAGTTGCAACAATCCGTGCCCTTAAGATGCACGGCGGCGTTCCAAAGACCGAGTTAAATAGCGAAAACTTAGAAGCACTTTCAGCCGGAATACCCAATCTTTTAAGGCACATTTCAAACATAAAAGATGTTTATAAGCTTCCCGCAGTGGTTGCTGTAAACCGCTTCCCGACCGACACCGACAAAGAAGTTCAGCTTGTGATTGACAAGTGCCGCGAACTGGGTGTAAATGTTACACTTTCGAATGTTTGGGCAGAGGGCGGAAAAGGCGGAATCGAGATGGCAGAGGAAGTAATAAGACTTTGTGAGCTAGAAAACGACTTTGAGTTTAGCTATGACTTAGACGATACAATCGAAAATAAGATAGATGCGATAGTTAAAAGAATTTATCGAGGCAAGGGAGCTGCGTTTACTCCAAATGCAAAAAAGGAGATAGCAAAGCTTAATGAGCTTGGCTTTGACAAACTTCCGATTTGTATGGCAAAAACACAGTACAGTTTCTCGGACGATATGACAAAGCTTGGTGCGCCTGAAGACTTTACTGTTACCGTCCGCAACCTAAAAGTTTCGGCGGGTGCCGGGTTTATTGTTGCACTTACCGGTGATATAATGACAATGCCGGGACTTCCCAAAGTTCCTGCTGCTGAAAAGATAGACGTTGATGAAAACGGCGTGATTTCGGGACTTTTCTAATATGAGGGAGAGTAAGGCTTTGTTGGGGGTGATTGTGTGAAGATGGCATATATAGGGATTGACCTTTTTTATCCGGCACTTGAAACTCTTTTTGCTCTTGGGTGCGAAATTTTGGAAGTTTTTACCTGCGAGGTTGATAACAAAACCGAGTTTAATTGTAAGGTACAAAACTTTGCCAAAGAAAAAAATATCCCGTGCCAAATGGCAAGGATAACAGAACAGGATATCCAAAGACTTTTAAAAAAAGGCTGCGAAATGGCGGTTTGTGGTGGATATTATTTTAAAATCCCCGCAGATACCAACCTCCCAATCGTAAACATTCATCCGTCACTTCTTCCCGTTGGTCGTGGCTCGTGGCCTATGGCGCAGGCAATTCTTTGGGGGCACAAAAAAAGCGGTGTGACCATCCACAAGATTGCAGAAGGGTTTGATACGGGCGATATAATTCTTCAAAAGGAATTTGAAATTACTGAAGATGAAACGCACGGGACTTTTATGGAAAAAGCAAATTTGCTCGTGTGCGATATGCTAAAAATGCTTGTAAGCGATTTTGACCGCTTGTATCAAAACGCCAAGCCTCAGGTCGAGGGTGAATATTGGCCAGCGCCTACTGAAACTGATTACACCGTAAGGTGGGACATGTCGTTTAAAGATGCTGACATTATCCTGCGCGCCTTTTATGGATACGAATGTATTTATTTGGGTAAAGACCACGCTCTTACCAAAATAGTGGGCGGTCGAGCGGTAAAATGTGATGGAATAAGTGATAAGAATTATCCTTTGCTTGATGGGTATATAGAAATTAAAAAATAAACTTCGTGTAAATAATAAAAACATATTATATAGTTAGGGGAAATGAAAAATGAAATTGGTTTACCAAGGAAAAACTAAGGATGTATTTAGTCTCGAAAACGGCAATGTAATGCTCAAATTCAAAGACGATTGTACCGGCAAAGACGGCGTGTTTGACCCGGGCGAAAACAGCGTAGGTCTTACAATCGAGGGTATTGGCAAGGCCAACCTTGAAACTTCGGTTTATTACTTTGACCTTCTTAAAAAAGCAGGAATAAAAACACATTTTGTAAGCGCAGATATTGACAATGCGACAATGGAAGTTCTTCCCGGCAAGGTGTTTGGTCACGGTCTTGAAGTTATCTGCCGACTTGTTGCAACCGGAAGCTTTATCCGTAGATACGGCGAATATATCGCTGACGGAACAAAGCTTGAGGGTGGATACGTTGAATGTACATTCAAAAACGACGAGAAGGGCGATCCGCTTGTTACAGGCGAGGGCCTCGCAGCTCTTGGCGTTATGACACCCGCTATGTTTGAAAGTATGAAAGAGCAGACCTTAAAAATTACAAAGATTATCGCTGATGACCTTAAGACAATTGGTCTTGACCTTTGGGATATCAAGTTTGAGTTTGGTTATAACGGTGACGAAGTTATCCTTATTGACGAGATTGCATCAGGCAATATGCGTGTTTATAAGGGCGACAAGATTGTTGAACCTGTTGAACTTACAAAGCTTATTTTAAATAGATAAGAATTAAAATAAAAAACGGATGCAAAGTACTTTGCATCCGTCAGACCACTGACAAAGTCAAATGTCGGTGGTCATTTTTTTTGCAAAAAGTCTTTAAAAAGTAAGTAAAATGTGGTATAATAAAAGTATAGAAAACGGCGTACTAATGGGGTGTTGAGATGCTTTTAGAAGGAACAAACC
>JAZNSF010000013.1:0-57918 GCA_045591095.1 Clostridia bacterium | reverse complement strand
GCTTTCCGCGTTTGGTATATCTGAGCACAATCTGGAGTCATCTACCGGTAATATTCCAACAAAAATTAAATTTGAGTTTGATTACTGGAAAACGACAGGTGCGAGTGGTTATACACTTGTAAAATACGGAAATCCATATGCACAGGGTCAGTTGATAAAAATATATGGTACCGGTAATATTGGCATATTTACTAATTCTGGTGCTTCGACAGAAACAGTATTGGAAAATGCCATGACGACACAAACGTGGGTTAAGTATGCAATTTACCTCGATACCTCGACCTCGACCAAGAAATGTTCTCTTTATATGGATGGAGAGTTTGTTTATGGATGGACATTGGCCGGCTGGTCCGGAACTATTCCCGATTTCACATTCCAAACCAATAACAGTGCGGACTATATTGACAACATAAGGGTTGCCGCTTACGAGGAGTTTAAAATAGAAAGTACAACATTAGCTGATAATCCAGGGGCGAATGCTGTTACAGCTACATTCAACCGAAATCTCGGCGATGTAGTAGACAATGCTCTTGTAACTGTGACGGGAGGAACTACTGACCCTATATACGAAGTTTCTGCAAGCGGAAATGTAATGACGATATCATTTACAAATGGCCTTGAACTTAATACAACATATAACGTGACCTTTAAAGCAAATATTGTCGATGAAAACGGAGTAGCTCTTGGTACTGATAACACGGTGGAGTTTACAACTGTAAGCTTTTTAAGAAGCAAATTCAATGATGAGATTGCAAATTTTGATTTTGAGGCTGTTGACTCAATAATCGGCACAGAAGGAGATCAAGACTCTACAAATACATATTATGTGACAAATGGTCAGACAGTGAGTGTTGACAGTGATGATGCTGAACATGGCAAGGTAGCAACAATTACAACAGCCGAATCTGACAGAATAGGTGTTGCGAACGAACATATTAAAAAGCATCCGTCCTATAATGAAGAAACCGGTGCTTATGCTGAAAAAGTTAAAGTTGAGTTTGAAATGAACAGGTCGTCCGGAGCAGCTTATATTTTTGTAAATGGCCAAACGACTGCAAGCCAACCGGGAGAGCTTATGCAATGGCATGGTTCTGACTATTTTAAGTTCAGTGATGGTACAGCTGTCAGAAATGTGCAGATAGGTACAAGCGAGTACTCTGAAGATACGTGGTTTAAAATAACTTTGTATTTTGATTTTACAGTCAGAAAGTATTATGTATATATAAATGATGAATACAAAAAGACCCTTACCATGCCTTCTGATATGCTCAATGTTAATGAGGTTATATTGGATACTAACGGTACAGCAAAGGTTGACAATATAAAGGTTTATGCTTATGATGAGCTTAGACTTGTCAGTACAACACCTGACAATAATGCGACAGAAATAGACGGAGATATAGATGCTGTTACAGCTACATTCAACCGAAATCTCGGCGATGTAGTAGACAATGCTCTTGTAACTGTGACGGGAGAAACTACTGACCCTATATACGAAGTTTCTGTAAGCGGAAATGTAATGACGATATCATTTACAAATGACCTTGAACGTAATAAAACGTACACCGTGACCTTGAACAAAAATATAGCTGATGCAACCGGATTAAAACTTGGCGCTGACAAGACGATAACCTTTAAAACATCTCTGCTTTTCAGCTATGAGAAACAAACTATAAAATCGACAATTAACGGAGCGACATCTGTTGATCCTATAAGACAAGTTATTTTAGATAACAAGGCAAAGATGCAGCTGCCTGATGAATATTGCACGGAAGTTGTCTTTAACGGACTTTTAGAAAAGCGCCCGGATGGTGGATATGCTTCATATGAAGATATTGTCAAAATAATATATAAGCTTCCGCTTATAATGCCGAATACTGCGGTAGGGGAAACAGCATTCATTGCAGGAAGTGACTTTAACAATTTTACAGCAGGACAAAAGATAGAGACTGATACCGATAGCCCCCTAAAAGAGACATATGCAAAGAGCCAATATGTTGATGAAACAGGCACATATTATGTAAAAAATCAGTCCCCGGAGGGCGCAGGAGCTGTAGAAATAAAAGCTGAGGGTAATGAACATGGCAATGTAGCTTCTGTACCGGTAAACGGTGCGTTCGGTATACATCAGCATGCGATGCGGACATCGGAGGCATATATTAACAATGGCAATGCATTTCCCAATAAGCTGAAGTTTGAGATCGATTTGTTTAAAACAGCTGGTGCGAACGTATTTTTCAGAAACGGAAACCCCTATCAAATAGGTGCTTTGATTGATATAGCGGCCGATGGTAGT
Organism: Clostridia bacterium; assembly: GCA_045591095.1. Classification (GTDB taxonomy): domain Bacteria; phylum Bacillota; class Clostridia; order Monoglobales; family Monoglobaceae; genus SIG440. The sequence continues at coordinate 55,622 of JAZNSF010000013.1, read as the reverse complement.
GTCAAGGTAACTAAATCTAGTGATGATGCTGACGGAGCTAAGGCTACACAATACACAGTCGAAAATTCAATTATATCAAATGGTGCATGGCACAAACTAACCTTCATTATAGATTCCAAAAACAAAATTTATTCGATTTACGTAGACGGAAACCATATTTCTACTAACAAGCTTTCAAAGGGCTGGACTTTAGGTGATTATGCAGATTTTTATTTATTCACATCAAGAGGAAGTACAGGTACAGAGTATAAAGTTCAGGTTGATAATATAAAGGTTACAGCTGTTGATACGTTGACTGATTTTGCATTTATAAAAAGTTCTCCTTTAGATGGGAAAACCGGAGTAAGCGTTGCAGAAGGTGTGAGATTCGAATTTTCTAATAATCTTGGACCGGTTGACAACAGTATGGTAGAAGTAAAGAAAGGCGAAGATGTTATCAGTTCTTCAGATTATGATGTTATAGCAGACGGCAAGATTCTCAGTGTGAATTTTAATACCAAACTCGAACTTGGTACAAGCTACACAGTAACAGCAAAAAGGACTCTTGTTGATACCTTTGGCCAGCAGTTTGTTGGACAAAAATGGGATGGACCTGTTTTGGTTCCGGAGGACAAAAGCATAACCTTTGAAACAGTTAATGAAAACAAGCTTTACATAGGAACTCCTGTATTTACAACTAATAAGGTAAAGACCAATGTTGTTAATTATAGCGACGATCAAGCTTTGCTAACGTTAAAACTTGCGGTATTTGCTGATGAAAATTCGACAACACTTCCCAATGACCCTGGTAGCTCAGCTACTATTTCGGCAAACGGTGGACAGAAGAATTTAGAAGTTAACTTCACTGCCCTGACCGAGGGACAAACGGCGATTGCTTTTGTTGCTGACAGCAGTATATCCAAACTGATTACTGACACTATGGTTAAGTCTGATAATAGTTTAATGTGTAGTACTTCTACAGCAAGTGCGACAGTAGTTTTGGAAAAGCCTATACTCAATGTTGATGTTGCTACCGTAAATGGAAAATTAAGCGTTTCGGGTAAGCGAAATATAGTTGTTAAGCTGATGGCATTGGATGGTAGCCTTATAACAGCTATTCCTCTTCAGACAAACGACGAAGGTAAGTTTAAGCAGGATATACAGCTTGCAAGTTGTGGAGAATATTATGTATCGGTGATTGGTTACAACGTGACTGAGTGCGAGAGGAAGAAGATTTACTACCTCAATGACAGTGAAAAGAGCGGAATACTTACTTCGATTAATGGGGCGACAACCGCAGATGAGATTGAAGATGCGTTAAATCTGCCTGCAAATAAAAACATGATGCTTCTTGAAGATAAGTATTATGCTGATTATATTTACCAGACACTTTTTGAACAAAAGACTTTTAATACCTATGACGATGCAGTAGCAATGATGTACAAGGCTGAAACATTGATGACAGCGATAAACAATACTGATTGGACGAATTATACGACACTGCTGTTAGGTGATTCGAACGTTCTTTTAAAAGGCGTAACTAAACTTGCGACTTATCAAGCTTATGAACCAAATCAGAAAAATGAAATCAATATGACTATCATTCAAAGCACTCCTTTTGGAAGCTTTACAGACCTTCGTACAGCTTTTGACATTGCAGTAGGTGGATATAAACCCCCTGGCGGAGGCGGCGGTGGTGGCGGTGGTGGCGGCGCCACATCTAATCCGGTAGTAGAGTCTTACCAGGTTGGGACAACCCCCGGTATCGTAAGCCCATCGCAAAACGGAGCAGCAACATCTGTGTTCACTGATCTCTACAAGGCTTCGTGGGCAACCGAAAGTGTAAACAAACTCTTACAAAGAGGTATAATTTCGGTTGACAAGGAGTTCCGTCCGCTTGACAATGTAACCCGTGAGGAATTTGTGAAAATGCTTGTCCAGCTTGTGGGTATAAAGGTAGATGGCAAAAAGTCAACATTTACTGATGCTGATGCAAATGCGTGGTATGCACCATACCTTGGTGCCGCTCAGGAAACAGGAATTATCAAGGGCAATGATGATGGAACATTTGGAGTTGGCAAGAATATAAGCCGACAGGATATGGTTGTTATGGCACAGCGAGCAATAAAGGCTATGAACAAAACGGTTAAAGCTGTGAAACTGACACAAGAATTTTCGGATGGGAATAGTATAAGCGATTATGCTCAGGAAGCGGTAGCTGAAATGCAGAGAGCTGGCGTAATCTCGGGCATGGGTGACGGAAACTTTTCGCCTTTGGAAACTGCAAATCGTGCACAGTCAGCTGTTGTGGTTTCCAATCTGATAGATGCACTAATATAGGAGGATAACAATGAAAAAACTAAGATTTTTAATAGCAATAATACTTATTTTTAGCCTTCTTCCTATCTTTGGCGTGTCTGCAACTGAAGAGACAGATGAGGTAAAAGTAATTGAGACTTATGAGTTTAACAAGCTGGAAGCGTTTGGGCTTATCAATGAAAGTGATTCAATCTTTTATTATGACACAGTGATGCGAAGCACCTTTATGTCATACATAATGAAGGTTTACCCCGGGTATAGCGAAATAGCCCCTATACCCGGTATAGAAAATCCATTTTCAGATGTTGATTCAGAAATAGAGGAAATTAATGCAATTTCTGCAGCAGCTTACGCTGGACTTATAAGTGGTGAAAAAGGTTCTGAGTTCAGACCCTATGATAACATTACAAAGAGTGAAGCAGCTAAAGTGTTTGTGTCTATGCTTGGATACACTGAACTTGCTAAACAAAAAGGGGGATACCCTGTTGGATACCTCACTGTTGCAGATAAGCTTGGAATATTCAATGGATGTGAATTCACTGAGGAAGGATATTTTACGATTCTAGATTTTTTGAAGGCATTCGGGAATGTCCTTGATACAGATGTTTTGCAGGTGCGTTCTGTTACTGTAAACTCATCAGGTGAGGCAATATTACAAACATACGAAAGGCTGGAAGGGAAAAGCCTACTTTATTATGTATTTGGAATTCATAAAGATAGGGGAATCATTCAGACGAATGAATTTAACTCTATAAAAGGCACATCAAACCTTGTGCCCGGTCAGGTTGAAATCAGTGGAAGAGTATACAAAGAAGGAACAACAAATGCTCGCAATCTGCTTGGCTACAGTGCGTATTACTATTACAGACAGCAGAAGGGTGCGCCTTTTGGCGAACTTGTTTATGTAGAGCCTTACAACAACAATGTGATTAACACACACAGCAACCAGATAGAAAAAAGTGGTGTAAGCAAAGCGAATTTCAGGTATTATAAAAATGCTAAGGATAACAAGTACTACGATCTGAAACTTTCCAAATCTGCTACACTGATACATAATGGCGATTTAGAAGTTTTGGCAAAAGAAAAACTTTGCCCTGTTAACGGAACAGTAACCCTCATTGACAATAACGATGATAAGGTTTATGATGTTATTTTTGTTATGGACTATCTCACTATTATGGCGTCAACCGTGTCGACCAGCACCTACCAAATAACGGATGCGTTTGGCGGAGTGACGATCAAACTAGACCCTGAAGCGGAAGAATATGGCGTGTTGTTGGAAGTTGAACAGCCTGTCAGTGATAATAGAGTATACAGAACTGATTTGGGTGTGTATGGCCCATATGTAGCGCCGGTAAAGCATGAGTTTGCCGAAATAAAAACCGGAAATATAATTTTGTATGCGGAGTCTAAGAAAAATGACAGAAATATAAAATATGTTAAGGTTGCAAATGCAACGGTTAAAGGGACGGTTAAGTCTATTTATAAGGACCGCGTGGTAATAAATGATGAGGAATATGAACTCAGTCCCAGTGCAAAGCATACTGTTTCGCTAGGCGAATATGGCTTATTCTATCTTGATATATTTGGTAAAATTGTTGCAAAAAGTCTGGAAAATGACACAACTTACGGATTTTTAAACGGTATTAATAAGGACAGCAGTGGTTTTGATTCCTTCGTTCGAGTACAAATTTTTACGGAAAATGGCAACTGGGTAATTCTGGAACTTGCTAATAATGTAAAGACCAATATCACAAGTGAAGGTCCGGCGGTATTTAAAACGTTAAAGCCGACAGCGGTATTTGATGCACTTAATGCTATGCCAAATTTCCGTCAGCTTGTTACCTATACAGTAAATAAGGAAGGTAAAATTAATAATATTACAATTGCACAGAGCTTTGAAGCTTATTCTGATGGCGAGAAGGCTGCTATTGGACAAGATGTTTTCAGAAAGATATATCAAAGTTCATGGGGAAACAGTAGTACTAGCGATAAAATAAGTAGTGCGACATATGCTTCTACCTTTAAGAGCTTTTCACATGATATATTGATTGATGATTCAACCAGATTGTTTGTAATCCCCAGCGAAAATGGTGGCAATCAAGATGATTTTTATATGGAATCAATTGTTCAGATTAACAATAATATAGAAAACTGTATTCCTTATGATTTGAGTGAGGGAAGAATAGCCGGAGCAATTGTAATGTTTGGCAGAACGCACGAAGTTTCTGGAGGTTCGCCAATAATGCTTGTTGAAGAACTAATAACAACCATGAATAGTAAGGGCGATCTTGTAACAGGTGTTACCGGAATCTATTCCGGTGAGCCCATAACTTTGGTAGCAGCTAATGACTCTGTTTTCACAAAGCAGTATTCTAAAGGTGATATAATTCAATTTATTACAGATGTAAATGGTGAAATCTGTGAAGTTAAATCAAGATGCGATGCGAATAGCTTGACACTATCTTTGTTGAGAACATATGATTCTACAAATAAAGGAGCTTGCGTTACTGAGATTAGCTTTACCGGATTAGGAAAAGTTCACTATATAGATACTGCTAAAAAACGAGTTGTTGCAACCGGCAAGGATAATCAAAAGGTACTTCTTGGAGTTCCTACCAGTGCTAAAATTTATGTATTTGATAAAGCTAAGGGGACTTTAACAGAAGGGACGTTTGCGGACCTGGAAAATGGAACCGTCTTTTTTGTAAAAGGTAGCTATCAGAATGCAAGTGAACTAATCATATACAGATAAACATATAGGTGCATGTGTTGTAGTTGTGTTAATACCATTTCCTGCGGTGATTACAAGTATCATTTCGGTAATGGTCGGGAAAGACCAGCTTGATTTAAATTTGATTCTGGGTAGCTTGCTGGGCCTATTATTCATTTTCTTGTCCAGCTTTGAGGATGCATTAAAAATTTGTTTGCAAAAAAATCTAACATCGAACAAAATTAGTTCTTAAAGTGTGATGGTATGTTTTGCCACTGCAAAAAAACAAAGGAGTTGACTAAAAAATGAAAGAACTTAAATTTGAAGAACTTTCCACTAAACAAAAGATTGGTATGACCATGATTGGTTGGGTTATGTGGGGCAAAAGTATTGATGGCTACAACTTTGACGAAGATTTTGAGTATTTACTCGGAATGATTCGCGATCACTCGCTTGGCGCTGTATGGGTAAGTCCTATCCTTGACAGAAGAGAAGAAATTATGGCTCAAATCAAGGAAGCGGCGGATTATCCTATTTTGATTATGACAGATGCCGAGAGCGGCCTTGGTGAGTTTAAAACCGGACGGCACAGTGCTATAGGGACAGCAGGAAGTAAGGAACTTGCGTATACTTTCGGCAAAGTTACTGCCATTCAGGCTCGTAAAATCGGATACAATGTCGTGTGCGATCCTGTAGTAGATTTAGGAACTTTCGTATCGCGTTCACTTGGTACAGACAAAGTAAAAGTAGCTGAACTCGCTGTTGAAATTGCAAAAGGTATGCACGATGGCGGTGTTTTGTCTGTTGCAAAGCATTATCCGGGGGCAACATTCCCTAAATTTATTGATCCCCATATGGTAGCTACCCGCTCAACAAATACCAAGGAAGAACTTCTTGATAATTCTTTATATCCCTATTTACAATTAATGAAAAATAATCTGCTTGATGGAATAATGGTTGGTCATGAAACATTGGTCAATATCGACCCCGATCGTCCCTCAAGTCTTTCTGAGAAAGTAATCGGTATTATCCGCGAGCAGGGGTTTGATGGTGTTTCCCTTACAGATGCTTTAGAAGGTATGCAGGCTATTACTGCTCGTTTCGGATTACATAAGCCAAAGGGAATGGCAATTGCTGCAGGAAATGACTTGGCTTTGGTTTACGGCAAGAATAAGCCTTCATTTGAAGCAATGTGCGAATGTTACGATGAGGGTATGATTACCGACGAACGCCTTGACGAAGCTGTTCGCCGTGTTCTTGAAGCTCAGCATAAGACAACACTTTTACCTTCAGTGGATGATGTTACAGAGGATGATGCAGTAAAATTCAGAAAGATAAACAAAGACGCAATCTGCGCTAAGGTTGACGAAGGATTATCTACATCAATCTCACGCGATGGAAAGCACCTCTTTGTTATGCAGGTACATAATGGTCTTGAAATCAACGACCAGGGTAAGGTTGTAGTTGATACATTTAACGAAAGCTGGTATCGTCCTGACAAAATTACCGAGCGCCTGGAAAAGGCTTTTCCTAATTCAAATGTTACAGCTATCGACCAGTTTCCGTCTGCTGCGCAAAACTGCAGAGTTCTCCAGCTGGCAAACGATTATGACGATGTTATATTTATCACATTTGTTGACACAATGGCGTATGTTGGCCCCGACTGCCTGACATCAAGAATCCTGGCTGTTATGGATGCACTCATCTTAAGTGGAAAACTAACAACAGTTGTACACTTTGGCAACCCAGCAGTTTTAGAACCACTGAATCATGTCCCGAGAGTCCTGATAGGTATCTTGGCTGATGAAAATGTTGAGTCGGCAATAAATGTGCTTGCAGGTGACTATCCGGCAAATGGTGTTATGGCTGTAAGCGCAAAACTTCAATAAATTTAATAAAAAATTTAATACCGGTCAATCTTAGATTTGGCTCGTATTAATTTTGACACTTGTAAGCGTAAAACCGAACCCCTAGTTTTAATATGCACCCCCAAAAGTTGAATGCTATTGGGGTGCATATCATATACAGGGGATATTTATTTATATTCTTGGTTATCCGTAAATACAATGAATACATCAAGAGTGGAGATAACCCAGTTCATTTCACTATACATCAGTTTAGAAATACGTTTTGCACTTTGCTTTATAGATGTTAAGATGAAGCAAGATATTTTGGGACATAATTCGGTAAATGTTACATTGGATATATACATTCATCTTGATAGAGAGAATAAAAAGTTAAGTGCAGATAAGTTAGAAAAATATATTTTCAGTCAGTCAAAAATCAGTCAAAACACTGTTTGAAACTTGTGACAAAAAGAAAAAATGGCTTGAAACCAACGATTTCAAGCCATTTTTGTTTGGTGACTCCTAGGGGATTCGAACCCCTGTAGCCGCCGTGAGAGGGCGGAGTCTTAACCACTTGACCAAGGAGCCATATAAACCCACGACTTTCGTCGTGGGTTTTTGGTAGCGGTAACTAGATTCGAACTAGTGACACTACGGGTATGAACCGTATGCTCTAGCCAACTGAGCTATACCGCCATAGCTTATCTATAATACCATATTCTGAGTAGCTTGTCAAGCATTTTTTTGAAAAAATCTAAAGATTATCTTTCCCAACTTTCTAGTCCCAGACCGGGGAGGGATAAACTGCTTGAGTTAACGTTAACTAATCGAATCACGGTTTGAAAAAATTGATTGCGTTCTCGGTGGTGATTTTTACCACTTCGTCATAGGGGATACCTTTAACCTCGGCGATTTTTTCGGCGATGTGGCGGATAAGGCTGCTGTCGTTTCGACTTCCGCGATGTGGCTCGGGTGCCATATACGGGCAGTCGGTTTCGATGAAAAGTCTGTCCATGGGGATTATCTTTAAAGCCTCGATTGCACGCTTTGCATTTTTAAATGTTACAACGCCCGTAAAAGAAATATGAAGTCCCATATCAAGGATTTCCTTTGCGGTTTCGGCGCTGCCGGAATAGCAGTGAATTACACCGTTTGTAATACCCTTTTCTTTTAAAATTTTTATGCACTCGCCTTTTGAGTCGCGGTCGTGGATTACAACGGGCATATTTAGCTCTTTTGCTAAATCAAGCTGAATCCTAAACCACTTTTTCTGTGTTTCAGGGTCGGTATCGTTGTAGTGATAGTCAAGGCCAATTTCGCCTATTGCAACCACATTTTTATTCTTTGCCATTTCGCGAAGCTCGTCCATCTTTGCCATAGTGAGATTAGCTGTCTCGCTTGGATGAACACCAACCGTTGCACGAATAAAGTCATATTTTTCGGCAAGGAGCACGCTAGCCCGGGAAGTTTCCATGCTGGAGCCAATATTGTTGACGAGGCCAACGCCCGAGGCCTTTATTTTTTCTATTACCTCCGCACGGTCTGGGCCAAACATTTCGTCATCAAGATGTGCGTGAGTATCGTATAAAAATTGCATTATTTGTTCCCTTTCGTTTTTCATAAATCAAGGCGGATGTAAAATCCGCCCGGAAAGTTTATTTAAAAGTTTATTTATGCTTTTTTACAAATGCTTCTATGCGGTTGAGTGCCTCGTTGATGCTGTCAAGCGAGTATGCATAAGAGCAACGCACGTGGCCTTCGCCCGAATCACCAAAGGCTGTGCCGGGTACGACAGCTACCTTGTGGCTGTATAAAAGCTGTTCGCAAAAGTCCTGAGAAGAAAGCCCTGTGGACTTGATTGACGGGAATGCATAAAATGCACCCTCGGGCTCGAAACATTCAAGACCCATAGCGTTAAATCCGCTTACAATTGCCCTTCGTCTGTCGTTATATTCTTCGCGCATCATTTCGATGTCTTCGTCGCCATTTTTAAGTGCTTCGATTGCCGCATACTGAGCGGTGGTCGGGGCTGACATAATTCCGTACTGATGCACCTTTGTCATAGCCGAAATAAGTGCAGGATGACCGCAGGCATATCCAAGACGCCAACCGGTCATGGCATAGGCTTTTGAGAAACCGCTTACCAAAACGGTGCGTTCGTACATTCCGTCAATCTGGGCAATAGAGTAGTGGTGTCTGCCATAGGTAAGCTCGGCATAAATCTCGTCGCTGAGGACTAAGATGTTTGTATCTTTAAGAACTTCGGCGATTTCCTCAAGTTCTTCCTTTGTCATGATTGCGCCGGTAGGGTTGTTGGGATAAGGCAAAACAAGAACTCTTGTCTTGGGAGTGATTGCTGCCTTAAGTTCGCTGGGAGTGAGTTTGAAGTTGTTCTCTGCCTTGGTGGTAATCGGAATGGGAACACCGCCTGCAAGACGTGCTAGTGGCTTGTAGCACACAAAGCTTGGTTCGGGGACCAAAACCTCATCCCCGGGGTTTAAGCAGGCGCGGAACAAGAGGTCAATTGCCTCGCTTCCGCCGACAGTTACAAGTGTTTGCGTCAAAGAGTCATAGCTTAAGTCAAAGCGACGCTTAAGATAGTTTGAAATTTCAGCGCGCAGCTCTAAAAGACCCTTGTTTGAGGTGTAATGGGTGTGGCCATTTTGCAAAGAATATATTCCCTCGTCACGGATATGCCAGGGTGTAACAAAATCAGGCTCGCCAACACCAAGCGAAATTGCGTCTTTCATTTCGGCAGCAATGTCAAAAAATTTACGTATACCGGAAGGCGGTATCTCCTGGATAACCTGGTTTAAAAGGTTTTCGGGTTCAAAACTCATAGCGTAATAACCTCCCGGTCGTCCTCTTTAGCAGTTTCAAAAACTATGCCGTCGTCCTTAAACCGCTTAAGAACAAAGTGAGTAGCGGTGCTGATTACAGATTCCATCGGTGCCAGATGCTCTGACACAAACAGCGCAATTTCCTGAATGCTGGTCCCAACCACAGTAACACCAAAATCATAGCTTCCACTCATAAGGTTAAGGCTTTTAACCTCGGGAAACTGATAAATCTCTCTTGCGATACGGTTAAAGCCGCCGCCCCGCTGAGGAGTAACCTTAAGCTCGATATATGCGGTAACCTTATTTTGAAGGGAAAGCTTTTCGGGGTTCACGATTGCGCCGTAGCCAAGGATTATTCCGCTTTCTTCCAGCTCTGAGATTGCGACCTTTGCTTCTTCAGTCGAGATTTCCGATATGGCGGCGACTTGCTCCACGGTGAGTTTGCAATTTTTGTGTAAGATGTTTGCGATTTTTTCCAAAATTTTCATTTCAGTCATAACAAGTGCCTCCTAAGGTTTAATTTTACAATAACTTTAATGTTTCTAATAAGTATACCATTTTATTTATTTAAAGTCAAGAGTCGACAGCATACGGGAAAATAAAGTGTTAAAAGACCTTGATTTTTTGTTATAAGTATAGTAAAATAAACTGTGAATACAACAAATTTTTTAAAATTAATTTAACATTTAGTTCATCTTTGGTTAAAAGATAATTGTTAGCATAAAGCCAAAAGAACTTTTTTGAAAGGGGTGGTTTTTTGTACCAGAGACGTGATGGTAATGAAGAGCATAAAATTCGGCATTTTACGCCGCGCGAGATTTTAAAAAGACAAAGTAAACAAAGACCCAAGGTGTGGCTTGGGCGCTATGATATAAAAGCAAAGGCAGACCTTTTTGCAAATAAGATATTTAAAAGTCCGTATATGAATTCCGTTTCAAAGCTGTGGCAGGAGTTTAAAATAAAAATCGCAGGCAGTTTAGCTTTGATTTTGTCGGTAGTTTTGATTTGCGCTATATTAAACTGCCTTTCCTGGGGACTTGGCTATGAAGTTATTGTAGACGGCGAGAATATAGGCCTTGTTACCGACCGCAGCATGGTATATACAGCTATAGGGGATGTGAAAGCGGACCTGAGCGAATATTTTGGTGAGGAATATGCTTACCACAAAGAGCCTGTATTTGTAAGACGTATTGTATCAAAAGACCGCCTTGCAAACTCTGAGGATTTGGAAACAGCACTTCTTTCTAATATCGATGCTATGGTGGAGGCCTATGCCGTAACGGTAGACGGCGAAGTTTTGTTTGGTGTTTCCAGCGAGGAAGCAGCAGAATGGGTTTTTTCAAAGTACAAGCAAAAGTACATTGGCGAAGAGATTGCGGACGATATGGTTGTGGACTTTTGTGAAGAAACAACCGTTACCAAGAAATTTCTCCATATCGCACTTCTTGAAACACCGGAGTCTGCGCTTGAGATTTTGTCGGGCAATACCAAGGAACTGACAACTTATACCGTAGAGGACAATGATACCCTTTGGGATATTGCAAAGAAGTATGATACAACGGTCGAGCATCTTCTCGCTATAAACGAATCTATCCCTGAGACTATTAAAAAGGGAATGGAAATTAAGGTCGAGGAAGCTGTCCCCAGGCTTTCGGTCAGAAGTGTTCAAACAGTTTCGTTGACTGAGGCTGTGCCTTATACAGTTGAAAAAATCAAGGACGACGGCATTTACGAGGGCCGAACCAAAGTCGCACGCGAAGGAAAAGAAGGTAGTGCCAAAGTTTTGGCCAAGGTTACCAAGGTAAACGGTATTGAGGTGGAAAAATTGGTTCTCGAAAGTGAAACACTATCCGAGCCGGTTTCGAGAATTGAAAAGATAGGAACAAAAAAACGTCCGCTAACTACAGGATCAGGGGTGTTTATTACCCCGTCTTACGGCACGCTTTCATCAAGATACGGAGGCCGTTGGGGCAGAAAGCACGAAGGCATTGACGTTGCAGGCAGCTACAATTCGCCCATCAAGGCGGCAGACGGTGGAATAGTTACTTATTCGGGCTGGATGTCGGGGTATGGCAATTATGTTGTGATAAATCACGAAAACGGTTACGAAACAGCATACGGACACTGTGCATCACTCGCAGTAAAGGTGGGTGACAGAGTGGCAAAAGGTGACGTAATCGCAAAGATGGGTAATACGGGGCGAAGCACGGGTACACATCTTCATTTTGAAGTAAAGAAAAACGGTCAGCATGTTGACCCGCTTAAATATATAAGTTATTAGGATTTTGTTTCGGGAGGTGCCGAAGATTATGGAAAAAAAGGTTTTGGTTGTTGATGACGAAAGACCAATAGTAGAAATTCTTAAAATTAACCTTCAGAAGGAAGGCTACACTGTTTTTGAGGCATATGACGGCGAAGATGCGGTAAACCGTGCCCTTACGGTAGAGCCGGACCTTATACTTTTAGACGTTATGCTGCCAAAGCTTGACGGTTTTTCGGTTTGTAAAAAAATCCGTGAAAAGTCTTCTGTCCCGATACTTATGCTTACTGCAAGAGAAGAGGAGCTTGACAAGGTTCTTGGACTTGAGCTGGGTGCTGATGACTACATAACAAAGCCTTTTAGCATAAGGGAGCTTATGGCAAGAGTAAAGGCTAATATGCGTAGAAACGAAACAGTTTTTGAGGACAAGAAACCAAAGGCCGAGGAAGAACTTAAGATAGGAAGTTTTGTGCTTGACTTCAACCGGTACGAACTTTATAAAGACGGAAAGCTCATTGACCTTACCATAAGGGAGTTTGACCTTATAAAGTTTTTGGCAAGCAAGCCGGGTAAAGTGTTTTCGAGACAAAATCTCTTAGAAAGCGTTTGGGACTACGAATATTATGGCGATGTGCGCACGGTTGACGTTACGGTGCGCAGACTTCGCGAAAAAGTAGAGGACGACCCGTCCGAGCCAAAGGTTATTATGACCAAGCGCGGCGTGGGATACTATTTTCAAGGCTGATGATTAGCATAAGCATCATTGCCGTTGGCAAGCTGAAAGAAAATTTTTACAAAGAAGCAATAGAGGAATACCAAAAACGTCTGTCCGCTTTTTGCAGGTTTGAGGTAATTGAGGTAAAGGACGAAAAGACTCCGGACACCCCAACCGAAACCGAAAAACAGCAACTCCTCAAAAAAGAGGGGGAGCGGATAATTGCAAAAATCCCTAAAAACTCTAAAGTGATTACCCTTTGCGTAGAGGGAAAAGAGATGCCATCAGAGGATTTGGCGAGATTAATTTCGGAGTTTAGCGTTTCGGGCCAGAGTCATATTACATTTGTAATTGGAGGGTCAATGGGGCTTTCTGAGGAGGTTAAGCGGCTTTCTTGCCTTAGACTGAGCTTTTCAAAAATGACATTTCCACATATGCTGATGCGGGTAATTTTGGCCGAGCAGCTTTATAGGGCTTTTACTATAATTGAAGGAAAAACATATCACAAGTAATACGGACCTTGGTCCGTTTTTACTTTTAGAGCGGAGATTTTTATGATTAGAAGTATACTCAAAAAGGCAAATAACGTTTTAACAGAGCACAAAACAGGCGTTTATATAATTTTATATTCACTCCTGCACGCGGCTCTTGTTTATTACGCACTTGAGTTGGGTAACAAAAATCCGTTATTAAATGGTGCTTTTTATACCATTATAAACATCCTTACCATTTTTGTTTTACAATCTATGGCACATATAATCGTTCGCCGAAGATGGATTGCTACGTCCATAACAGGTATTGCTCTGGTAGTTTTAAGCATTGCAAATTACTATACGCTTATGTTTCGCAATTCCCCGATTTCGACCCAGGACATACACAATGTCGGGACAACCCTTTCAGTGATAGACAGCTACCACTTTCCGATAACTGCCTTTGTTCTTGGAATTTTGATATTTTTTGGGCTGGAGATTGCGGTTTCGGTAAGACTTCATAATCTGGAAAAGGGACAAAAGCGCCCTATTAAAAGAACACTTCTTCTAAATGCCGGCACAGTACTCTTTTGTATGGGCTTTATGCATATGGTTTACTTTGCCGAAAACCCCATAAAGCCCCGAAACACTTTTGTGTGGTCGTGGGAAGATTCCTATTACCGATATGGGTATGCGGCAAGCTCGATAGAGGTTTTTCAAAATTCTGTCAATATGGTAAATATGCCATCCGGTTACTCAAGCGAGGTGCTTTCAGCCAGGGAAGAAACAAAAATGGTAAAAAAGACCAAAGGTAAAACGCCCGATATAATTTTCATCCTGAATGAAACCTTTTACGATATGCGCGATCTTTTGGATATTGAGACAGATGTAGAGGTCATGCCGTTTGTAGACAGCCTAAAACACAGTGGCAGGACTGTTGTTGCAGGAACGGGCGGTGGCACCAACAAAAGTGAATACGAGCTTTTGACGTCAAACTCCTTAGAACTTATGCCTGCGATTACTCCGTTTAACTATCTCAATTTTGACGATGCAAACAGTATTGTAAGCTTTGCAAAAGAATTGGGATATTCTACCTGGGGAGCGCACCCAGCCGAGGCCTTAAACTACGAGCGGGGGATAGTGTATCCAAAGCTTGGGTTTGACCAGGTGCTTTTCCGTGAGGAATTTGGCGAGATAGAAAAATACGGCATAAGGCCTTATGCAACCGACGAATTTTGCTATGAAAAGCTGATTCGTGACTACGAAAGCATGGGAGAAGGTCCAAGGCTTCAGTATATTTTGACCATACAAAACCACGGAGGCTGGGATATCAACGAGGATTCGCTTGATACTGTCCATACAATAAAGGATTTTGGCGAGCACACGCCGTTTCTCAACGAATTTATGTCCTGCGTAAAGCGATCGGACGACGCCTTTAAGGAACTTACCGAGTATTTTGAAAACTGTGGTCGGGACGTTATTGTGTGCATGGTGGGTGACCACGCTCCGTCATTTGCGACAGAGCTTGTGGATAGCTCTTCCTTGGACGTTACTTTTGCCCTAAGGTCAACGCCTTATGCGGTTTGGGCAAACTTTGATATTTCAAACTATTCTATACCAAAAGAAATTTCTATGCCCTACATTGTTCCGACAGTTCTTGATATGGCGGGAGTTAACTTATCGCCTTATTACAGCCATATGCTAAAGCTTCGGGACAGCGCTCCGGTTCTTACGGCATTTGGACTTTACAAGACCAAAGAGGGCGAGATTTTCGGGTATTCTGAAGCGACTGAGCATAGCAGTGATATTAATATTTATTTTGATATGGTATATAATAATGTAGCAGACAGCGTAGCACGGCTCGAGCACGTTTTTAAACCCAAAGACTAACTATTAAAAGTCAATAGAAAAACAAGATTTTTCTAAAAAGTTTTGATTAGATAATGAACATTGAAAATTGCATGACAAATAGAGCAACTTAGGTTGCTCGTCAAAAAATATTGAAGTGAGAAGCTTAAACAGCTTTGTAAGGTTCGCCTGTTTTCTGCAAATGGAAAATTAACCGCACAAGTCTTTTTGCAGTATGAGATATTGCAACATTGTAGTGTTTGCCTTCATTTTGCTTCTTAGCAAGATATTCGCCAAAGGATGAATCCCAATGGCAAACATATTTGGTCGCATTAAATAGAGCATATCTTAAATAGCGAGAACCTCGTTTTTCCATATGTGCATAGGTAGACAAAAGCTGTCCGGATTGATATGTAGATGGTGATAGGCCTGCATAAGCAAGTATTTTATCAGGTGTTGAAAAACGCTCAAAGTCACCAATTTCTGCGATAATCATTGCTCCCATACGATAACTGATGCCAGGTATTGAAAGGATAGGAGAATTGATTTTATCCATAATTGCTTTTATGGCAAATTCGATTTCCTTAATTTCATTATCCAAAGCTCCAATAAGAGCAATGGTGTGCTTTAATTCCAAAGCCTTTGCAAGCATTAAAATTCCGATAGAGTTCCTTGCAGCATTTCTAAAAAGAATAGCTGTATCTCTGTTGTAACGACCTTTAGATGCTTCGTATAAGAGATTAGTAAGTCTTGTAATATGAGCATCGGCAAGATGATGAGCTGATGGAAATTCTGAAAGTAATGCATAAACGGATTTCATATGGAGTCTTGGAACAAGCTTTTCAAGTTCTGGGAAAAGTATATTAACAAGCCTTGTAACTGAGGTTTTGAGTTTGGCTCTTTCTTGAGCTTTATCAAATCTGTATCTTGTTAGTGACTTTAGCTCTTCGTTGTGATATAATGTGTTTGAGTAGGACTTCAAGTTCACATCAGACATTAACATCATAGCGATTGTATGGGCATCAACCTTATCTGTTTTAGTCTTTCTGAGAGTAAGGCTTTTTCGATACAGATTGGTGTGTAGTGGATTGATAACATAGGTCGGCAAACCTTTATCAAGAAGATACCCAAGCAGATTATATGAGTAATGTCCTGTGGCTTCAAGGCCTACTTTTACTTTACTCAAATCTTGTGTAACGGATAAGATTTTCTGATAAAGACTATCAAAACCTTCCTTTGTATTTGGAACAGTGAAAGCATTAAAAAGAATTTCACCATTAGAGTTGCAAATAAAGCAGTCGTGCTTGTCCTTTGCGACATCAATTCCTACAAAATTCATAAACATCCTTCATTTCATATAATTTTTGATACTGTTTTAGATCCACAGGGTTCTTTGCGATTGTAACCTTCTTCTAAATAAACCGTCATGCGGTATCTAACTGATTAACAACTGTACAAAGAAACTGTGGCTGGAGCCTTTATTAAACCATCTGTGTGGTAGGAGAATGAAACCAATCCACAGTATCTAATAACAGTATAGCATATATCTGCGAAAACAGATATTTAAACTATAATTATATAATACAAGGAGAATGATAGACTAATGAATATTAAGTATGACAGAGAAATAGAAAGCTGGATAAATAAACACAGAGACACAATTATCGCCGACTGGATAGGAATTTCGAAAATCCCTGCCATAAAAGGCGATCCGGAGGCAGATGCACCCTTTGGCAAGGCTTGCTTAAAGGCGCTTAAGGCATGCAGCGATATGTTTAAAAAATATGGCTATAGTGCAAATATTTCAAAAGACAAAAGCTATAGTCTTGTGGAATTTGGAAACGGCGAAAAAACCATTGGACTTTTTGGGCACAGTGATGTCGTGCCGGTGGGTGATACTTGGATTTATACCAAACCCTTTGAACCTGTTTTAAAAGACGGATTTCTTATCGGCAGGGGCGTAAGCGACAACAAATCAGGGATTATGGCAAGTCTTTGTGCACTGGAAATTATAAAAGACCTTAATATTCCCATTAAAAGCAAAATAAAGGTTTTTATAGGCTCGAACGAAGAAACAGGCATGGAGGACATAGAATCTTTTGCAAAAAATGAGGCTATGCCGGATATATCGTTGGTTCTGGATGCCGAATTTCCTTGCTGCGTGGGCGAAAAATGGATAAGCCAGGCCTTTGCCAAAAGCGAAAAGCGATTTTCGGATGTACTGGACTTTTGTGGCGGACAGGCTTTCAATATTGTTCTTGATAAAGTAGAGGCCCGCATTAAGTATTCAAAAGAGGTAGAAACCGAAATAAAAGAAAAAATTAAAGATAGCGAAAAATTTGAAATAAAAACAGATGATAAGAGTATAGTAGTTTTAGCTAAAGGTATTTCTGCTCATGCCAGTCAGCCCGAAAATTCGATTAATGCGGCACATCTTCTGGCAAAGCTTCTTTCCGGAGTAGAGAGAATTTCAAAAACTGACCGCCAAATTATGAAAGAGGCGGAAGCGATACTTTCCTCTCATTATGGCGAGTCAGTGGGCATTGCTGTTTCTGATGAAGTATTTGGCAAGCTTACGTTTGTAAACGGCATAGCAAAAGTGGAGGACGGACAGCTTGTACTATCCTTTGACATAAGATATGGCATAGGCATAAGAACCGATGAGCTAAAACTTCGATTAGAAGAGGCGCTTGGAAATCTTGGATGGAGCGTCCGCACGGTAGGGACTATGGATGGCTTTGAAATGGCGTCAAGCCCGTTGCCAGGTGTTTTTGAAAAGATTTTTGAAGATATAACAGGACACAAAAAAGATGCCTATACTATGGGTGGAGGAACTTACGCAAGATTCCTCAAAAATGCTTTTTCGGTTGGAACAGAAGCGGAAGGGAAAACTAAAAGAACACCTCCATTTCCTGTCCCCGAGGGCCATGGCGGCGCTCATCAATGTGACGAGATGATTGATACAGAGGGATTTTTCAGGGCGGTAAGGATTATTGTCCGGTATATAATAGCGATAGACGAAGAAATAAATAAAGGGATATAGCGCTTGCTATATCCCTTTAAATTAATTCAAAATGTAAACCTTTACGTTTCGTCTGCCAAAGCTGATTGCTTCGGATCTTGTGTTAAAGCAAAGGTCGATGCGATTGCCCTTGATTGCACCGCCTGTATCGGCTGCAATCGCTGTGCCGTAGACATATCTGCCATCTGCTGTTTCGATATAAAGCTTGCTTCCAAGCGGTATTACTCTTGGATCAACGGCAACGATACCGTAGCCTGCTTTTCTGCCAGTCGCTGTAATGCCATATGCAGGATGTGACGGACTTTTTCCGCAGCTTGACGCATCATATGCGGTTGCATGTGCGTTTATTACCTTGCTGTAGGCAAGATTTCCGCTACGGGAGGTCTTTACTGTCCCGTTTGATGCAATTACGTAATTAGAAACCTTTTTTGGACCAACCTCGCGTATTTGCGCAATTGGCTCGATAGTCACTTCTTCGCTGAGTTTTTCCCTTGAAACCTCAACACCGTCTTCGTATACTATCTTGTATGAAACGGTTTTTTCGCCGGGAACACCCTTTTGAACAAGCTTTCTTGTGCCGCTTGCCAAGGCTTTATTTTCGCGTTCTTTAGCATCATAGGGGATTTCTTCCTCTATTTTTACGGTCTTTTCCTCAACTCTGACGATAGTGATTTCATCAAAATCCGATATCTTTTCGTCAAAGCCTGGAGTAATCTTGTCTGTCTTTTTGGGATTATAGCCAAGCTCCTTAAGTGCTTCGCCTGCTGTTCGGCGCGTTGCAATCAGCTTGCGGCTTTCGCCCTTTTCGGTAACAGTAACGTTAAACCCGCGGTATATTATAATTTCCATTCCGTCCTTAAGCTTGGTTTCCTTGCTTACACTCAGCTTATCGCGCGAGCCAATGACAACCTTTTCTGCTTTAAGGACTTCACCAACATATCGTTTAAAAGTAGTAAGTTCTTTAGAAAAACCACTCTCGTCCACAATAGAAATCTGTTTTGACAGGATTAATAATGTGCATATGCAAGTAGCCAAAACAGCTGCTACCGCACCTGATGTGAGAATGATTTTTTTGGCTGATGAGGATATGTTAAGCATTCTATCCTTCAGACCACTTATCATCAAATCACCTCTCTAAATTTAGATTTTACGGCCTTAAAATTGCCGAAAGCTTGTTAATTATACCCGAATTTTTACCAAAAAGTCAAGTTGGATTATCCCCTGTTAACCCGAATTAACCCTTTTAAATTATCAAAAACCCACCTCCACTTTAAAGAGAAGTCTTAATTTCTCCCGTTTTCTCTCGTTTACTCCCGTTTCCTTGATGAATGCCCCGAGTTTTACAAAATTTTACAACTTTTTTATACTTGAATTAGCAGGAAGTATTTGGTATACTTAAAATATAATTTAAAAATTTGTTAATAAAAAATTAATATTACTTTGTTAGTATATTAAGGAAAGGTAGTTTTTATGCCCGAGGCTTTAGTGCACCCATACGAGAGGGTAGATGATTTGCAGACAAAAAGTGGATACAGACTTATCCAAAACCCCGACTGGTTTTGCTTTGGGGTTGATGCGGTTCTTTTGGCAGCTTTTGCCCAAAAGGCCATCAAGCCAAAGACAAAGGTACTTGATATGTGTACAGGAAACGGGATTATACCCATACTACTATGCGAAAAGACCGAAGCCACCCACATTTTTGGGATAGAGATACAAGAAGCTGTAGCAGAGATGGCAACGAGAAGCATAAAGCTAAACGGCCTCGAGGAAAGAGTTTCGATTGTGGAGGGGGACCTTGAAAACAGCGCCGAAATTTTTGGAAAGGCTGTCTTTGATGCGGTTTGCTGTAATCCTCCTTACAAAGAAAATTACGGTGGGCTTAAAAACCAAACCGACACTCTGACAATTGCAAGACATGAGATTTTTTGTAGTCTCAGGGGAATAATAGAAAGTGCCGAAAAACTTTTAAAACCCGGTGGCAAGCTGTGCCTTATCCATAGGCCCGAACGGCTTGCGGATATATTTTGTATTATGCGCGAATATAGAATTGAGCCTAAACGGCTTAGAATGGTGCATCCCTCGCCAAATAAAACCGCAACAATGGTTTTGGTAGAGGGTGCAAAGCACGGACGGTCAAAGCTTTTCTTAGAGCCACCGCTTTACGTGCACAAAGAGGATGGAAGCTATACAGATGAGATTGAAGAAATTTATGGAAGAGTACAAAACGGAGGATAAAAAATGAGTGAATACGGAAGACTTTATCTTTGCCCGACACCTATAGGAAACCTGGGGGATATGACCCTGCGTACACTCGAAGCCTTGAAGATGGTTGACCTTATTGCGGCAGAAGATACCCGAAATACAATGAAGCTTTTAAATCATTTTGAGATAAATGTACCACTTACTTCCTATTATGAACACAACAAGGCGCAAAAAGGCGGAGTACTTATAGAAAGATTAAAAAGTGGTCAAAATATAGCATTGGTGTCAGACGCAGGAATGCCTGCGATTTCGGACCCCGGCGAGGATTTGGTAAAAAAATGCATAGAAGAAGGTATTGAGGTCGTGCCGCTTCCCGGACCGTCTGCTTTTACCACGGCGCTTGTGGCATCGGGACTTCCTACGGGGAGATTTTCTTTTGAAGGATTTTTGACTACAAACAAGCGAAACCGCAAAATTCACCTCGAAGAAGTTAAAAACGATACAAGGACTCTTATATTTTATGAAGCACCGCACAAGCTTCTTTATACACTTTCGGATATGCTCGAAGTTTTGGGCGACAGAGAAATTGTTTTGGCAAGAGAACTTACAAAAAAATTTGAAGAATTTTATCGTACCACGCTTTCGGAGGCGATAAAGCATTATAACGAAATTCCACCAAAAGGCGAATTTGTACTTATAATAAGAGGAAAGGACCCAGAAACTTTGGAAGAAGAGCGAAAAGCATCGCTTCCAAGTCCCGAGAAAGCGCTTATTAAGTACTCGGCGGAAGGATTGCGCGGAAAAGAACTTACAAATTACGTGGCCGAAAGTTTGGGTCTTCCAAAGCGAGAGGTTTATGATATATATCTAAAGATAAAAGACAGTCTTTAACGCTCAGAAAGGAGCAAAGTCGATGAATACTGAGGCAAAAAAGATTTTGATTGTGGATGACGAAAAAAATATCTGCGAGCTTATAAGGCTTTATGTCGAAAAAGAGGGATTTTTGGCAGTGGCCGCAAATGATGGATTGGAAGCTATAGAGAAGTTTGAAGCAGAAAAGCCTGACTTATGCCTTCTTGACATTATGCTTCCTAAGAAGGATGGATGGCAGCTTTGCCGCGAAATCCGGGCTAAATCCACTGTTCCGGTAATTATGCTTACGGCCAAGGGCGAGCTTTTTGACAAAGTTTTAGGACTTGAGCTTGGTGCAGATGACTATATAGTAAAGCCTTTTGAACCGAAGGAACTGCTTGCCAGAATTAAAGCCGTGCTCAGAAGATGCGAGCCTAAAAATGCATCTGACCTTCAAACTGAGGCGGGGAAAATCAGCTTTGACGGACTTGTTATTGACCGAAATACCTATGAGGTCTATCTTGAAAACAGCAAGCTTGAAATGCCGCCCAAGGAGTTTGAACTTTTGTATTTTCTTGCTCAAAACAAAAACCGGGTTTATACCCGTGACCAGCTTTTAAACGAGATTTGGGGATATGAATTTTTTGGAGATTCACGCACGGTAGATGTGCATATAAAGCGTATCCGTGAAAAGTTAGAAAGCGATAACGCCAAACAAGCGTGGCAGATTAAAACCGTCTGGGGCGTAGGCTATAAATTTGAAGTTCTGGCATAACGACGGGGAAGGGCAAAGTTATGAAAAAAGCAAAGAAAAGTATATTTGCAGGGATTTTTTCGACCAATCTGATTATTATTATTGTAAGCGTTTTGTTGATCGCTGTAATGCAGTCGGTGCTTATCTCTCAGTTTGTTCACAAAGAACGTCTAACTGCGCTTGAAGATAATGCAAAAAAGATAGCAGCTTTTATTGAAAAAGGTACCGCGCCGGAGCATCTTACAAATTTTCTGTACGGATTTTCGCACAGCACCAAGACAAACATTTTGATTGTTGACAAAGATGGTGATATTTTGCTTGCGTCTACCTCGGACAAGCTTTACAACAAGGACGTAAAAAGTGTAGAGAAAAAATATATGAAGGATGTACTGAATAACAACAATAAGATTGTTAAAGGAACCTTGGGCGATATCTTTCGCACAAAAATGTTTACCCTGCAGGTGCCAATTGCGATTTCTCCAAGCAAAGAGGTGGTAGGGGCGATATTTATCAGCACTCCGACTCCGGAGATGGCAAAGACTCAAATACACCTTTACCGAATTTTAGGGCTGTCACTTTTCCTGGTTATTCTTGTTTCGGTAGGACTTTCGGTGGCACTGTCGAGGAGGATTTCAAAACCTATAAAAAAAATCGGCGAGACTGCAAAGCAGTTTGCCCGTGGTGACTTTTCCAACCGCGTTCAGCTTGACATGAGAGCGGAGAACATAACAGAAATAAGCGAACTTACTGAGAACTTTAACAATATGGCATACAGTCTTGAAAAGTCTGACGACATAAGAAATAACTTTCTTTCAGACGTTGCCCACGAGTTGAGGACGCCTATGACTACGATTTCGGGGTTTGTTGATGGAATTTTGGATGGAACAATCCCAAAGGAAAGACAAAACGATTATCTTTCTATCGTCCGCGACGAAGTAGGGAGACTCTCGGGACTTGTAAACTCGTTTTTAAAGCTTACCCGTGTGGAGGCCGGCAACCAGGAACTTGAAGTTACAAACTTTGATATTTGCGAGATTTTGCGCCGTACGCTGTTTGGATTTGAAGCAAAAATTGAGGAGAAAAAAATAAATATCCAATTTGATATACCGGATGAAAGCTGTATGGTAAAAGCTGATATGAATCTTATCAGACAGGTGGTGACCAACCTGATTGAAAATGCTATAAAGTTTACGGGAATAGGTGGGTTGTTAAAACTTTCCGTAAGACAAGCACGCAGTGAGGCAGAGATTTCGGTCTATAACACCGGGTGCGGTATTTCGGACGAAGACA
Source organism: Clostridia bacterium (assembly GCA_045591095.1). GTDB lineage: Bacteria > Bacillota > Clostridia > Monoglobales > Monoglobaceae > SIG440. The sequence goes on along the minus strand of JAZNSF010000013.1, from coordinate 32,511 downwards.
AAAAACTGATTTTTGAGCGGTTTTATAAGGCGGACAAGTCAAGGTCATTAAACCGTGAGGGAATTGGGATTGGCCTTTATATCGTAAAAGATATACTAAAGCGCCACGGAAAATCCATAACGGTTGAAAGCCGTGAGGGTGAATTTGCCGAATTTTCATTTACCTTAGATAAGGCTTAATTTCATTTATTTTTATATAAAAGTTCATATTTTTTTCATAAATAGGTGGTATATTAATATTAGGAAATAAAGAAATCCGTGTTTTAAGGAGTGTGCTTTATGAACGAATTTGATAATAAAGGTTTTTTTAATAAAGAAAATTCTGACCAGGAAAACGAGCCTGTAATAATACCCCAAAGCTCCTGGGAAGATGTCACACAGGACTCAAACAGCGCGTCTTATGTATGGAATAATGATGACTTTCAGAGTGCTAAGAAGCCATGCACAGCGCTTGAGGTAGCTAAACCAAATAATAAAAACAAGCAATCCAAAGGCTTTAAAAGGCTTGTTGCTATAGCAGCCGCTATTGGAATAGTAAACTTAGCTGTTTTGGGTGGGATTTTTGCGGTAGGCTATGGTTATGGCAAGGGAACACTTGGTAACGGCAACAAGGCCGGCGTAATTGCAAATTTAAGCGGCACTGAGAATGGCGGCGGTGAAGCAAAGCCTCTTATCTCTTTGGGAAGCGAGCTTTCGACTGTGGATATTTCAAAAAAAGTCGGGCCTTCGGTTGTGGGGATAACCAGTACTGTAAATAATATCTACAGCATATTCAGTACATCCAGTGTGTCCGAGGGGACCGGGTCAGGCATAATAATCAGCAGCGACGGATACATTGTGACAAACAGCCACGTGATTGAGGGCGCATCAGCCGTAAAAGTAACCCTTAATACCGGAACGGAATATGAAGCAAAAGTAATCGGTAACGACTCTAAAACCGACCTTGCGGTAATCAAGATTAAGCCAAACGAAACACTTACAGTAGCAGAGCTTGGTGATTCGTCACAAATTCAGGTGGGCGAAAGAGCAATTGCCATAGGTAATCCGCTTGGCCTTGAGTTTTTTGGAAGTACCACACAGGGTATCATAAGTGCAATAAACCGAAAAATTACCGTTGGCGACAGAACAATGAGCGTTATACAAACCGATGCGGCAATCAACGAGGGTAATTCCGGCGGTGCGCTGGTAAATGCTTACGGCAAGGTTATAGGTATAAACGCAGTTAAAATTTCGGCATCATCAGTAGAGGGAATGGGATTTGCAATCCCGATTTCCGAGGCAAAACCCGTGCTTGAGGATTTGATTAAGTTTGGATATGTCAAAGGTAGACCCGTGCTTGGCATTTCGGCTCGTAATGTTACCAAGGAAATGGCGGCGCGTCAGGGCTGGCCTATAGGGGTACAGGTAATGTCGACTCAGGTAGGAAGTGGTGCCGAAATTGCGGGACTTGAGCAAGGCGACATAATAACTAAAGCTGATGGCAAGGAAGTAAAGAACTTTGATGCCTTAACCGAAATAAAAGACTCGCACAAGCCGGGAGAAATCATGAAGCTTGAAGTTTATAAATATGCGACCGGTCTTACAGCAAAAGTTCAGATTAAGCTTACCGAAGAACGTCCCGAGTAAAAAGCCCAAAAACAAGCCGAGACCATAAAAAGAGTTTTTATTAAGGGCAAACAAAACAAGCGTAAAAGTAAAAAGACTGTTTAAATTTTTAAACAGTCTTTTTTAATTTACTCACAAAGAGTTGTCCATTCTTCAAAATATTCGTCAAGGTTTTTTTGTAAAACCTCGACCTGAGAGCATTTTTCGTTCATAAGATTGTAATCCGAAACTACCTCGGGTAAAGTAAGTTCTTGTTGAAGAACAGAGAGCTGCTTTTCGGTTTCCTCAATCAAACGTTCCAGCTCTTTGACTCTATTTTTGCGAAGAGCGTCTGCTTTTCGCTGTTCTTTGGAGCGAAAACCATTGTCGCCAGCTGGATTTTTGGAAGATTTAGCAATTTCCAAAGCTTTTTTCGAAAGTTCTTCTGCGGCGAGTTTTGCTTCTCTTTCAAGTGCCTCGCAGTAGTCGTCGTAGTTGCCACTATATACTTTTGCGCCATTTTTGGTGATTTCCATAATTTTGTCAGGAACTTTGTTTAAAAGATAGCGGTCATGCGAAACAAACAAAATACTTCCGCCAAAATCCGACATTGCGTTTTCCAGAATTTCCTTTGACGAAAGGTCAAGGTGGTTTGTAGGCTCGTCTAAAATAAGAACATTTGATTTTTCGAGCATTATTATACAAAATGCAAGCTTTGCGCGCTCGCCGCCGCTTATGACCTTTACCTTTTTAAATACATCATCCTTGGTCAAAAGGACGCTTCCCAGGACTTTTCGGATTTCGGCTTCGGGGATGTGGGGGAAACGGTCCCAAAGCTCGTCGAGCGCAATTTTTTCGGGGTCGAGGTTTAGGTTTTCCTGCTCGTAGTAGCTAAGCGAAACATTTTTTCCCCACAGGAAGCTACCGCTTTTTGGTTCGATAATCCCTTGAATTACTTTTAAAAATGAGGATTTTCCAATACCGTTGGCACCGATTATAGCAATCTTTTCGCCACGCTTCATATCAAGGTTTATGTTTTCGCAGATGGTCCTTTGTTCTTCGCCTACGGCAATTTCAAGGTTATTAACCGTAAGGACGTCCTTGTAAGGGTCTTTGGTATGTTCAAATTTAAGACGCATTGTCTTAAGGTCACCGTCAGGTTTTTCAAGAACTTCCATTGCGTCAAGTGCTTTTTGACGGGATTTTGCACTTTGAGACGTTGATGCACGAGCCATATTTTTGTCGATATATTCCTGCATTTTTGCAATTTCGACCTGTTGCATCTCGTATTCTTTTTGCTCGTGCGCACGGCGCTCGGCTTTTTGCGGGAGATATTTTGAATAGTTGCCTGCATAAGAAAATAGCCTGCCTCGTTCTACTTCGTAAATATGATTTACTATTTTGTCAAGAAAATACCGGTCATGGGATACAGCGAGTATTGCACCGTTATAGCCTGCAAGATAGTCCTCAAGCCACCGAAGAGTTTTAAAATCAAGGTGGTTGGTAGGCTCGTCAAGGATAAGAAGCTCTGGCTCTTCAAGGAGAAGCTTTGCCATAGCAAGCCGGGTTTTTTCGCCGCCGCTTAAGGTCGAGATAACCGTGTTCATATCCTTATCGCCAAAACCCATACCATTAAGGATAGTTTTGATTTTTACGTCAATATTATATCCGTCACGGCTGATGAAATAGGCCTCGCGGCTTGCATAACGGCTGGAAACTAGCCGGTATTCCTCAGAGGTATGGTCCTGTATCTTGGACATTTCTTCTTCCAAAGCACGCATATGGGCTTCTGCCTTTAAGACATCGTCAAAAACTTTGCGCATTTCTGATATTATGGAGTTATCGCGTTCGAGACCGTTGTTTTGGGCAAGATAACCTAAAGAAAGGCCGGGCTTTTTAAAAAGCTCGCCTTGCTCAAAGGGGATTTCTCCCATAATAATTTTAAGAAGTGTGGATTTGCCCGCGCCATTTACGCCGATAAGGCCGTATCTTCCCTTTTTGTTTATGGAAAGGCTTACATTTTTAAGGACAGCTTTGTCCGCAAAGCTTTTACAGAGTTTATCAATATTAACAAGCATAGTTACCTCACACTTTTTCTATGTGAATTTGGGGGCCTTTGGGGGACGCTATCTTAAGCAAAAGAACTCCAAGACCAACAAAAAGTATTGACAAAAGAAACGCAAGCCACTCACTACCAAGCAGTGTGCCAAGCGCACCGCCTAAAAATAAAAGCACGGTAAGGGTCAGATATCCAAGCGCCGAAAGCTTTAAAATGCCTTTGTCTTCGGTGCAAAGCCTCACACTGTCGCCAACGCTTACATTATCAGGAACCGAGAGTTTAACCGACATTTCGCGGTTTTGGCAAAGGCCGCAAGCGGCGCAGTTTTCGCCGCAGGCCGAGTCGCGCACTATTATTATCTCTGCGATTCTATCGCTTATTTTTGCTACTTTTCCTATCTTTTCCATAAAATTACAATCCTTTTTTAGTTTTTGCCATAGAAAGCATTTCCTCGGCACTTTTCCTTGTAAGGTCGGTAATCTCTACACCGCCGATAATTCGTGCTGTTTCCTCAATCCGGATTGCTTCGTCAAGCAGCCTTACCGAAGTCGAGGTTCTTTCGCCGGTGGTATTTTTTTCGATTAAGTAATGATTGTCTGCCATAGCGGCAATTTGAGCCAGGTGAGTTATAGAGAAGATTTGCTTGCCCTTTGCCAGATGACAAATCTTTTCGGCAATTTTTTGCGCAGCGCGGCCGCTTACGCCTGTGTCAATCTCGTCAAAAATCATTGTGTCTGCGTCTTCTGCGGCTGAAAGCACCGATTTTATAGCAAGCATAATACGGGAAAGCTCACCCCCTGATGCGATTTTTGCCATGGCCTTCAGGCTTTCGCCCGGATTGGTTGAAATCAAAAATTCCGCCAAATCCTTACCGGTTTCGGTGTACTGAATTTCGCTGTCCACAGTAGACTCGGTTATATCAATACAAAATCTGACTTTGGGCATATCCAAAGAAGAAAGCTCCTCGGCGATTCTTTTTTCCAGGTCACTGGCAGCAGTTTTTCGCATTACCGAAAGACCTTCGGCAAGTGCTGCCACCTTTGCAGACTGCTTGGCAAGTTCTTTTTTAAGAATCAGTATCTGTTCGTCACTTTTTTCCATTTTTTCGGCATCGGACGCCGCCCTTTCACCAAAGGCAATTATTTCGTCAATGGTATTACCATATTTGCGTTTAAGGCTGTTTATGGTGTCCAGCCGCTCTTCAATCCGGTCAAGCTCTGCCATGCTGAAGTCAGATTTTGAAAGGCAATCGTTAATATCAGAGGCAATATCCTCGACCTCGGCAACCACGCTTGTTAAGCGGTCAAAACCTTCAGAAAGCTTGCTATCAAACCTTGCTATATCAGAGAGCGAACGCTCTGCCATCTTAAGAAGGTCAAATGCAGTACCCGATTCGCCGCCATAAAGCGCGCTGTAAGCGCTTCCCGCACCCGAAATTATACTTTCCATATTATAAAGCTTTTCTCGTCTGCCTATAAGTTCGTCATCTTCACCAACCCTTAAAGATGCCATGCGTATTTCTTCGGCCTGGAAGCGAAGCATATCAAAACGCCGCATCTTTTCATCTTCGTCCATACTAAGCTCTTCAATTTCGCGGTGAAGAGATTTCATTATTTTATATTCAGCAGAATATTTCTGGATTTCGTCCGAAAGATTTCCGTATTCGTCCAAAAGACGAAGGTGGTTCTTTTGGGACAAAAGCGAGTGATTGTCGTTTTGTCCATGTATATCGATAAGGTATTCCGAAAGCTCGCGGACGGTTGCTCCCGGAACAATCCCGCCATTGATGCGGAAAACACTTTTGCCGTCAGCACCTAATTTGCGGCTTATGGTTAAAAGACCGTCCTCTATATCAATGCCAAGGTCGGAAAGTAAGTTTTCTATATGGGGGCTATCGGTTTCAAAGCAGAGATTTGCCAATGCAAAGTCACAGCCGGACCTTATGATGTCACGGCTAAATCTTTGGCCAAGTGCCATATTGATGGAGTCTATCAGAATGGATTTTCCGGCACCGGTTTCGCCGGTAAGAACATTGAAGCCACCAGAAAATTCCACACGCACTTCGTCAATTATGGCTACGTTTTTTATATAAAGTTCGCGGAGCATAGGTGTCACCTATCCTTTCACAATCAGTCAGAAAGCTTTTTTCTGATAAGGTCAAAATAACTGTGGTCATTAAACTGCACCAAGGGTGCACGAAGTGTACTTTTTACAATTTCTATGTAGTCACCTTTGGTAAGCGTTCCGATTGTAATGCCATCGGCTTTAAGTTCGGCTTCGTTTCGGTAGCTTGCATCAAATCTCAGGACTACCCGCGAATCGGGTGGGATAACGATGCTTCTTGATTTAAGTGTATGCGCGCAAACAGGCGTGAGAATCATACAGTCAAGCTCGGGGTGCACAAGCGGTCCGCCGCAGGAAAGGGAATAAGCGGTAGAGCCGGTGGAGGTTGCAACTATAATTCCATCAGCAAGATAGCGATTTGTAACCGTCCCATCAACTTCTATCTCAAGAGAAATCATCTTCAAATCGTTGCCCCTGAAAATAAGGTCGTTTAAAGCAAGAGCAGAGGACGATGGTATGCCGTTTTTAACAATTCGTGCTTCAAGAAGCATAGAGTTTATTACCTTATAGTCGCCGTTTGCGATTCGGTCAAAAACCCACAAATCGTCGCGCTCGGCTTGGGTCAAAAACCCTAAGTGTCCAAGGTTTATGCCCATAACAGGGACGTTATGAATTGAGGCTTCGCCAATGATTTTAAGAATTGTCCCGTCCCCGCCCAAGGCGACGATTAGCTCGGCATTTGCCATGATTTGGTCAAAAGGCATAAAGGTCACGCCGTCGACTCCTAAACTATCTTCAAATTCGCGGTCAAACAAAACGATTTGCCCACGGGATAAAAGCTCCTTTGCGCAAAGCTTTGCTGCTTCAAGCTTTGGGTCACGCTGAAAATTAACGTATATTCCGATTCTTTTCATAAAAACACTTCCTTTCCTTAAAAGAAGGAGTAAAAAATTTAGATTGTATGCGAAAGCTCTACCAACTTGGGAATGTCAAATTCCAAACTTTCTTCGGTTGATTTTTTTATATACATCAGATATTCAATGTTACCTTCGGGACCGCGAACAGGCGAAAAGTCAAGACCCAGAACAGAAAACCCGATTTCCTTGGTAAACCTCAGTACGTTTTCGATTACCTCGATATGTGTGGATTTTTCGCGCACTACGCCTTTTTTGCCAACCTTTTCGCGCCCTGCCTCAAACTGAGGCTTTATAAGGCATACCCCGATGCCACCATCTTTAAGGACAGAGTATGCAACCGGGAGTACAAGTTTCAGGGAAATAAATGATACATCCACCGAGAAAAAGTTGGGTATAGCATCAAGCCGGTCCGCCTCGAGAAACCGGATATTAGTACGTTCCATATTAACGACTCTGGGGTCGCTCCTCAGTTTCCAGGCAAGCTGGCCGTAGCCAACGTCAATGCTGAATACTTTTTTTGCGCCGTTTTGAAGCATACAATCCGTAAATCCGCCCGTGGATGCACCAATGTCCATACATACTTTGTCTTCAAGACTTATGGGGAATACATCCATAGCTTTTTCCAGTTTCAGCCCACCGCGGCTGACATATTTTAAACCCTTAGAGCGAACCTCAATAGTTTCAGTACCCTTTATGGTTTCGCCCGCTTTAAGTGCCTTTTGATTGTCGATATATACGTTCCCTGCCATAATCATGGACTGTGCAGCACTTCGTGAGGGTGCAAGACCATTTTCAGCGAGGTAAACGTCAAGCCTGATTTTAGCCAATTATATCACCTAATGTATCTTTAATTTTGTTTGCTATTGATGTGCTGTCAAGCCCTGCTGCTTTCTTTTGTTCAGAAACCGTTCCCTGCGCAAGAGGCGTGTCAGGGAAAGCAAAGCTAAGAATTTTTCCGTCATAAATTTCCCTTACCGCAGCAGAAAGTCCGCCTGTTTTACAATTATCTTCAACGGTCACAACAAGCCGGCAAGTCTTTGAAAGCTCTGAGAACAGCTCCTCATCAAATGGTTTTAAAAATCGTGCGTTCATAACAGTGGCCGTTATCCCAAGTCTTTCAAGCTTTTCTGTAGCCACAAGAGCGTCCTTTACAGACGAGCCGATTGCTACAATCAAAACGTCTGTACCTTTTTTCAACACTGTGCCCTTGCCAAGTACAATTTCATCATGACAGGGTACAAAAGTTTCGGCCGAGCCTTTTGGATAACGGATTGCAATGGGCCCATTATGGTCAAAAACTGCAAAGTTAAGCATTTTTCTGAGTTCTTCTTCTGAAGTCGGGGCAAGGACAGTCATATTCGGTAAATGTGAAAGATATGAGAGGTCATAAATCCCCTGATGTGTTTCTCCGTCATTTCCTGCCGCACCGGCGCGGTCAACAGCAAAAACTGTATGAAGATTTTGAAGGCAGGCGTCGTGAAGCAACTGGTCATAACCTCTTTGAAGAAAGGTAGAATACACCGCAAATACCGGTATAAGTCCGCCTTTCGCAAGTCCTGCGGCAAAGGTTACGGCGTGCTGCTCAGCAATACCTACGTCAAAGAAACGGTCAGGGAAACACTTTGCAAACTCGCAAAGTCCGGTGCCCTGAGGCATAGCCGCAGTTATAGCGGTAACTTTTGGATTTTCCCTTGCAATTTTTACGATTTCGTCACCAAATACGTCCGAAAATGTTGTCTTTTCTATGGTTGTTACCTGTCCAGTTTCGGGGTTAAATGCCGAAATCCCGTGGAAAGAAGATGGATCGGTCTCGGACGGGGTGTAGCCTTTACCTTTTTGGGTTATGGTGTGTACGATAACCGGTCGCTTGAAGGTTTTGGCATATTCTAAAGCAGTTATAAGGTCTTTAAAGTCGTGACCGTCGATAGGACCAAGATATTCAAACCCCATATTTTCAAAAAGCTTTTTTTGTAGAAGAAGCTTTTTAAGCAGGCGTTTGCCGTGGTGAAAAAGCCGTACAACAGGTTTCCCTAAAATGGGCAGGGAATTGAAAAAACCTTTTACCCTAACCTTAAGAACAATATAAAGCGCGTTGCCGCGTAATTTTTCCAAATAATTTGATACACTGCCTACATTTTCGGAAATAGACATTCCATTATCGTTTAAAACTACAATTAGCGGAGTTTTGCCATTTCCTGCGTGGTTGAGGGCTTCATAAGCCATGCCGCCGGTAAGAGCGCCGTCTCCGATGACAGCGACAGAGGATGCACCTATACCTTGAAGATTGAATGCTTTTGCAAAGCCTAAGGCAGCCGAAATAGAAGTGGAACTATGTCCGGTATTAAAGGCGTCGGTTGGGGATTCTTCGGTTTTGGGGAAGCCGCTTATCCCATCTTTTTGGCGAAGGGAAGAAAACTTATCTCGCCTTCCGGTTACAATTTTGTGAGTATAGGACTGATGCCCAACATCCCAGACAATTTTGTCTTTTGAAAAGTCAAAAACCTTGTGTAAGGCAAGCGTAAGCTCAACCGCACCAAGGTTCGAGGACAAATGCCCACCACACTTGGAAACATTGCTTACAAGGAAATCGCGGATTTCTTTGGCAAGTGTTTCAAGCTGGGGGATATTCAGTTTTTTCACATCGTTTGACGAATTTATTTCGTCCAGTATTTTTTTCATAAAAAGCACCGTAATTTATTTTTTCCTGAAAGTTAAAATTGAAATCGCCCGTGCCGTCAGATATACAATCGAATTACTGAAGCGAATAGCAAAACTTTTACCTATTGCCTTGCCACCGACGGTTAAAGCCGCAACTGTAGCGGTGATAAAGAGACTAAGTAAAAAGCTGTTAAGGCTGGAATACATTTTTAAAATATAGGCAACAACAGCAGCTGATGCAGAACCGCTGACTATGCCGCATATATCGCCAATGACGTCATTACAGAAGCTTGATACCTTGTCCTTGTCTTTGATAAGCTGTATTGCACGCTTAGAATACCGGACATTTCGAGAAGCCATAGAATGAAAAGGTGCTTCGGATGCAGTAGTAACAGCAACACCAATAATGTCAAATACGATACCCAAAGCGATAATCACGCCTAAAATCAAAACCGCGAGTCCTATGCTGACCTTTTCCATAATGCCGCTTGAAATAACGTTGAAAACGGCCGACATGGTAAAGGTTATAATGACTGTCTTTATAATCCACGAAACGTCTGCGCCTTTACTGCCTGATGGTCTGAATCTTATCTTTTGTTTTCGGGGAATGTCATCTTTCAATTTAAAAAGTCAACTCCAAAATAATATATTTTTGATATGAGAACAAAAATCGGGTAGTATGTGCAGTAAATCTTGTGCCTTAGGTCAGGTTGGATTTCCCAAAGAATTACCAAATTGTCGCCAAAATGGAAGTTCCCTTTTAAAATTCTTTATGCATCGTTACCGAAAAGGCAAAGAAAAATTCTTCGCCAAGCATTACCTGATTGCCACTTAGTACACACCGCAATCCTACACATACATCGGTCTAGGGGTTTTCCCCGACAGTTGAAAACATTCCTTAGCCTCTTTTGCAAGTATGGTTTCAAAAGGCAATAGCCATGTGTTTGTGGCCGCAAATCACAAAGCCTGAACAATTATCCGCCATATTCACTCAAGGCAGGCTACGCTGCACACAGCACCCAAAAGGTACCGCATAGCAGGTTTTAACCTAATGCGTGTAAAGAAGGAGGAGTCCTTCCTTATACGGTCATAGGCCTCCACGGAAAAGGGGTCAACGCCCACATGCCATTGCGGATCGCCCCTAAACCTTAACTCCCAGCACATACCCACGACTGGGCGTCGCAAGCACGCACAAGGAACTTCATCGATATGCCCTTCGGCGAATTTTTAGGCCCGCCCTGGGGAATGAAACAACTGACTAGAATACCGTTACCCATATTCTCAAAAATAAGTATAGCATAATACAAAAATTTTCGCAAGTGGTTTAAAGAAAAATTATAGCATGGTACTATTTCGCTTCATAAACGTCCATGATGGTGCCGGATGTAGCTGCCGCTTTTGATTGAAATGTCAGGCTGCCGCCTGCGGCAATCACCTGATTTGTAGCGGTGTAGTAGCCGGAATTGTTTATTTTCCCGTCCACTCTTACCGTAATAAGCGCATCAAAACGTTCAGGAACGGTGCTTTCTTTGATAGAACCGTTTGCCATTTCTACAGAAGATATAGCTTCAGTAGATGTAACACGGATAATTTCGCCCAAGTATTCTTTGGTGGTAGTGTCGTACATAGGGCCCTTAAAGGTTTTAAGTGCATCAACAGTACCCTCTCGCACCTCGGGAACTTTCAGGATATATTCGATATGGCTTGATGCAGTTTCGACCTTTTCGTTCCCAACAAAAAATCTTGAATATATGCCAAGAGCAAGAACTGCTATTAGCAAAACAACCAAAATATCTATAATGCTGATTTTTCCAAACAGCTTACCGTCTTTGTTAATCATAATTTGTTTATCCGCCTTTCTTGTCTATTCGCCAGTGGTCTTAAGCTCAACAATGTATCCATATCCCGCAACCCCTTTGGCACGAATAGCTGTTTCCTCGCCTACTCGGATTGCTGTGCCGGCCGATGTTATTGCTGACGCAGTTTCAACTGCATTTGTACTTACTGTAATGATTATGTCATTGGTGGAGGGGTCGCTTGCCATAACAGCTTTACCTTGTCGCTGGTCAGGCACTATGCGTTTTGAGGGAAGAAGCTCGACGTTTTTGATTTTCCCTTCAAAGCGCTCTTTGATTCCAATCCACACGCTTTCGTCTTCTGCAAGTTTGGCGCTGAATTTGTTATAAATATCTTCGTCTACTTTGGTAAGGTGCATTTTAAATTCGGCGGTGCAGTTTTGCTTTGGGCTTGAAACGGCGGTAGATTTACCCATTAAAAGGTATCCAGCAACAAGTGCGACCAAAACCACCAGCAAGATAATAATTCCGTCTAAAAAGTTGAACTTTGGCTTATCCATTGTTTTTACCTCCAAGATTTAAATAAATACTATCTATATTCTCGGCATATTTTTCTGCCGTAAAGGTACGCTCGAAAATCTCTTTGCTTGTCTTGCGCATTTTATCATAAAGCTCTTCATCTTCGAATAGGTTTTTGAGCTTTTCGGCAATGGCCTTTGAATTATGAGTAGGAACAAGATATCCGTTCTTGCCATTTTTGATAACCCCGGGGTTGCCGCCGAAATCCGTTACGACAGCCGGCTTTCCAAGGCTCATCCCCTCAAGAAGTGAAAGACTTGTGGCCTCGGTCCCAAAGGAACAGTTTACCTGAACATCAATCGCGTTCATAAGAGGCTCTACATTTGTCAAAAAACCAAGCATAATTACATCGTCCTCTAACCCAAGGTCAGCAATCTGCTTTTTTATCGGATCGTCCATATCTCCCGTGCCGGCGATAAGAAGCTTTGCTTTTACCCCCATATCCTTAAGGGTCTTTGCTGCCTCTACAAAGTACTTGTGGCCCTTAACTTCATTGAGCCTTGCGACTATTGCGGCACACTTATATTCTTCGGGGACACCAAAGTCATTCCTTATCCTTTGTATCTCCTCGTCAGAGTATTGCGTTAACGGCTCAACGCCGTTCAGTATCACGTCAATCTTTTTTTCGCTGACGCCTATAGCGCATATATTCTCCTTTGCCGCCCCGGCAACTGCGATAATTTTATCCGCGGTAGAGTTGTTTATAAGTCCGCAAAGGAACTTGCCAAGACCATGAGTTAGTCGTGGGCTTGGCGGAAATACGCTGTGCCTTGTGTAGATGACCTTTGCTCCGTAAATTCTTGCCGCAATTCTTGCAGCCATACTTGCGTGGGTGTGGACGATGTCGGGCTTAAATTCTTTAAAAACCTCAATAAGCTTTTTGATTGCCGAAAAGTCCAGTGATTTATCTGCCATAGCGTCAATCTCGAAAACTTTGGCAGAAAGTTTTTCTATTTCGGGCTTTAGGAGGCTATCTTTGGGGACAACCACTGCTGTTTCGACAGTTTCCTTATTGTGATACTTAAGATAGGTAAGGATGCATTTTCCTGCCCCGCCTATGTTGGTATCCGATGAGACCTGTAAAACTTTAAGCATTGTTTTTTACCTCCAAAGCATTAGTTTCATTTCTGGAAATATTTGAAGCTGCTGTGCCAAGTGCGAGGACTGACCAGAAAATCATAAATACACGGTAATTGTAGAAGCAGTTGTCAAAAAGTCCTTGCACCAAAAATCCAATTACTGCTGCGCCTATGCCCACAATAGCAACCGAAAGCTCGCCAAATTTTCCTTGAATTTGATGCGCTGATGCGAGGCGTCTTATAAACGCAATAAGAAGCGTAGCGAAAACTGTAATACCTAAAATCCCTGACTCCACCATAATCTGCAGGAACAGATTGTGCGAGTGTGGCGCCACAATAGAACTGTAGGAATAAAAAGGATAAACCTGGGTAAATGCTTCGGTTCCGGGACCAACACCCGAAAGCCAGAAGTCTTTAAGCATAAGAAGTGTACCCATCCAGATATACACACGATAAGAAGTGGACGAATCTTTCATATCTCCAATGCTTGTAAAACGGTTGATTATGCTTTCGGGCAAAAGCATAGGGATAAGCGGAAGTGCCAAAAGCATAAGCCCCCAAAGCTTGCCTGCTGCAAAGGTGACAAAGATTGCGGCAGATGCCATAATTCCAATCCAGCATCCACGAGAGAAGGTAAGTATAAGAGCGATGCCCATTATTGCGGCAATTCCTGCAAAAACTACCTTTGCAAACGCTTCGCGCTTTTTCCACATAAGGGCGATGGTTATAGGAAGTGTAAGCAGGATATATTCGCCTAAGACGTTGGGGTTTTCAAGGGTTGAATAAATACGCATTTTTATGTCCGAGAACATTTCTTCGTCCATCCAGGACTGATTTACATTCCAGCCAAAAAGGTACTGCAGAATTCCGTAAAAACACACACAAAGCCCGGAGAGCGAGAATACAGTAAGCAGACTAAACAGCTGCTTTTTGGTGTTTATGGTGTTGATAATTACAAAGTAGAATGTCATAAAAGCAAAGTAAACAAGCCAGATTTGAATTCCTTTGAAAGGTGCAAAGGACATAATCGCCGAAAGCAGATAAAGAAGAAGCAAAATGATTACCAAAAGGCCAAGCCCGTCGGTTTTGAATTTAAACTTCTTGGTAGTAACTGCCTTGACAACGAGTGAGAAAAGGCAGAGAAGAGAAAGCCCAACCACTGCCATAGTAGGAACAATCGGTGCAAGGAAGAGTGTGACAAACACGCCAAACTCCACTTTGTAAAGTATCATAAACAAAAACCAAAGACCACCCGCAAAAAGCACTGCAAAAACGGGTGACAAAAGTCCCCAAACTATTCCGGTCAAAGCGCCAAAAACCGCACCGCAGACAATGCTTTTCAGGCCATTTGATTTTGTTACGTAATAAAAGTCAAATGAAAAGTCAAGACCAAGGCACTTTTCGATTATTTTAACAAGCCACGAAGATTTTAGGTAGTCTATAAAGTTCACATTAAAAATTGATAAAGCAGCGCCAAGGACAAGAGCGATAAGGGATAAAATCAGGCTGCTTTTCAAAGCTACACTCAAAATAAGACTCAAAAGGCCTGCTGCTGCCAAAAACGCTCCGATAAATCTTAAGTTTAGTGCCAAAAACCCGTGCAGATAATACTTGCAGGAACGGATTAAGTAGCTATTCTCCTTTTGCAAGGTGAGCTGTGGCCCGAATTTTTGCTGAAGCCATTCAAGCAGCCCAAACGGCGAAAAACAGAGTTTTCCAAAAAAACTTTTTTCTGCGGCAGATTTGTCAAAGAAAATCTTTCTGAAAAGGCTTGTTATAATACTTGTCTGCCACCTTTTTGAAAAAAAGCTGTAAATGCCGCAAAGAAAACGGTAGATGAAACTGTTTTTTATGAAATTCGTCCAAAAGAGTCCCCAAAGGGTCAAAAAATATCCGTTATTTTTCATGGGTAAAGCTCCTTATCTGTTTAAATTCTTCTGCTTTAAGGATAGCTGCCAGCAAGAAATATATACCCAAAGCAGGAAGTGCCGCCACCATGAGCTGTAAAAGTGCCCAAAGCGTACCGCCGCCTAAGTGTGACATGCTTATAAAGATAATCCGTGCGACAGCCATTGATACGCCACCGGATACCAAAACCTTTGCAAGGTTAATCCAAAACGGCTTGCCAAATGTATAGCTACGTTTAAAGTTCATTCTGACAAGCAAAAACAAAGCCATCAGTATCGAACTCACAGCGCTTGCAAGAGCAAGACCCCGGACCCCCATCTCAAAGACATTAACAAACAAAAACGCCGAAGCAAAGTTTGCAAAAACTCCAAGGATTGAGGAAAGCATTGGTGTTTTGCCATCCTGAAGGGCATAGAAACTTTTGTTTAGTATTTCGCAAATAGCATAGCCTATCATACCTACCGAATAAAAGCGAAGAGCGCTTGCTGTAAGAAGAGTATTTTCAGGGGTGAACTCGCCCCGCTCAAATACCACCTGAATGATGGGCTTATTGAGCGCTATAAACATTGCCGAGATATAGGCAATTATAAAAACTGTCCACGAAACTGAGCTGCGCGTTGTATCTGAAAATGCAGCATTGTTGTCCCCTGCGTTTAGCCTTGAAAGCTTTGGGAATATAAAGTTGGTAACAGCATATGCAAAGATGCCGACCATTATTATGTAGATTTTATTTGCCCAGTTAAGGCCGGATACCGCACCATCGCCCAAAGACGAGCCAAACGCCATATTTATCACAACGCAAAGTGGCTGAACCCACGAGCTTATAAGCACGGGGACAGCGAGCTTTAGTGCAGATATAAGGTTTTTGTCCCTTAAATTTATGTGAAACCGCAGCCTAAAGCCGAGCTTTCCAAGGTGTGGCAGCTGAATAAATAACTGCGATGCCCAAGCCAAGACCATAGAAATAATTACACCCAAAAGTCCAAACCGGTTGCCAAACACCAAAAGGTACAAAATCATTATAAGATTGGATACAACACTGATGATGGACGGAATATTAAATTCGCCAAAGGACTGAAGTATCCCGACCGATGTATATGCCGCAGCCGTGAAAATTATGGACGGGAAAAGCACCCTTAAAAGCTTTGCTGTTTCAGCTATTTTCTCGGGCGAAAATCCGGGAACCATTATTTTTACAATACGGGCAGCAAAAATCATCCCGAGTGCGGCAAAGACCATAGCCAAAGCAACTGCAATTGACATAAAGTTGCGGGCAAATTTCATGGCCTCCTCTTTGCCTTTGGATTCTAAACACTGGTTAAAAATAGGCACAAAAGTGGAAAGTATGGCAACTCCCAACGTCATATCAAAAAAAAGCAGCGGAATTTGTGTAGCTGTGTTAAGTACGTCCGACAGATAGCCTTGACCATAAACGCTTGCAAGCAAAACTTCTCTTAAAAGTCCCATTACTTTAGCACAAAATATAATAACCGTCATCAGCCCTACTATGCGGACTGTTTTGGCAGATGAACCTTTTTTCAAGAAATCACTCCCTTATAAAGAGTATAAGCTTCATCATATTATACCACAAACCAAAACAAAAGTAAAGCAATTGACGAGAAATTATATTTGTGGTAAAATACAAGAATTAAAGATAAGAAACGAGGATATTTTGAAATTGAAGAAAACCAAGATATATTTTTCTGTAATCATTTTAGCAACCCTTTTAATTGCCATGATTTATAACAGCAAGGCGAGGATAAATGAGGTTTCTGAAACCGAATTTTTGTTTGACACACCCTGCACCATAGCGGTATTTAAAAACAGCGAAAAATCGGCTGTGGCCGAGGCGTTTAATGAAGCGGCGCGCATACACAAGCTGTCTGATTTTTTTGATTCGTCTTCGGATGTGTCAAAAATAAACATCGCAAAGGCAGGGATAGCGGTGAAGGTCGACCCATGCATAATAGAAATGCTTGACCTTGCTGACCAAATCTATGACAGCTCAAACGGTGCTTTTGACATAAGCATTGCAAGAGTTATGAGACTATGGGACTTTGGCGCAGAAAACCCCGTGCCGCCAACAGAGGAGGACATAAAAGAGGCCCGTCTCTTTTCGGGAAAAGGGAGCATTTCCCTTGATAAAACTGCATATACAGTAACAAAAAAATATGACCAAACACAGATAGACCTTGGGGGGATTGCCAAAGGCTATGCCGCAGACAGAGCAAGCAAAGTTCTTAGAAAGATGAACGTAAAATCTGCGATAATTGATTTTGGAGGCAATCTGATTACAATTGGAGAAAATCCAAAAACTAAAGACGGAATGTGGCGGATAGGTCTGCAAAAGCCTTTCTCACCAAGCGGTGAATATGTAAAAACCATTAGTATTGGCACTAAAGCGGTTGCCACAAGCGGCAGCTATCAGCGGAATTTCGTTTATGACGGAGAGCTTTATCATCATATAATCGACCCTAAAACCGGAAAGCCTGCAAGGCAGGATTTTCAAAGTGTGACAGTAGTGGCATCAAATTCGGCACTTGCGGATGCTTTGGGAACAGCAATCTTTGTCCTGGGCAGAAAAGAGGGCAAAAACCTTGCAGAAAAATTTAATGCAGAAGTAGTGTTTTTGGAGTAACAAATAGATAAAATTTGTTGACAAGGGTTTTTAAAAGCAACTATAATTGATTAGTATATAAAATTTTTTGTACAGGAGATAGGCAATGGAATTTTTTTCGACTTTTTTTGGTAAAATATTAGGCACATTCTTTATATCAATGGTGCCGGTAATCGAGCTTCGTGGGGCAATACCTACAGGTGTTGCGGCAGGTCTTAGCGTATGGACATCGGCAGCGGCATCAATCTTTGGCAATATGGTGCCGGTACCGTTTATAATAATATTTATCCGCAAGATTTTCGAGTGGATGCGAAAGAAAAGCAAAAAGCTCGATTCATTGGTAGTATACTTTGAGGAAAAGGCAGACAGGCACAAAGCTACGGTAGATAAGTACAAATTCTGGGGACTTTGCATCCTTGTTGCAATCCCGCTTCCGGGTACAGGTGCATGGACCGGGGCGCTGGTTGCTGCTATGATGGATATGCGCCTTAAGGATGCAATCCCGTCCATATTTTTGGGAGTAGTTATTGCTGCGATAATTGTAGCAATGGTTACCGGCGGAGCATTGGTTGTATTTTCGTAAAAAAGGAGTCTGATGCTTTATGCTTTGGGGGACCGAGTGGTTTGAAATCGAAATTTTAAAATATATACAAAACCTTTTGTCTTGTCCTGCCCTGGACTTTTTAATGCCAAAGCTTTCTCTTTTAGGCGATGTTGGATTTGTGTGGATTTTGTGTAGTGTATTGATGCTTTTGTCAAAAAAACACCGAAAGTCAGGAGCATTTTTGCTTGTCGGACTTCTTTTGGGCCTAATCATAGGAAATGTATTTTTAAAAAATATTTTCCAAAGGCCAAGACCGTGCTGGATTGAGCCCGAGATGCTAAGGCTCGTTCAAAGTCCAAAGGACTTTTCGTTCCCGTCGGGGCATTCACTTTCGTCGTTTATTGCGGCATTTGTTATTTTTAATCATCATAAAAAATGGGGGATTGTGGCAATCACACTGGCGTCGCTCATTGCGCTTTCAAGAATGTATCTTTTTGTGCATTTCCCAACCGATATCCTGGGCGGAATTGTGCTTGCGTTTGCGATTTCCTACGGATTAAAAATTTTAGCAAAAAAGAAGTTTAATTAAATACAAAAAACGAGGCTGCAAGCGAATTTGCTTGCAGCCTCGGACTTTTTAGACTTTAGATTTCTGCAAAGTATTTGATTGTTCTTACCATCTGGCTTGTGTATGAGTTTTCGTTGTCATACCAAGAAACAACCTGAACTTCGTAAAGGTCATCAGCGATTTTTGCAACCATTGTCTGAGTTGCATCAAACAGTGAACCGTACTTCATACCGATAACGTCAGAAGAAACGATTGGGTCTGTGTTGTAGCCAAAGCTTTCAGAAGAAGCAGCCTTCATAGCAGCGTTGATTCCGTCAACAGTAACGTCACTGCCCTTTACAACAGCTGTAAGGATTGTTGTTGAACCTGTTGCAACAGGAACTCTCTGTGCAGCGCCGATAAGCTTGCCGTTAAGCTCGGGGATAACAAGGCCGATAGCTTTTGCAGCACCTGTTGAGTTGGGAACGATGTTAGCAGCACCTGCTCTTGCACGTCTCATATCGCCCTTTCTGTGAGGACCGTCAAGAATCATCTGGTCACCTGTGTATGCATGGATTGTAGCCATGATACCGCTCTGGATTGGTGCATAATCGTTAAGAGCCTTAGCCATAGGAGCTAAGCAGTTTGTTGTACAAGATGCAGCAGAAATGATTACATCGTCCTTTGTAAGAGTCTTTTCGTTTACTGAGTAAACGATTGTCTTAAGGTCACTACCTGCAGGAGCAGAAATAACAACCTTCTTAGCACCTGCATCGATATGAGCCTGTGACTTTTCCTTTGAACAGTAGAAACCTGTACATTCTAAAACAACGTCAACACCGATTTCGCCCCAGGGAAGCTCAGTTGCGTTAGCCTTTGCATAAATCTTAAGTGTTTTTCCGTCTACAGTGATGGTACCAGCCTCGTCGTCAGCTTCAACTGTGTGAAGATTTTCGCCAATTTTGCCGCAGTAGCCACCCTGAGCGGTGTCGTACTTTAAAAGACCTGCGAGCATTGAGGGCTTTGTGAGGTCGTTTATTGCAACAACTTCATAACCTTCTGCACCAAACATCTGACGGAAAGCCAAACGGCCGATACGTCCGAAACCATTAATAGCAACTTTTACTGACATAATAAAATTACCTCCAAAAAATGTGAATTTATGTTAATATTAATATTTTACACTAAGTTTTTGAAATATACAAGCAGAAAATTCATTTTTGTGAAAAGTTTAACTTATTATAATAAATTTCCCAAAACATTTTACAGTATACCACAAATTTTTTCATTTTGCAACTATCAATATTTACAACAACAAAAAAATATGTTATAAATAATATATACAATATCACAAAATTTGAAATCGTGGAGAATTATATGGAACTGATTTTGGCAAGCAAAAATGCTCACAAAGCAAAAGAGATGCAGGCGATTTTGGGCAATAGGTACAGGCTTATTACTCAGGACGAAGCCGGATACGGAGATGTTGATGTAATTGAGGACGGTGAGACGTTCCGGGAAAACGCCATAAAAAAGGCAGTCAGCATAATGAATGCCACGGGGAAAGCGGCGATTGCAGATGACAGCGGTCTTT
The DNA here is from genome assembly GCA_045591095.1 of Clostridia bacterium. GTDB lineage: Bacteria > Bacillota > Clostridia > Monoglobales > Monoglobaceae > SIG440. The sequence continues at coordinate 12,566 of JAZNSF010000013.1, read as the reverse complement.
GCGTGGATGCACTCTCCGGAAGACCTGGGGTTTATACCGCCCGGTTTGCAGGCGAGGGCGCAACAGATGACCAAAATATAAAAAAACTGCTTATGGAGATGGAAGGCATTGAAAACGAAAAACGTACAGCAAGGTTTGTTTGTGCGATTGCAGTTGCTTTCCCGGGCGAAGAACCGAAAGTGTACCTGGGCGAATGCAAGGGGTATATTCTTGCGAAAAAACAAGGTGACAACGGCTTTGGGTATGACCCCATTTTCTTTGTGCCAAAGTATAATAAGTCCATGGCCGAACTTGACGGAGAAATTAAGAATTCCATCAGCCATCGTTTTTGTGCGCTTAACAAAATGAAGAACGATTTAGCCAGATGAGGTGACTTATGCAAAGGATACTAAGCACAATGCGCCGTGCTATTCAGGATTATAATATGCTCCAGGCGGGCGATAGGATTGCAGTCGGGGTTTCGGGCGGCAAGGACAGCCTTGTGCTTCTTACGGCACTTGCTGCTTTCAGGCGATTTAGCGAAATCCCGTTTGAGGTGATGGGCATTACGATAAGCATGGGCTTTGACGGCATGGACTATGGCCCGATTGCTGAATTTTGCAAGGAGATAGGTGTAGAATATGTGGTTAAAAAGACCGACATTGCCGAAATCCTTTTTGATGTAAGAAAAGAGAAAAACCCATGCTCGCTTTGCTCGCGTATGCGGCGGGGCGCGCTTAATGATCTTGCAAAAGAAAACGGCTGCAACAAGGTGGCACTTGGCCACAACAACGAAGACGTAATAGAAACTTTTTTTCTGTCGCTTTTTTATGAGGGCAGGCTAAACAGTTTTTCGCCATTTACATATCTTACAAGGCGCGAGATTGCGGTTATAAGGCCACTTATCTATGCAGCCGAAAGCGATATCCGCGGCTATGCAAGACGCGCAAATCTCCCGATGGTAAAAAATTTGTGCCCGATGGACGGGGTGTCAAAAAGACAGGATATGAAAGATTTTATAAACGAAAAAACAAAGGCAGACCGTCATTTTAAGGCGCGGATGATGAATGCAATCCAGACGGGACTTGAGGATTGGAAAATAGGAGGATAACCTTATGACAAACGAGAGAAAAATGCTTTTTTCACTTGCGAAAAACGATTTCAAAGCAAAATATGCAGGTTCGGCACTTGGCGCTATCTGGGCGTTTATCAGCCCGGTCATTACAATACTTATATACTGGTTTGTGTTTCAGGTTGCATTCCAAAACGGCCCGGTCAATGATATGCCTTACGTTATCTGGCTTATCTCGGGGGTAGTTCCGTGGTTTTTTATTTCCGAGGGCTGGGGCGGCGCCACAGGCGTTTTTATTGATTATTCGTACCTTGTAAAAAAGGTGGTTTTCAAGGTCGAAATGCTTCCGACGGTCAGGGTTACATCGGCATTTTTTGTGCATCTTTTCTTTGTGGTGCTGACATTTTTGGTGTCAATGGGATATGGCTACTTCCCTTCATTTTTGCATATTCAGGTTATATACTATATAGCATGTGCCTATATCTTGGCTTTAGCTTTGGGAAGAATAACCGCAACCCTTACAGTATTTGCACGCGACATAAGCAACGTTGTCGGGGTTTTGGTGCAGTTTGGATTTTGGCTTACCCCCATATTCTGGGACATAAATGCTATACCCCAAAGTCTTCATATTATCTTTAAAATCAATCCTATTTATTATATAACCGAGGGCTATCGCGATACCTTTGTATACGGAACAGGATTTTGGGAAAAGCCCGTGCTTACCATCTACTTCTGGGCGGTTGTAACGGTGCTTTTGGTTTTGGGGAATGTTATATTCAAACGGCTCAGGCCGCATCTTGCAGATTTGATTTAAAATTTACCCCTCTTTTGTATACAAATTGATTTTTTGGCAGATACTTACATTACACACAAAATCGAGAAAGGCTGTGAAAAAATCAATGACCGACAGAAAAGCCAGAAAAGTTCTGATAATAAACAATATCAAATCCGAGACTATAGACCAGGCTATTTTTATACTTAAAGGGGATACTGGCACAAAAAGCCAGACACATTTGGATAAAAGCGTTGCCACCGAAGCGCAAGCGATAATAGACCGCTACGTAAGACAGGTAGAGCGGCTTAAAGGCGAACACGCTAGGAGTTCCAAGACAAAAAAAGCAGTAAGGGGTTGGCCTTTGCTGCTTTTGTTGGTAAGTTTTGCGAGTGTTTTGGTAAGTGTTATACTGTCCCTTACTATCTCATAAAAAAGACAGATTGATAATCTTAAGACCATGGTCTTTTGCAAGACTCACTGTGTGCAAAGTCCCGCCTTTTTTGCCGGTAAAATAGCTGATGCAAAAACCGCTTTGCTCCACCATAAAGCGGTTTCGAAGGTACATACAGCCAACGCAGTATTTGTCAGTGAGATAGTATATATCGTCTGCTGCTTTAAGCAGCTCTTCGTACATTTGCCTATCCTTTTGGCACCATCTGGCATGCTGATCGCGGCACGGAAGTGCCATAACCAGCCGCACCTCATGGTGCTTTTCTTTTGCCTGTAAAACGGTCTTAGCTGCCATCATATCAAACCCAAGGGCACCACCGGAAATGAAGGTTTTGACACCTTCTTCCAAAAGGCTTGCTATGGTATTTTCCAAAGCCGATTCAAGCTTTTTTGCAAGGTCCGTAGGTATGTGTCTGTGGCCGGTGAAGAGGCAGGTGGTATTTTTTTGGTATAATCTGTCCAAATCTGTTCTCCTTGATTTTTAATCAAATAATTTTATTTACAAATGGGGAGTAGTGTGGTATCATTTTTGGTTGAGGTGACGAACTTTGGATTTAATAAAAAAATTTTTTATAATTTTTGCGATCTGCTTTTTGGGGAATATTATTTCAAAATGGCTGCCCTTTCCGTTTCCGGGCAGTGTGCTTGCGATGATACTTATGTTTTTATGTCTGGTGCTAAGAGCCATAAAACCAAAGCAGATAGAATCGGCAGCCGATTTTTTGCTTGGGAATATGTCTCTTTTCTTTATTCCGGCAACGGTTTCTATCATATCTTATATTGATGTACTTAAAAATATCTGGCTACAGTTTTTGATTATATGCATAGCATCAACCATTGTTACCTTTGCCGCCACTTGCTACAGCGTAAAGCTTACGGTTTATATAATGAACAAACGAAAGGAGAGGGGAAAGAATGCTTGAGGTTACTAAAGAACCCATATTTGGCGTAAGCCTTTGCCTTATGGCGTACACTTTGTCTTTAATCATAAAAAAACGATTTAACTACACCATTTTAAATCCGCTTTTAGTAAGTGCTATTATAATAATCGGAGTGCTTACGGCATTTAAAATCCCCCTTGAAAACTTTATGAAGGGCGGAGATTTTATAACAATGCTGATGGCCCCTGCGACAGCGGCTCTTGCACTTTCTATGTACCGTCAGCTAAGTACCATAAAAAAGTATTTTCTGCCGATTGTTGTAGGCTCGGTTGTGGGTGCAAGCGTTGCACTTATAAGCATAACCTTGCTTTGCAAAGTCTTTGATATGCCTGCTGAAATCACAGCAAGCCTTTTGCCAAAGTCAATTACCACTGCGTTTGCGACCAAACTGTCCCAGCAGCTCGGCGGACTTGTTCCGATTACTGTTGCGGCGGTAAGTGTTACGGGGATATTTGGCGCAATAGCTGCACCATACCTTATAAAAATATTCAGGGTAAAGGACTCGATTGCAGCGGGACTTGCAATAGGCGCATCTTCCCATGCTCTTGGAACAACAAAAGCAATCGAAATCGGCGAACTGGAAGGCTCTGCCAGCGGAATTGCTGTGGGGCTTTGCGGTATTGCAACCGTGATAATCGCTATTTTTCTTTAAAATTTAAACATTCATCAAAATCCTTGTAAAGGTAAAGTGAGCCACAAAGAATTATAGGTTTACCTATCTTTAGTGCGGCATCGTAAGCCGCGTCAAGGCTATCAAAGGCAGCAGACTCTATACCAAGACTTACTGCTGCTTCCGAGATGCTTTCGGGTGATGCGGCACGGGGGTTATCCTTAACGGGCGCAGCAAAAAGCTTGGATTTATCCAACAGACCAGAATTTTTTAATATATTAAGCGAGCCCTCTATATCCTTGTCGCCCATAAATGCTACAATGAATGTCGCGCCAGACCAATCCTTAAAATATCGCTTAAGGCACGAAACAAGCGCGGTCATGCCGTTTTTGTTGTGAGCGCCGTCGTATATAACCAAGGGCCTTTGGCTGATAATTTCAAAACGCGCAGGATTTTTGGCGCACTCGATGCCCTGCTTTATATTCTCGGGCGAAATTCCAAGAGCGAGGGCACATTCGATTGCCAAAGCCGCATTTTCGGGCTGATAAAAACCACTGATTCCGCATCTTATGTTTTTTAAGGTTACGCCTTGCGAAACCGAAACATAGTCAAACACTTCAAAAAAGTCATCGGGGTCACAAAGCTTCGGAGCATTTGCTACGACAAGATGGTTGTTTTGCGCTTTACATTTTTCTTTAAGAACTCCTAGTGCCTCCTGCGCTTGATGGGAAGACGTTACACAAAGACCAACTTTTTCGTCTTTGTGTTTTTTTATTATTCCAGCTTTTTCTGCTGCAATTTTTTCGATGGTATCCCCTAAGTATTCGGTGTGGTCAAGGTCAAGCCTTGTTATGACCGTGGCAAGAGGCGGCGGAATGATGTTGGTTGCATCACGAGTACCACCAAGACCTGTTTCAAGGATTACCATATCACAATTCTTCTCTTTAAAGTACAAAAATGCCACTGCAGTCCATATTTCAAACTGGGTAGGACCTTCACCTAAAGTTTTTTTTGTATATTCGGCGCCATTTTGAACCTGACTTAAAATTCGGTTTAAGTCTTCTTCCGAAATCATTTCGTTATTAACCGAGATTCGCTCGCACACCGAAATCAGGTTTGGCGAGATGTACCTGCCTGTTTTATAGCCTGCATCGGTGAAAATATTCTGCAGAAAACTACAAACCGAGCCCTTGCCGTTTGTGCCTGCGACGTGAATAAATTTAAGGTCGTTTTGAGGATTGCCTAAGTGGTTTAAAAGGCACTCGATAGAGCCAAGACCAAGCCTTGCAATTGCCTGAAAGCTGTTGGCAAAGCCTTTAAAGTTGTCGTTTGTCATTTACAATCCCCCCTTAAGACGAAATATAAGTCCTTTGAGTGATAAAAGAACGCATATCTGCAACAGGAAATTTACGAGGCACGCAGGAACTCGGATGAAAAATGCTTCCCAAAATCCGGGAAACCAACCCAGCCAGTAGGTGTAAATGAACGTGCATAAAAAAGCAGACAGCAAAAACTGACAAAATGCGCATAGAGAACATTTTACAAAGTAAGTTTTAGTTGTTTTAGGAATTCCCCAAAAAAATATGCCGTAAATAGCACCTGATAAAAATTCCAAAATGGTTATCTGAGGAACAAATGGCCCGACAGATGCCAAAAGACAATTTAAAATGTCTCCCACTGCACCACAGATACCACCCCAAAGAGGACCGTATAATGTGGCAGCAACAAAAACCGACACGAACTTAAGCGGGATTTTTACGACTGTGCCTATGCGAAAGGTGCAAAAGATAGAGAGAAGTGCAGTGATTGCAAAAAAGAGGCCAAGCAGGCATATGTCGCGGACAGAAAGCTTTGGAAAAACTTTTTTCATAATAAAACTACCCTTTCTATAGCATCGCTACAAAAAGGGTAAAAAGAGTCTACGAATTTTGCAGCAACGGAATGCGAAGCCGAAACCGCAAGCCTTTTTTAAAAAAGGCTTTTCGTAAGGACGACAACTTCCCGTTCGTCCCTCACTTGACGCATCGACTTCTACTTTGCTAAAAAATCAATAACTAAATTTTCATTAAAATGTTATTATGCTTATTTCAATTGGTTGCGGTTGTCCTTAACAATGCTGATGCACTGCTCAAGGTCACGGATGGTTTTAACAACCACGTTTTCTACGTTTTCAAGCAAATAATCTGCATACTGATAGCTGGATTCCTTTGCGGCATTTGCCTCGGCATTTGCGCTGTCCATAATCTCGCTTGCAGCCTGAGTTGCCTTTTTGGTGATTTCGTTCTCGTCAACCATTGCAACCAGCTTGTCGTTGGCAGCTTTGATTATTTCGTCTGCCTCTTTGCGTGCGTCGCTGATAATGTTCTGACGCTCTGCTTTTATCCATTTTGCCTGCTCCAAATCGGTAGGCAGTTTGAGGCGGATTTCCTGGATTATTTCCAAAAGCTCCTCTTTGTCCAAAAGGCAACGGCCCGAAAAAGGCACGGCCACTCCTTTGTCTATTATATCCTCAAGTTCTGTCAATAATCCCAAAGTATCCATTTCCATGATACAATTACCTCCTTATATGATTTAATATCCGAAACGGTGCTTGATAAGACCCATAAGTTCGGGTGGAACAAGTCCATCAAGCTCGCCGTTGTATTTTGCAACTTCTTTGACAAGGCTTGAACTAAGAAACATAAACTCGCTGCTGCAAGGCATAAACATAGTTTCAAGCTCTTCCCACAAATTGCGGTTTATAAGCGCCATCTGAAATTCGTACTCGTAATCAGAAACCGCGCGAAGCCCTTTTATTATAACTGAGTAGCCGCCCTTTTTCATAAAATCTGCCAAAAGTCCCGAGAACGAGCAAATTTCTACATTGGGAATATCGCTTGTAACGGTTTTCAGCATTTTAACTCTTTCCTCGGTGGAAAAGAGGGGGTTTTTCTTTTCATTTATCAGTACAGCAACAATAACTCTGTCAAAAAGCCGTGATGCACGGCGGATAATATCAAGATGTCCATTTGTACACGGGTCAAAGCTGCCGGGGTAAACCGCAGTCCGCATAGCTGTTACCTCCCTGCGTTGGTATTTTGTGTGCCCAGGATGAAAACGGTAGTTTTGCCGTATCTGGCGTTTTTCAAAGCCTTGAAAAGACCGCTTGGCGGCTCCTCTCCGCCAGCTTCGCTTTCGGCGACAATCACGCCACTCTCTGAAAGCAAATCCCGCTCAAAGATAAGCGTTAAAGCCTTGGTCAAAAGCCCTTTGTTATAAGGCGGGTCAAGAAAAATCAGGTCAAACTTGGAGCTTGTCCTACCTAAGTATGTAAGAGCGTCCGCAGAAAGAACCTCTGAATTTTCGGTTTCTCTTGCGAGTTCAAGATTTTTCTTTATGGTCAAAAGTGCGGCCTTATCCGTGTCTAAAAATGTGCATTTTTCTGCGCCGCGGCTTAGAGCCTCGATCCCCAAAGCGCCGCTGCCGGCAAAAAGGTCTAAAACATTTTTGGCCGGAAGATACGGAATCAAGAGATTGAACATAGATTCTTTAACTCTGTCGGTGGTGGGGCGTGTATCAAGCCCAGGTGGTGCAAGTAGCTTTCGGCCACGTGATTTGCCCGAAATAATACGCACGAATTTCACCCCACAAAAAAGAATATATATATTATATATTGTATATAATTTAAGGATTTTGTCAAGGTTTTTGAAGAAATTTCTATAAAAAAATAAAACCCCGCATTTGCCGTAACAAGGTCAAAGTAAAAACCTGCTTTGCAGGTGGGATGAGTCCCGGTGACATTACAAGTCCACTGGCCGCAAAACTGCGGGAGGCATGTGCGCCGACGACCGGAGATGAATTCCCTTTAAGAAAATGTTGGTTTTACATTGTGCCTAAACTACGAACAACGCAGGGTACGTTTGCTAAGTATGATACTAACACATTTTGCTGGAAAATTCAATAGAAATTATGGATTTTTGTTTTAAAATTTAAGGATATAAAAACAAAGAAAGTCAATTTTGGTAAAAATTTAGTCTTTTCAAAAAAGAAAATATAATATATAATGGTCATATGACAATTAACAGGAAGAGGAGGGGTGACTGTGAAAATAGAACGAATGACCGAAAATAAAATAAAGATTACCATTGGCAATGAAGATATAAGAATGTGGAACGTTGACCTTAAAAACTTTACCGACAACACCCCCGAGGCGCAGGATATGTTCTGGTTTGCTCTTAAAAGGGCCGAGCAGGATGTAAACTTTACGGTTGGCAAGGCTCAACTTCTTGTGGAAACAATAGAGGCAGGCGAAGATGGATTTGTGATGTTTATAAGCCGAATGGAAAATGAAACCGAACTTGCCGAGGCACTGATAAGGGCCGGAAAGGGGGCAAGACGCACTGAACTAAGAGCCGGACGAAGAGCCAGACGTGAGCCACTTCTACGGATTTTTAAATTCAGGGATTTTGAGGATGTTTGCCGGAGCGTTTCGTATATCAGCGAGGTGTTTTTGGGAACAAGCAAGCTTTGGAAGTACGACGGAGAATTTTATCTGGAACTTTTGCCAATCGACACATTTGGAGTTTTTGAAATTGATAATATTTTGTCCGAATTTGCCGAAAAATCAAAAAAACCGCTTGCTATGCAAGGTGTCTTGGGTGAGCACGGAAAAGTAATGATTGAAGCTGATGCGGTGGCTGTTATATGCCGGAATTTTAAAGTTTAGAAAGTATGCGGAAAACTTTGTTTTTCGCATATTTTTTTGCGTTTTTAATATATTTAACTGAAAGGAGTTTGATATAAATGGATGATAAAAGAAACGATTTAAGCAGGCATATGATAAACCTTAAAGGAAGGGGCCAAATGAGTGCCAGTGGCATTGAGGATGTTGAGAGCTTTGATGATGACAAAATTATTGCGTATACCACCGAAGGCCAGATGACCGTAAAAGGCGCCCAACTTAAGATAAACCGCTTATCTGTAGAAGACGGCGAGCTTGAAATTGAGGGAATTATAGATAGCATTGAATACAGTGACAGCCACCAATCTTCGGGCACAGGAATCTGGGGGAAGATATTTAGGTAATCTGGAGGAAGTGATGTATAGTACTGTTGAAAGCGAGATGATTTTTTTTGTTACATGCCTGGGCGCAGGTGTGGTAATCGCTTTTTTGTATGACCTTTTGCGTATCAGCAGGCGGATTGTATCGGTCAGCGATTCAGTGGTGTGTGGAGAGGATATACTGTTTTTTGTCCTTTCGGCAATTATTTTGTTTTATGCAGCATTCAAAAAAAACAGCGGAGAGATTCGGCTTCAAGGCTTTTTGGGCGGAATGTTGGGTGCTTTTGCGTATATAGCATTGGTCCGCAACAGATTTGTAAACCTTGGCGAAACAATCATTAAGTGGCTTATAAAAACGGCTCTTTTGCTGTTTAAAACAGTAATGCTTCCTGTCCGGCTTGTTTTCAGGGCGCTCAAAAAACCTGTGCTTGTTGTAGCGTGGTATACAGGAAGGGTTTTAAGACGTGCAAGGCGAGTTGCCAGATGCCAAAAGACAAGGGCGAAAATGCGTATTTTGTCGGCTGCCTCTTTGATCAAAAAAAAATAGCGAAAATGAGCATTTAAGACTGCGATTTTTGTTGACAAACACTGATGGTTGAGATATAATTGATAAAGAAACTGGGTTTTTATATCAATATGGCGATTTAAGAAATTGCCAAATCTACCATGCAAGGTGTGAATCAATTGTGATGCGAAACCAAAAAAAGAAAAAAATAAAGAAAGTTTCCGGCAAGACTTTGGCAAAAGCTTTGGTCTTTTTGACGCTCTGCGTGTACGTGGGATTTACTCTTGTAAAGCAGCAGATTACGCTTTCGGACTGCAGTGATATGGCAGACGAGTACAAGACTAAAATCGCCGAGGCTGAAAGCGAAAATCAAAGACTTGAGGAAGAACTCAAAAAGGCAGGAACAGACGAATATCTCGAACGTGTTGCCAGGGAAGAACTGGGACTTGTAAAGGCCAACGAGAGGGTCTTTATTGACATTACACAGTAGAAAAAGGACTATTTTACATATATATTGCAAACAGCAATATGCTGAGGAGGATTTTAGTAAGTCATGCAGATTGAAGAGGGAACCATACTTCGTGGAAAGATTACCGGCATTGCGGCATTTGGCGCATTTGTAGAGCTGGAGGACGGCAAAACCGGACTGGTACATATTTCGGAGGTATCTAAGGAGTATGTTGACGACATAAGCAAACATCTCGTTCAAGGACAGAGTGTCAAGGTGAAAGTCGTAGGGATTGACGAGAAAGGCAAAATAAGCCTGTCAATCAAACGTGCTGTTGAAAGTGACGGAGAAAAGAAGAAAAAAGAACCAAAGACAAAAAACAGCGGTGCAATAAAGGGTGCTCCCGAAGTTTTTGAATTCTCGGAAAAGAAAAGCATGAGCGAACTTTCTTTTGAGGACAAGCTGCTGAAGTTCAAGCAGGACAGTGAGGAGAAAATTCAGGATTTAAAACGTAATACCGAGGGTAAGCGTAACGGCGGATATAAAAGGAATTATTAAAATTTTTTATAAAAGGGGTGGCTATAGTGACTGTTTATACTGTTTGTTGGATTGTTATCGCAGTTTTTCTTGGCGTGATTGAAGCTACGACTGCTACTCTTACAACCATATGGATGGCCATCGCTGCATTAATCACAGCAGGGGTTTCGGCACTTGGTGCGCCCATTTTGGCGCAACTTATCACGTTTGCAGTTGTATCTGCGGCTTTGGTTATATTCACACGGCCCTTGGCAAAAAAATTTCTTGATGGAAAGATTGTGCCCACAAATGCAGACAGAATTATAAGCGCAAAAGGTGTTGTGGTAAAAGAAATTCTGCCCGAAGAAGATATGGGACAGATAAAAGTCAAAGGACAGGTGTGGTCGGCAAGAAGCTATAGCAAAGAGCCGATAGCAGAAGGCGAAGATATTGTTGTCCTAAAGATTGAGGGCGTGTGTGCTATCGTAGAAAAGGCAGAAAAATTACTAAAGGTTTAATAAAAAGGGAGGTATCTTGATGCTTATTTTTTGGATTTTGGTGATATTGATTGCGGTGGTTGTTTCCAATATAAAGATTGTTCCTCAGGCGCATGCCTATGTTATTGAACGGCTTGGCGCTTACAGCGGCACTTGGGGCGTAGGACTTCATCTTAAGATTCCGTTTATTGACCGTGTAGCAAAGCGGGTAACTCTCAAAGAACAGGTGGTGGATTTTGCTCCGCAGCCGGTTATTACAAAGGATAATGTTACAATGCAGATTGACACGGTTGTATATTTCCAGATTACTGACCCAAAACTTTATACCTATGGTGTGGAGCTTCCTATGTCGGCAATTGAAAATCTTACTGCAACTACCTTAAGAAATATCATTGGCGATATGGAACTTGATGAGAGCTTGACGTCCCGCGACGTTATCAACACAAAGATGCGTTCGATTCTTGATGAAGCTACTGACCCCTGGGGAATTAAGGTAAACCGGGTTGAACTTAAGAATATTATCCCGCCTGCCGGAATCCGCGAGGCTATGGAAAAGCAGATGAAGGCGGAACGCGAAAGACGTGAGGCGATACTTCGTGCAGAAGGCGAGAAAAAATCGGCAATCCTGGTTGCAGAAGGCGAAAAAGCGGCAGCAATCTTAAGAGCAGAGGCCGAAAAAGAATCACAGATTTTAAAAGCAGAAGCCGAAAAAGAGTCTGCTATCCGTATTGCTGAGGGTGAAGCGCAAGCTATCTTAAGCGTTCAGGAGGCGACTGCAAGCGGTATAAAGATGCTTAATGAAGCGGCACCGTCCGGAGAAGTTCTTACAATAAAGAGCCTTGAGGCGTTTGAAAAAGCAGCTGATGGTAAAGCGACAAAGATAATTATTCCGTCAGAAATTCAAGGGATTGCAGGACTTGCTGCAGGGCTTAAAGGCTTAATCGAAGATAAATAGAAGAATTTGCGAGTTCATATACAGAAAAACCGAGGATAGGAAAAATGTCAGGACATTCCAAATGGGCAACAATCAAAAGAAAGAAAGGCGCGCTCGACGCAAAAAGGGGTAAGCTTTTTACTAAAATCGGAAGAGAACTTATGGTAGCGGTTAAGGAGGGAGGGCCTGACCCGGACAGCAACTCAAAACTTCGCGATGCAATTGCAAAGGCAAAGGCAAACAATATGCCAAATGACACAATTCAGCGAAGTATTAAAAAAGCAGCAGGCGAGGATGGTGCAAAAGACTATTTCGAGCTTGTATACGAAGGTTATGGTGCAAGCGGAGTTGCGTTTATGGTAGAAACTTTAAGTGATAACAAAAACCGTACCGCAGGCGATATGCGTCATTATTTTGATAAATTCGGCGGCAACCTTGGCCAGACCGGAAGCGTAGGTTTTATGTTCGAGCGTAAAGGCCAGATAGTAATTGCTAAAACCGACAGCATAGACGAAGATACCCTTATGATGGATGCACTTGAGGCAGGTGCTTTGGATTTTGTAGCGGAAGACGAGTGCTTTGAGGTTACTTCAAGCCCCGAGGACTTCAGCAAGGTGCGTGAAGCTCTTGAAGCAAAGGGCTACGAGTTCGAACAAGCTGAAATCAGCTATGTTCCAACAACTCTTACCGAGGTAACTGACCCAGAGGCTGTTAAGAACCTTGAAAAGCTTATTGACGCACTCGAAGATAATGACGACGTCCAAAACGTTTACCACACCTGGGATATGCCCGAGGAAGA
>JAZNSF010000012.1:0-58641 GCA_045591095.1 Clostridia bacterium | reverse complement strand
TTGGCGAAAAAAGATTGAACAATTTCATACTTCGATTTATGACGTTAATACCATAAACGGTTGGATAATACGGTTTGACGGAATTATATCCGATGCTCTTGAGCTTGGCCCGCTTCGTAAAGATGAAATTGATATTCCCGATACAATTCTGCATAAGCTCTACGAGATTCTTCCCGAGAATTGCATTGAGGGAGTTACCGTCTTAATCAAGTATTATATTGCAAACAGGCAGCCGGATACTGATTGGGTTGTTATATCGCATATAAATCTTGACGGCTATCTTGGATATGGCACATTCACAAAGAAACTCCTTGCAACAATCCCCGAAGATATTTTAATTCGTTCAACAAATCACGGCGTTAATAGATATAAGATTATGCCGGAATTTTTGCCGTAAAATGAAATAAGCGGAACCGAGAATTCTTTCGATTTCTCGATTCCGCTTTTCTTTGTTTCCACCGTGTCATATTTTGATACGCCGAAGCAATCTCAAATTGCTGAAAGTTCCGCATAAATGATTTACCGCAATAAAATACTATTTATTAAAAGACGGTGATGTCGTTTCGTTATTTGCAAAAGCATTAGGCCCCGGATCAGACATTGAAAAATACATTCGGGCAGCCTTTGTTGTTCCGAAATCTCTGTTTGAACCGCTATTTTGTACTTTATTAAAGGCATCACGGAACATTTGATTGTGTGCTTCTTCACGATTTAAAAGAAAATCTATGGTTTCTCTCACTTTTTTATCATCAATCTGGCGATACAGATATTCATATACAACCTTTGCACGTTGTTCGGATGCAATGTTGCTTAAAAGGTCGGCACACAAATCTCCTGTTACAGTAACATAATCTCCTGTCCAGGAATAGCCTGAGGCGTTTATAAGACCGGGATTGAGTCCCAAAAGAACATGGGATTGTATTTCTCCTGCTTTCACCTTGGTTGCATCTACATCATGACCGTTGAGTAAATTGATGGTTTGTGCAACCATTTCCATATGTCCAAGCTCTTCGGCAGCTATATCCAAAAATAAGTCCTTAATTTCGGGATCCTTGATACGAAAGCTCTGTGACATATATTGCATAGCAGCTTTCAGTTCACCATTTCCTCCGCCGAGCTGTTCTTGTAAAAGTACGGCACACTGTGGATTCGGTCTTTCAACTTCTACCGGATGAAAAAGCATTTTTTCATGTTTAAACATATTATTACCTCCAATTGCAGTATTATATTTTATTTTTAGCAATTTAAGGTATATTATTCACAGAATCTGTCTTTTCTTTGATTACAGCATTTCATATTTTAATGTAATATTACCAGAAAACATTGACAAAATATCATTGCGATGATATAATGATTGTGTAACATCACAATGATACGGAGAGATGATTATGAGTAAAATAATATTATTACATGGAACAGATCACATTATAGAAGTACCTGATATAAATATTGGTAATGAGCACAATGATTACGGAAAAGGTTTTTACTGCACAAAAGCCGAAGAAATGGCTAAAGAATGGGCATGCAAACAGAACATCGATGGCTTTGTCAATCGTTATGAATTAAATGCTGATGGACTCAAGGTATTAGATTTGACCGATGGTAATCATACGGTTTTAAATTGGATTGCGATTTTACTTAAATATCGCACATTCAAATTAAGCTCAGAGATTGCTATTGATGCGCGAGAATATATCATAGAGCATTATTCGGTTAATATCGCTGATTATGATATAGTGGTTGGCTACCGTGCCGATGACTCCTATTTCCAATATGCTGAAAGTTTCGTGTCCAACGGTCTGCCTCTTCGCAGTTTAAATAAAGCATTGAAACTTGGTAAACTTGGTGAACAAACTGTTTTGGTGTCGCAAAAAGCATTTGACCAAATTAAATTTATTGATGCTGAGCCTGTGTCAAGAGATGAATACTATCCAAAATTTATTGATCGTGATTCTTCTGCAAGAAAAGCATTTAAGCAAGAAATCAAAAAGAGCAAGGTCTATCGTGATGATATCTTTGTACTTGATATTTTAAGAGAGGAGATGCAAAATAATGACCCACGCATACAGCGAATTATATCTGAATGATGCAAAAGGTTGTCTTGCAGATATGTTTGATTATATAATTAATGATTGTAAACTTAAGTGTGACTGGGCTGCATCACTTTTCGTAACCACCGGATATGCACAAAAGTTTGAAAGCGGCAACCCTGCAATTCTTTCGGGAATGTCAGGAATAGAACTTGGGAAAGCAATTGTAAAAAAGGCTTATAATAAAAAGGATGCCCCTGATGCAAATTTCCGTGAAGACCGTTCTCCTGAATATTGGGCAGGTTGGGCATTGGCAGAATACCAATGGTTTTCAGGTCGCAGATTTAAGGATATCTTTGAGCGTATTCCGCTTTCGCAAGTTATTGGTATGTACTCTGTCTATCACGAAATGGATATAAGTCAGTTTGTTGATACAATGGAGAAATTCTATAACGAGACAATTCTCGAAACCAAGCTCAAGAGAATTCGTGAAAATCGTGGAATTTCTCAATCAGAACTTGCAAAACTTTCAGGTGTTAAACTTCGTTCTATTCAAATGTACGAACAAAAGGTTAATGATATAGATAAGGCACAAGGACATACCTTATATAAAATTTCAAAAGTTCTTGGGTGCAATATTGAGGATTTGTTGGAAAATCCAATGAGTTAAAAAGGTTAATTTGTGCAACCCAATTCTTCAAGGTCTTTTCCTTGATTACAGCGTATCAAATTCTTCTTGACTAATTGTATAACAAGAGTTAATATAACAAAAACATACGGAGGTGAAAAAACTGGCAAAGCAACTATACAAATTATATTTGGATGATTATTCCACGGCTTCCTTTACAAGTCTTGATAAATGCTATGTTGGCACATTGGATGATATAGGCAATTTTATAGTTTCAATAAAAAACGACAAGAATATATCTGATAGTAAAGGCGATTTAATCTCCGCTTATGAAAAATATATTTCAAGAGATAATTCTGCTATGCATACAGTGGCACATAAAAATATCAAATTTTTGACAAAGGTTAAAAGCCTTGGTTGTGACACATCTTCACTTGCAGATTATAATTGGGAACATACAAACACATGGGGATTTCCGCATCAAGTTGAACACAATGCTCCTGATACATATAACAGGTTGTTTGTAATAGAGAAAGAATTTGGAACTAAGGCAGAAGCTCTACAGGATATGGAAGCATTCAAAACTAAGCCGGATGTTAATTTCGCCGAAGTTTTAAATGACATTTTTGGTGACGGCTAAATTTAAAAAACTCTTCCGCAATGATTGCAAAAAAATCTTTTGTCGGAAGAGCTTTTTTGACCACATGTTATCCCACAGTTAGCTCTGGAGCATATGGAAACAGTGGAGATAATATGTCCAAAGAGTATGTTCAATGTAGCCAAAAGGGCTAAAAAAGGTAAAAACCGCTATATATCAGGCTTTAGAGCTTTTTCGGGACGAAGAGGCCGCAGGTTCAAATCCTGTTATTCCGACCAAAACACTTAGCAATTTTGCTGAGTGTTTTTTTCTTTACAAAAAGTAAAAGGTTCTGCGGCCTATTGTTAAAACACTAAGTGTTTTTTCTTTATCAGCCATTTGCTGTCGCAAATGACAATCCTTCGCTAAGGACAGTCCACCGGACTATCCTTTTGACGCTACGGCGTAGGTTCAAATCCTGTCATGGCTTGAAAACAAAATGTTTACACAGTACGGATTTTCTTATCTTCAATGAATATGTGCTTGTTGCAAATTTCAAAGGCAGCGGGCTTGTGAGATATGATGATACAGGTCTTATCGTACAACGCACGCAAGTTTTTAAGAAGCCGGTTTTCGGTTTTTTCGTCCAAAGCCGAGGTTGCTTCATCAAGTAAGAGGATGGGTGCGCCCGAAATTATTGCTCGCATTATAGCAAGACGTTGCACCTGCCCTTCCGAAAGCCCCAAACCTTTTTCACCTACGTATGTGTCAAGGCCTAAAGGAAGCTCATTAATAAATTCCGCGGCGCAACAAACTCTGGCGGCGTCCATTATTTCGGCATCGCTGATTTTGGGATTTACTACCGAGACAGCATCGCGGATGGTGCCCGAAAGCAGAAGATTTCCCTGAGGAACATAAGAAAAGATGGGTCTTGTGTGCTTGCCGACAGGGATTTTTTCTTCATTTAAAGCGAGGTAAATTTCACCATCCTGTGGAGAAATAACACCAAGGAGAAGCTTGACAAGCGTGCTTTTGCCAATTCCGGAGATTCCGCCAATCACTGCAAAATCGCCTTTTTCTATAGTCAGGTTTGCCTTACTGAGCACAGCCTCCTGGTCATAGCCAAAGGAAACTTCTTTAAAATTGATACTTTTAAGGAGTGGATAGTCCTTGGCAGGAGTTAGCTCTATGCTGAGGGGGGCATCTTCGGGGAGATTTTCGACTTCCATGATGCGCTCGGCAGAGGCTAAAATAGCATAAAGCTGAGGCATAAACCCTGAAAGCCCTGCAAAGGGCGATTGGATTTGGTTTACCAGCTGAATGACAGCTGTCAGTGTTCCAAAGGTTATAGTGCCGAGATATAGTCTGTAAGCGCTGTGAATGAGGGCATAAAGTGAGCCGATGCTGAAAGCAAGACTGAGGCCACTTGATGCAGATATGCTGAGGTTTCGGCGGTGCATCTGGGCCTTAAAGTTTTCCTTTTGAAGAGAGTCGCCTTTTTTGCTAATCTGCTCTTCTATACCAAAAACCTTTATCATAAGGATACTGCTGAGGGCTTCTTGAAAAAAAGAACGGACACGGCTTTCGGCTTCCTGGACCCTTTTGTGAATGTTTTTTAACAGACGTCTGAAAGCGCTGATAAGGACGACCATAGCAATTCCGCCGACAAAAAATATAGCAGCGAACTGAAAATCAATCCGGATGAGCGACCAAAAAGCTGTGGCAAGACCTACCAAAAGGGCAAGGACACTTGGGATAAGTGAGATTATGCCTGCGGCAACTATATCTGAGTCATCGCTTATTCGGGTCAAGAGGTCGCCGCTGTGATATTTCCCTAAGGCTGAATAATCCCTTGACAAAAGCCTTCTAAAAAGGCTTCCGCGGATGCGCAAGGTAAGCTTGGCTACAATACTTGTTTCAAGACCACGCCCCAAAAGCCTTATCAAAAGCTGTGCTAAGACCACCAGAAAAAGGACCAGAGCACTCTTTGCCAGCAGGTGAATGTTCTTCCCTTGGGCAGCGTCAATTACACGTTTTGACCAAAGCGCAAAACTAACGCCCAAAACGGTAACCACGCTTCGCATAATTGTAAGTAGTGTTATATAGCTGAGGCTGCCTTTTAGCCTTTTATATATCCACTTAAGTGTTTGTTTGTCTTTCATTTGCATCACCTAATGTGAAAATTTGTATAATAAATACAGTTTATCACAAGGTGCGTATTTAGTCAAGTTGGTTGAATTTTTAGATTTTTTGTGCTAAAATGTTTTTTATAAATAATCCGAATATCAACTGTGGGTAGAGCCAATGTCTTGACAATGATTGTAAATGCCTTTATAGTTGGATGTAATTTGCTTATACTATCAGTAAATAACATATGAGAGGTAAAAGTATGGATAAGTTTAAGTCAAGTAAAATTAAAGAGTTGAGGAATCTAAATCACATAACCCAAAAACAACTTGGAGATTTGCTGGGAATTAGCGACAGAGCCGTTTCGAAGTGGGAATCAGGGTTGTCTAAACCATCAGGACAAAATCTTATTTGTTTAGCAAGAATATTTAGTGTGTCGGTAGAAAGTTTTTTTGAAGAATCAAGTTATAAAAATGCAAAAACAGAAGATGTTATCTGTGGTATGGAGTCGCTCGCGGAATTATACAAGATTGGAAGAGGCCCGTCAAGTTCGCATACAATCGGACCCGAAAAAGCATGCGTCAGGTTTAAGGAAAAACACAAAGAGGCAGACAGATATAAAGCGATTCTTTATGGGTCTCTTGCCAAAACGGGAAAAGGACACTGCACAGATAATGTGATTAAAAAAACATTTTTACCGTATAATTGCGAGGTGGAATTTAACTACATTACCGAGGATATTCCGCATCCTAATACAATGGAGCTTATAGCTTACAAGAACGATATCGAAACGGGAAGAGTTAAAGTTTTTAGTGTAGGGGGCGGCAGAATAGTATTTGAAAACGATATTGCCAGTAAGCCAAAAAGAATATATAAGCTTGATAGATTTAGCGATATAGCAAAATATTGCGAAGAAAAAAATATAAGGGTTTGGCAATATGCTGTTGAAAATGAAGATGATGGGTTTTTGGATTATATGCATAGTATATGGAATGCTATGAAAGCCTCTATCGAAAATGGCTTAGCCGATGCAGGAGAGCTGCCCGGGGACTTAGGCGTTCAGAAGAAAGCAAAATCTCTCTTTAACAGCCAACATATTGATGAAACACCTGTCACCAGAGAAAATAGGATAGTTTGCTCTTATGCTTTCGCTGTTGGCGAACAAAATGCATCGGGAGAAAAAATTGTTACTGCGCCTACCTGCGGTGCGGCAGGGATTGTGCCGGCGGTTTTATATTATCAGCAGCAGAAAAACGATTTTAGCGATGCAAGCATTGTTCGTGCACTTATGACTGCAGGAATAATTGGAAACTTAATAAAAACAAACGCATCAATATCCGGTGCAGAATGTGGCTGTCAGGCAGAGGTTGGAACTGCTTGTGCCATGGCGGCGGCAGCGCTTGGCGAATTGTTTGAGCTTTCTATTGAGAAAATCGAATATGCAGCTGAGATTGCGATTGAACATCACTTAGGGCTTACTTGCGACCCGATTTGCGGACTAGTGCAAATTCCTTGTATCGAACGTAATGCAGTTGCTGCAATGCGGGCAATAAACGCCGTTAATCTGGCAAGTTTTTTGTGGAATACAAGAAAAATTTCACTAGATAAAGTTATTCAGACAATGAAAGAAACAGGAAACGATATGCATAAATCATACAAAGAAACTTCTGAGGCGGGGCTTGCAAGGATTGATATAAATCAATAGTTTTTGGACCTGACTTGGCAATAGTATTTTTTTAGGAGAACAAAATGAACCTATACTTTGCACCCCTTGAGGGGATTACAACTTATACGTACAGGTGTGCTCATGCCGAAATGTTTGGGGGCTCGGATGGCTACTTTGCGCCATTTATTACCCCTACCAGAGACGAAAAGGTGGGGACAAGAAGTTTTAGGGATATTCTGCCCCAGAATAACCGGGAGATAGAGCTAAAACCGCAGCTGCTTTCAAATGACAGCGAGGCCTTTTTAGAGTTTTGCCGAAAACTAAAAGACCTTGGCTATACATCAGTAAATCTTAATCTTGGTTGTCCGTCGTCTACGGTGGTAAAAAAAGGACGCGGAGCAGGGGCACTAAATGACCTTGAAGCCCTGGATAGATTTTTTGATAAGGTTTTTAGAAAGACCGAGCAAAACATTACTGTAAAAACAAGAATCGGGTTTTTAGAGGCCGAGGAATTTGAAGAAATTTTAAAACTTTATAACTGTTATCCAATCTCGGGGCTTATAGTGCATCCAAGATGTAGGGAACAATACTATAATGGCGTGCCAAATATAGAGGCATTTAGCCTTGCTTATGATTCAGCAAAAATGCCGCTTTGTTACAATGGGGATATATTCTCGAAAGAGGATTTTGATAAGTTAAGTAACAAGTTCCCTGATTTAGAGGGGGTTATGCTGGGAAGAGGTGCAATAAAAAACCCCGCGATATTCCGTGAAATTCGGGGTGGTGAAAGATTAAAGACAAGCGAACTTTTGGAGTTTCATAAGGCTCTTGTTGATAGATATATGGAAGTTTTAAAGTCCGAAGTATATACCCTTCACAAACTGAAGGAAATCTGGATGTATATTATGTGGAATTTCCCTGATGAAAAGAAAATCTTAAAGGCTGTAAAGAAATCAAATTCCCTTTCGGATTTACACACGGCGGTAAGTTATTTGCCGGAGATATAGAAGGCGGAACAACCGGATTTCCTGAAAATATGATTTTTTCTGTGGACAAACAGTGGTTTTTATATTACGCATTAAACCTATAACTCGATTTTCTGTGAAACGGACTTTTCGCCCTAATCTCACAGAGAAATTGAATTACATTAAGCAAATATGTCCATTTTTATGCATAGTTCGTAGTGTTGCAAAGTTCTGCACATTATAAATAATATTAGAGATTTTATAAAATCAGTCAAAAGTTTTATGAAATCTCTTTTCTTTTTTATAAAAAGAGGTATAAGAATTATAAAAACTTCAGAAATCGTTTGTTTTACGAGCGAAAGGCTTCTCCTTGAGGAGAGGCTCCGCCGTAGGCGGTGGTAGCCACTTGTGACGGTTGCTTTTCCACCTCATCCGAGTTGCTACGCAACCCACCTTCCCCTCAAGGGGAAGGCTTTGGACAAGCAATCTCAAAAGTGTCTGCTGAAAAGTGTCGGTTTTTACCGGAAGATTTTTCAAACACACTTTTTTATTGATTTTACCCACCTGAAAAGCATAGTTTTTTAGAAAAATTAATGGGCAAATATATAAAAGTATTATTTTTAACAAAAATCTTGATAATTGATGTCTTTTGTGATATAATAACAATTGCCAAACTAACTTAATAAAATATGAAATAGGGGTATTTTTATTTTCGAGTATAAAACTCTCTTTTTCTGCAACAATATTTTGGATTAGTTAAAAATGCGAACTCCATTAAATATTGTTGTGGAATATTCCTATCTTTATTTAAGTTAGTTTGGCGACTATCGGAGTTTGCGTTTTTCGGTGTGCAGCTTCGATAGTTGCACACCTTTTTTAATTTATGAAAATATGAAAGGAGCTTATAACATTTTCTCATTAAAGGGAGTGCGAGAAAATATATTACGAAAGAGGTAAAATAATGTATTTAGGCGAAACTTTAGAAGAAAAAAAGGAAAGTTATGAGTTATTGACACGACGAGCAAAAAAATTAGGGAAGTTTTTTGGGATTTTAGGTGGACTTGCTGGAGTGATTTTGGGCATTTGTTTAATGTTTGCTGCGGCAGATAATAAAATTACTGCTATTATAGCAGGAATATTTATTATGTTTATTGCACCGATAACATATTATTGGATGGGTTATTTATGGTTTTATGGTTTTATGACGGTTAAATCTTGGTTTGCTAAATTAGGTATAGGTGTTGCTGGTGCTGCAAATGCAGTTGGACATTCAATGGCTGTATCGTATTTATTAGGAGGCAAAAAATCTGTAAAAATTACAGGAATTGTTTGGCTTGTGGCATTGGTAATAACTCTTACAATAGGTTTTTATGTGGGACTATATAATTTTTATAAAATAAGAAATGAAGCCAAAAGTTTGGGTATAGCTTGATTTCAAGGAAGAATTACATATTTTAACATTAAACAAAATTAGTAAATCATTAAACGGGCAGATTTAGAACTCTGCTCGTTTTTCTTATATCAAAATCATTTTTTGCGAAATCTCAACCAAAAAAATATTCCACAGAAAATAAAGTTATAGGGCATTAAAAAAATACTTGCTATTTCGGGAAAAGTATGTTATAGTAATGCTAATAAAATATAGATAGAAGGGGGAGATAACAATGGTTAGTAATTTTTCAAAGAGGATTGGCTTCGTTAGTTTGCGACTTTTGTTATGTGCCTCTGGTGCTATAGGGATGTAAAAATAGAGAAAGTTGGCAAAGTGGCGTGTAAGTCTCAATCCTCTTTGAGTAGGGGACAGATTTGCACGTTTTTTTGTTTAATAGGTGCGATAGAGGCAGGGTAAGGAGAAATTATGAACTTATGATGTCTTTAATTGAAAAACTAAAAAGGAGATATGAATATGAAAAGAAATAAAATACTATCTATAATAATGACTTTTGCCATCGTGATTAGCAATTTTACTATTGTTTCGGCGAGTGAAAAAATTCTTGAATCTGACGAGTTGCTCATTCCAGCACAAATAGGCGCAATTTGGGAGGAAGATGGATTTAATTATACAGTGGTGGATGTCCTACATGTTGTATGGGATGAGACAAAAGATATCGTTAGTAGCGATAAAGTGAGCCGGGCATCTGCTGTGCCGATAACTATAACTGTAAGTATTGGATATATAGGGAATGGCAAAATTAATTGTATAATAAGTGCTTCTGGTGGACTAAATGCTTTATTGAAATATATAAATGGTACTATTTCAACGTGGGGAGTGGCTGGTACTCACAGCGGTACTACATTTAGTGACAGCAATCTTATTCCTATGAGTAGAATTACTGCAGAGGTTACTTTTAATTATTTATATTTGTTGGAAAGCGGTATCCAATATACAGAGACACAAGGTTCCGTAACAGATGTTTTTGGAAACACAGGTTCGTTTGGACCATCAGTGGGATCTGCAACAATTTATCCATAAATATTAGTCGTTTTAATTATGCGGGCAAGCAGTTTTGCCCGCGTAATTTTTATAAAACAGGAGGGGAAAACGATGCATATGTTTAATACCAGCAACGAATTTATAATTAACAAAGACGCGGAGATTGAATCATACAAATACCGATTTTTAAGTATAATTTTTAATTCTAAGTGCACGGCATTAGTTTATTGCGCTTTAAAAAAAGAAGAGAACAAGGCTTTATTAGATACTAGGAGGTATCCGTCTGTTTTGGAGGTAATGGCAGGGGGAGAAAAGATTACCTTTAAAGATACGGTAGGATATGATAATAATAGTTGCTTTTATAAAAAAATAGAAGAACATTATCGGGAAATAAACTTAATAGAAAATAAGGATAGTTTGTGTTTTTATGTGGGTTATGGAGAAAAAACACATTGTAATAAATTTGAAAAATGCAAAAATGATGAAATAGAAATTACCTTAATGAAAAATGAAAATGAAATTTATATAGGGAAGGAATTTTCATTAAAAGGGGGAGAAAGGTATTATTATAATTTGCAAGGCGAACAAAAGTCTTTCTTTATTGATAAAATAATAAAGACTGATAATAGCAAGACGATTGTATATATAGCAGAAGGAGGTTACAGATTAAACTTTTTCTTAAAGGATTATTTAAAAGAATGTTCTCGTATGACTAATAAAATGATGTGCGATATTATGAGGGATAAGGATATAAAAGACAAGAAAATTTGTTCTTGCGAGTTACCACAGAAAATATGTGATGACAATTTATACGAATTATTTTCGGTTGTAACAGTAAATGAAAGGATAATAAAAGTTAGGATATAATAGTTTATTCAGTTATAAAAACAGCAAAGTCAAGGGAGTCTGTTTTACAGACTCCTTATTTTTAAAATTCAAGCATGAACTCAACAAAAAGCTATTTTGCAGAAAATAAAAGTTATTTCTTGTGGACAAGTGGCGGAGTTTGGTGTATAATAAATATTTGGCAAATAGAATTTATTCCCAATTAGGAGTTTTTATGAAAAGAGAAGATTTAAGAAACATTGCAATTATAGCTCACGTTGACCACGGAAAGACCACACTGGTCGACGAAATGCTGAAGCAGGGCGGCATTTACCGCGAAAACCAGGTGGTAGAGGAGCGCGTTATGGATAACGGCGACTTGGAGCGAGAGAGGGGCATTACAATCCTCGCCAAAAACACCTCGGTTTACTATAAGGGTATAAAGATGAACATTATTGACACACCCGGGCACGCGGATTTCAGCGGTGAGGTTGAGCGTATCTTAAAAATGGTAAACGGCGTAATTTTGCTTGTTGATGCGGCTGAAGGGCCTATGCCTCAGACAAGGTTTGTGCTTCAAAAGGCACTCGAGATGCAGCACAAAATCATTATTGTTGTCAACAAAATGGACAGGCCCGATGCGCGCCTTGACGAAATCCCGGACGAGGTTTTGGAGCTTCTTTTGGACCTTGATGCAACGGACGAGCAGATAGATAGTCCCATTATTTTCTGTTCGGGACGAGAGGGGACGGCGACACTTAACCCTTACGTTCCCGGTGAAAACTTAGAGCTTTTGTTTAAGACTATTATGGAGCATATCCCGGCTCCCGAGGGGGATGGCGAGGGCGAGCTTCAGATGCTTGTTTCGTCTATTGAGTATAATGAATATGTGGGCAGGATGGCAATCGGCAGAATTGAGCGTGGTGAGCTTCGCCAAAATCAAGAGATAACCGTATGCGATTACCACCAAAAGCATGCGCCGTACAAGGCAAAGATTACAAATATTTATCAGATTGACGGGCTTGGGAAAACCGCTGTGGATGCGGCAAAAGTGGGAGATATTGTTTGCATATCGGGGATTGCGGACATTTCAATCGGCGACACAGTGGCGTCAAGCCTTGACCCAACCCCCTTGCCTTTTGTAAAAATCGGCGAGCCTACGATTGAGATGACTTTTTCGGTAAATGACAGTCCGTTTGCAGGCCGAGAAGGTAAGTTTGTAACCTCGAGACAGCTTCGCGACAGACTCTACAAGGAGCTTTTGAAAGATGTATCCTTAAGAGTAGAGGATGGCGACACAACCGACACATTCCGCGTTTCGGGACGTGGTGAAATGCATATTTCGATTTTGATTGAGACCATGCGCCGCGAGGGTTATGAGTTTTCGGTCAGCACACCCAAAGTTCTTTTTAAGGAAATCGACGGCGTTCTTTGCGAGCCTATTGAAAAGTTGCTTATTGACGTGCCCGAAACATCTATGGGTGCGGTTATGGAGAAGATGGGGTCGCGCAAGGGCGAACTTATCCAGATGGCGCCCCAGGGCACAGACAGAATGAGGCTTGAATATCTTATTCCTGCGCGTGGACTTTTGGGGTACAGAAACGAATTTTTGACCGATACCAAGGGCGAGGGGATTTTGAACTCGGTATTTTATGACTATCAGCCGTTTAAGGGCGAGATTACACGACGGTATACCGGCTCGCTTGTGTCGTTTGATACGGGAGAAGCAGTGGGATATGGACTTTTCAAGGTTCAGGACCGTGGCTCACTGTTTATTGAACCCGGCACGCCTGTTTACGAGGGTATGATTGTTGGACAAAACCCCAAGCTTGAGGATTTGGCGGTAAATGTGTGCAAGAAAAAACAGCTGACCAACACCCGTGCGTCAGGCAGTGACGAGGCACTGAAACTGGTGCCGCCCATTAAGCTTAGCCTTGAAATGTGCATTGAATTTTTGGCAGATGACGAACTTCTGGAGGTTACCCCAAAGAGTCTGAGGCTAAGAAAGAGAATTTTAAATACTCAGCTAAGACTTAAAGACCGTTCGAGGAACAAGTAAATATAATAAGAAAAACAGCCGGCTTTTATGACGGCTGTTTTTTGATATAAAAAAAGACATCCAATGGATGTCTTTTTGGTGGAGGGAGATGGATTCGAACCATCGAAGCGAGACGCAACAGATTTACAGTCTGCCCCCTTTGGCCACTCGGGAACCCCTCCAAAAATTGGAGCTGGTGATGGGACTCGAACCCGCAACCTGCTGATTACAAATCAGCTGCTCTGCCAATTGAGCTACACCAGCTTAAAAATTGTGACCACTTGCGCGACCAGCAAGGACTATAATAGCATAAATTCGGATGCTTGTCAATACTTTTTTATAATATTTTCAAGATTTACGGGATTTTTTTGATTTCCAGACGAAAATCGCCGTCTAAAACCTCCAAAACGCCATAGCTTCTGGTAGTCGCCCCAGGATTAAAAAGGGTTATGCCTTGGATTTTCTCTTTATATGGCTGGTGAGTGTGGCCAAAAATAATTAAGTTTGCACCCACGTCCTGGCCTTTTTTAAGAAGTGCTGCCAGAGAATACTTAACTCCATAATTGTGACCATGTGTCAAAAAAATTCTGATGCCATAAAAATCGAAAATGCGGTCCTCGGGGACATCCCGAAGAAATACATCGTTGTTGCCTTTTACAAAAGCGAGAGGGATTTTGGGATACATAATCCCGAGGTCCTCGATATCGCTGTGGACATCGCCCGCATGTATTATCTGCTGCACAGTGCCCTCGTTCTCTATAGCAGTTATCATGGGAGCAAAGCTTTTGTGCGAGTCGCTGAATATAATTGCTTTCATTTTTAGACCTTCCATTTTGGATATTTTATCTGTTGATTAGTTTATCACATTTAAACAAATTTGTCACTATTTTGACCAAAATTCATATAATATTATAGGCAGAGCCCTGCCATTGTCCGCAAAGCGGGGACTCATGTTTTAAGAAAAAATGCGGACAGAAAGTGAATGAAAAATTATGAATATTCAGGAAATGCTCGCAAAAATGGATTCGAAGATGCTTAAAGAGGGACTTGAGAAAATAAGTAAGGGCCTTACGACTGAGCAACTAAAACAGGCAGAAGCGGTGTTAAAAGGCTCGGGAGTAGTGTCAGGACTTGAGGGAGGAAGCCTGGACTCGCTCCAAAAACAGCTTCAAAAGAACCCAGACATGATAAAAAAGCTTGCTCAGGACCCGGAGGTGCTCTCAAAGCTTCAGACAATTATAAAAAAATAAAATGTGTAAAGACCCTGAAAGGAGGCGGCGTTTGTGCCGGAAGATATTGATTTTTCCAAGGCTATAGAACAACTTAAGGATATGCTGTCCTCCAGCGAGGGCGAAAGCCAGATACAAAATATTCTGGGAATGATTGTAGGGGGGCAGGAAAGTTCCGAATCCATAGAAGAAAAAATGGTGGATGAGGATTTAGATAAAGGAGCAAATATTTTTTCCGGTCTTGGAGATATGCAAAACATTTTGAAAATTAAAAATATACTTGGAGCGGTGGAGGGCAGGAAAAACGATTCAAGTGCGGCGTTTTTGCATGCGCTAAAGCCATTTTTGAGCGAAAACCGCCAAGCAAAGATTGAAAATGCAGAAAAAATATTAAGTATGACAAAGGTGTTTAAAATTCTGAAGGATTCGGGATGGGGGTGTGTTTAGTATTTACAGACGTTTTGATGGTGACATCAGGCCAAACGGGGGTCGGGGACAGGATGAAAGAAATACCCCCCAAAAACCCCTCGTGGGCCAGGGTGAAAATAAGCCAATGGCAAGCCCCTCTCCACATTGTTGGTTAGCCCGCGCTAACCAACATGGACAAGGATCGCCTGCCTCGCAAACCAAGGGGCAGATTTTTGGAAATGCGACAGTTCAAAATCAAAGGCACGGGCCGGAAAAGCTTCGAAACCCATATTTAAGCGGGCAGCAAAAGGCTTTGCCTCCGTCATGTGAGCATAGGGAAGAGCAGTCAAGAAAGTCGCATCAGCCTCAACGGTCAAGTCAAAAAAAGAGTGGGTTTTTACAAGGATTTTTGCCAACAGGTCTTTATGACTCTAAGAGCAAAAAACTGTTTGGGTTTCTGGCCACTGAAGACTTACTTTTGGTTGCGCTAATTTTTTTGCTGCTCGAAAAAGACGGTGAGGATAACACCCTTATGATTCTTGCGCTGGCTTATGTGTTGTTGTCAGATTATATTGACCTGCCTGAACTTGGATTTTAGGAATATCCAGTGGAAAGACATCATAATATATACCAAAAATAAGATTAATTTGAAACGAGGTAGGATAATATGTCTGTAAAACTAGAGAAGGAGAGCATCCATCTTTGCGAGGCAAAGTGCTTGCCGTATTGTCAGGCAACTGTGGAGGGGGATGTAATTGTCCCCGACGTAAAGCCGGACATACAAAAAATTCTTGAGGTGGCGAGCCACGTTGTGATTAACCAAAAAAACATTCAGACCGACAAAATCCACATTCAGGGTACGGTAAATCTTAATATTTTGTACCTTCCTGAACAAAACGAGGAATGGTCGGTAAAGGCGATTCAGGCAAGTCAGGAATTTAACCATTCTATAGATGTAAAGGGTGCAAAGCCCGGGATGAATCTTTGCGTGGATGTGGAAACCTTGCCTGCAGAATTTATGCTCCTCAACAGTCGGAAGTTAAGTGTACGCAGCAAAGTAGGATTTTTGGCAAGGCTTTCGGGGATAAAGGAAATGGAAATTGGCACAGGTCTTGAAAGCGACGAGGAAGTAGAAATCAAAAGAAGCAGCATTCAGATTTACAACCCAAAGGTAGATGCAATGCGGGAAATTATTGTCAGGGAAAGGCTTGAGGTCCCTTCGGGGAACCCCGCAATTTGTGAGGTTTTGAAGGTGTCGGCAAAAACGTGTTCCTCGGAGCTTAGCCTGATGGAAAATTATGCTTTGGTAAAGGGTGAGCTTAAAATTTGCACACTATACTGCCCGGAGGGCGAAAAATGTGCACCTGAGGCCATGGAGCATTCGGTAATGTTTCAGGAACGGCTTGAAATAGAGGGGCTTTCTGAGAATATGCACGGCGAGGTTGAGTATAGGATAAAGTGCATTTCCTATGAGGTTTGCGAAGACAGTGACGGGGATAGAAGAATTTTAAGCTGTGAAGTTTTGATTGAGGCAGCTGCCCGAGGTTTTGAAACCGTAGAATGCCATGCACTTGAAGATGCTTATGGCAAAAATCGGCCCGTAGAAATTGAGAAAACTGCTTATAGAATTGAACGGATGCTTGGCTCGGAAACCGCCCAAGCAACTGTAAACGAGAGGGTAGTCGTTCCGGAGTATCTTCCGGATATTCATAAGCTGTGCGAATACAGCAGCGTCCCTACAATCGAGAAGGTTGAGGTTTGCGAGTGCCAGGTGACGGTAAGCGGGTATATAACGGTAAACTTTTTGTATTTGTCGAAAGATTGCAAGCAGCCGATTTCGGGATTTTCGCATATACTGCCTTTTAGCCACAGCTTTGACGCTCAAGGGATAACGTCGGATGCGGTTTGCGATGCGAAAGCAGAAGTCGAGCATATAGGCTGCACAATCAGCGACGATAAGGCTTTGCAGGTCAGGGCAATAATTCTGACCTCAATAAAGCTGGTTGCGCCATGCATTGTAGAGCTTGTGTCGGGAATCAATTATCTCGAGGATGAGGGGCTTAAAAGACAGCCGTCCATGGCGGTATATTTTGTCAAAAAAGGCGACACCCTTTGGGACGTGGCAAAAAAATACCGTACATCCATGGATGCGATAGTATCTCTGAACGGTGATGAAGCGGAAATTATGGTTCCCGGAAAGTGTATTTATATTTTTAAGTAAAAAAGAGCTGCAGATACATACTATCTGCAGCCTTTATATGTTTTGATGGCAAGTACGGATAAGCTTTCCGTCGCGAGTAACAACCGAGAGCTTTGGCGGGTTTTCGGAAGAAAGGAGATTTGCCAAAAAGTTTTCGACGGTCTTTAGAGCAAGCTGAGGGAAGTTATTGTCCTCGCTGAGATGGCCCAGGATGATTTCCTTTGTGCCGCTTTCTGCCAAGATTTGTGCAAGGGCGCCTGAGTCGTCGTTGCAAAGATGGCCAAGGCTACTTTTGATGCGGCATTTAAGTTCGTAGGGGTAACTTCCGATTTCTAAAAGATTTTGGTCATAGTTTGCTTCAATAAGGGCAATATCAGAGCCCAGCAAAATATCAATAACAGAATCTGTAACAACGCCCATATCGGTTGCGATAGCGACTTTTGAATCCTTGGTTTCAAACACATACCCAACGGATTCGGCGGCGTCGTGAGAGGTTTCGAATGAAGTGATTTTTATATCGTTTATGTAAAATTCTTTATTTGTCGTAAATGTGCGAATGTTAGAGGTAGCTATAATCCCGAGCTGACCCTTTATCGCATCCCAGGTGGGAGCATTTGCGTATATGGGAATATTAAGCTTTCGGGAAACAACGCCAACACCCTTTGTGTGGTCGGTGTGTTCGTGCGTGATAAGAACAGCATCCAGATTTTCGGGCGAAAGGCCTAAAAAGGACAGACTTTCCGAGAGGGCTTTGCAGCTTATACCACAGTCAACAAGAATTTTTGTACTGTCACTTAGTATAAGGCTGGCATTACCTTTGCTGCTGCTTCTGAGCGGATGAATTTTAAGTATTGACATACGGCCCCCTTTTTTCTAAAATACAGGCTGCTTTGTAAGATTTACTTACTACAAGCAGCCTAAGATTTTATTTAAGCAATATCAGTGCGGGTACTTTTTTCGCCGTTTTTGCGGCGGGTGATTTGTGCGCCCAAGGCTCTTAGCTTTTGCTCGAAATCTTCGTAGCCGCGGTCGATGTATTTTATGTTGTAGACCTCGGTCACGCCGTCTGCCATAAGACCTGCAATTACCAGTGCTGCGCCTGCGCGAAGGTCAGTAGACGAAACGGGCGAGCCGGTAAGTCTTTTCATCCCCTCTACAACAGCCGAGCGGCCGTCCACAGCAACGTTTGCGCCCATTCGGCGAAGTTCTTCCACGTATTTAAATCTGCTGTCCCACACGTTTTCGGTTACAATGCTTGTCCCCTCGATTGTCGTAAGAAGTGACAAAATCTGCGGTTGCAAATCGGTGGGAAAGCCCGGATGAGGCATTGTCTTTACATTGACTTTCTTAAGGGGCCCAGATGCGCTGATGCGGATTGAATCGTCGTATTCTTCAATGGTTGCACCCATTTCGGAAAGCTTTGCAGAAATAGAGTCAAGGTGCTTTGGAATTACATTTTTAATTAAAACATCGCCTTTTGTAGCAACCGCTGCAATCATAAATGTTCCCGCTTCAATCTGGTCGGGGATAACTGTATATGTTCCGCCGTGAAGGGCCTCTACCCCTTTAATTTTTATTATGTCGGTACCTGCACCCTTGATGTTTGCACCCATACTGTTTAAAAAGTTTGCGACGTCAACAATGTGTGGTTCTTTCGCGGCGTTTTCGATAACGGTCTGGCCTTCTGCAAGTGTTGCAGCAAGCATAATGTTGATGGTAGCGCCAACCGAAACCTGATCCATATATATATTTGCACCGGTAAGTTTTTCGGCGCGGATGTCGACGAGACCGTATTCCACTGCATATTTCGCGCCTAAAGCCTCGAAGCCTTTGAGGTGAAGGTCAATGGGCCTTACGCCAAAGTCGCAGCCGCCAGGCATAGCCACGCGGGCTTCCGAGAATCTTCCTAAAAGTGCGCCCATAAGGTAGGAGGAAGCACGGATTTTGTTAACCATTTCGTAGGGGGCTTCGACAGAAGCTATATGGCTGGCATCAATTCTTAAGACACCTTTATCTATAAATTCGGCCCTGCCGCCAAGTTGATTTATTATATCCATCAGAACATAGGTGTCACTAACTTTTGGTACATTCTCAATGATGCAAGTATCTTTGACAAGAAGTGATGCAACAATAAGTGCCACAGCTGAATTTTTTGCGCCGCTAATTTCGACTTCGCCCTCAAGCTTGGCACCGCCGAGAATAACATACTTTTCCATTTTTTCACCCACCATTGTCTTTTGTTTTTAAAATTTATCGTTTAGTCCAACCTTAAAAAGCTCTGCCTGATAGCTTTGAAGCACATCGCTGTCTATACTTTTAATTTTTGCTATCACATTTTTTAAGGCTTTTTGTTTGAAGATAACCCCTTTAAAAATCCGCACAAGCCACATAAAAGGAAGAAGCACAGGGACTGTATTCAAAACGGGGAACGAGCCTTTCATGACTTTAAGATGCGGAAACGTCGCCTTTAGAAACACCCCTATTTTTGCGCCTATGTTTGTCTTGTAACGGTTTGATGACCTTAGGGCGCTAGATTTTATTTTTTCGGTCTCGCTTCCATATGAGCCGCTTTCGAAAATCCTTCGGGTAACAAGGTCGGAAATTTCAGAAGGCCCGTTATCCTCAAACCAGACCGAAAGGGTGTGCCTGATGCTTTTGTGAAAATCAAGAAGACCAAGCTGTTTGAGTTCGGCTTCTATATAGCAATTATCCATATCGGGATTTTTAAGGCTAAACAAATATATATCAAGCATATGCCTTATGCCAATGCCGCCGTCACGGTAATGCTTTGCTAAATGAGTGAATACAAAAATATATTCGTCCTCCTTTTTCAAGGAAAAGGCATTACTTTGGTCGTTTTGTTTTTTTGCACGTTCCCAACCGGTGCCAAAATATTCACAGAAGTCGGGGTTATAAGACGGGAACAGCCGTTTGTGAAGCTCCACAAATGCAAAGGTGGAATCTTTCCAGATGATTTCGTGGTCGCTTTCGAGAACCTTAGAAAGTCCAAGCCCGGAAAGGGTGCTTTGGATTTTGTCATATTGCCCAAGGTTAATAAGTATATCAAAGTCCCCCATAACCCGCATCTCGGGCTTTGGGTAAAGCTCTTTTAAGTTTTTGCCTTTAAGAAGCATATAGTCAATGCCGCACTTGTCAAAGGCAATTGTGATGGCACTAAGCCTTTGCATTTGTCCGAAGTGAATAAGCGCCTGACGTCTATACTCTGTCGCAAATTTGTCTTTAATGCTGTTGTCAAGCGGTAGCGACAAAATGCCCTCTGCTAAAGTGGGAATTATATTGTGGGAAGTGCCCAGCTCAAAGATTTGGTCCCAAGGGGCACTGACATCAGGGGTATATTCAAAATCGTTGAAAAGAGCTTTTTTTATTATGTGAATAATTTGAGATTCCAATACGTTCAAAATATCACCTCTTGAGCAAAACGCTCCTTGGTGTTGGATTTGCGGCAGATGAAAAACTTTGTCAACAGCACACAAAACCACATAATAATTTTACTACAAATCATGAAGTTTGTCAACAGAAAAAGATGCGGGTGCTTTTGGGTGTCGAATCTTGACAAAAAGGGATTCCTTTGGTATATTTAAACATATAAAAAACGAAAGGAAGAATTTGTATGTGGAACGAATTTAAAAAATTTGCCTTTAAAGGCAACATAATAGATATGGCTGTCGGCGTTGTAGTCGGCGGTGCTTTTGGTACGATAGTTACATCGCTGGTAAATGATATAGTTATGCCGGTTTTTGGAAAGCTTACAGCAGGAATGGACTTTAAATCGCTTAAGATTGTGCTTGCAGAAGCAACCGAGACCACGCCCGAGGCAGCGATTATGTACGGAAATTTTATACAAAACATAGTCAGCTTTTTGATAATAGCCTTCTCTATGTTTGCTGTAATTACAAGCTTTGCAAAGGCCAGCGCAAAGGCTAAAAAGCTTATGGGCACCGAAGCCGAGACGGTAGAAGAGCCCGAAACACCGAAAGCACCTACTGAGGTTGAACTTCTTTCGGAAATCCGTGACCTTTTGAAAAAAAGCGAGAACAAAGAGGAAACAGAAGAAGCCTGAAAATAAATAAAAAAAAGAAATGACCTCTGACTGCTTTTAGCTTTGCAATCAGAGGTCAAATCTCTTCACTCTTTGTATCTAGCATCATTTGGTTATCCTCTCTTTCCTGGTCTGCCTTTTTTGCTTATCTACAGCGCATAAACCGATATGTCTTTTTTTTCTTTTCTCGAAGGAGAATCGCTTAGGGTTTGATGTAATGCTAAAAAAGGCGAATGCTTTGACTTTTTTGAAACTCATTTTGATTTGACTGATATTGTGCGATAACTAACTTCCTTCCCATCTATATTAAACGTGACACCGTCGTGTTTTTTGCATCTTTTCAAATCAAATATCAGTTCTCTAAAAAGTCTAGTTTAGGATTTCATTGGACTTACACCTTCCTTTCCTTGATTTAAGAATAGCATATTTGAACGACAATTTCAATTGACATTTTGCAAAAATTAGAGATAATTTTTTTGTTTAAATAGCAGAAAAATTGGATTTAGTGATAATTTATCTTTACAAATGGCTTATATGTATGATACAATAAATTTGTTGGGGCTTTGAAAGAGGGCCTCTTTTTTATTTTACATAGGCTCTCTAAATATGCCGAGTGCTGGGGTATATATACTGAAAATGAAAAACATTGCTCCAAGGATAAATAAAACCCATATAAGTATTTTTTTGAACTTTTCGGCGCAGCAGCACAGGGTACACCTGTAAATGCTTGAGAATGCGATGACTACACTTATATAAAAGGTCAAAATATCCAAAACGGCAGTGTGAAATCCCAAAACTCCTGAATAAGTATAAAAAATTATTGGAATTAAGGCTGTGCCAAGAAGTGTGCCACGCATAACTGCGGAAGTGATGCAGGGGTACTCACCATTTAGCTTGCTGCTTATCCAAACCCCATAAAGTAGCATTGGGAAAAAGATTAGCTTCATATGCTCCCAGGTGGATTCACTGGTGGGAGTAAAAAGACCTACCAAAACGTTATTTCCGCTTAAGCCATAAGCAAAGTGAAGAAGTGTGCCAAGCACAGATACAAAAATTACGCCAGTTAAGGTATAGGACTTTAGGGTTTTCATAGGGGTGTCCTCCTGCTTTGAGGTAGTTTATATTTGATGGATATGAAGTGAGCGGGGGATATATGACTTTGGAAACCGAAAACTTGACAAAAACGAAAAAATAGTATATAATACATTTGTGTAATTTGTAAAAAATAACTTACAAGAAGGAGGATAGTGGGAAACAGAAGATTTTGGAGGATTATTATTTTGAATTATTTTAGAAAACTTGTAGCGACACTAGTCGCAGTTATTATAGGCCTTTCGGCAGTAGTTTGTACAGCCAGCGCTACAGAAGCGGCTAAGTATGGAATTGTTACAGCTTCGCTTCTCAATCTCAGAAGCGCTGCGAGTACATCTTCAAAAATACTTGCTCAGATTCCAAATGGGCAGACGGTTTCGGTAATTGGTATCCAGACAGGCTGGGCAAAGGTTACATATGCTGGAACGGAAGGATACGTTTCACTTGATTATTTAAATGTTTTAGCGGGTGAAAACCCGGCTTCCCGAAGCGATGTTGTTTCGTCAAAGGGCGAGGCAATTGTAGAACTTGCAAAAAAATATCTTGGCGTGCCTTATGTATACGGCGGTTCTTCACCGTCGGGATTTGACTGCAGCGGATTTGTGTACTTTTTGTATAAGAACATGGGCGTTACCCTTAACCGAGTTGCGGCGGACCAGATGACAAACGGAACATGGGTTCCTAAAAATGCGCTTCAGCCGGGAGATATCGTTGGATTTACAAACAAAAGCGGTTACATAAATCACGTAGGGATTTATGCGGGTAACGGAATGATGATTCATTCTCCGCAGACCGGGGATGTTGTTCGATACGAAAGCATTGTCACAGGAAGATATTCACAAAGACTTACCTGCGGACGCAGAATTTTTTAGTACAAGACTTAACTAAAACAGGGAGGGCGAGACACCCTTCCCTTTTTATTATATCGGGGGTACCTGAAGTACTTTAGAAAGAAACTGATTTTATGAACAAAATAAAAACGCGTTTTGCCGTGCTTTCGATGGCTGCGGCAATTTTGGCAGCGTTTGCATACAGTTCTTTTCCGCCAATAGACGCCGATGGCTTCGTGGTAAGCTTTGCGGATGTAGGACAGGGCGACTCGGTTTTACTAAAGACCGAATCAGGCAAGGTGATACTTGTTGACACCGGTGAAAAAGAAATGTATGACGAAAAATTGGCAGTGCTTCTTAGAGAGCGAAAGATAAATAAAATTGATTTGCTGGTGGCAAGTCATTACCACAGCGACCATATGGGCGCTATGGAAGAAGTTTTTGAAGATTTTGAAGTAGCAAATCTGATTATCCCTGATTATGAACCGCAAAACAATGCAAAGAAAAAGCTTCTCAAGATGGCAAAAACCGAAGGCTCAAAGATTTATGAGCTTTCGAGGGGAGATGTTTTGCCGGATGTTGACCCAAGTCTTAAGATTTCGGTTATGCATCCAAAAGAAGGAGGATTTTTGGATGACGAGAACAACAGCTCTCTTGTTTTGATGGCAAAGTGCTTTGACACGACATTGCTTTTGACCGGAGATATAGAAGAAGACGCCGAAAGAGCGATAATTAAAGAATATGATATAGAAACGGATATACTAAAGGTAGCTCACCATGGCTCGCATACATCAAGCTGCAGGGAGTTTTTGGATGAGGCCGACCCTACCTTTGCCGTGATACAATGCGGCAGGGACAACAGCTATGGCCATCCACACAGAGAGACTCTTGCGACACTTGAAGATGATGATGTGAGGGTTTACAGGACCGACCTTGACGGAAGCATAACCTTTTATATAACCGAAAGAGGAATCGGAAAAATCATAACAACCAAAAATTAAAGGAGCGGAGGGCTGGTATGGAAATTAAGGAGCTTGACAGGCAAATTCAAACAAAAACTATCGGAACTTTATATTTTTTTTACGGTGAAGAGCAGTTTTTGATGGAAAACAAAATACGGGCAATAAAAAAAGCAATTCTCGAGCCGGACTTTGAGGATCTTAATTTTGTATGCTTTGATGACAAGAAGCTGTCTGTGCCCGCATTCAAAGACGAGCTTATGGCTGTTCCGGTTATGGCGGGCAGACGGATTGTGGTGGTCAAAAACTCGGGACTCTTTGGCAATGCCAAGCTAAACGATTATAAAACAGTGTGCGAACTTTTAGAGGATTTGCCCGAGTATCTTTGCGTCATATTTTGCGAGAAAGAGTTTGACAAGAAGAAGGAAAAAAACATCGATGTGGTCCGCAAAAATGGCCAGGTGGTAAAGTTTGATTTGCTTTCGCCTGTTCAGCTTGAAAGGTGGCTTGACAAACTGTTTTTGGACAAGGGAAAGTCAATACTCCCAAGAGATATTGGGTCAATGATAAAGCTTTGCGGACAAAGCATGGCGCATCTTTATAACGAGGCAAACAAGCTTATCAGCTTTGTGGGCGAGCGCCAAAAAATAACGGCCGAAGATGTTAAAATGGTGGTCTCAAAATCTACCGATGCACGTATATTTGACGTTATTGACAGTATTGTAGCAGGGCGCTCGGGGAGCGTTTTTGAAGAACTTGGTGCGCTTAAGGCTCTGGGCGAGAACCCGTCCACAATACTTTCGCTGCTTAATACCCGGATAAGTGAAATCCTTATGGTAAAGCAGCTTAATTACGATAAACTCAGTGCTGAAAAGATAGCCATGTACTTTGAACCTAAGCGCCCGGCATTTGTCGTAAACAAGCTTTTGGATTATGGCAAGGCCTTTGATGAAAAGTATCTTATAAAGATGATGCTCTTAGGCCCCGAATATACGGCGCTGGTGCGCTCGGCAAAGCTTGACAAGTGGGCGGCAGTTGAGATGTATGCGTCTAGACTTTTGACAAGACAGTAAATTTGCCTTGATATCAGTTAAGAAAAAAGATTGCAAGGTTGAGGTAGCCTGCGAATGTTACCCATACGAGATAGGGAATGAGTAGTATCCCTGCCAAGGGACGGATTTGCCAGAACTTTAGGATTGTGATGACGATAAGCGCCCAAAGCAGCAAAAGCCAGAAAAAAGCAAAAAGGTATGCCTCGAGATTAAAGAATATAAGCGACCAAAAGAAGTTTACGGCAAGCTGAATCCCATAGACCGTCAGGGCAGAGGATTTTTTTGCCTCTGGGGCATTGGATGTATATACCAGATAAGACGCGATACCCATAAGAGTAAAAAGTATTGTCCAAACAATAGGGAAAAGCCATCCCGGTGGCGAAAGCGGAGGTTTTGTCAGCGAAGCAAAGCTTTCCATGCTGCCCGTAGTTAAAGCCGCAGATATGCCGCCTACTGCCAGAGGAATTAATATACTTACAATCAGAGCCTTCCAGTTTATTTTCATATATACTTCATCCTTTCATATAATGGTCTTTGAAATTACTCTATGTGGGTAAAAATAAAATATGAATAAAAATTTTTAAATAGAGCACAAAAGGCTTGGTTAGAATCTACTAACCAAGCCTTTGTTAGTGGTAAAAACAAAAAAGAAACGGCTTCAAACAGGTTTCTTTTTATACCAGCAATTTATTTTTTATTGAGTTTTGCAACTTCCTTAAGACAGTCGGCGCAAACCAGTTTGTTTTTAAAAGGAGTGACGTTATTGACCTCACCGCAAAAAATACATGCGCAGGAAGATTCATATTTGCCAAGAATAATCTTATCATCTTCGATAAAAATTTCGAGATAGTCCTTAGGCGAAATCCCTATTACATTGCAGATTTCCTTGGGGATAACAATACGGTCCATATCGTCGATTTTTCTTACTATTCCGGCGCTATGTTTGTTGCTGGCAGAAATCTCGGCGGGGATGTGCTTTTTAAACACTATTCGCGAGTTTTCGATGAAAATTTCAAGTGGTGATTTTGCACTTATACCCATTGTGCGGCAAAGCTCCTTGGGGATAACAATACGATCAAGCTTGTCAACCTGTCTGACCATTCCTGTAGATTTCATAATAATAGCAGCTCCTCTCAAATTTTGTAAGTGTTTATCTTCTATACAATAATATACCATAGTTGTAAAAAAATGTCAATAGTTAAATTAAAAAATTTTTTTACCAAACTTTAGGTCGAATGGTGGCGAAAGGAACAAAATGGCAAAGAAAAACCCCCTGGCCAGATGGTCAGGGGGAAATGTGGTTTTTAGTTAAAGATTATGTCGTCGGTAAAGTCTGATGGAACAACTTCAATGTCGTTGTAAGACCCAACACCTGTACCTGCAGGAACAAGCTTACCGATGATAACGTTTTCTTTAAGACCAAGAAGCGGGTCAATCTTGCCCTTGATAGCGGCATCAGTAAGAACTCTGGTTGTTTCCTGGAAGGATGCAGCTGAAAGGAATGAATCTGTTGCAAGAGCTGCCTTTGTGATACCCATAAGCACTTCAGAGTGAACGGCCTCTTGCTTACCTTCGGCACGCATTTCTTCGTTTACTCTTTCAAGTGCATATCTTTCGACCAAAGAGCCGGTCAAAAATTCGGTATCGCCGGAATCCTCTACCTTTACCTTGTTCATCATCTGTCTTACGATAACCTCGATGTGTTTGTCGTTGATATCAACACCCTGGAGACGGTAAACCCTTTGAACTTCCTGGATGAGATAATCCTGAACAGCGGTATAGCCCTTGATTGCAAGAATGTCGTGCGGATTAACCGAACCTTCTGTAAGCTCGTCACCTGCGGCGATTACCTGATCCTCACGAACCTTTATGCGTGAGCCGTAGGGGATAAGGTATGTTGCAGCATTTCCGTTTTCGTCGTCAAGAATGGTGATTTCGCGCTTTTTCTTGTTTTCGGTAATCTTTACGCGACCGCCAATTTCTGCGATAATTGCAAGGCCTTTAGGCTTTCTTGCTTCGAAAAGTTCCTCAACACGGGGAAGACCCTGTGTAATATCGTCACCTGCGACACCGCCGGCGTGGAACGTACGCATTGTAAGCTGTGTACCGGGTTCGCCGATTGACTGAGCGGCAATGATACCAACAGCTTCGCCGATGTTTACAGCTTCGCCGTTTGCAAGGTTGTGGCCATAACATTTAGCGCAAACGCCGACTTTAGAGCGGCACTTGAGCACGCTGCGGATTTTAACCTCCTCGATGCCGGCAGCAACAATCTTGTCTGCTACGCTATTGGAAATCATTGTGCCTGATTCACAAAGAACTTCGCCGTCAGGAGTTACTACATTCTCGCAAGCAGTTCTGCCAACGAGTCTGTCCTTAAGCTTTTCGATTACTTCGTTACCGTCTTTTATGTCAGTTGCGATAATACCATCACTGGTACCACAATCTTCTTCGCGGATAATAACTTCCTGCGAAACGTCAACCAGACGACGTGTAAGATACCCTGAGTCAGCTGTACGGAGCGCGGTATCGGTAAGACCTTTACGGGCACCGTGAGTTGAAATGAAGTACTCAAGAACTGTAAGACCTTCACGGAAGTTAGCTTTAATCGGGATTTC
Source organism: Clostridia bacterium (assembly GCA_045591095.1). Taxonomy (GTDB): domain Bacteria; phylum Bacillota; class Clostridia; order Monoglobales; family Monoglobaceae; genus SIG440. The sequence continues at coordinate 30,903 of JAZNSF010000012.1, read as the reverse complement.
GATTGTACGGCCTGATGTATCTGCCATAAGACCACGCATAGCGCCAAGCTGACGAATCTGGTTTACACTACCACGGGCACCGGAGTTTGCCATCATGAAGATAGGATTGAGCTCGTCAAGATTCTTCATCAGCGCATCGGTAACCTTGTTGGAAGTTTCTGACCAAATCTGGATAACCTTTTCGTATCTTTCTTCGTCGGTAAGAAGACCGCGGAGATACTTTTTGGTTACCTTGTCGATTTCTTCTTCTGCTGCTGCGAGAAGCTCCTTCTTTTCTTCGGGGATTTCAATATCAGCAACGCCGACAGTAACTGCGCCACGGGTTGAATACTTAAAGCCCATAGCCTTTACATCATCAAGAAGTGTTGCAGTTTCGGTAATTCCGTGGATTTTGATGCTCTTGTCGATTATCTGACCAAGCTTTTTCTTGTCAACACGGAAGTCAATTTCAAGGGCAAGCTTATTCTCGGGCAGGCTTCTGTCTACAAAGCCCAAATCCTGAGGGATTTTCTCGTTGAAAATAAGTCTACCTACGGTTGCGTCGATGATTCCTGTGATGATTTCGCCGTCAATTTCGCGGCTTACACGAACCTTAATAGGTGCGTGTAGACCAACTGCGCCATTTGCATAAGCGAGGGTTGCCTCGTCTTCGGAGGTAAATACCTTGCCTGCGCCCAGTTCGTCATCTATTTTGATTGTCAGGTAGTAGCTACCAAGAACCATATCCTGTGTAGGAACGGTTACAGGGTTACCATCCTGAGGCTTGAGCAGGTTGTTTGCAGAAAGCATCAAAAATCTTGCTTCTGCCTGAGCCTCTGCAGATAAGGGAAGGTGGACCGCCATCTGGTCACCGTCGAAGTCGGCGTTGAACGCTGTACATACGAGCGGATGGAGTTTGAGGGCTTTACCTTCAACCAAAACGGGTTCAAACGCCTGGATACCAAGTCTGTGAAGTGTAGGAGCACGGTTTAGAAGAACCGGATGCTCAGAAATTACACTTTCAAGCACGTCCCAAACCTCGGGACGAACACGTTCTACCATGCGTTTTGCGGATTTTATGTTGTGTGCAAGTCCATCGTTAACCAACTTTTTCATTACGAATGGCTTGAAAAGCTCAAGCGCCATTTTCTTAGGAAGACCGCACTGATAAATCTTAAGTTCAGGTCCTACAACGATAACACTACGACCTGAGTAGTCAACACGCTTACCAAGGAGGTTTTGACGGAAACGGCCCTGCTTACCCTTAAGCATATCTGAAAGGGACTTAAGGGGACGATTTCCGGGACCTGTAACAGGACGGCCACGTCTGCCGTTGTCGATTAAAGAGTCAACAGCTTCCTGAAGCATTCTCTTCTCGTTACGCACAATGATTTCGGGAGCGCCAAGGTCAAGAAGTCTCTTTAAGCGGTTGTTACGGTTTATAACACGACGGTATAGGTCATTAAGGTCGGATGTTGCAAATCTGCCACCATCCAGCTGTACCATAGGTCTGATTTCGGGTGGGATAACCGGAAGTACCGGCATAATCATCCATTCGGGGTTGTTACCTGACTGACGGAATGATTCAACAACCTCAAGTCTTCTTATGGTACGGATTTTCTTCTGTCCTTTAGCACCATCTAAATCTGCCTTAAGCTCTTCATAAAGAGCGTCAAGGTCAATTTCTTTAAGCATTTCTAAAACCGCTTCAGCGCCCATGCCTGCACGGAATGCGCTATTTCCGTACTTTTCACATTCTTCGCGGTATTCGCGCTCGGAAAGAATCTGATTTTTCATAAGGCCGGTTTTGCCCGGGTCAATTACGACGTATGCGGCGAAATAGAGGACCTTTTCCAAAAGGCGGGGAGACATATCCAGTATAAGACCCATACGGCTGGGGATACCTTTAAAGTACCAGATATGAGAAACCGGAACTGCAAGCTCGATATGGCCCATTCTTTCGCGGCGTACCTTAGCGCGTGTAACTTCAACACCGCAGCGGTCACAGATGACGCCTTTATAGCGAACTCTCTTGTACTTTCCGCAGTGACATTCCCAGTCTTTTTGTGGACCAAAGATTTTTTCGCAGAAAAGACCGTCTTTTTCGGGCTTTAAAGTTCTGTAGTTTATAGTTTCGGGTTTTTTTACTTCGCCATGAGACCATTCTCTGATTTTTTCAGGTGAAGCAAGACCGATTTGTATAGCATCGAAATTCTGATATTCACTCATATAGCTTATCACTCGACTTTCTGCTCACAAGGTTAAACAAATACTCTGCTTTTGTTATGAGCGACAAAAGCAAAAATGTTTTGTTGGGAATTTTCAACTTATTCCCGAAACGGGGATTAAAGTTCTTCGTCTATGTCGCTGAGATCGTCAAGACTTTCGTCATCATAGTCAAACTCGCTGTCGTCCTCGCTAAGCGCTACTGTGTCTTCAAAGTCATAAAACAGCTCGCTGTCGATTAAATCCTCGTTTGAATCGCTCTCTTCCTCGTAATGAGTGTCGGGAGCGTCTTCTGACTTGTCGATGCTTACCGGGAGATCTCCGGGCTCATCATCGTCAATACATTCTTTCAGAATAACCTCGTTGCCGTCTTCGTCCAGCACCTTAACATCAAGAGCAAGGCTCTGAAGTTCCTTGATAAGAACCTTGAAGGATTCGGGCACGCCGGGAGTTGGGATGTTTTCGCCCTTAACGATCGATTCGTAGGTCTTAACACGTCCTACAACGTCATCCGACTTAACTGTAAGGATTTCCTGAAGGGTATAAGCCGCACCGTATGCTTCAAGTGCCCAAACTTCCATTTCGCCGAATCTCTGTCCACCGAACTGAGCTTTACCACCAAGTGGCTGCTGAGTAACAAGAGAGTAAGGACCGGTTGAGCGGGCATGGATTTTGTCGTCAACCAGATGGGCAAGCTTAAGCATATGCATGTAACCAACGGTAACACGGTTGTCAAAGGGTTCGCCCGTACGGCCGTCATAAAGAACAGTCTTACCGTCTCTTTCGTAGCCGGCCTCCTCGAGTGCATTCATAATATCTTCTTCGTTTGCACCATCAAATACAGGAGTTGCAACCTTCCAGCCAAGGGCTTTTGCCGCATAGCCAAGGTGAACTTCAAGCACCTGACCAATGTTCATACGTGAAGGAACGCCAAGGGGATTAAGAACAATCTGAAGCGGTGTGCCGTCCGGGAGGAATGGCATATCTTCTTCGGGGAGAATTCTTGAAATAACACCCTTATTACCATGACGTCCTGCCATTTTGTCGCCGACAGAGATCTTTCTCTTCTGTGCGATGTAGCAACGTACTATCTGGCTTACACCCGGGGGCAGCTCGTCGCTGTTTTCGCGGGTAAATACCTTTACGTCAACGATTATACCATATTCGCCGTGGGGTACACGCAGAGATGTATCACGAACTTCGCGAGCCTTTTCGCCAAAGATTGCACGAAGAAGTCTTTCTTCTGCTGAAAGCTCGGTTTCGCCCTTGGGGGTAACCTTTCCGACTAAGATGTCGCCGCTTTCAACCTCGGCGCCGATACGGATAATTCCACGTTCGTCAAGGTCTTTGAGGGCATCTTCGCCAACGTTTGGAACGTCTCGGGTGATTTCCTCAGGACCGAGTTTTGTATCACGGGACTCTATTTCATATTCTTCGATATGAATAGAGGTAAGAATATCTTCTTTTACAAGGCGCTCGTTTATCAGCATAGCATCCTCGTAGTTGTAGCCTTCCCAGGTCATAAAGCCGATAAGGATGTTTCGACCGAGACCGAGTTCGCCGTTCTTGGTAGACGGACCGTCAGCGATGATATCGCCTGCTTCAACTCTTTCGCCTTCAACTACAATGGGGCGTTGGTTGATGCACATGCCCTGATTAGAACGTATAAACTTTATAAGTTTGTAGGAGTCGGTTTCGCCTTCGTCGGTTTTAACTTCAATCTGGCAAGCAGAAACCTTTGAAACAACGCCGCTGCGCTTTGCCAGGATACAAACGCCGGAGTCCTTTGCTGCTTTATATTCCATTCCGGTGCCGATAATCGGTGATTCAGGAAGAAGCAACGGAACCGCCTGACGCTGCATGTTTGAACCCATCAGGGCACGGTTAGCGTCGTCGTTTTCCAAGAACGGTATCATTGCTGTTGCAATTGAAGTAACCTGTCTTGGCGATACGTCCATATAGTCAACACGGCATTTGCCGGGTTCTGCCGAAACTTCAAGGAATTCGTCACGATATCTTGTAACGACCTTTTTAGCGAGGAACTTTCCGTCTTCGCCCAAAGGCTCGTTTGCCTGAGCAACGTAGTAGTTATCCTCGGTGTCGGCTGTCATATATTCAACAATATCGGTAACGCAGCCGGTTTCTTTGTCTACCTTGCGGTAGGGGGCTTCGATAAATCCATATTCGTTTACCTTTGCAAAGCCCGACAGCGAGTTGATAAGACCGATGTTGGGACCTTCAGGTGTTTCGATAGGACACATACGTCCGTAGTGTGAGTGATGAACGTCACGCACTTCGAATCCGGCTCTTTCTCTTGAAAGGCCGCCGGGACCGAGGGCAGAGAGTCTTCTCTTGTGTGTAAGCTCGCCAAGGGGGTTGATCTGGTCCATGAACTGTGAAAGCTGTGATGAACCAAAGAATTCCTTGATGGCAGAGGTTACAGGACGGATGTTGATAAGAGTCTGTGGTGTGATAGAATCAAGGTCCTGAGTGGACATTCTTTCACGAACAACTCTTTCCATTCTTGAAAGGCCGATTCTGAACTGGTTCTGAAGGAGTTCGCCAACACTTCTTAAACGACGGTTTCCAAGATGGTCAATATCGTCAACAGAGCCAACGCCTGCTGAAAGGTTTATCATATAAGAAATTGAAGCGATAATATCGTCAATTATTATATGACGCGGGATAAGTTCGTCGCGACGCTCAGAAAGAGCTGCCTTAAACTCGTCTGAGAACATATCGGGGATTTCTGCAATTATTTCTTTAAGAACGCTGTAACGAACCTTTTCGTTTATCTCGTAGTCACGAGGATTGTAGCTGAGTTCGTCCAGTTGTTTCTGAACTTTTTCAAGCGCTGCATTTGTCTTTGACTTAAGCTTTCCTTCAAGCTCGGCCCTTCTTTCCTCGAGCTTTTCTCCGAGTAAAGCCGAAAGATCGACCATACCATTTGAAAGAACTTTTGTGGTCCGGCCGTCTTCGAGACTGAGCACGACCGAAGTGATGCCCTTTGTTTCCAAAGCCCTCGCCATTTCGATGGTGAATGTTTCGCCTGCAGAAACAAGGATTTCGCCGGTTTCGCGGTCAATAACGTTTTCAGCTGAAGCAAAGCCTTTGATGCGGTCTTCAAGTGCAAGCTTCTTGTTGAACTTATATCTGCCGACTCTTGCCAAATCATAGCGCTTGGGGTCAAAGAACAAGTTGGTAATAAGTGACTGAGCACTCTCGATTGTGGGGGGCTCGCCCGGACGGAGCTTTCTGTATATCTCCAAGAGACCCTCTTCGTAGGTCTTTGCAGTGTCTTTTTCCATGGTACGGAGGATATAGTCGTTCTCGCCGAAAAGCTCGGTGATTTCGGCATCGGTACCAAAGCCCAAAGCACGCACAAGGACGGTAATGGGGGTCTTTCTCATTTTGTCGATTTTTACATGGAACAAATCGTTGCTGTCGGTTTCGTATTCAAGCCATGCACCACGGTTGGGGATGACCTGAGAAGAAAACAGCTTTTTGCCGATTTTGTCAAACTTGTCCGCAAAATAAACCGAAGGTGCACGTACAAGCTGGCTGACGATAACACGTTCAGCTCCGTTTATAATAAAGGTGCCGGAGGGAGTCATGATGGGGAAATCGCCCATAAAGATTTCCTGTTCTTTAACCTCGCCGGTTTCTTTGTTGATAAGTCTTACTTTGACTCTTAGAGGTGCCGCATATGTGGCATCTCTTTCTTTACATTCTTCAATGTCGTATTTCGGATTCATATCTATCCTGTAGTCAATAAACTCTAAGATAAGATTTCCTGTGTAATCCGTAATAGGTGACACATCGTGGAAGACTTCTTTAAGGCCTTCGCTAATAAACCAGTCGTACGAATTTTTTTGGATTTCGATTAAGTTTGGCATGTCAATGACTTCCCTAATCTTTCCATAGCTCATACGAGTGTTTCTGCCAAGTTTCACCGGATGTACCATAAAACAAATCACCTCTTCTAATATTTGTGGTCATGCCGAAAGACGACCAAATTAGTATATAAATTAAGTAAAACAGCACAATATATAGTGGTATTTTTTTTGATTTTTGAAATTTTTATAAAAAATATTTAAAACAACTATTGCTTTTTTGGTTTAGATATGCTATACTAAACTTACGGCAAAAATAGAGTAAAAATATGGTTAAAACTTAAAAAATCGCAAAAATACGCACTATAATAGATAACTATTGTATCACAACAAAATTCCTTTGTCAATGCATTTTGCGAAATTTACACAAAAATTTTAGATTGATGAGGCATCGGATTTTTTCCGGTGCTATTATTAATATAGGAAGCAACCTGATTTTGTTTAAGATATATCGATGATTTGCAGGAAGGGAGGGGTTTTCTTGACACTTTCAAACCCAAAGGAGTTAAAATCGGTAATTGAAAGGCATGGATTTTCGTTTTCCAAGTCTTTGGGACAGAACTTTTTGATAGATCAGGGGATTTTGGAGAAAATAGTGAAGGGATCGGGGGTAGATGAAGGTTGGGGAGCACTAGAAATTGGCCCCGGCGCCGGAACGCTTACCCGTGAGCTTTCCAAACACGCAAAAAAGGTCGTTGCGGTGGAGATTGACAAAAGTTTAAAGCCGCTTCTTGATGATACACTTTCGGACCTTCAAAATGCCGAGGTGGTTTTTGAAGATGTAATGAAGGTGGATTTAAAGGCATTACTTTGGGAAAAGTTTGCCTCGATGGATGTGGCCGTTGTGGCAAATCTTCCTTATTATATTACGACACCGATAATTATGAATTTTCTGGAGAATAATATCCCTGTAAAATCCCTTACTGTTATGGTGCAAAAAGAGGTGGCTGACCGCATGATTGCAACTCCTGGCGGCAAGGATTACGGCGCGCTTTCGGCGGCGGTTCAGTTTTACACAAAACCGAGCATTGTTTGTAAGGCAGACCCGCATTCGTTTATGCCTCAGCCAAAGGTCGAGTCGATTGTGGTGCGGCTTGATGTTTTGGAAGAGCCTTGCGTGGACGTAAAGGACAGAGAGTTTATGTTTAAGATTATAAAGTCTGCTTTCGGGCAAAGGCGAAAAACACTGCTTAATGCTTTGTCAAAAAGTCCGTATGTAAGTTTGGATAAAGGAAAGGTACAGGACGCGATTAAGGAACTGGGCTTAGACGAAAATATCCGCGGCGAAAGGCTTTCGCTAGAGGATTTTGCTAGGCTTTCGGATATATTAAAGTCAAGAGGAAAGGACTAAAGAAAAATGACAAGTAAGGAAAGAGCATACTTAAGAGGACTTGCAAATCGTGTTCCGTCGCTTTATCAGGTAGGAAAAGACGGAGTGACTGAGAATGTGGTAAGGCAGATAGACGATGCGCTGAATGCGAGGGAACTGATAAAAGGTAATGTTTTGGAAAATGCTATGATGACCGCAAGAGAGGTTGCAGAAGAGCTTGCCGAAAAGACCGCGTCTCAGGTGGTGCAGGTTATAGGAAATAGGTTTATACTTTATCGCAGAACTGACAAAAATCTTTGCGAAATGTAAAGGTTTTATCAATAATTGATTAAGTACGGTAAAGCGTGTTGACTTTTGGCGATTGTTTGGGTATAATAACTTAGACAAACAAAGGCTAGAGATTTTTACGAAAGGTCACGATGCAGATTGAATACCTTTAGCAAAAAAGGGAAAATAATTATATCATTAATAAGTGTTTGTTGCCTGGTGTTTGCGACTGTTGGCGGCGTTATTTCGGCAAAGCTTCTGGCAAGCTTTAGTTTTGGTGAAAATATTACGCTTAACTCTTTGGATGAGCAGTCGGACGTGGGGATTGTAAATATTTTGCTCCTCGGTGTTGATGAGGGTGGGATGCGAAGCGATACCATTATGCTTGCGAGTCTTAATGGTAGGACAGGAAGACTTAGTGTGCTGTCAATCCCTCGCGACACAAGGGTCTTGATAGGCAGATACTACCAAAAAATAAATGCAGCGGTGGGAATTGGGCATCAGGAAGTAAGGAAAGGTAATCTCTCAGAGCCTGAGGAATTGACTGTCCAGAAGGTTAAGCTGCTTACGGGACTTCCCGTTCATTATTTTATGAGCGTGAATTTTGACGGATTTATGGAGATAATTGATGCACTGGGCGGAGTGGAGTTTGATGTTCCGTTCCGCATGAAGTACGACGATCCGGTGCAGAATCTTCACATAGATCTTCAGCCTGGGCTTCAGGTGCTTGACGGCAAAAAGTCACATGATTTTGTGAGGTTCAGAAAGGGCAATCCCGGATTTCCGGGTTATGCTATGGGAGACCTTGGCCGGATTGAAGCCCAGCAGGCTTTTATAAGAGCGCTGATTTCGCAAAAGGTAAATGCTAAATATTTGCTTAAGGCTGACGACATTTTTGAAGTGGTTAAACGCAATGTCCGTACAAACTACACTGCCAAGGACCTTATAAAGCACCTTGGCTCTATCGGCAAGATTTCGGCAGACACAATGAAGATGTATCAGCTTCCGGGGGCATCTCAGACCATAGGCGGTGCGTCTTACTTTATCTGCGACAATGCAAAAACCGAGGAGCTTGTAAACACTGTGTTCAGGCCCACGGCAGATAAGACAGGGGAATAAAAGCTTTAAAGGTACGGCAAAAAAGAGCCGTACCTTGTATGTTATTTAAATATTTATGGTCCAAAGGGCCTTAAGAACGGAGCGGTTTAGTATGAGAGTTTTGATGGCAACCATGCAGCTTGATATAGGAGGGGCAGAAACCCATATTGTGGAGCTTTCTAAAGAACTGGCCAGGAAAGGTGTAGAGGTCTTTGTTGCGTCCAATGGCGGTGCGTATGTAAAGGAACTGGAGGATGCCGGGATAAAGCATTTTGCTGTGCCCCTGAATCGCAAAAACCCCACTACTTTAAGGAAAGCTTACCGCGAGCTTGAAAGGATTATCACTGATTTAAAGATTGATATTGTGCATGCCCATGCAAGAATCCCTGCATTTTTGTGCGGACTGCTACATAAAAAGCTGAATTTCCGATTTGTGACGACTGCTCACTGGGTTTTTGACACCAGATTCCCTCTTAACCTTCTCAGCAATTGGGGCGAGCGCAGTCTTGCGGTGAGTGATGATATCAAAAAGTATCTGATTGATAATTACGGATGTAAGGCGGATAATATCCGCGTTACCATAAACGGTGTGGATACCGACAAGTTTTCGGATAGCATTGATTACAGCGATGTTGCGGAAGAACTTTCGCTTGGTGAGGGTAAGACACGAATCGTTTATGTAAGCCGTATGGATATTGACAGAAGTTTAGCTGCCCACAAGCTTATAGAGGCAGTGCCGGAGCTTTTTAAACATATCCCTGATTTAGAAGTTGTAATAGTTGGCGGCGGGAACGATTTTGAGCCGGTTAAGCTTGAGGCCGAAAGCGTAAATGGGCAAATAGGCAAGAGGGTTATAATTGTTACCGGAGGACGAACTGACATTAATAAGTTTGTCGCTGCAGCGGATGTGTTTGTAGGCGTCAGCCGTGCGGCCCTTGAGGCGATGGCTGCCAAAAAGCCAGCCATAATTGCCGGGAACGAAGGGTATATCGGGATATTCGACGAGGACAAGCTTGCGGTTTCGATTGATACGAACTTTTGTTGTCGGGGTGAGGGCGAAACCACTACCGAAAAGCTTCGGGATGACCTTTTGTATTTGCTTTCCGAAGAACAAAAAGATAAAAGAAAAGGACTGGGTGAATACTCATTTGAAACTGTCAAGAAGTATTATTCGGTTGATACTATGGCAGAGGATGCCCTTAAAATGTATGTTTCGGTAGTAAAGGGGAGCCTTGTAAACGAAACAGAAATAGAAGAGATTTTGGAGATTGACCAATACCTGATTTGCGGTGGCAAACGGCCGAGGGACATTGTGATTTCCGGGTATTATGGATTTCGTAACAGTGGTGACGATTCTATACTTAAGGCGATTATATCAGAGCTTAAGAGTGCCTGCCCCAATATTTCGATAACTGTGCTTTCGAAAAAACCTGCCGAGACGGCTAGACTTTATGGCGCAAGTTCGGTGGACAGACTGGATTTTCTTAAGCTTTGGAGAATGTTTAAAAAGACAAAGCTCTTAATCAGTGGCGGCGGAAGTCTTATTCAGGACGTTACAAGCTCAAAGTCGCTTTATTATTATCTTGCGATTATGAAGCTCGCAAAGCTTAGGGGAGCAAAGGTTATGCTTTATGCTAACGGTATAGGGCCTGTAACCAAAAATAAAAATCTTAAGCATATCAAAAATGTTCTTAAAGAGGTGGATTATATTACCTTAAGAGAACAGTCGTCCATGGACGAGCTTAAGAGGATTTTTACCCCCAAAGTGCCTTGTAAGGTTACGGCGGACCCGGTATTTGCAAGCAATGTACCTTGTGCGACAGAGGTAGGAAGCGTGCTTGATGCATGCGGAATTGCTGAGGGCGAAAAATTCTTTTTGATTTCGGTCAGGGATTGGAAAGCATTAGATAAAAAGTTTGAAGAGAAGATAGCTGGGTTCGCTGAATTTCTCTATAATAGCTATTCGGTAAAGCCTCTTATTGTGCCGATGCAACGGCTTTTCGACAAGGAGATTTCGTTTAGACTTGCGTCAAAAATGAAGGTGCCATACGGTATAATACCCGAAGGACTTTCGCCCGAGATGATGATGGGGGTTATAAAATCGGCCTGCTTTGTGCTGGGTATGAGGCTTCATGCGCTTATTTATGCTGTAAAAGCAGGAGTACCGACCATCGCTCTTGACTATGACCCTAAAGTTGCGGCAGTTATGAAGTCTGTAGACCTTAAGTACAAAGAGTCAGTAGATATGATAGATACCGAAAGACTTGTCGGGTTTGCAAAAGAGATAATGGAAAACCATGCCGAAATCAGCAGCATGGTGCAAAAAAAGAGTGCCGAGTTTGAACTCTTGGCAAGAGAGAATACAAAGATTGTGATTGACCTTTTGAAAAGTTAGATTCAAGACAAAATAAAAACAGGCGGTATCAAAATATTTTGATACAGCCTGTTTTTAAAAGCAAATTAAGTTATTCAGCGATTTCCTCTTCTTGCATAGATTCTTCGTATTTTGCGAGAATCATGTTCTGAAGACGCTCTCTTGTATCAACATTGATGGGGTGTGCGATATCCTTAAATTCGCCGTCGGGAGTTTTGCGGCTGGGCATAGCGATAAAGAGCTTTTCCTGGCCCTCGATAACTTTGATGTCATGAACAACAAAGCAATCATCAAAGGTGACAGAAACAACTGCCTTCATTCTGCCTTCCGCATTGATTTTTCTGACTTTGATATCAGTAATTTGCATAAAATGCACCGCCTTCCGTCAGACCAGAGGCCTGACTTGTTTGTATTATTAATATAATAAGTTAATAATTTTGCATAAAAAACTTTGAAAATAATATAATAACATATATTGATAAATTTTTCTAAATGTAGTATACTTAGGATATTAAGGAAAAAACCGACGTCAAAGTCCAAGGAGATGAAAACAAGGTGAATAATCAAAATCCCGTTTTGCCAAAAATTCCGGCACATATACATATGGTGGGTATTGGCGGCATCAGTATGAGTGCGCTTGCCCATATGCTAAAGTTTTTTGGATATAAAGTGACAGGTTCGGACAGATGCGAAACAGGTATTGTTAAAAAGCTTATTGAGGCAGGGATAAAAGTTGAAATCGGGCACAATCCGGAAAATATAACCGCCCCGGACCTTGTGTGTTATACCGCCGCAATCGCAGAGGACAACCCCGAGCTTTTAAAGGCGAAATCTTTGGGTATTCCTGTGCTTGAACGAGCAGAGCTTTTGGGCCAGCTTATGAAGCTTTATAAATACCCAATAGCCGTCTCGGGAACGCACGGAAAAACCACAACAACCTCGATGTTGTCACTTGTTTTGCTCGAAGCAAACTTGGACCCCACAATTTTGGTTGGTGGCGAGCTTCCTCAGATTGACGGTAACTACAAAATAGGCAAAAACGACTATCTTGTTTTTGAAGCTTGTGAATACGTAGAAAGCTTTCTTCACTTTAATCCATTTATCTCGGTAATAACCAACGTAGAAGAAGACCACTTAGATTATTTTACCGATATATCTCATATTATAACAGCTTTTAGAAGTTTTGCAAGCCTAAATTCCCCTCTTGGATGCATTATTGTGTGTTATGACGATAAAAACGCCCAAGTCGTTGTGCAAAACATTCAAAAAAAAGTTGTAAAATATGGCATATTTGGGCAAGATTATGACTTTTATGCAAAAAACATACGAATAAACGAGGATGGCAAGACCATGCTCAGCGTTTTTGCATATGGCGAACACGCAGCAGACCTTGAACTTATGGTCCATGGCGAACATAATATACAAAATGCCCTTGGGGCATTTGCGGCGGCCTGGGAAATGGGGATTTCGCCGGACGCTATTAAGCGGGGTCTTGAAAGCTTTGGCGGCACAAAAAGGCGCTATGAGACTTTGGGTAAGTTTGGCGACGTTACGGTGATTGACGATTATGCCCATCACCCGACAGAAATCGAGAAAACTCTTACCACGGCAAAGTCTTTGGCAAAGGGTGATGTATGGTGCATATTTCAGCCACACACATATACAAGAACAAAGGCTTTTTTAAATGAATTTGCACAGGCGCTTAAGATAGCTGACCACGTGATTGTTGCAGATGTATATGCTGCCCGCGAGATTTATGACGGAAGTATACATTCGAAAGACCTTGCGGCGCTTATCCCGGGTTCAGTATATATTGATAACTTTGAGGATATAATGAAATATGCTAAAGACAATGCAAAACCGGGGGATGAGGTAATCACCATGGGGGCCGGAGATATATTCAAAGTAGGCGAAGGTCTTGTAGAAAAATAAAAATAAAGAGCTTGCAGCCATTTGGCTTCAAGCTCTTTTGTGTTTATTAAAGTACGGTGAATCTGTAAGCCGAGTTCTGTCATTTAAGACGGTCATCTATCTAAGCCGTACATCACTGCACGGTTTTAGCCACCTTCTCGAAAGATGCCGGGCCGGCTTGGCCTTTCATTCAGGTGTTGCTCCAGGTGGGGTTTACAGCACTGCTCCGTCGCCGGAGTGTGGGTGAGCTCTTACCTCGCCTTTCCACCCTTACCGGATAAGACCGGCGGTATATTTCTGTTGCACTTTCCCGGGAGTCGCCTCCGCAAGGTATTACCTTGCACCCTGCCCTGTGGAGCTCGGACTTTCCTCACGCACAGGATCACTCCTCGTGCCCGCGACCGTCCAATCCACCGTAAGTTTTTATATTACTGTTCTTTGTAAAGTGATACCTTGATTACGCCATCAATTGACTTTATGTCAGTAAGGAAGCTTCCGTCAAGGTCGCTGTGAGTGTCGATCATTGTGTATGCATAATCGCCGCGGCTCTTATTTACCATGTTTTCGATATTGATGTGGTCTTTGGTAAACACAGCCGAAATCTGCGAAAGCATAGCAGGAATATTCTTGTGAGTGATGGTAACACGTGTGCCTGATACCTTGCCCATGTCGCAATTAGGGAAGTTTACCGAGTTAACGATATTGCCGTTTTCGAGGAAGTCTTTAAGTTCCTGAACTGCCATGATTGCACAGTTGTCTTCGCTCTCGGGTGTAGATGCGCCGAGGTGGGGAAGAACAACTACGCGGTCAGACTTAAGAAGTTCTTCGGTTGCAAAGTCGGTGATATATTCCGAAACTGTTCCGTCCTCAAGTGCCGAAAGAACTGCGTCTGTGTCAACAAGTTCTGCTCTTGAGAAGTTAAGAAGTCTTACGCCTTTTTTAACCTTTTTGAAAAGTTCTGCATTAAACATACCCTTTGTATCCTTGGTTGCAGGAACGTGGATTGAGATGTAATCACTTTTTGCAAGAACGTCGTCAACAGTCTTTGCATGTTCTGCCGCGCGTGTCATGCGCCAAGCTGCATCAACCGAAAGGTAGGGGTCATAACCGATAACGTTCATACCAAGTGAATGAGCTGCGTTTGCAACACGGATACCGATAGCGCCAAGACCGATGATGCCAAGGGTTTTGCCCTGGATTTCGGGGCCCTGGAAGTTGGACTTGCCTTTTTCAACCAATTTAGAAACGTTGTCGCCCTCGCCAATCAGGGTTTTTGCCCAAGCGATACCCTGAACGACTTTTCTTGATGCAAGCAAAAGCCCTGCAATAACAAGCTCCTTAACTGCGTTTGCGTTTGCGCCGGGTGTGTTGAAAACAACTATGCCTTTTTCGCTACATTTTTCGATGGGGATGTTGTTTACACCTGCGCCTGCACGTGCAATTGCCGAAAGGCTTTCGGGAAGTTCCATCTCGTGCATATTAAAGCTTCTTAAGATAATGCCATCGGGATTTTCGACTTCGTCGCCGTATGTATACTTGTCATCGAATACGTCAAGACCGATTTTGGCAATCTTGTTAAGTGTTTGTACCTTATACATTGTGTTAATCGCTCCTTTTTAGGAAATATTTTTACGCGTTTTCAGCTTCGAACTTTTTCATAAATTCAACCAAAGCCTCTACGCCTTCGATTGGCATAGCGTTGTAAATGCTTGCACGCATACCGCCAACCGAGCGGTGACCTTTGAGGTTTACAAAACCTGCATCTGTTGCTTCTTTGCAGAACTTTTTATCAAGGTCAGCGTCGCCTGTAACAAAGCAAACGTTCATGATTGAGCGAGATTCTTTCTCGGCGGTTGCCTTAAAGAGCTTTGACGAATCAAGGTAGTCATAAAGAAGGGCAGCTTTTTTCTCATTACGTTCTTTCATAGCGGTAAGTCCGCCGTTTTTAAGCGCCCATTTGTAAACAAGACCTGCTACATAAATTGCATAGCAAGGGGGAGTGTTGTACATAGAGTCGTTGTCTGCCATTGTCTTATAATCAAGCATTGTCGGGATATCTTCGCGGGCATTTCCCAAAAGGTCCTCGCGGATGATAACAACAGTAAGACCAGCAGGAGCCATGTTCTTTTGAGCGCCGGCATAGATAACACCGAACTTGGTAACATCAACAGGCTCGCTTGTGATGCAGGATGACATATCTGCAACCAGAACTTTGTCGCCAACATTTGGAACTTCGGGGAAACGGGTGCCGAAAATGGTGTTGTTGTAGCAAACGTGAACATAGTCAGCGTCATCGCGTATAATATCGGGTGTAATTTTTGGTATGTAGCTGAATGTTTTGTCTTCAGAGGTTGCGATGCATTTTGCGTCGCCGTATTTTTTAGCTTCCTTGAAAGCCTTGCCTGAGAACTGGCCTGATACAACGTAGTCAGCTTTGCCGGTTTTCATAAGGTTTAAGGGGATAGCTGCAAACTGGGTTGATGCGCCGCCCTGGAGGAAAAGTACCTTGTAGTTGTCAGGAATATTCATAAGCTTGCGGAAGTTTGCTTCGGTCTCTTTGATGATTGCATCATAAACCGGCGAGCGATGGCTCATTTCCATAACGGATTGGCCACTTCCATTAAAATCAAGCATTTCCTTTTGTGCTGTTTCAAGTACTTCAAGCGGAAGCATTGAAGGACCTGCAGAAAAGTTATAAACTCTACTCATAAAAAACACTCCTAGCATTTTGAAAATTATAGTTAATATAATATTATAGTATATAACTTTTTTTTTTGTCCGTCAACAACAATTTGACAAAAAAATATCAAAAATTCAACAAGATTTTTCTTTAATGCCTTTAAAAATTTCATATATTCCCACAAACAGCAAAAATATGCCAAATAGTTGCCGCAAGAGATTGCTTCTTAGGCTTCCGGCCAGCATCGATCCAAGTACAGCGCCGGGAAGACCGAATCCTCCAAGAATAAGTGCGGTTTTAACCCTTATGCTGTTGTTTTTAAGGTGAACAAAAAGTGCAATCAGAGCCGTCGGGATAAAGTAGGTCAGGTTTATGCCCTGGGCAGTTTGCTGGCTTATCTTCTCTGCCATTATGATTGCCGGAATTAGTATTGCCCCGCCGCCAATTCCCATTCCGCTTATTATTCCACTAAAAAATCCAATCAGTATATTAAGCATTTTGCCTCCTAAAAAATCATTTTCATGGCAGTTACCGAGATAACCGCGCCAAACCCTATTTTGAGCCACTTTTTGGGGACTTTTTTAAGGAGCTTTGCCCCCACAAAGCCACCTAAAAGCCCGCCGAGCGACACAAAAACCCAAATGTTAAAATCAAAATACCCACGCCGAAGATAAAGAACCGAGCTTACAATGGACATAATAAGGATTACCGGAATGGCGGTTGCGTGGGATGTGTGTTCCTTCATCCTCAAGAATTTTTCCATCAGCGGAACAAGCACCGAGCCGCCGCCTGCGCCAAAGAGCCCGTTTAATAGCCCTGTACCAAAACCAATAACTACCTCTTTCCAATATTTTTTGAGCAAAAAATCCCCTCCCAACTACTTTAGTTTGGGAGGGATAGTGCATTTTTATTCATAACAAAGGTTTTAAAAATCAGAAGAAAGTATTTGATGTCCTTCAATTAGGTCAAAGAAAACGCCCTCTCTGACTCCTGCGTCGGATACCAGGATTTTGGATGGGTTAAGCCTTTCTAAAACTGCTTTTAAAAGTATTACGCCGCCAAGGATTATGTCGGCGCGCTCTGTGCCTATGCCGGGCATTTGGGAACGTTTTTCGAAATCTGCCGAAAGGATAGTGTCAAGGATTTGATTCATAACATCGGGCGAAATCTCGCAACCGTTTATGCTTTTGGAAGAGTCATCGCAAAAATTCATTTTTGCAAGGGCGCGAAGCGTGCCGCCGATGCCAACCAATGGACGTTCATAAAAATCGCTGAGCCAAGGGTAAGGCGAGAGGAGTTCCCTTGTAAAGTCAAGAGCTTTTTGAAAAGAAGCCGAAGACTCGCCATCCTTAAAGAACATTTCGGTGATGCCGCGGGACCCGTAGGGGATGCTTACCATAGGTGAACTTTTTGGGGGAACGCCGATAAGCTCAGTGCTTCCGCCACCTATGTCGCATATAAGACCGGAGGAAAGGCTAAGTGCGCGGCTGATTGCAAGGCTGTCAAGTTTAGCTTCGGTTTTGCCGTCGATTACCTTGATTTCTAGCCCTAGGGTGCTTTTTACAAGGCCTAAGAATTCGGCCTGATTTTTGGCTTTTCGGACAGCGGCGGTCGCAACGGTGTATATATCTGTAACGCATTCGTCTTTGGCTATTTTTTTATATTCTGAAAGTGCCTTAACTGCACGAAGCTGAGCTTCCGTGGAAAGCATATCTGTTTTTGACATTCCTTCGCTTAGACGAATGGTGCTTCGATAGGTTTTGAGAGCGGTTTTTGGATTTTCAGGGTCAAAGATACTCATACGAATGGAATTTGAACCTAAATCTATGACTGCTATTTTTTTCAAAAGAGGATACCTCCATAAAATGATTATAGATATCTTAGCACAAACCGCCTTGGATTTCAACAAAAATATGGGATTTAAAAAGGGCAAAGCCTTGACAAACGACAATTTTTATTGTATACTCGGGAAAGTAGCTTTGCTGGTATAGCTCAGTTGGTAGAGCAGCTCATTCGTAATGAGCAGGTCGCAGGTTCGAGTCCCGTTACCAGCTCCAGCCGAAGCAAAGTGTAACCTTTGCTTCGGCTTTTTGAAAAGCAAAGCTTAGAGTGATAAAACAAGGGGTGATTTAGCATGGCCTCCGAGCTTATAGAAAGAATCAATGCGCTTGCGAAAAAGTCAAGAGAAGAGGGCCTTACCGAAGCCGAAAAGGAAGAACAGGCAAGGCTTAGACAAGAGTATATAAAAGGATTCAGGCAGGGGCTTGAAAATACTTTGGAAAATGTCTATATCATGGACGAAGACGGGAACAAAAAGAAGGTTGAACGAAAAAAGAACTAGTTTTTTGTGTAGCTGATAAATAATTTAAATTTACATAAAGGAGAAGGTATTAAAATGGAAAACCTTATCAAAAAAATTAGTGATACCGGGGTTATTCCGGTAGTAAAAATTGACAATGTTGAAGATGCGCTTCCTCTTGCTGAGGCGCTGAAAAACGGTGGCCTTCCCTGTGCAGAGATCACTTTCCGTACAGATGCTGCAGAAGAATCAATCCGCCGCATTTCGAAGGCGTACCCTGATTTCTTTATCGGTGCAGGAACAGTCCTTACCCCCGAGCAGGCTGATACTGCAATGGATGCAGGTGCGACCTTTATCGTAAGCCCGGGTCTTAACCCCGAGGTAGTAAAGCACTGCAAGGCTAAAGGCTACCCAATCATCCCCGGTGTTTGCACACCTACCGAGGTTGAAGCTGCAATGGCACTTGGACTTACATATCTTAAGTTTTTCCCGGCAGAAGCTGCAGGCGGTGTAAAGATGATTAAGGCTATGGTTGCCCCTTACACAAAGATTAAGTTTATGCCAACAGGCGGTGTTAGCGCATCAAACCTCGCTGATTACCTTTCTTGCAAGGCTGTATATGCTTGTGGCGGAAGCTGGATGGTTCCTGCAGACAAGATTGCTGGCGGCAAGTTTGACGAGATTGAAGCACTCACTCGCGAGGCAGTTGAGCTTCTTAAAAAAATCAGAGATTAACAGAGAATTTAAAACCCCCGAAGCAAGCTTTGCTTCGGGGGTTTTGCTGTTAAGTTTAAAGTTTAAAACAGTTTGGGTAAAGCATTTATTGCGCCGACTTTTGAAAGCGCTTTCATGAGTGCGATTGCGATTATGTAGTCAACCGCGTGGTGAAGGATCGTGCCGATCCCTGTTGTGTAGAATGCTACTTTTACAAAAGCTTCGGACGATGTTGTCCAGCCGAGGGCAAGGAAAATATAAACCACAATTGCTTCAAAAAGTGCATGAAGAATAGCGGTTGCGATGCCTGTAAGAACGATGCTTCTGCCCTTTTTGACCATATATGCACCCCAAAGTGCAAACACAATATGGGATGCTGCACGGATTACAACCACTATCGCAAGCCCTGATGCTAAAAAGCCGATTGCTGTGCCGATTGCAGTAAAAATGGCCGATGACGGCGAAATAAACATTGCAATAAAAATCGGGACATGGGCTGTAAGTGTTGCGGTAAATGCCGGGGGAAGAATAACCCTCAGAAATCCAAAAGCTGTTGGAATGATTATCCCAAAAGCAATCAAAAGAGCAGTGATAACCATATTTTTTGTACTGATTTTTTTTGTCATATGAAATTCACGACCTTTCTTAAGGATATTACTTGCTATTTTACAATTTTTGGCTAGGAATGTCAAGAAAAATATCAAATTGCGTCGGGAATGGTTGACATCTGGCAAAAAAAATAGTATACTCAAGGTGTGTTTTTATGTATTTTTTACTAATAGTTGCGCAACCTCGATAAGAATTATGTCAAAACTTTGCGCAACCGGGAGGTTTATTTATGGGTTATAAAAAGTTATTTACATCAGAATCAGTTACAGAGGGGCATCCGGACAAGATTTCGGACCTTATTTCGGATGCTATTTTGGATGCTATTTTAGAAAAGGACCCAAAGGCAAGGGTTGCTTGTGAAGTTACTGTTACCACGGGACTTGTGGTTGTTGTGGGCGAGATTACCACAACTGCGAATATTGACGTGACTTCAATAGTTCGCGAGACTGTTCGCGGTGTAGGATATACCCGTGCAAAATATGGTTTTGACTGTGATACCTGCGGAGTTATCTCGGCGCTTGACAAACAGTCGCCCGATATTGCTCTGGGTGTAGACCGTGACGGTGCGGGTGACCAGGGGATGATGTTTGGCTTTGCCTGCGACGAAACTCCTGAGTTTATGCCTATGGCAATAAGTCTTGCACACAAAATGGCAAGACGTCTTACCGAAGTAAGAAAAAATGGCGAGCTTTCCTACCTTAGACCTGACGGAAAGACACAGGTTACGGTAGAATATGATGAAAACGGCAATGCAAAACGTATTGACGCAGTTGTTGTGTCGAGTCAGCATGACCCAAGTGTTGATATGACGCAGCTTAGGGCGGATATTCTTAATGCGGTAATAAAAGCGACAATTCCGGATCATCTTATGGACAGCGACACAAAGATATTTATAAACCCGACAGGCAGATTTGTTGTGGGCGGGCCTCAGGGGGATTCGGGACATACCGGAAGAAAGATTATTGTTGATACTTACGGCGGTTATGCAAGACATGGGGGCGGGGCGTTCTCGGGTAAGGACCCGACAAAGGTTGACAGAAGTGCTGCATACGCTGCAAGATATGTTGCCAAAAACATTGTGGCAGCAGGGCTTGCGAAGTCTTGTGAGGTACAGCTTGCTTATGCAATCGGTGTTTCGGACCCGGTATCGGTAAGAATTGATACATTTGGAACAGGAAAGGTAAGCGAAGAAAAGCTTTCGGAGATTGTGTCAAAGCTATTTGATCTGACACCAACCGGAATAATAAATGGTCTTGATTTAAGACGGCCCATCTACAAGCAGACTGCGGCTTATGGACATATGGGCAGAGATGATATTAATCTTCCTTGGGAGAAGCTTGACAAGGTAGAAGAAATCAAGAAGTTAGCAAATATATAAGAAGGGAACTGGTTGATATGAAAAGAGTGGTTTCGATTTTGCTTGTGGCTTTGGTTGTTTTTTCGGGACTCTCTGTATTTGCAGAGAACACCGAGATTATTGTGGACGGCAAGAAAGCGATAATCGGTGAGGGAATGGGCAAAATAGTCGAAAAAGAAAATCGCACCTTTGTTCCGATAAGATTTTTGCTCCAGTATTTTGATTTTAAGGTGGACTGGGATGACGAAACGCAGACAGCCGTTGGCATAAATAAAGACGGTGACAGCTTTTTAGTTCAGATTGGGAATAAGACACTCTTTTACTTTAAAGAAAACGGTCAGAAGACAGAAACAAAGCAAATGGACGTCGCACCGTTTCTTGACCTTTCGGAAAGAAGGACTTATGTACCCTTAAGGTTTTTAGCCGGCGCAATGGGATACACTGTCGGCTGGGACCAAAAAACCGAAACTGTAACACTTACAAAATAGAAAAAGGGGATTTTTGTCCCCTTTTCTTTTTAGAAAGGAACTTTTAAAATGGACTACTATGTTTCGCCGCTGGAAAATTTGATTGACGAGTTTCGTAAGCTTCCGGGGATTGGCTCTAAGACCGCCCAGAGGCTTGCTTATTATGTGCTTAATTTGCCTGATGAAAAGGCATTTAAGTTTTCCGAGGCTATTGTGGAGGCAAAAAATAAGATTACTTACTGCAAAATATGCCAGAATTTTTCGGACAGCGAGGTGTGTTCGGTTTGCGCCAATAATTTAAGGGACAAAACGGTTATTTGTGTGGTGGAAAATCCAAAAGATGTGGTACAGATGGAAAAAACCAATGAGTTTAAGGGACTTTATCACGTCCTTCATGGTGCGATTTCGCCCATGGACAATATTGGTCCTGAGGATATCCGCATAAAGGAACTTGTGATGCGGGTTACAGGCGGTGAGGTTAAGGAAGTTATTATGGCGACAAACCCGAATTTAGAGGGCGAAACTACGGCTATGTATATTTCAAAGCTTCTAAAGCCGTTTGGGATAAAGACAACAAGGATTGCCCACGGCGTTCCGGTTGGCGGCGAGCTTGAATATGCTGACGAAGTGACACTTGCAAAGGCGATACTTGGCAGGGTGGAGCTGTGATGAAAGAGTTTATAAGAAAAAAGGCCAAAGAGCTAGGAATTGACAGGGTTGGCTTTTCAAAAGATGCAGTGGTGGCACTGTTTCCGTACTTTGTAGAGGGTGAAACGGGAAATATTTCTATGTATGCAAGGGGTAGGGACTATCACCTTGTTTTGGAGGAAAAGCTTGAAAAGCTTTCGGCGGTGCTTAGGGGTTTTGGTGCAAAAGAAACCAAAATACATGTAGATAAAGGAAGTCGTGATGACCGAAAAGCGGCATACGAGGCAGCTTTGGGGTTTTATGGCATGAACGGTATGCTTTTGGCCTCGGGGTATGGCTCGTATTTTTTTATTGGGCAGATAATACACGACCTTGAAATTGAGGCGGATACCCCTGAAGACAGAGAATGTCTTATGTGCGGAAGATGCCAGAGGGAGTGCCCCGCAAATGCCATAAAGGACGGCAAAGTTGACAGAGAAAAATGTCTTTCGCATATCACCCAAAAGCGGGGCGAGCTTAGCGATGAAGAAAGGCATCTTATAAAAAAACAGAAAACCTGTTGGGGATGCGATGTTTGTCAAAGGGTTTGTCCGCATAATCGGGGACTTAAGACTACTAGCGCACCCGAATTTTTGGAAAGCAGAACAAGCTCTCTTAAGTTAAAGGATATAGAGGGACTTTCAAACAGGAAATTTAAAGAGAAGTATGGGGAATATGCTTTTAGCTGGCGTGAGAAATCG
Source organism: Clostridia bacterium (assembly GCA_045591095.1). GTDB lineage: Bacteria > Bacillota > Clostridia > Monoglobales > Monoglobaceae > SIG440. The sequence continues at coordinate 8,311 of JAZNSF010000012.1, read as the reverse complement.
GTGCTTTTGAGAAATTTACAAATACTTGCTGAGGATGAAGCTTATGAAGAAGAATGATACATTTGAAATTGAGATAAGTGGAATGACCGACGAGGGCGACGGTGTGGGACGCGCCGAGGGTATGGCGGTGTTTGTTCCTTATGCGCTTTTGGGCGAGACAGTTGAGGTTGTAATCATTAAGGTGCTTAAAAATTATGCGGCGGCAAAGCTTCTTCGCGTGATTAAACCGTCAGAAAACAGAGTAAAGGCAGAGTGTCCGTATTTTTATAAGTGCGGCGGGTGCAGGTTCTGGAATATTGATTATGAGACAGAACTTAGCTATAAGAGACAAAAGGTTGAGGACTGCTTAAAGCGTATTGGTGGCATTGATACTAAGGTGCCTTTTGTTTTGGGCGCAAAAGAAGTAATTGGATACCGAAACAAGGGGCAGTTCCCCGTAAGCTGCGGGGGGATAGGTATATACGCACAGCATTCCCATCGGGTGGTGGATATTGAAAGGTGCATAATCCAGGACGAAGAAAACCACAAGGTGATTAAAGTTGTGAGGGATTGGATGACCCAGTTTGGCATTGAACCTTATGACGAGGAGACGGGCAAAGGCTGTGTAAGGCACATATATACAAGGAACAGCGCCGACAAACGCCTTGTTTGCATTGTGACAAACTGCGAAAATCTGCCACACAAGGACGAACTCGTAAAGATGCTGAGGGCAGAAGTTGAGGGGCTTTCGGGGGTTTTGCAAAACTTAAACGACAAAAAGACAAATGTTGTTTTGGGCAAAAGGTTCCGCACCCTTTGGGGCGAGGATTTTTTGATTGATAGGCTCGGGAGTTGTAAGTTTAAAATTTCACCGATGTCGTTTTATCAGGTGAATAGAAAACAGACCGAGGTTTTATACGATAAGGTTTTGGAATTTGCCAAGCTTTCAGGCGGCGAGGTAGTATGGGATTTATACTGCGGAATTGGTACAATCGGCCAATACATTGCAAAAAATGCAAAAAAGATTGTCGGCATTGAAGTAGTACCCCAGGCGATAGAAAATGCGAAAGAAAATGCGAAGCTTAACGGCATCCAAAACGCCGAGTATTACGCAGGAACGGCCGAGGAAATGGCGCCAAAGCTTAAAAAAGAAAGACCTGACGTGGTGATTTTGGACCCTCCGCGAAAGGGCTGCGAAAAGAGCCTTTTGGAAACAGTTACAAAAACAAAAACAAAGCGGATTGTTTATGTGTCCTGTAAGCCTTCGACTTTGGCAAGGGATTTGAAAATTTTAAAGGAGCTTGGATATGCTGTAAAAGCGGTGCAGCCTGTGGACCTTTTCCCGAGGACTCATCACGTTGAGACGGTGGCACTTTTGGAAAATGATGGAAAATAAAAACAAGGCGAGGAATATCCTCGTCTTGTTTTTTATTCTGCGCATTTTTGTTTGTATTTTAGTGGTGGGATACCGACAATCCCTTTAAAAACTTTTGAAAAGTAGTTGTAGTCATCAAACCCGACCGAGCTTGCGGCAGTGGTTACCGAAGAACCTGATGCTATCAGCTTTTGGGCAAGCTCGATGCGTTTTTCGCGGATATATTTTGCGACCGAAATGCTGTAGTAGTCGTTAAAAATTTTATAGAGGGCGTTTCGGCTTATCCCAAAAACGTTGCAGAGCTTACTTACCGATAAATCAGAGGAGAGATCTTCGTTTATATATTTGGTGATTTTAAACGCAAGGCTTGTCTGGTCGGCTTTTATGAGATTGTTTATGACAAGATACGAAATGCATATTTCCATAAATCTTGATACGGCGTGTATTTGCTTTAAGTTTTTGGTGGTGACTCTGCTTAAAAATGCAGAAATATTTTCGTTTGAATATTTGGATGCATAACTTATTATTTCGTCGCTTTTTTGTTTCTTTCCGGTCTTGTCAAGGATTTGCCCGAACATAATGTAGCCAAGCACATTGTCATCTATTATAATCGGAGCGACAACTTCGGTAAGGCCGCTGTGGCATTTGTAGATGTTCAGCTTGTTTTGCTCTTTGCATTTTTTAACCTCGCGATCGATGCATTGATTACATTTTTCAAGCATTTGGGGATTTTTCTTTAGGGCGGTGCAAAAGGCGCAGTCTTCTTCAGGGACCGAGATAACGGGATTTAAGTCGACGTCATAAAACACGATTTTTATATTTGTTACAAGATAAAAATCGTTCATCAGGGCTTTAAATTCGTTTTCATCAAAAAATAAATGCATTTTAGTCACTCCTTGGGACGAATTTGCTAAAAATAGTATAAAATTACCTTTAGTATACATCAGCTTTATGCTAAAATCAAGGGGAAGATATAAAATTTACATAAGGGGGAAAAGGTTTGTCTGACAAGAAACAAAAAATTAAAAGAAATTTAAAGGCAATTGTTTATGCTTTCGAAAAGTTTTCGGACAGCTTCCAAAAAGGAAAAACCTCGGGAGAACTTTTTGCCAGCTTTACCGATGCGCTTTCAGACCGCCTTGGCGAATATGAAATTTTGTATGATTATATCTGGGGTAAAGATAGCGTAAACATTGATGGCACGACAGATGAAAGTTACGTTCCCCAAGACGGTGACACCGTTATAATGGACATAAGCGTTGGAAAAGATGGCGTGTGGTGTGACATCTCGAGAACTTATTTTGTGGGCGAGCCTTCCGCGGAGAAAAAGAAAATTTATAACCTTATAAGAGAGTCCATAAAGATGGCCGAAAAATCTCTTAAAGTGGGATTTTGCGCTGAGGATGTTTATAAAAGTGCAAACGCGCCCTACCAAAAAGAGAATCTGGAACTTGTTCACCATGCGGGACACAAAATCGGCGAGAGCAATCTTTTGCAGCCGCAGTTCCTTTTGGAGAATAAGACCAAGATTGACGCAGGTGAGTTTTATGCAATTGAGTCGGGACTTTATAATGATTTTGGCATCAGGCTTGAAAATGATTATTTTGTCAAAGAAAATGAAACGGAAAATATGTTTGAACCCATTATGAGTTTGGACATTGAAAATTATATACTAAACTAAATTTTGAAAAGGGAATGTTTGAAAATGGAAAAAAGTATTAAAGGAACGTATGCGGTTTTGATGACACCCTTTGTTGGTGGCAGAGTAAATTACGGCGCGTTTGAAAGACAGGTTCAGAGACTTAGCGGCACAGGCGTTTCGGGCTACGTTGTAAACGGCAGTACGGCTGAATTTGTGCATATGTCTGACGAAGAGAAAAAGCGCGTGGTTGAGATTGTTGCAAGAAACCGCGACAAGGACAAGAAAATCATCGTAAGCGGATGCCGTGCAAACCTTGTTGACACACTTGATATTTGCAGACACGCAAAATTTACGGGTGCTGACGCTATGCTTGTTTGTCCGCCGTATTATTTTAAGTATACACGCGAGGAGATTAAGGATTTTTGTCAGAAGCTTGCTGACAATTCGCCGCTTCCGATTATTCTTTACAATATTCCGTTCTTTACACAGGAGCTGGGACTTGGTGCAATTTATGATCTTATGGACCACCCGAATATCATTGGCATCAAGGACAGCAGCGGCAACATGAAGCGCATTATGCATCTTATTGACAAGGCAAAGGACAAGTCTTTCTCGGTTATGACAGGTACTGACGATATGCTTCTTCCTGCATTTGTTGGCGGATGTACAGGAAGTATGACAGCCCTTGCGACGATTTATCCCGAAAAAATCAGCGGAATTTATAACATGGTACAATCGGGTGACATTGAGGGTGCGAGAGCGATTCAGCACAGCATTATGGAAGACCTTCGCACTGCTGACTCTAAGACCTTCCCGTTTGGATACAAGAAGCTTATGGAAGATGTCAGCGGAATAACTTTTGGAAACAAGGAGATATTTTAATGAAAGCAGCAGTTTGGATGGATGTAAATCAGGTTGAAATTCAGGACCTTCCCATTCCTGAAATCGGCGAAGAAGAAGCGCTGATTAAGGTGAAGGTTGCAGGTGTTTGTGCAACAGACTTTCATATTATGTCAGGTAAGCTCAGGATCGTAGACCCGCCTTATGTACAAGGGCACGAGATTTGTGGCGTTGTTGACAAAATCAACACTAAAAGAACCGACCTGAAAGAAGGTATGCGGTGCGTTATAGCAACCTCGATTGGCTGCGGGCACTGCGAGCATTGCCGTGCTGGCAACGAATATATGTGCAGCGAAAGCGCAGAGATTGGATATAAGCCGTGGAACGGTGGATACGCAGAGTATTTAAAGGTTCCGGTTTCGTGCATTGTTCCGATTCCTGATTCGATAAGCGACAGCGCAGGCGGGATTTTGGAAAGTATAGTTTGTCCGACAGAAGCGCTTATGCGACTTGGAGTAGCACTTAACAGCGCGGTGGTTGTAACCGGTGCAGGTCCTGCGGCGATTGCTTTCGTTATGGCGGCAAAGGTCATGGGCGCAGGAAAGATTATTTCTATCGTTCGCACCACTTATGCAGAAGAAAGGGTAAAGGAATTTGGTGCGGATTTTGTTATAAACACAGCCGTAACACCCGATTATAAGAGCGAGGTATTTAAGCTTACCAATAATAGCGGTGCTGACATTGTGGTTGAAGCAACAGGCGCTGCCGAAATTATTGAAAATATGCCGTTCTGTGCTAAAAAGGGCGGAAAGGTTGTTCTTTACGGAATCCCGGGAGATTTAGACAAGATAAACCTCCCTGTTAAGAAGATTGTTACAGAAGAGATTTCGATTCACGGTGTTGTAGGAAACACAAAGGCATGGTATCCGTTGGTTGACCTTTTGGCAGCAAAGAAGATTGATCTTGACAGAATGGTTACTCACAGATTTAAGCTTGAGGATATTGACAAGGCATTTGACCTTTACAGAAATAAAGATAAAAAATTTATAAAAGCAGTTATAGAATTTTAGGAGGGGAAATATGAAAATTACAGATGTTGAAGTAATTGTAGTAAGACAAAACGAAGTAAAAATGATTGGTGACGGAAGCCAGGATACCGCGGTAATTTTGGTACATACTGACGAAGGCATTACAGGTATCGGCGAAGTTGACAGCTCGCCCGAGGTTGTAAAGGCCATTGTTGAAACCCCTGCATCTCATGACCAGTGCAGAGGGCTTCGCGACATTCTGATTGGTGAAGACCCAAGAAACGTTGAGTATCTTTGGTACAAGATGTATCACTTTAGCTACTACTACACAAGAAGAAGTGTTGGCATTCATGCTATGAGTGGTATTGACATAGCACTTTGGGATATCGCAGGCAAGGCACTTGGCGTTCCGACTTCGATGCTTATCGGTGGTAGATTTAGAGCGAAGATTCCGGCATACTGCTCGGTTCTTATGCCCGATACAAAGGAAGAGATTGATGCACTTGTTGCTCATCACAAAGCAGACTGCAACTACAAAGGCTTTAAGTTTGGCTGGGGCGCTTTGGGCGAATCGGAAGAAAAGGACATTAAGCTTGTAGAATACTGCCGTGAGGCTGTTGGTGACGACTTTCGCCTTATGATTGATATTGGCATGCGCTGGACTGATTATAAGTCAGCTCTCAGAATTTCTAAGGAATATGAAAAGCAGAAGATTTACTGGCTTGAAGAACCATTTGCTCCGGACAGAACAGAGGATGTAGGCAGACTTGCAGAAAATATCAGCATCTCTCTTGCATCAGGCGAAGAATTTGGCACAATGTACGAATTTAAAGATATGCTTGATAACGGCAAGGTTGATATTGTTCAGCCTGACATGAGCCGCTGCGGTGGTATCACTATGGCTAAAAAGATTGCCGATATGGCACAGCTCAGAGGCAAGAAGCTTATTCCTCATGCATTTAAGACCGGTATCCTTATGGGTGCAACCTTACAGCTTATCGCTGCAATCCCGAACGCAGACATGCTTGAATACTGCGCGCAGGAAACAGTTCTCAGCAAGCAGCTTGTTAAGAACCATTTCCAGCTTGACAAAGATGGTTTTGTTCATATCCCAACCGCTCCCGGTATTGGCGTTGAACTTAACATGGATATCCTTGACACATACAGAAGATAAAAATCAGAAAGGGGAAACGGCCATGTGCTGTTTCCCCGAAATCATAATGACAGGAAGGGCGCGGATAAATGAGTATTTCGAGAAAAAATGAAAGGCCTGCGGGGAAGAAGATGATGCCAAGCGGCTCGAGCCTTGAAATTGACAAGGTTATTGATGAGCCGGAGGCAAAAGGCGTAAAGACCTTTGCGAAAGTGACTTTGGGCGTTGGCGGAGAGATTGCTTTTCATACCCATATGGGCGAGGGCGAGAGTTATTATATCCTATCAGGTACCGGCGAATATAACGATAACGGGGAAACTATCGAGGTAAAGGCCGGCGACTATACCTATACACCAAGCGGTAGTGGTCACGGAATTAAAAATATTGGCTACCAGGCACTTGAATTTATGGCACTGATTGTGGTATAATAAGGCTATTCTTTTAAAAAACAATTATTTTTGGGGGCATATGTTATGAGTATGTACAAAAGAAAAGCCGATATTATTATCAAAAATGGTATTGTTGTTGACGGAAGCGGCATACTTCCTTTTTATGCAGACATTGCTATCAAAGGCGACAAGATTGACTTTGTAGGAAACTTAGACGGGGCAGAAGCTGAACAAATAATTGACGCAAGTGGCAAATATGTTACTCCCGGGTTTATTGATGTGCACTCGCACTCGGACTTTACACTTTGGGCAGACCCGTCGTCAGAGAGCTCTGTAAGGCAGGGCATCACAACTGAAGTTGTGGGGAACTGCGGATATTCCATGAAGCTTCATCTTAAGAAGGAGCATTTTGACCCTAGGGGTGACAGCGTAAAGTGCGTTTATGATATGAATGGCGAGGAGAATATTCCTGAGGGTGCGATGGCGGCTGTTTTGGATAAGGCCGACGCGATGGGACGGTCCATAAACACCGCATGGCTTTGCGGACACAATGACCTTAGGGTTATAGCAGGTGTCAACACTGAAGAAGCAACAGAAGAACAGTTTGCCGTAATGGAAAAGTTTTTGAGAGAGGCGCTTGAAGCAGGTTTTATAGGTTTTTCTACAGGACTTGAGTTTGACCCCGGTATTTTGTGTAAGCCCGAAGAGGTTGAAAGGCTTGCCAAAATCGTCAAGGAATATGACGGACATTATTCGACACATATGCGCGATGAGGGTACATATATTTTAGAGTCAATAGAAGAATTTTTGAATGTAATCCGAAAGACGGGTCTTACAGGTTCGGTTTCGCATCTTAATGTAAAGTATGACAATGGTATCCCCAATGATTATATCTACAAGGGAATGCAGATGCTTAAGGATGCAAGGGAAAAGGAGCACTTAAATGTTTATACAGATATGCTTCCGACGACTTTTGCGCCCGGCGCAGCACTTGCAATTTTGCCACCGTGGCTTTATGCCGAAGGGTGGGATAAGGCGAAGGAAATCTTAGCGGACGTTGAGGGTAGAAAGAAAGTTAAAGCTGACCTCAACAGATACTGGAGGTTCCTGGGCGCAGGACAATGGGACAGACTCCTCAAAATACAGCCTGCGTACTGGCCCGAGATAGGAAGACTTCCGTTTAGCGAAGTAGTCGAGATGATGGGCAAAGAGCCTGTTGATTGTTTCCTTGATATTATGGCGGCGGCACCTGATATAATTGAAGCAAGAAAAGTCCCCATGCAGGGAACAGTATTTTTTGAAGAAACGGTGATTGATACTGTTATAAAAGACCCAATTTATCTTTGGATAACAGACGGACGCATATCCCGCGAGGACGGACCGCTTTCGGAAATAGCAGGAAGTATGCAGAACTTTATGACCATGACATATTTCTTTACCCGTTATGTTCGTGATCTTGGAATGGTTCCCATAGAGAAAGCTGTTGCAAAGCTGACAAATCTTGCGGCTAAACACTTTAACCTTAAAAAACGCGGTATGATAGAGGAAGGCTATTTTGCAGATATCAATGTGTTTGACTTGGGTGAACTCAAAATTAATGCAAACTTCGACGAGCCTTGTCGCTTTAGCGAAGGTATGGACTATGTTTTAGTAAACGGAAAGCCTGTACTGGTTAAGGGCAAGCCTACAGGAACATTGTCAGGTAAGGTCTTAAGACATCTTCCGGTTGAGTAAATCAAATAAAAATAAAAGGAGAGGCTCAGCTGAAGTAGTCAATACTTTGTAGACACAAAAAAGAATATTTTAAGCTGCCTGTTCAAGTCTGTATTGAACAGGCGGTTTTCTTTTTAGTTTTCGTACGGGTTTTATGTAATTAAAGTAATATACAGCTTCGTCAATGACTTT
>JAZNSF010000011.1:0-18286 GCA_045591095.1 Clostridia bacterium | reverse complement strand
ATAAATCTCCTCAAAATCGTCGCCTTCTTTAAGATGCGGAATTTCGGGCGGATAAGCGGCTATTTTGTGTGGGAAGTGATGCTTTCTTTTTAAATCATCATAAACCTCCACAATTTTTGTCCATGTTTCAAAATCCGCTGTGCCCGTGACAGGAAGCCCTGCCTTTCGCTGAAAATCCGCTACTGCTTTGCGTGTCTCAGGCCCATAAATCCCATCGGGCTGTACGCTTTCTATTCCACTTACAAGCCTTGCAATATATCTTAAAAACGACTGAAGCTCATAAATGTTTGCTTGTTTATCACGCGCCGAGTAATAAGTTCGTTCTTGAATCACTATACCCCTCCTAATTTACATCATACCCGGGGTTTTGCCCCTCGGTCTTTTTGTCACCGCTTTGAAGGTTAAAATACGTGTCCTCAATCAGTTTCCATGCCCCCGGTCCTACTATCCCTTTTTCAGGAAGTCCCGCATCCCTAAGGAACGAATTGACAGCGCTCACCGTTTGCTCGCCGTAATAGCCGGTGGGCTCGACAGGTTCAATATTGTCAAAAAACTGCGAAATAAAGCTAAGCCGCTCCTGCAAAACCCTGACTGCTTCACCCGAGCTGCCTAAGACAAGCGGGTTTCCGGGGTAAGGAACCGGAACATTTGCCAAAAACTCGGGCGGATTGCTTGCGATTATTCCTAAATAAACTTCGCTCAGCTTATCCCAGGTTGCCTCATCTACCACTCCCGTCTGAGGCAGGCCATAAGCCCCCTGAAACTCCTTTACAGAAGCAAGGGTTGCCTGGCCGAATGCTCCGTCAATCAAAGGTGCAGACACCGATTTGTTATAGGCTGCGATAAAGGCTAAATAGTATTGAAGCACCCTGACCGGATTTCCGGAATTTCCAAGCCTTATGTCAGACACAAACTGCTTTGGTATATCCGAAAGTCTTATCCCCTCCGAATTGAGCTCGGCAAGGTTTGCAACTGCGACATAGATATACTTTATTTTATACCATGTGGCTTTTCCTATTATCCCGTCCACAGTCAGATTGAATATCCGCTGAAACTCCCTGACTGCGTTCTCGGTCTGGATCCCAAAAACACCGTCTACATCGGATATTTTGGGGATTGAAGGATAGTCTTTTGAGATACGGTTAAGCTGGGTCTGTATCGTTCTTACCTCGCCTCCTGAGCTGCCGAGCCTTAAAGCCACGCCCGGATACGACTCTGTAATGTTCTGAATAGGAGCGTCCCTTACCAGTTCTATATCGTCGCCGTAGTAATTTGTCAGTATCTCATAAGGTGTATACCCTGCTTCTGCAAGGTCCACACTGCCCCATTGGGAAAGTCCGTCGCATGTGACCTCGCGGCCATCACAAAAGGCGGCAAAAAGCGGCTCTAAGCTCCCCTCACGCCTTATATAATCATTAAAAATCTCGTCTACTATCTGGCTTATATTTTCAAATATGTTTCGGTTTTTGACAAACGACTGATCAAAGGCTGTTGAATTTGTTATATCAAAATCATAACCCCTTGACCTATACCATTCGGTATAAACCCTGTTTAACGCATAGGAAATCTGGGCATATATATTCGCCCTAAGTGCATTTTCCGGCCAGGTGGGAAAAATCTCACTTGATGCAACGTTCTTTATGTAATCCGAAAAATTTACTGTAACGTTTTCGGCATTTGAATCGGGACTTCCCAAATGCACGGTTATTGTAGCCGGTATATATGGCTGACCTACCAAAAAAATCACCTCACTTTTATAGATTTGGCTCTCTTTCTACCACCGTAATCTTTTTGCCCTGCTCATCATCCAGCGGAAGCGGGATAAGGGCTATCGGCTGTATTGCAGTCTGCCCTCCAAAAATGGGGACATCAAGATTTTCCATTGTATAAAACCCCGGGGAATCCACCCTTATGTTATAAATAGAATATCTTGTGCCACCATCAGGTGTCAGCGAATTTGACGCAGGCGGGGCAGAAAGTGCGAGTGGCTCGGTCTTTCCGCTGCGGTTTGTCTGCATAACCTTTACAAGCTCTTCGCCGCCGTCGGCTGTTTTTGTTACCAAGACATTTGCGCCCTCAATGGGCAGTGCCTGGTCTGCGGTATAAACTTGTACTATAAGCGTCCCTATGTCGAGCGTTTCTGAATTTGCCATATGCATCGCTCCTCTCTTTTTTATACACATTATATGCAAAGAAGTCTTTGTTGGTGAGCATATTTTGGCATATAAAGGGAATACTTTTTGGGGGAGGTTTTTTTATATGTTTACAATTTTTATCCGTACAATAATAATATATTCTTTTGTGGTACTTACCTTAAGACTTCAGGGCAAGCGTCAAATCGGGGAATTAGAACCCTCTGAGCTTGTGGTTACCATCATTATTTCTGAGGTTGCAGCTCTCCCTATACAAGACACATCCCAACCTCTTGCAACAAGCCTTATTGCTATACTTCTTTTGGTGGTTCTTGAGGTTCTAATCTCGTTTTTTGCATACAAAAATTTTGGCGCAAGAAAGGTGTTTTTCGGCACTCCCAGTGTTTTTTATGAAAAAGGCCAGATAAACCAAAAAGAGATGGAAAAACACCGCTTTAACCTTCACGACCTGATGGAATGTGTGCGAAACACCGGCGCAACCAGCCTTTCGGAAGTAGAGTATGTTATTATGGAAACAAACGGAAACGTAAGCGTTATCCCCACCGCAAAAGACAGGACCATCACAACTTCGGATATCGGGATTTCTCCTGCCCCGCCCTGTCTTAGCTATATCCTGATTGACGACGGAAGAATAAACTACCACAACCTTAAGTTTCTTGGGTTTGACGAAGCATGGCTCAAAAACCAAATCCGCTTAAAGAAAATCTCAAAGATATCTGATATATTTTGTATGACCGCATCAAAAGACGGTAAAGTTTTGATTATCCCAAAGGAGAAAGGCGGAAAGAAAAAATGAAACTGATGAGGCTCTCAATCGCTATACTTATCGTTATGTGCGGATTTATTGGTGTCCACAGCTACATTATGAACAAAATGGGCGTTTCTTTAAGCGAAAAGAATGACCAGATAAAAAATTTTGCCCTTGCTAATGACTGGGAAAACACCCGAGCTCTTCTTGAGGAGGTAAGTAATGAGTGGGAAAAATACAGCACCTGGGCATCCCTTACCATAAGCACCGAGGATATCGAGCAGCTTGAAATTTCCTTAGAGCAAGCAGAAGTCTTTGCTTTGCTAGAAGCAAAAAGCGACTTTTTTGGCGAGTTTATTATGTTTTCGAGGCTGGTAGACCACATTCCGCATCGTGAGGGCTTTCACATAGAAGAAATTTTATAACATAGCACAATTTTCGTCGGTCTTGACTTATTTTCAAAAATATGATAGAGTTAAACAAAACATAGCGAAGGAATGATTATTATGGCAAATAACATATGGCACGATATTTCGCCCAAACGTATCACTACCGAAGATTTTATCTGTGTAGTTGAAATTTCCAAGGGCAGCAAAAAAAAGTACGAGCTTGATAAGGAAACCGGATATATAATTCTTGACCGTATCCTTTATACATCAACCCACTATCCGGCAAACTATGGATTTATCCCACGCACCTACGGCGACGACAACGACCCGCTTGATGTTTTGCTGATTTGTGCAGAGCCTCTTGAGCCTTTGTCGCTTGTAAGGGCATATCCTATCGGCGTTATAACCATGGTTGACAACGGCAGAGCCGATGAAAAAATTATAGCAATCCCATTTAATGACCCCAACTACAACCACTATACAGATATCGACCAGCTTCCCAACCACATTTTTGACGAAATGCGTCACTTCTTTACAGTTTACAAAAATCTTGAGAACAAAGAAACTGCTGTAAACGAAGTTCAGGGCAGAGAAGTTGCAGTTAAAATTATTGAATCTGCACTTGACAACTATGTAGAAAAATTTTGTAAGTAAAACTTGTAAGGCAAATGAAAAACAGCGCAAACTCTTAAAAAAAGCTTGTGCTGTGCTGTTTTGTTTTTTATTTACTCGCCATCTTTTACTTTTTGTCCCTGAGCATCAAAAGCTCTGTCGCCGACAAAAGTATACTTAAAATCTACCTTTTTTATAAAGTCTCTGATACTAAAAATTTCGGGCGCTAAGTCTGGCGCCCGAATATTTATTATATTTTCTTTGCCTCAAGATAAAATCTCTTTTCGTTGGCTTCGCCCATAGAAAAGGTCTTTCTGGGGAGTGCCCCGTCAGCAATTACAGCCTCAAAGAGCTGAGATTTGTCAGGGCACGGAAGTATAAACCCGATTGTGTTGTCACGCATTGATAGGTCTTTTACCACATCTTCGCCGTGGATATAGTCAAGCTCATAGTCCATATCGTCCAAGAAGTTTTGAAGTGTACCCACCTCAAGCTCGGAGGAGGGGTTTTTTACATATAAAGCCTTTTCTTCACCACTAACAACTATCGTTATAAGTTGACTTCCCTCTTCGTATTTTTCGGATAAATCGTAATACTTTTTAAGGTCAGCAACAATCTGTTCGGGACTTTGGTTAAATACCACTCTATGTATAGGCTCAAACTCTAAGGCCTTATCATGAATATTCTCAATTTCAACAAGGCAAAATCTTGCAGGATGAGTCTCCTTTTCGCTTTCCGAAAGGGTCTTTTTGATGTTTTCCCAGCAAGTCTTTGCTGTTGCGAGTGAATGATTCCCGTCGCCTACTGCAAACACTAAGTTATCTTTTGCATTCTTTGCATAACGGTTTATTCGGTCAATCACTGCATCTGCCATATCGCCTTGGATTTGCCAACCCGAAATGTGTCCGCCGCCCTCCATAAGGTCAAAATCATAAATCATTTTTTCTTTGGCGATTTTACCTATCACGTCGTCTTTTTCGTCGTTCATAAGAAGTATCGCGTGGGGAAGCTCGAGCGGCGCATTCTCACGAATTTTTACGCGTGGCGGAATTCTCTCTAATATTGTCCCCTCGGTTGCACGGATTTCGCTTTTCGAACCCTTAGAAAAGTCATAACATTCAAGGTCAATCTCACCCACAATTCCACGGCGGATTTTGCCGCTGTTTACTGTGCGCTCCACATAAATAAGGCTGTCTTTAAGTGTAGCAAAAACCTTGCCGTCAATATATTCCTGCATTTTTGCGTTAATTTTTTGTATTCTTTCGTCGCCCTCTGACAAAAATGCCTCGGGATAAACGATGTTCAGTGTCGAAGGACTGCATGACACCAACTTTTGGACTCTCTCCCAGTATTCCGGCTGTGCGGTATACTGGTCGCAGGCAACAACACTCCACTTTTGCATATCTACCGAGTCCGGCAAAAGTATGTCTGCTGTTTTAAAAATCTCCATATGTCTTTCCCTCCTGGGTCGAGTATTAAATGCTATTATACAATTTGCGCTCCGCTTTGGATTTCATCTAAAACGCTGGTAACTACCAATTTCCCCCCGTATTCAGCGCTAAGAATCATACCCTGAGACTCGTATCCCATCATCTTTCTGGGCGCAAAGTTTGCTACAAACAAAACGTTTTTACCGATTAAATCCTCAGGCTTATAGTATTTCGCAATTCCTGACAAAATCTGTCTTGTTTCGCTGCCTGTTTCGATGGTAAATCTTAAAAGTTTTGATGACTTCGGAACAGCCTCGCACTCCAAGACTTTTCCAACACGGATATCAAGCTTCAAAAATTCCTCAAAGTCTATATTTTCTTTAAAAGGTTCAATCTCGATTTTAGGTGCCTTGTTTGCCTCAACCTCTGCCTCGATTTCGGCGAGCTTCTTCTCGGCATCAATTCTTGCAAAAAGCATTGCGTTTTCGGCAACTTTTTTGCCGGATGCACCGGTTCCAAACTCGTTAAGTTCCGAAAGCTCAGGGATTTTTATACCGATTGCAGCTGCCAATTTTTCGGCAGTTTCGGGCATAAACGGCGATAGAAGCGACGAAATCCATCTTAGTGACTCCGCAAGGTTTGCCATAACTGTTTTAAGTTCTTCTCTCTTCCCCTCGTCCTTTGCAAGCGCCCAGGGCATTGTTTCGTCAATATACTTATTCGCGCGGGTTGGCAGCTTCCAAAGTGCATCCAAAGCATCTGCTGTGCGGTATTCGTCCATAAGTCTTATGGTATCTTCTTTAGCCTTCTCAGCTACTTGTGAAAGTTCCTTTTCAAAACCGGTCAAAACCGAAACCTCAGGAACCATCCCGTCAAAGTACTTGTTTATCATAGCAACTGTACGGTTTGCAAGGTTGCCTAAAGTATTTGCAAGGTCAGTATTAAAGGTACTTATTATCTTTTCGTAGGTGATTGTACCGTCCTGAGCATAAGGCATCTCGCGAAGAAGATAGTACCTTACCCCATCAACGCCAAAATGGCGTACCAAATCGTCGGCGTAAATTACGTTGCCCAAGGACTTACTCATCTTGTCCTCGCCGCTTAAAAGCCACGGATGACCAAATACCTTTTTAGGTAGCGGCTCGCCCAGTGCCATAAGGAAAATAGGCCAATAGATTGTATGGAACCTTAATATATCCTTGCCAATAATATGCACATCTGCCGGCCAGTATTTGTTATAAAGCTCGCCCTTTTGGTCGGGGGTATAGCCGAGCGCATTGATATAATTTGTAAGGGCATCAAGCCACACGTATACTGTGTGCTTGTCGTCAAAGCTAACCGGGATACCCCAGCTTATGCTTGTTCTTGATACGCAAAGGTCCTGAATTCCGGGTTTTATGAAGTTGTTTATCATCTCTCTTTTTCTTGACTCGGGCTGGATGAAATCAGGGTTTTCCTCGATGTGCTTTTCAAGTCTTTCCTGATACTTGCTCATCTTGAAGAAGTATGCTTCCTCGTTGCCCTGATGAACTTCTCTGCCGCAGTCGGGGCATTTGCCATCTACAAGCTGAGTCTCGGTCCAGAACGATTCGCAAGGTGTGCAGTACCAGCCGGTATACGAGCTTTTGTAAATATCGCCCTGGTCATAGAGCTTTTTAAAAATCTTCTGCACGCTTTCTACGTGATAGTCATCGGTCGTACGGATGAACTTATCGTAAGACGAATTCATAAGATTCCAGATATCCTTTATTTCGCCTGCTACGCCATCAACGTAAGTTTGAGGCGAGATACCGCTTTCCTCGGCAAGCTGCTGGATTTTCTGACCGTGTTCGTCTGTACCTGTAAGGAAGAACACATCATATCCCTGGTATCTTTTAAATCTTGCGATGCTGTCTGCCAAGACTACCTCATAGGTGTTTCCTATATGTGGCTTTCTTGAAGTATATGCTATCGCGGTGGTAAGATAAAATTTTTCTTTTTCCATTTTATATCAGTCCTTTTATTCAAAATATGCATAAAATATAGTATTATTCGTTTTTATCGTCAAACAAGGTTATCTCAGGCGCCTTTTTTGAGCCTTTAAAATCAATCCCAAAATGCTCGTAAGCAAGCCTTGTTACCATTCTTCCCCGAGGTGTGCGGTTTATAAACCCTATTTGCATTAAAAATGGTTCGTATACATCCTCAATGGTGTCGCTTTCTTCGCCGATTGTTGCGGCAATTGTATCAAGTCCCACAGGGCCGCCGTCGTAGTTGTTTATTATCGAAAGCAGCATCCGTTTGTCAGTTGCATCAAGACCGAGTTTGTCAACTTCAAGCATACGAAGTGCAAAGTCTGCAACCTGGTCGGTGATTACGCCATTTGCCTTGACTTCGGCAAAGTCGCGGACTCTTTTTAAAAGCCGGTTTGCAATTCTTGGGGTGCCTCGTGAACGCGAGGCAATCTCGAAGGCACCCTTGTCGGTGATTTCTATATTTAAAATCCCCGCTGACCGTTTGATTATTTTCATAAGGTCCTCGGTTTTATATATTTCTAAGCGGCTTATCACTCCAAAGCGGTCACGAAGTGGTGCGGTGAGCGCCCCTGCCTTGGTTGTTGCGCCGATCAGTGTGAATTTTGGAAGGTCAAGCCTTATGGACCTTGCCGACGGCCCTTTACCGATAATTATGTCGAGCGCCCCGTCTTCCATCGCAGGATAAAGAATTTCTTCAACGCTTCGGTTAAGACGATGAATTTCGTCAATAAAGAGTATATCATTCTCAGACAAATTGGTAAGAAGTGCAGCGAGGTCGCCTTGCTTCTCGATTGCAGGGCCTGACGTTATACGGATGTTTACGCCCATCTCGTTTGCAATTATGCCGGCTAAAGTAGTCTTGCCAAGCCCCGGCGGGCCATAAAGAAGCACATGGTCAAGCTGTTCGCCACGGGATTTTGCCGCTTCCATAAAGATTTTAAGGTTTTCTTTGACCTTGGTCTGACCAATATAGTCATCCAGCCTTTTGGGTCTTAAGGAATATTCAATTTCGTTGTCGCCGCCTATTTCGCCGGCAGTGATGATTCTGTTTTCAGCTTCAAATTCCATAACTTTGGTTTAGCCTTTCATTAGGTTTTTTAAACCGATTTTTATCATTTCTTCAACTGTTCCCGAAGCCGATGCTATGGCACGCTTTGCTTCCTGCTGCGAATATCCAAGCACCATGAGAGCACCAATCGCCTCGTCTTTTTCGGAATTTCCGCCGTGGTAAACCTCTGTAACTTCGTCAGAAGAAATTCCCTCAAGGTCAAGTTCGCGGAACTTATCCTTAAGCTCGAGGACAATTCTTTCAGCACCCTTTGAACCAAGGCCCGGGGTTTTGCTTGCGATATACTTAAAATCATTTGTCGCAACGCAAAGTGCAAACTTTGACGGCGAAATGTTGGAAAGAAGAGCAATCGCAGTCTTTGCGCCAACCCTCGACACTCCTATTATCATCTCAAAAAGGCTTAGTTCCTCCAGGTCCGCAAAGCCATATAAATCAAAAATATCTGCCGACGCCTTGAAGTTTGCATATGTATACATTTTTGCAAATTCGTTTTGTTTTCCTATCTTTTCTAATGATGCGGCGCTTGCATAAAGGCGATACCCGATGCCGCCTGCGTCAATCACCACAAAACTCTCTGTTTTTAAGGCAATCTGCCCCGAAATATAATAAAACATATGCGTTCTGCCTTTCAACAAAAGGGGCTACTTCCCCCATATTATATACCATTTTTTATTATACTCGCTTTCATCTAAAAAATCAAGTCCAAAATGCACAAAAAAGACCGCAAAACACGTTGTGTTTTGCGGTCTTTGGAGTATTAATTAAAAATCGACCTCTGTGTCATAGTAGCAGCACTTAAGAAGCTTTTCCATCTGCTCGGGATTAATGCTTCTTGGATTTGAACCTGTGCAGGCATCAGCTACTGCATTCTTTGCGATTTCGGGAAGTCTTTCAAGGAATACTTTTTCAGGAACAAAACCCTCTTCGCAGGGATAGCTGTCCGCACCGTAATTCTTGATGCACTGAGGGATATTTAAGTCCTCGTTCATCTTGCGAAGATATGCTATAAGGTTTGCTACCTTTTCGTCATCGCTTGCGCCGCCAAGGTTCATATAGTCTGCAATCTCGCCATAGCGTTTCTTTGCAGTTTCGTCTTTTGCATTAAATGCGATAACCTTGGGAAGATACATTGCATTTGCCGCACCATGAATGATATGCGCGCCGAAATCTTCGAATATTGCCCCGGTCTTGTGAGCCATGGAGTGAACTATACCAAGGAGTGCATTTGAGAATGCCATACCAGCAAGGCACTGTGCGTTGTGCATAGTCGCGCGCTTTGTCATATCGCCGTTATAAGAATCAACAAGATTTTCCTGAATCATTTTGATTGAGAATATTGCAAGCGGGTCGGTAAACTGACAGTTTGCAGTTGATACATAAGCCTCGATTGAGTGGGTCATTGCATCCATGCCGGTGTGAGCCGTAAGCTTTTTGGGCATTGTTTCTGCAAGCGAGGGGTCAACGATCGCAACGTCCGGTGTGATTTCAAAATCAGCAAGGGGATACTTGATGCCCTTTTCGTAATCGGTGATAACCGAGAACGCTGTAACTTCTGTTGCTGTACCCGAAGTCGAAGGGATAGCACAAAATCTTGCCTTTTTGCGAAGCTCGGGGATGCCAAATACAACGCACATCTCTTCAAAAGTAATTTCGGGATACTCGTACTTAATCCACATAGCCTTTGCCGCATCAATTGGCGAACCGCCTCCGATTGCAACAATCCAGTCGGGACCAAATTCTTCCATTGCTTTTGCGCCGCGCATAACGGTATCTACAGACGGGTCAGGTTCGATTCCTTCAAAAATCTGTACTTCCATGCCCGCTTCTTTAAGATAATCAACAACCTTGTCAAGGAAGCCAAACTTCTTCATCGAGCCGCCACCTACACAAACCATTGCTTTTGTTCCTTTAAGACCTTTAAGCGCCTCAAGTGCTCCTTCGCCGTGATACAAATCACGTGGTAATGTAAATCGTGCCATATTAATTTCCTTCCCTTCCGCCCTGAATTTTTGGGCTATATTATAAATTTTATAAATTTTTAAGACTATTTAGTCCTTTGTTAATATAATAACATGCTTTTATTTTTTAGGCAATAGTTTTTCAAAACTTAGTTAAAATTTTAACAAATGTTACAAATATCTGCTAGATGTTTGTAACATTTTACAGATACCGTCTTATTCCACCCGTATGGGCGTGGCACACTGCAATCGCCAGCGCATCTGCCGTGTCGTCAGGCTTTGGTACAGCCGAAAGGTTAAGAATCGCCTTGGTCATTTGCTGTACCTGATTTTTTTCGGCGCGGCCATAACCTACCACTGCCTGTTTTACCTGAAGAGGTGTATATTCATAAATAGGAATACCTTTGTTTTTTGCAGCGAGTACCAGTACTCCTCTCGCCTGAGCAACATTTATTGCTGTTTTTTGGTTGTTATGGAAAAACAGTTCCTCAATGGCGACTGCATCAGGTTTTACTCGGTCTATCATCTCGGTTATCTCATCATAAATCTTTTTTAGTCTGTCAAACATATCCTCCGAGGCGTCTGTTGTAATCGCACCATATTCCACCGTCTTAAAGCGGTTTGCCTCATAATCAATACACCCAACTCCCACAATTGCGTATCCGGGGTCAACTCCAAGTATCCTCATTTTGGTTTCCTTTCACATATTCCATGGCATTATTGCATAAAAATTCACTTTTTTGCATAAAAATACATAATTTCAAAAAAAACTGTTGCATTTTTTTTCTAATGATATTATAATATAAAAAGCAAAATAAAACAAGCATTTTTGTTTATAAACTTGGAGGTTAGCAAAATGGCAAAAGAAAAAGTTGTACTTGCATACTCAGGCGGTCTTGATACATCTATTATCATCAACTGGCTGATCGAAAATTACGATTGTGAAGTTATCGCAGTTTGCGGTGACGTAGGACAGGGAAAGGAAACCGACGGTCTTGAAGAACGTGCTATTAAAAGCGGCGCATCAAAGTGCTACATCGAAGACCTTCGCGAAGAATACGTTAAGGATTACATATTTCCAACAGTAAAATCAGGTGCATATTACGAGGGTAAGTATCTTCTTGGTACATCACACGCTCGTCCTGTTATTGCAAAAAGATTGGTCGAAATCGCAAAGAAAGAAGGCGCAACTGCAATCTGCCACGGCGCAACCGGCAAGGGTAATGACCAGGTTCGTTTTGAGCTTACAGTAAAGGCACTTGCTCCCGAGCTTAAGATTATCGCTCCTTGGCGTATCTGGGATATCAAATCTCGTGAAGACGCAGTTGACTATGCCGAAGCTCACGGAATCGAAATCCCCGTTACAAAGAAAGACCTTTATTCACGCGACAGAAACATCTGGCACATCAGCCACGAGGGTATGGATCTTGAAGATCCATGGAACGAACCACAGCTTGATAGTCTCTTAAAGCTCAGCGTTTCTCCCGAAAAAGCTCCCGATACACCAACTTATGTTGAAATCGATTTTGAAGCAGGCATTCCTGTTGCAGTTGACGGCAAAAATATGGGCCCTGTTGAGCTTGTAGAAACACTCAACAAAGTCGGCGGTGAAAATGGTGTCGGTATTGCTGACATCGCAGAAGACAGACTTGTTGGCATGAAGTCAAGAGGCGTATATGAGACCCCGGGTGGTACAATCCTCTACACAGCACTTCAGGAACTTGAATATCTTTGTCTTGACCGCGACACCCAAGCTTTTAAGCGTATGACACAGACACAGTTCTCACAG
The DNA here is from genome assembly GCA_045591095.1 of Clostridia bacterium. GTDB lineage: Bacteria > Bacillota > Clostridia > Monoglobales > Monoglobaceae > SIG440. The sequence goes on along the minus strand of JAZNSF010000011.1, from coordinate 6,123 downwards.
CTTGTATATGACGGAAAATGGTTTACACCTCTTCGTGCTGCAATGTCTGCTATGTACGACGAGATGGACAAGAACGTAACAGGTACAGTTAGACTTAAGCTCTACAAAGGCAACTGCACACCTGCCGGTGCAAAGTCAAAGTATTCGCTTTACAACGAAGAAATCGCAAGCTTTGGCGACAGCAAAGAGCTTTACAGCCACAAGGATGCCGAAGGCTTTATAAACCTCTTTGGTCTGCCCCTCAAGGTTAGAGCAATGATGGAAGCTAAAAACGAGGAAGAAAAATAAATAAAAATAGAGCAGGGGTATCGCTGATACCCCTTCTGTTTCTATTATAGGAGAATTAATTATGAAACTATGGGGCGGAAGATTTAGTAAATCAACAGACAAGCTGGTTGATGACTTTAATTCATCAATCCGCTTTGACGCACGGATGTATGCTCAGGATATAAGGGGCAGTCAGGCTCATGCAATGATGCTTGGCAATCAGGGCATTATCCCAAAGGAAGATTCGCTTTTGATAGTAAAAACCTTAGGCGAAATACTTGAAGATATTGAAAACGGTAAGGTGGAATTTACCATTGACGCCGAAGATATACATATGAATATCGAAACTATACTGATTTCGCGTATCGGCGACGTGGGCAAGCGCCTGCACACCGGAAGAAGCCGAAACGACCAGGTTGCTCTTGATATTCGCCTTTACTTAAGGGACGAGGCAGCAGCGCTTTCAAAAATGCTTGAAAGCCTTACATCGACGATTTTAAAAATGGCCGAGGAAAACTTAGACACCATTATGCCGGGCTACACGCATCTACAAAAAGCGCAGCCTATCACATTTGCCCATCACATTATGGCATACTACGAAATGTTTTCGCGTGATTTATCAAGACTTTCGGACTGGAAAAAGCGTATGAACATTATGCCTCTTGGGAGTGGCGCTTTGGCAGGTACAACATATCCTCTTGACCGCGAATTTGTTGCAAAAGAGCTCGAATTTGACGACATTACAAAAAACAGCATCGACGGTGTTTCGGACCGCGACTTTGTGTGCGAGCTAGCATTCATCCTTTCGATGATTATGGTTCACCTCAGCCGTTTTTCTGAAGAAATTATCCTTTGGAGCTCTAACGAATTTTCTTTTGTTGACCTTGACGATGCATACAGCACCGGCTCAAGCATTATGCCGCAAAAGAAAAACCCCGACATTGCAGAGCTTGCCCGCGGTAAATCAGGTCGTGTCTTTGGCGATCTTATGGGTCTTCTTACCATGCTTAAAGGTCTTCCCCTTGCATACAACAAAGATATGCAGGAAGATAAGGAGCAGATTTTTGATGCGATTGATACTGTCAAAATGTGCCTCCCCGTATTCTCGGGTATGCTCTCTACAATGAAACTTAAAAAGGAAAATATGCTCGTTGGTGCAAAAGGCGGATTCACCAATGCGACAGACGTTGCGGATTATCTGGTTAAAAAAGGCCTGCCTTTCCGTGATGCACACAAGGTTGTTGGGCAGATGGTCAGCTACTGCCTTGACAAAGATACCGTAATCGACGCCCTCACAATGGACGAATTTAAAACATTCTCGGATATATTTGAAGACGATGTGTATGATGCAATCTCACTTGAAACCTGCGTAAATATGCGTAAAATCGTAGGTGGGCCTGCCATGGATACTATGAAAAAGGTAATCGAAGGCTACAAGAAAAACTAGTTTTTAAAAAAAGGAACGGAATCTAACCACTGTTCCTTTTTTATTTTAAAATTTCTTATTTTAGGTCTTGACAAAGCCTTTTCTATATGTTAAAATAACTCTTGCAGTTAAAGTTATGCGGGAGTGGCTCAGTGGTAGAGCGTCACCTTGCCAAGGTGAACGTCGCGAGTTCGAATCTCGTCTTCCGCTCCAACAAAAAGACAAGCTTCTTTTGAAACTTGTCTTTTTTTATATCCTGTTATATCCGGTCTCTTCTTTTCGGATTGTCACACGACCGTTGGTGCTGTCAATCATACTCGATTCAAACCTATCCACATCACCTACAGGAACAAGAACGCTAACCATAACATTCTCTCCATACTCTGTGTCCGAAATCCGAAAACCCTGCCCAAGTACCTCGTTTTGTACTTTCCCTAAAAGTGAATAATCACAAGAGATTTTTACGTCCCGGCAAAGCACCATCTTTAAAGGCTCTGCTGCTTCTATTCCCAATTTTGCAGACTTCGAATACGCGTGAACAAGCCCGCCTGTCCCAAGAAGTATCCCGCCAAAATATCTGGTCACCACAACTACAAGGTTGCTGAGACCCTCTTTTTTTATCATATCAAGCACAGGAACCCCTGCAGTCCCTGCAGGTTCTCCGTCGTCGCTGTAGCGCTGAATATTGTTTTCTTCTATTATATAAGCATAGACATTGTGTTTAGCATCCCAATACTTTTTTTTGAGGTCCTCCAAAAACTGCAAAGCCTCTTCTTCGGTCTGGACGGGCCTCACGCTTGCAATAAATCTTGAGCGCTTTTCTATAAGCTCTGCTGATGCCGCTTTTGATACTGTTTTATATTCCGATTTCAAGCCGAGTCCCTCCCCTCTATATCAACAATTATATCATAAATCTATATTTTTTCAATAGAGTTTGGCTAAATCCTGCATATCTTTTTATAGCTTAGCATAAACATTATTTGTTATATAAGTAAAATGTTAACACTTCTTTGCATCCCCCGTCAACCAAAATTAGTTGACATAAAAGATTGCCGTATGCTATACTAATGATTCAAAGCAACTATCATATAAAAGGAGATTAATTATGATAAGTTCAAATGTTATTGTTGGACAATCCGGCGGTCCTACAGCAGTTATCAACTCAAGCCTTGCCGGGGTATTCAAAACTGCCCTCGACAGTGGCTGCAAAAAGATTTACGGTATGCGAAACGGCATCGAGGGGCTTATTGCTGAAAGCTACATTGATATGTCAAATTACATAAAAAACAGTCTGGATATCGAGCTTTTAAAGCGTACTCCCGCATCTTTTCTCGGAACTTGCCGTTTTAAGCTTCCAACACAGGAAGAAAATCCGGCTCTTTACGAAAAGATTTTCAAGATTTTAAAGAAGCTTGACATTGGTTACTTCTTCTACATAGGCGGAAACGATTCAATGGATACAATTATGAAGCTGTCCGAATATGGTCTTGAGATAGGCTCTGAAATACGTTTTATCGGTATCCCCAAGACAATCGACAACGACCTTGCATCAACCGACCATACGCCGGGTTACGGCTCTGCCGCAAAGTACATAGCAACCGCTATGAAGGAGATAATCTGCGACGCAAATACCTACTCGACCGAGTCTATCACTATTGTCGAAATCATGGGGCGAAATGCAGGCTGGCTTACAGCTGCATCTTCGCTTTCCCGAGCTGAAGACTGCCCCGGCCCTGATTTTATATATCTTCCCGAAAAGGTTTTTGACCATCAGAAATTTATCGAAAGAATAATCGACCTTAAGCAGAAGCAAAAGGTAGTTACCGTAGCAATCTCTGAAGGCGTTAAAACAGCCGACGGCATGTACGTTTGCGAAGCTAACAAAAAAAGCATTGTTACCGACTCGTTTGGCCACAAGCTTTTGGGCGGTACAGCGATGTATCTTTCGGACTACCTCACCGACCGCACCGGCATAAAATCACGAGGCATTGTATTTTCTACGCTTCAGCGTTGCGCTTCGCACCTTGTTTCAAGACAGGATATTACCGAAGCTTATATGGCGGGCGCCGATGCTGTTGTTGCCGCACTAAACGGCGAAACCGCAAAGATGGTGGCGTTTAAGCGTATTTCAAATGCTCCTTACAGCATTGTAACCGAGCTTTGCGACATAAAAGGTATTGCTAACTTTGAAAAATGCGTTCCCGATTCGTGGATTACTGAAGACGGAACATATGTTACAAAGGAATTTTATGACTACTCAAGACCCCTTATAATTGGCGAGCTTGAACCATTTATGGTTGATGGTATTCCAAGACACCTCTGTCTTTAATCTTTAAAAACTAAAAGCTGTGGACGACTTACTTCGTCCACAGCTTTTTTATATTGTTTAGGAAAGGAATAACCTTACTGCAAAAACAGCAAGTACCATACCGGTAAGGTCAGCCAAAAGCGCAGATTTTATGGTGTGCCTTAAGTTTTTTACTCCGACAGCACCAAAATACACCGCTACGGTATAAAACGTGGTTTCGGTGGACCCCATCATAACTGACGCGATTTTGCCCGCCAAAGAATCAGGCCCTAAATTCTTAAATATATCATTTACTATTGCTATCGAACCACTACCCGAAACCGGTCTTAAAAGAGCTAAAGAAAGAACGTCCGACGGCATTCCCAGGGCATTGGTAACAGGTTTTAAGAGATTCGCAATCAAATCCAAAGCGCCTGATGCGCGTACCATAGAAATTCCTACCATAAGCCCGACCAGTGGCGCAACTATCTGAAGCATATTTTCAAGTCCTGTTTTCGCCCCCTCTACAAAGCTGTCATATACATTTATTTTCTTCATAAGTCCATAGCCAACAATCCCCACAATCATTATTGGCACCGAGAGCATTGAAACTATGTTCATAGTCTCACCGACCTTTTTTCAAATAATTTTGCCATCAATACCCCCACCACAACCGAACATATGCTGCACAGCCATACCGGTGCTACAATTTCGGTGGGGTTTGTCGAGCCATACATTTGCCTTAAGGCGATTACCGTAGACGGTATCAACTGGATTGATGCCGTATTGATTACCACAAACATACACATCTCGTTGCTTGCTGTGCCCTTTCCTCTGTTTAGCTTATCAAGCTCCTTCATCGCATTTATGCCTAAGGGAGTTGCCGCATTGCCCATCCCCAAAATGTTCGCTACCATATTTAAAACTATGCATCTGTGCGCCGCAGAATTTGGTTTTAGTTTTGGGAATATAACCTTAGTAATTGGCTTTAAAATTTTCGCAAATACCTCTACAAGTCCTGATTTTTCGGCAATTTTGGCGAGGCCCGTCCAAAGACACATACTCCCCAAAAGTCCGATGCAAGTTTCGACTGCCAGCGCCGCGCCTTCCATCGCTCCGTTTGTCGTAGCTTCAATTTTACCCGTAAAAATTGAAACAATAAACGAAATCAGAATCATGCCGCACCATATAAAATTTAGCATATTAGTCCCCTTTTCAAACAATATATTAAAAGATATTCGTTTCAAAAGAGGACTATGACCTTTTTGTTTTAAAAGGGGTTAATATCCTAGCCCTCTGCAAATCCCTTTTCTACCAAGGGGAGCACCCCTTTGGACCTCCATGTTAAATAATTTAATTGTATATTTTAAGGGGGCCTCAGCAGCAAGGCCCTCTTAACCCCCTGCCGCACCGGTTTATCACTCAGGACTTTGTAGATATTCAGCTTCCCCAAAATACTGACCGCTAAGATACGCACACCCAACGCGTGCTGTCGCTAAAACGCCTTGCCGGCAAAGGAAACTAATCGCAAGGCGTTTTTCGCTATTTTGAAAAATCTTCATAAACAAACTCCAATCGCAATAAACAAGGTGTATAAAAAAAGACCACCAAAGGTAGTCTTGAAAGCCGTCATAGAAAAGCAAAGAGCAGCTACATCTGCCAAGGTTTTGAGCGGCGGGCAGTGGGTTATAGAGTCGAGCCGTAAAAAACAATCCGGTGAATTGTTTTTAGGTTCGAGCTAGGTGCGACAGCACTGATATAAAAGAAAAGCCAGTAGGCTTTTTCATAAGCTATGGAACCCGCCTATATATTAATTTTTTTACATAATTTTACAAAAACCTATTGCAATTTCTCTGAAGTAGTGTTATAATAATGTTGCGAAACAATTTTAACATCATTTTCTCATTAAGGCACATTTTTGTCCCGGCAAAAATGCAGGCTCTATTTCATGTGCTTTGATGAGTGATGAAATTGTTTCGCGACAATTGGAGCTATGCGTTTTTCGTGCGTCGGCTCCGGTTGGCGCACTTTTTCTTTTGTCGGGAAGGGGTGTGCAATAAAAAAACTATAAGGAGAAAAAAGATGAACGACTTAACAAAAGCAAACAAGTCGGATCGTAGCCATGTCGATCTGTGAGCCAAGG
>JAZNSF010000010.1:0-30953 GCA_045591095.1 Clostridia bacterium | reverse complement strand
TTGTAGTTGAGTTAGCTTACTTAATTGCTGTACAGATGGTGGTAATTTATCCCCATCTTTTCGAGGTCTGCCTCTATGTTTGAGCTCTATTCCTGCTGTAAGTTTGCGCTGGTTTTTATTATATCTTGTTTTAAAATCTCGCATTTCTTTGTATGTGAATCCATATTTCCCGCCAGTTTCTCGCAATGTGTGACCTTTTTCAATGTGCTCAATTAACTCTTTTTCAAAATCTTTAATATGTCGATATTTTCTTTGCATAACAAAACCTCCTATGGTAGTTATTTTAATTCTACCATAGGAGGCTATTTTTTTTCTATTGTCCATTTTTACTGGACCTGTTCATTATTCCGGCTCTGTTTTTGCTGTTTAAGCTGTGGAATACAGGGCAAAACGGGAGGATAAAGACTCTTTCGAAAATTGGTTTTCATAAAGAGATACGTCGTAAGACGTATTTTACAGCTAACAAACGAATTATTGCAAACGGTGATGGTCAAAAGGTAATTGTGGGTATCACTACAAGTACTAAGTTCTATGTTTTTGATACCAAAAAGGGAACCTTTACCACGGGTAGTATGGCTGACTTAGAGCAAGGCGGTACTTTCTATGCAAAGCGTAATTATGATAATGCTACTGAAATAGTTATATACAGATAAGCTTAATTTAAATCCTTATGGATAAGGTATTTAATAGAAAATATCAAATATTGTTATTAAGGACTGGCAATTTCAAAGGGTATTTCCCCGATTTTGTGTAAACTCCAAAATGATAATATAATCTAAGTGTTTTTTGAGGGATGGAATCCATTTTTGTGGATTTCGTCCCTTAGCTAATATATAGCATAAAATCATGGGCATGTCAAGGGCGCCCTCGTTTTGAGGGCGTTAATTTTACCCTTGATTTGCCTTAGGTTTTATGCTATTAACCTAATCTGTCAGCGAAGAAAATCTCAAGCTGAGAATGGATTTGTCCCCATTCACGGCGTTTGCCTGTCCATTTCTTGCTGATATCCATCATCGCAAGGTAAAGCATCTTAAGCAGGCTGTCATCCGTTGGAAATACGCCTTTGTTTTTGGTGACTTTACGAAGCTGTCGGTTAAAGCCTTCTATGGCATTTGTGGTGTAAATCAGCGTTCTAACCTCTTGCGGATATTTGAAATATGTAGATAAATTTGCCCAGTTGTCACGCTACGATATTGCTATCTTGGGATATTTGTTACCCCATTTTTCATCAAAATTTTCAAGTTCTGCAAGGGCTGTTTGTTCGTCAATTGCTGCATACACCTTCTTTAAATCTGCCATAAGAGCTTTAATATCCTTGTAAAGGGGATGAAGGGGATATAAAAGATACTTTAATCTGCTAATCATATTAATAGTCTTCATTAAAATACCGCTCCAAGAAATTGGAGCGGTTATATGTTAGGCAAATGTTGCTGTTGTATCACTCGTTGAGATATCAAGTATTGGAGCTTTAACTCCTATCGGCTTTTCCGAAAAAAATGTAATATTATTTTTAAGTAGCTGAGGGGTATTACCATAATTTAGGGACGTGTTTATAAGTAACTTGCCTAATTCAGAAATCATATATATGTTTGAGTTTTTTAAAGCTCCCCAAGTGTTATCGCCTATAGAATAATTATACATTAAACCAGACTTGCATAAAAAGTCTACGGATAAATCTAATGTAAATTCAGATTTATCTTTATTTGATAATAAATAATAAAGGTCTTCGTAAGCGGTGTCTCTAACCGCAAAGATGAGTCTGAAAAATACTCCCGTGTCTATCTTTTCGTAAAATAAAGCCCTTTGCAAATTGGCTATTAATTCAGCTTTATCCTCATCATCTATTAAGTCGATGTTTGTAATAACTTTTTTAGCAAATTCACTTTCTTTACCATTGATGTGTTTGAAATAAAATTAATTCGTGTTTCGTAATCAATATCCTCGATACCTCTAAAAAATTTATCTAATTTTGAGTAGAAGATACAATCGGATATACTGATATTGGTTACTTCTTTAAAAAGCAAAAAATACGAAATGGGATTTTTAGATAATAAGTCAGGCATTTTATCAAGTGTGCTTTTTAAAAAGCCTTGTATTGATGGTTGCTTTATTATTCCCAGAAAGGTATCACTTGTTTTTTTAAGTAAATTTTTATCCATATTTTCACTCCATTGTGGTCAAAATTGTGGTCAAAAGACCATTCTTCCATAAGTTTATAAAAATTAAAATCCCGCAAACCATTGTGATTACGGGATTTTATTTGGAAGAGCCGAACGGTTTAGATGCCTTCTTTTTAGCTAAATTTTGTAACAAGTTGCAAAGCGAAATTATTGCTTCGCAATAGCTAAATAACTCCTTTGGAGTAGCTAAATTAAATTCGCCTTTAAGCGTGCGAAGCACATTTAGCTGAGCTTGCTCAATTTAGCTCGCGTTAGCGAATTTAGCTGAAAAAAAGACATTTTTCTTTGTCGAAAAATGTCTTTTTTTGGGTGCAGGGGGCGGATTTGAACCACCGACCTCCGGGTTATGAGCCCGACGAGCTACCAAACTGCTCTACCCTGCGATATTTAATTTGTGGTGCCGGAAACCGGGATCGAACCGGTACGGGAAGTTAATCCCACAGGATTTTAAGTCCTGGGCGTCTGCCAGTTCCGCCACTCCGGCACATCGTTGTCACCAACTATTGTATTTTAGCATATAAGAGTGTCTTTGTCAAGAGTAATGTTATCTTTTTTGCAAAAATATTTGATTGAATATTTTTGTAATGCCGGGTATTTGCCAATAATTGTCGCTTCCTGACAAAAACTGATACAAAACAAAAAACCACCAAAATCAATGATTCCAGCGGTTTTGGTACACCATCACGGACTCGAACCGTGGACACCCTGATTAAGAGTCAGGTGCTCTACCAGCTGAGCTAATGGTGCATATCGTGTCTCACAACGTATTACAGTATACTCCTTTTTTTGGCATTTGTCAAGGCTTTTTTTAAAAAATTATGAAATAAATAGTTCTTTTTTTTAAAGGAAAGGCTAATATAAGCTAAAGATATTTTTTCATATGTCCAAGGGCATTTTTTTCAAGACGAGATACCTGCGCTTGCGATATACCTATCTCATTTGCAATCTCCATTTGAGTACGGCCGGAGAAGAACCGCATTTCCAAGATTCTTTTTTCACGATCATTAAGGTGCTTCATTGCCTCTTTTATAGAAATTTCTTCAAGCCACGAATCGTCCAGGTTTTTTTCGTCTTTTACCTGGTCCATAACAAAAATTGCATCTCCGCCATCATGGTAAATAGGCTCGTACAAAGATACCGGGTCCATTATAGCATCAAGCGCTGTAGAAATTTCGTCCTGTGGGAGGTCAAGCTCTTTGGCTATTTCTTCCAAGGTAGGCTCTTTTGCGTTTTTGTTGACCAATTTTTCTTTTGCAGAGAGCGCCTTGTATGCTGTATCGCGAAGTGAACGACTTACCCGTATTGAGGTGTTGTCTCTTAAGTATCTGCGTATTTCACCGATTATCATTGGCACGAATGTTTTTTGGGGAAACAATGGTTCTAGTAGGGTTTAAACGGAATGCAGCTTTCTTTTGCTCCGCTTTTTAAATACTATCTGGGATATAATAACACCAGAGAAAATAAAGAGGCAACCTATGTAGCCTCTGGGGGACATTGTTTCACCCAAAATTACTGCTCCGCCAATTGCCCCGAACATAGATTCGGTAGAGAGAATAATGGAGGCATAGGTGGGATCAGCATTTTTTTGACCTATTATCTGACAGGTATAAGCAATACCAACAGACATAAGTCCGCCATATAAAATAGGAACAGCGGCAGCGCTGAGCCCCTCTGGTGTAATTTGCTCGCACAAAAGGGCGGATATAATACCCAAAATACCGCACACAGCAAATTGAACAGAGGCGAATCTTATTGGATACATATTATTTACAAATTTGTCAATAACCAATATATGAAAAGCCCAAAATACTGCATTTAGAAGCAGTACAAAATCTCCGAAACTGACTTTCCATTCTTCGTTAATGCAAATTAAAAACATACCAAAAACTGCCAAAATTGCGCCAAACCATACATTTATGGTTGTTCTTTTTCCAAGGAACACGCCAATAATCGGGACCAAAACAGTATAAAGTCCCGTCAGAAAACTGGCTTTTCCGGCACTTTTGGTTAATTCTATACCGAACTGCTGAAGCGATGATGCCGTAAAAAGAATAAGACCTGCAATGAACCCTGCTTTGATGGTGGTAGCGGTTTTTTTTGAGTGTGCAACCTTGTCAACATCTTTTTTTTCAAAAATAAGTATTACCGGGATGAGAGATATTGAGCCAAGGGTAAAACGCACGCCGTTGAATGTAAATGCGCCCACATGCTCGGCGCCAAGGCGTTGTGCGACAAAAGCAAATCCCCAAATCATTGCTGTCATAATAAGTAGAGAGAGTGATTTAATTTTTTTCATATGTAAGCTCCAGTCAGTAAAATTATTTCTTCCAGGTATAAGGTGAAAACAAAATAAGCATAGGGAATATTTCTAAGCGGCCTATAAGCATATTTAGTATAAGAACAACGATTGATAAGGGCGAGAAGCAAGAAAAGTTACCCATAGGGCCAACCATAGAAAGGCCGGGGCCTATATTGTTAATGGTTGCTGCCACTGCAGTGAAGTTGGTCGTAAAATCAAGGTTATCAAGACTTATTACCAAAAGTGACACTGCATAGATTAAAAAGTAGGCAATCATATACACATTTACAGAGCGGATTGTGTCATGAGCAACCATTCGGCCGTTTATTGTTATTTTGTGGGTGCTTTGAGGATGCGCGGTAATCTTTAGTTCCTTCACGATAGTCTTAAATGCAATAAGAATACGTGAAACCTTTATACCACCGCCGGTACTGCCTGCGCAAGCGCCAATAAACATCAAAAGAACAAGGATAGTCCTTGAAAGCTCGGGCCATTTGTCAAAGTTGCAAGTTGCATAACCGGTGGTTGTGATAATTGATGCAACCTGAAAGGCACTGTGCTTTAACGCAGTCCATACGCTTTCAAATGTTCCCATGATATTTAAAGAGATTACAGCAATAGAGAACACAATTACACCAAGATAAATACGGAGTTCCTCGGACTTAAACACGGAATTGAATTTTCGGATAAGAATAAGATAGTAAAGCGAGAAATCTACACCAAAAATAATCATAAAGATTGTAACAACAATCTGCTGGTAAGTTGTGTAGTCTGCTAAGCTGGAATTTTTCACACCGAAACCGCCTGTGCCGGCTGTTCCAAGAGAAATTGTTATCGCATCAAAAATCGGCATATTTCCGGCAAGAAGGAGAAGGATTTCAAGAACAGTCAGTGCACTGTATATCCCATAAAGAATTTTTGCTGTTGACTGGACGTGGGGCACAATTTTGCCCACAGCGGGGCCGGTGCTTTCGGCTTTAAGAAGGTACAGGTTATTTCCTCCAGACATTTTAAAGAGGGATACCAAAAACACAAGCACACCCATGCCGCCAATCCAGTGAGTAAAGCTTCGCCAGAATAAAAGGCCATGGGATAAAGTTTCTAAATCCGAAAGAATACTTGCGCCGGTTGTGGTAAAGCCCGAGACAGTCTCAAACAGAGCGTAAATATAGTTTGGAATAGCGCCTGATATAACAAAAGGAAGAGCCCCGAAAAGACTTAAAAAAATCCAGCTTAAGGATACGGCAAGCAGACCTTCTTTTGCGTACATATTGCGGTTTTTGGGTACAACTGATTTCAGAATAAAACCGGTTAGAAAGCAAAGTACCGAGCTTATTAAAAAAGCAAATGCATCGCTTTCACCATAAATCAGCGAGCAGATAAGGGGTAGCAAAAGGCAGATTGATTCTAGAATAAGAACAAGGCCCAAAACATGAAAAATTATTTTTTTATTCATAAGGTAAATCTCCCACTTTGCATTATTCTAAAATATCACTTACCTGGCGAAAGCCCATATGTGTTGTAACAACAATAACAGTATCGCCTACCATAATGCTGTCTTGTCCTCTGGGAATAATAATCTTGCCGCCACGGTTAATGCATGCAATAAGAACGTTGTCCTTAATCGGCAATTTTTCAAGAGGAATATCTGTAACAGAAGAACTTTCTTTTATAGAAAATTCTAAAGCTTCGGCTTTGCCGTCTAAAATAAAGTGCATCGTTTCGATGTCACAGTCCAGCGAATTTTGCTTTGCCCTGACAAAGCGGACAATGTATTCTGCGGTGATTTCTTTTGGATAGATTATGGTGTCAAGGTCAAGCCCCGAGAGGATATCGTCATAGGAAACACGATTAACTTTTGTTATGACCTTGCCGTTTGTGCGGCTTTTTGCAAAAAGCGAGAGCATAATATTTTCTTCGTCTATATTGGTAAGAGCAACAAAAGACTCGGCATAGTCGATGCCTTCCTCTTCCAAAATATTGCGCTCAGTTCCGTCAGCATGGATTATGGTCGCTTTTGGAAGTGCCAAACAAAGCTCCTCACAGCGCGCAGAGTCTTTTTCGATTAGTTTAACTTTTATGCCGCGGCTTAGGAGCTTTTCGGCTAGGTAGTACGCAGTTTCGCCGCCACCTACTATAATAGTGTCTTTTACACGATTGGTTTTTATTCCAATCTTTTTAAAGAACTTCGAGCCACTTAAGGGGGCAGCTATAATGCTTACAAGGTCGCCCGTTTTGATGACAAAGTTACCACCCGGGATAAAAGCTTCGTCGCCGCGCTCGACGCCGCACACCAAAATGTCAGAATTAAACTTGGAATTAATCTCATATACCGGCAGGTCAGCAAGTGGTGAGTCTTGACTAACTTTAAATTTAAGTATCTCGACTCTGCCTTTAGCAAAGGTATCGATTTCAATTGCAGAGGGGAAACGGAGAGACCGGGAGATTTCGTTCGCCGCGGTAAATTCGGGGTTTATGACCATAGCAAGGCCAAGGTCGTCTTTAAATATGGGAAGAGCCTGAGCGTATTCGGGTTTTCTGACTCTTGCAATAGTCTGACAGTTGGCAGTCTTTTTTGCAATAAGGCACGCCATAAGGTTAACCTCGTCAGACCCGGTAACGGCAATCAGAATGTCAGCATCATTAATGCCCGCCTCGAGTAATATTTCGTGGTTTATTCCGCTTCCTACAATGCCCATTGCATCATAGCGGCTTATGATTTCCTGCACAAGGTCATATTTAATGTCAACTACGGTTATATTCTGATTTTCTTCTTGACTTAGTTTTTCGGCAAGCTTTTGACCTACCTTACCACAGCCAATAATAATAGTATTCATAAGTTACTCCTTTTAAAAGTCTAAGGGTTATACCTAAATTATAGTAAATCCCGCTTCTAATGTCAATACTACTTAAATATTTTGCAATGCCAGCATTATGATTTGATTTGGGAAAATACAAATTTTGTTGACAAATGGTGATTAACTGTGATATTATATTGATAGAACAGATAAGAAGAGATTAGGATATATTTAGATTAGATTAGACGAGCATTATACAGATTTTGTGTTTTGGTCTTCTGATTTTCTGTTCAGAAGATTTTTTGTTAAATGGAGGAAGAAAATGAGTACTTACAAAGATTTTGACAATTACTTAAAAGAGAATCCTACTAAGGACGGGTTCTTTGGCAAGTTTGGCGGTGCTTTTTTGCCAAAAGAACTAGAGCCTGCCTTTAAGGAAGCCGATGATGCTTACGAGGCTATATGTCACTCGGCACAATTTATCAACGAGCTTCGCCGCATAAGAAAGGAATTTCAGGGAAGACCCACCCCTGTCTATCACTGCGAAAGACTTTCGAAGATATTTGGCAATTGCCAGATTTACCTAAAGCGCGAAGACCTTAATCATACCGGTGCTCACAAGCTTAATCATTGTATGGGTGAAGGCCTTTTGGCAAAGTATATGGGCAAGAAAAAGCTTATTGCCGAAACAGGTGCAGGTCAGCATGGCGTGGCAATTGCGACTGCGGCTGCATACTTTGGTATGGAATGTGATGTATATATGGGCGAGGTTGATATAGAAAAGCAATATCCCAATGTTATCAGAATGAAGATGCTTGGCGCAAGGGTTATTCCTGTAACTCATGGCCTTAAAACCCTAAAAGAAGCGGTTGACGCAGCATTTGAGGCATATCTTAAGGAATACGACAATGCAATTTACTGCATCGGCTCGGCGCTTGGTCCGCATCCTTTCCCCAAGATGGTAAGGGATTTCCAGTCGGTTATTGGTATAGAAGCAAGGGAACAGTTTTTGGAAATGACAGGCATTATGCCTGATGCGATTTGTGCTTGTGTTGGCGGAGGTTCAAATTCGCTTGGAATGTTTACCCCGTTTTTAGCAGACCCGGTAGAAATTTATGGTATTGAGCCTCTTGGAAGAGGTGAAAAGATTGGTGACCATGCAGCAACGATGAAGTTTGGTACAAAGGGCAGAATCCACGGCTTTGATACTTATGTGCTTCAGGACGAAAAAGGCGAGCCGCTACCGGTATATTCAATCGCGAGTGGTCTTGACTACCCGGGCGTAGGTCCCGAGCACGCGTATCTTCGTGATTTGGGGCGTGTTAAGTACGAGACTGTGTCAGACGAAGAGGCGATGGAGGCGTTTTTCCTTCTTTCAAAATATGAGGGAATTATTCCGGCTATCGAGAGTTCTCACGCTGTGGCATATGCAATCAAGTATGCAAAAGAAAAAGGCTCGGGCTCGATTCTTGCAACACTTTCCGGAAGAGGCGACAAGGATATCGACTACGTATACGAAAATTACGGATGTGGAGAGCAGTTTAAGCTTGACTATAACGTATAAAAAAGTAAGCAGAAGGATTAATCCTTCTGCTTTTCTATTTGTTTTTTGTCCAAGGACAGCTGATTTTTAAGTTCTGCGAGTGTATCAAAATGCTTGGTGTCCCGTATTCGCTTCAAAAATTCTATCCTTATATTTTTTTCATAAAGGTTTCCGTCAAAGTCCGAGATGTAGGTTTCGATATTGCGACTTTGTTCGTTTACGGTTGGCTTTGTGCCAATGTTTGTAATTCCAAAGTAGGAAGAAGAGTCCACGTTAACTCGGGTAAGATACACCCCGTCCTTGGGCATAAGGATATTCTGAGGATAACTTATATTGGCGGTGGGGAAACCAATTTTTTGGCCAATGGCGCTTCCGTGGATTACGGTTCCCGATACCGAATATGGTCTTGACATATATTTGTGTGCGGATTCTACGTCGCCTTTTTTTAAAAACTCACGGATTTTGCTGCTTGAAATAATACCGTCAAGCTCGATGCATTTTATTACATTGGCATTTATATTATACTTTTTACATTCTTCATTAAGGGTGTGGACATCACCTTTTGCAAGATGTCCAAATCGGTAATTTTCTCCCGAAAAAACTATTTTGGCATTATATCGTCCTGTCAGGTATTCTTTTACAAAGTCCTGATAGGAAAGTGACTTAAAGTCTTCGTCAAATTTTTCGACCACAACAATGTCTGCGCCAATATTTTTGATGATTTCGAGGCGTTCCTGGAGAGTGTTTATTGGCTCTTTAAAAAACGAAGCATCAAAAATCTGCACAAGCGACAAAAGATTATTAGCATGTGCATAGTTTACGGCAGCTTTAATTACCTCGGTATGCCCAATATGCAGAGCATCAAAGGACCCAAGTGCAACGGCTGTTTTTTTATTAAGCTGTTTTTTTAAATCCAGACTGTTTGAAATTATCATAATAATGCTCCCTAAGTCATGCTTTGGCTCCCGTCATAGAATGTTTTGAGGACTTCCAAAACAGTATCCGTCTGTTTTGCTATAACCAAAAAATTGTCTTTCTCGTCAAATACACGGTAGGTCTCGCCAACTTCCAGTCCTTCGACCGAAATCTTTATACCGTACTGCACTTTTTTTGCATTTTTTTCGGCTAGTACGATTTTTGGAAATTCGGGGATAGCTTCTTCGACAGAAATAAAAAAAGAAAGGTCATTGTTAAGAAGTTTCTCCTCGATTTGTTCCAAAGTATAGGAATCCTCAATTTTGAATCTACCAGATCGTGTGCGCGTAAGTGCTGACATATACCCACCGCACCCTAAACGCTTTCCTATATCTTCGCAAAGGGTGCGTATGTACGTGCCCTTGGTGCAATCGACAAGCATGGTAACGGTTTTATTTTCGAGGTCAATATTTTTAATTTCGATATCGTTTATAGTAACATTGCGTGGCTTTCGCTCAACAGTCTTTCCCTTGCGGGCAAGCTCGTAGAGCTTTTTGCCGTCAATCTTTACAGCAGAATACATGGGAGGTGTCTGTTCGATTTCGCCGACAAAACTTTTTACTGCCGCAAGAATCTCGTCTTCGGTTACATTGACGGGAAAAGTTTCTAAAACTTCTCCGCTTTTGTCTTGAGTATCGGTAATTGCACCAAGTGTCATCTCGGCAAGATACTGCTTGTCGCTTGCGGTAAGAAGCTCTGCGAGCTTTGTACCCTTGCCGATGCACATGGGAAGAACACCCGAAGCATCCGGGTCAAGAGTGCCGGTATGCCCAATTTTTTTTATGCCTAAAAGCTTCCTCAGCCTGTATACCACATCGTGTGAGGTGATGCCAAGTGGCTTATTTACGTTTATAATTCCGTTCATTTTGTGTCTCCGTTTAATGATTTGGTTAATCTTTCAACTACCGTTTTTTTAGCTTCTTCAAGTGACATATCAAGCGAAAAACCGCTTGCCCGTTCGTGACCGCCACCGCCAAATTCTGCGGCAATTTTGGATACATCAACTTTGCCATTTGACCTGAGGCTTACCTTAAAACCATTTCCTCGGCTTCTTATATAAATCCCGACTTCCACACCCGAAACATTTATTGGCAGGGTAACAACCCCGTCAGCATCAGTCTCGGTGATACCGGCTTTTTCGAAATCTTCGTCGGTAAGTGCCAAAAGTGAGATAGTGCCGCCATTATGCATTTCGAGTTTTTCGATAGCAGTCTTATATATCTCCAAATATTCAAATGTCTTTGTGTCAAAAAGTTTTTTGGTCATATCCGAAACGTTGATGCCTGTCTCCATAAGCTTTGCCGCTATAATATGGGTGCGAGGAGTGGTGGAAGAAAACTTGAAGCTTCCCGTATCGCACACGATTGCAAGGTAGAGATTGTATGCAATGTCGTGTGTCAAGGGAACGTTTAGTTTTTCTACAAGATCAAACACAATCTCACCGGTAGCGGGAGCGGAGGGGACAACAAGCGTTGCCTTTGCGAAAGGCTGGTGTGTAACGTGGTGGTCTATTGCAATTGTTTCGCCGCTAAAGCTATCCTGAAATACCCCAAGCCTTCCTTTATCAGCGCAGTCTACTGCGATTTTTAAGTCGCAGTCCTCTATCTTAAGCCCTTGGGAGTCGGTACCTTTTATAAGTTTATATTCTTTGGTAAGGTCGTCACCGTCTTCTAAAAACACTTCTGCCTGTTTGCCAAGAGCAAGCAGGCAGAGCTTAAGCCCAAAGGCGCTGCCATGGGCATCGCCATCGGGACTTTGGTGATTAAAAATTGCTATTTTTTTTGCAGAATTAATCTTTTCTATTACTTCACTAAACATGTTTAAAACACCTCAAAAACTACAGATTTTTAAGTACCTGATTGATATGTGCGCCATACTCGATTGAGTTATCCAGCACAAAGGTGAATTCGGGGGTTGCGCGAAGATTGATTCGGTGCCCGATTTCGCGGCGAATAAATCCGGAAGCACTTTTTAGTGCATCAATCACATCCTTTTGACTTTTCTCGTCACCAAAGACACTGATATAGGCCTTGGCAAACTTTAAGTCCTTTGTTACCGATACATTGACCACCGAAACAAGAGTGGTAATGCGTGGGTCTTTAAGCTCGCGGATAATCACGCTGAGCTCTTTTTTTACTTCTTCTGAAATTCTGTCAATTCTGTTATAGCTAGGCATAATAATACCGCCTTTCTGTCTTATTTTACTCAGGCTTAACCTGCTCCATGATATAAGCCTCAATAACGTCGCCTTCTTTGATGTCATTAAATTTTTCGATGCTTACACCACATTCGTAGCCGCTTGCAACTTCCTTAACGTCATCTTTAAAGCGCTTAAGTGAGCCAAGCTCACCCTCGTGGATAACAATACCGTCACGAACAACGCGGACAAGGCTATTTCGGTGAACTTTACCGTCGGTTACATAAGCACCACCGATTGTACCAACGCCCGAAACGCGGAATGTTGTACGGATTTCGATGTGACCAGTGATTTGTTCCTGGAATTTAGGTGCAAGCATACCCTTCATAGCAGCTTCGATATCTTCGATTGCGTCATAAATAACGCGATAAAGTCTTATATCTACGTTTGAAGCGTCAGCCGAAATTGTCGCACCGGGTGTCGGGCGAACGTTAAATCCAACAATGATGGCATTTGATGCAGTAGCAAGCATAACGTCAGATTCGGTAACAGCACCAACTGCGCCGTGGATAACGTTTACCTTTACTTCTTCGTTTGCAATACGTTCGAGTGACTGGCGTACTGCCTCAACCGAACCTTGAACATCGGCTTTTACAATGATATTAAGGTCTTTGGTCTTGCCGGCTTCAATCTGTTCGAAAAGATTGTCAAGCGAAACTGCCTGACTTGCTTTTTGAGCTTCTTGCTTTTGCTTAAACTTTCTCGCTTCAACAACTTCACGGGCTTTTCTCTCGTCTTCAACTACATAGAATACATCGCCGCCATCCGGAACTTCAGAAAGACCCAAAATCTCAACGGGGATAGAGGGGCCGGCCTTTTTGATTGCCTTGCCCTTGTCGTCGTTCATAGCACGAACTCTACCTACTGCTGTACCTGCAACAACTATATCACCGGTACGCATTGTTCCGTTCTGTACGAGGAGTGTCGCAACAGGGCCACGGCCCTTGTCAAGCTGAGCCTCAATAACAGTACCCTTTGCCAAACGGTTGGGGTTAGCTTTAAGTTCTTTCATTTCAGCGACAAGAAGAACCATTTCAAGAAGCTTGTCGATGTTTAATTTCTGTTTTGCCGAAACCTCAACGCAAATTGTATCGCCGCCCCATTCTTCGGGAACAAGACCATGCTCGGTAAGTTCTTGGCGAACTCGGTCGGGGTTTGCACCTTCTTTATCGATTTTGTTGATAGCAACAATTATCGAAACTTCGGCAGCTTTTGCGTGGTTTATAGCCTCGATTGTCTGGGGCATGATACCGTCATCAGCCGCAACAACCAAAATTGCAATATCAGTAACAAGCGCACCTCTTGCACGCATAGCGGTAAATGCTTCGTGGCCGGGGGTATCAAGGAATGTAATTTTTTTGTCGTTTACTCGAACGCGATACGCACCGATATGCTGGGTAATACCACCAAACTCGCCGTCGGTAACGTTTGTGTTTCTTATGGTATCAAGAAGAGAAGTCTTACCGTGGTCAACGTGACCCATAACAACAACAACGGGCGAACGGGGCAGGAGTGACTCGGGCGCATCTTCTACGTCGTTAAATAGTTTGTCCTCTTCGGTAAGAATTATTTCGCGTTCTACTGTGCCGCCAAAATCTTCAACGATTAAAGATGCTGTGTCAAAGTCAAGGCTTTCGTTGACAGACGCCATAATGCCAAGGAGCATAAGCTTTTTGATTACTTCGGTAGATGATTTACCAAGCCTTTCGGAAAGCTCTCCAACTGTAATTGTATCGGGAATAAGAACTTCCAAAACCTCTTTCTTTTCTTTCTTTGTTGGTTTTTCGGGTTCTTTGATGGACGGTTTTTCCTTTGTGAATTTGCTCTTTTTGTTGCCTGACTTAATTTTTTGTTTGTTTGAGCTTCCGCCGGCTTCTTTTACACTGTCGGGGACAAGCTCTTCAAGCTTTTCGTTGTCAAGACGGTCAAGGTCAACGTTGTTTGCACGGGTGTCAACCACACGGGTTTTTCGTGCTTGGATTGGCTCGTTTGCAAAGTCAACCTCTGCTTCAATCTTTTCGCTAGCCTTCTTTTCAGCCTTTTTGTCTGTTTTTGGTGCGTCAGTTGTTTCGACTTTCGTTTCTTCTTTGCTTGCTGGCACTTCTACCACAGCAAAGAGTGCCGAAAAATCATTAACCTGGTTTTTCTGCGTAAAATATTCAAAAATAACATCAAGTTCTCTTTCGCTGAGAGCGCTCATATGATTTTTATCAGAAACATTGTAATCGTGAAGAACTTTTACAACATCCTTGCTTGGGATGCCAAAGCCCTTCGAAATTTCATATGCTTTAATTTTTGTCATAATAATCTCCATTCCGCCGTCTTAAAACGGCATAATAGTCTTATATTAGGTGATAATTTCATTTAAAAAACTTAGATTTCAGAAAGTAATTCTGTCAGGCGTTTTGCGAGATTTTCGTTTGTGATTGATATTACAACCGCAAACTCTCTGCCGCATGCCTTGCCTAGAGAATATCTGTCCCCAAACTCAAAGTAGGGGGTATGGTAAAATTCCGCGTTTTTCTGAAACTTCTTTTTTGTGTTGTTGGATGCATCTTCCGATACGATGACAAGCCCCGAAGTCTTTGTTTTGAGACTGTCTTTCAAAGCGCCTTCACCAAAGACTGCGCCGCCTGCCCTTACCGAAAGCCCAAGCATCTTGTAAATATTATTACTATTCATTTCGTGCAAGCTCCTCTAAAAAATCGTAGATTGCTGCATCAAACTTCCCCGAAAAACTGCGCTCAAATGCGTTTTTCTTGCGAGCGGATAAAAGACAGTTCTTGTCCTTACAAATATATGCGCCACGGCTTAGGATTTTGTTTTCAAAGTCAATCGAAAAGCCCATAGTGGTCTTTGCAATCCTTAAAAGCTCTTCCTTTGGAAGCATACTTCTGCATACCACACACATTCTTTGTGATTTCATAGCAAATATTCTCCTGAAAGTTAAATGAAATTATGCTTTTTCGCCTTCTGAGTCAGGTTTAAGGTCTATCTTCCAACCGGTAAGACGGGCAGCTAAGCGTGCGTTCTGACCTTCCTTACCAATAGCAAGAGAAAGCTGGTCAGCAGGAACGATAACGCTACACATTTTCTTTTCTTCGTCAACTGTGATAGAAACAACCTTTGCGGGACTGAGCGCCTGAGAAATGTATTCAGCAGGGTCGTCGCTGTACTTGATAATGTCGATTTTCTCTCCGCGAAGCTCGTCAATAACTGCCTGAACACGCATACCCTTAGGACCTATACAGGTACCTACAGGGTCAACACCGGGAACAGTAGATGCGACAGCAAGCTTGCTTCTTGAACCTGGTTCACGGGTAAGACCTTTGATTTCAATTGTGCCGTTTTTGATTTCGGGGACTTCAAGCTCGAAAAGTCTTCTCACCAAGCCCGGGTGCGAACGTGAAACCATTAAGTGAACACCTTTTACCGAGTTTGCAACCTCGACAACAAATACCTTAAATTTGTCGCCGGGTTTGTAGTTGTCGTTTTTAACCTGCTCGTTTGGCATAAGAACGGACTCGGTATCGCCAATTTCAAGCATAATGTTTCGTCTGTCGATTTTTCTTACGGTAGCGGTCATAATGTCATTTGCACGGTTTGAGTATTCGTCAAATGCTTTTTCTCTTTCAGCCTCGCGAATTCTCTGAAGAACAACCTGCCTTGCAGTTTGTGCTGCAATACGCCCGAATGCGGCAGGGGTAACCTCACGCTCTAAAACGTCACCTGCTTCGTAGCCAGGGTTTATCTTTTTTGCATCCTCAACCGAAATCTGGCATTCCTTGTTTTCAACTTCTTCAACAATGTCTTTGCGTGCATAAACCTTAATCTCGCCAGTTTTTTCGTCAATCAGAACTTTAGCGTCCTGAACAGCACCGAAGTTCTTTTTGTAAGCACTTAAAAGTGCGCTGGTTAAAACATCCAAAACGATGTCACGGCTAATGCCTTTTTCCTTTTCAATCTCGTCTAATAGCATAAATAATTCTGCGCTCATTTTTTCTTAATCTCTCCTATCCTTTAGTTTAATGTTTAAAAATCAAAGTGAAGCTTTACGCTTGTGGTCTCACTTTGCATAATTGACTGCTTTCCATTTTCGGTTTCTATGGTAATCTTACCGTCATCAAAGGCCAAAAGCTTGCCGCTTAAGGTTTTGCTGCCGTTTTGCGCCTGATAAAGACCTATATCGACCGTCTCTCCCACGTATTTTTCAAAATGCTCCGATGTGCGAAGTCTTCTTTCAATCCCGGGGGATGAAACTTCGAGAATATAATTTTCGCTTATTGGGTCGCTTTCGTCCAAAACCTGACTAAGTGTGCGGTTTATCGCCTCGCATTCGTTAAGCGAAATCCCACCATCTTCCTTGTCTGCAAAAATTCTTAAAAATCGGTTTTTCCCTTCTTTGACATATTCAATGTCATAGATATAGCAGCCGTTTTCGCTGGCTACAGGCTTTGCAAGCTCCAAAAGCTTAAGCTCAAGCTTCGAATAGGTCATAATAGCACCGTCCTTTCATTTTATAAGCAAAGGAGCGAGGTTTCCCTCACTCCTTATGAACAATATTTAGGTTAATGATATAATAACACAAATCCTTTGATTTGTCAAGCTTTTTTTATAATTTTTGCAAGTTCATCCATAAACGAATTTATGTCCTTGAATTGTCTATAAACCGATGCAAAACGGACATATGCAATATCGTCAAGGTCTTTAAGACGCTCCATAACCATTTCGCCGATACGTTCGGATGTAACTTCGCGCTCAAGCATATTGTAAAGCTTTGACTCAATATCATCAATAAGCTTTTCAATATCGCTGAGGGTTACCGGACGTTTTTCGCAGGCGCGAAGAATACCCGTCAGGACTTTCTCGCGGTCAAAGGTTTCCCTAAGGCCGTCTTTTTTAACAACAATCATAGGGATTGTTTCGATTTTTTCATATGTAGTAAATCTCTTTCCACATTCAAGACATTCTCTGCGGCGGCGGATGGTTGTGCCCTCTTCAGTAGAGCGGGAATCAATAACTTTGCTTTCCATATGTCCGCAAAATAGACAACGCATAAACTTCAACTCCAAACCTAATTTTACTATTATAGATAGTCTAACACAAAATATGGTATTTGTCAAACAAAAGAATAACAAAATGTGTTTTTGTAAAAATAAAGATATTATTGACATATTTTGTGTTTTATATTAGAATAAAGGTAAGAAAAGGAGGCGAACCTCATGAAAAGACTTTTTAGGTCAACAACAAACAAAAAGATATGCGGAGTATGCGGCGGTATCGCCGAGTATTTTAACATAGATGCGACGCTAGTAAGGCTTTTGTGGGCAATTTTGTCCATTTGGTTTGGCGTGGGTATACTTATATACATAATCGCGGCATTGGTTATGCCAAAGTTTCCCGAATAATAATAGAAGTTTATGGTAATAAATAATAAAAAACAAAGGAGGATGTAACTATGGCAAAGTATGCATGCGGCCCTTGCGGCTGGGTTTATAATGAAGAAGCGGGACTCCCCGAAAACGGAATTGCTCCCGGAACAAAATTTGAGGATTTACCTGATGACTTCGAATGTCCCGTTTGCGGCGTTGGCAAAGAGATGTTTGAAGAAGAATAATATTTTTTGCTAAGGAGAAAGTTATGGCTGAACTGACTTTTACAAAGGATAATTTTGAGGCAGAGGTTTTAAAATCCGACCTCCCTGTAGTAGTAGACTTTTGGGCAAGCTGGTGCGGCCCCTGCCGGATGCTTGCGCCTCTTATAAGAAGTCTTGCAGAAGATTTGGAGGGCCAAGCAAAGGTAGGGAAAATCAATATTGATGAAGAAAGCGAACTTGCTGCAAAATACAATATTATGAGCGTCCCGACGGTTATGCTGTTTAAAAACGGTAAGGCTGTGGCAACATCAATAGGGGTAAAGCCCAAGGCAGAAATCAGAGAAGCTTTGGGGATTTAACACAAAATAACAAAGAACAGTCCGGTACACATCCTGGACTGTTCTTTTGCTGTAATACGATAAAAAAAGATGGCAAAACAACAAAAATAAATGCAAAACAGAAAAAAACACAGAAAAAATTTTTATTTTTCTTTGAAATGTATTGACTTTTTTGGGAATTTGTTGTAAAATAAGGTCAAAGTAATGAAAAATAATCGTATTTGTATAAGTTTAACTTTAAATTTGCGGTTCTATAAGGAGGAATTACAAAATGTTAGTTAATATGAATGATGTTTTGAGACCTGCGAAAAAAGGTCAGTATGCAGTTGGTCTTTTTAACGCAGTAAATCTCGAACTTGCTCGTGGTATTATCAATGCAGCGGAATCACTGCGTTCGCCGGTTATTATGGGTACAGCTGAGGTGCTTTTACCATATGGCCCTTTGGATGAGGTTTCTTACTACCTTATTCCTATGGCAAAAAAGGCGTCTGTTCCTGTTGTTGTACATCTTGACCACGGTCTTACTTTTGATATTTGTGAAAGAGCGTTAAGGCTTGGCTTTAGTTCAATTATGTATGATTGCTCAACCGATACATACGAAGAAAATGTACGCAAAGTAAAGGAAATGGCAGACCTTGCTCATTCTTTTGGTGCGACAATCGAGGGCGAGCTTGGTCACGTTGGCGACAATGAAGGCTCTGCTGAGGGCAGCTCACATCTTGAAGATCCTTCAAAGTTCTTCACAGATCCAAGCTTAGCAAAAGACTTTGTTGAAAAGACTGGCGTAGATGCACTTGCTATTGCTGTTGGTAATGCCCATGGTGCATACAAGCTTCCTCCAAAACTTGACTTTGAGAGAATCCGTACAATTGCTAAAACCGTTGACGTTCCGCTTGTTCTTCATGGCGGCTCGGGTCTTACAAATGCAGACTTTAAGCAGGCAATCAAGGATGGTATCAGCAAGGTTAATATCTTTACTGATATAAATGTTGCTGCAGTTGAGGCTGAATTTAAGAAGTTCTCAAGCATGGAAAAGGGCATTATCGACCTTATCCCTGCAGCAGTTGAAGCAGTTAAGCTTGCAACTATCGAGAAGCTGAAGCTCTTTGGCAGTGACGGCAAGGCTGACCTTTCTATGGGCGGTGTTGGGGCTTCTGGAATGGACATTGAAGCACTTACAAAGCTGGTTGCAGCTGAGGTTGCAAAATACTTGCAGAAATAATTCATCTAAAAGCTTCCGCGCTTACCTTAAGGATGAGTGCGGAATTTTTTTGCAAATAAAAAGGACAACCGCTAAGTGAAGTGATATAATGATGGTAGACACAAAAAAGTGTCTGCCATCATTTTTTATGCTATACTTAAAGAAAAGGGGTTGAAAGAAATGGGAAGACCAAAGGGTGGAACAAATGTAAATCATAGCAAGGAAGAAAAACTATCATTGGTTTTACGCAATTTAGCAGGAGAAACAGCAAGAAGTTTAGAACGTGAAACAGGAATATATAATGCACAAATACACAAATGGACAAAACAGTACTTAGAAAGCAGCGAAGAAGCTCTTGTTAACAAGCGAAAGCCGGGGAATTCTCTTGCGAAATATCATCGCAAAAAAGAACTTACCCCTATGGAGCAGCTCGAATACAAAGTTGCTCTGTTGGAAAGAGAACTTTTAAAGAAAGATGGGAAAATTGTACACTAAAAAAAATCCATAGAACTCGAAAGGGGCGATGCCAAAAGAAAGTAATTCAGCAAATATTTGCCTGTATTGAGAAAGAAAGTGTTAATCATTCGATTAAGGAACTCTGCGATGTATATGAAGTTTCTCGTAGCGGTTACTACAAATGGCATAACAGAAAAGGTACATTAAATCGATATGAAAAACAACATCGGGAATTAGACTATTATGTTGCTGACATACATTCACATTATCCATCACAAGGTTACAGAACTATAGCAGATACTTTGTTAAATATGTATGGTTGGATTGTTTCAGATATATCTATCTGGAAATCAATGAAAAGACTTGGGATATCAGGATATGTACGAAAACAAAAAAATCCTGAAACCGAAGGTTCAGAACATAACAGATATGCAAATATATTAAGCAGGGAATTTTATGCGGATAAGCCTATGCAAAAGATTGTAACGGATGTTACCTACATAAAGCATAAAGGAAAATGGCATTACTTTGCTTGTTATTTGGGTTTGTTTAATAACAAAATACTTGATTACGAATTAAGCGATACGTTTGATAATTTCCTTGTTATGAAGCCGGCAAAAAGAATTCTTGAAAAAGCAAAGAGTACCGAAACACCCATGCTTTTGCACAGCGACCAAGGTGTACAGTACTCATCAGCCGGTTATTGTAACATACTTAAATCATGCAACGTAGTTCAAAGTATGTCAAGAGCAGGAACGCCAAGAGATAACGCAGTTATTGAGTCCTTCTTTGGAAGATTTAAGGATGTACTGCGATCACACTTCCAGTATTGGAAGTGTGATGACTTGCAAAAAGTCATTGACGAAGCTGTATATTACTTTAATTACATAAACCCCGTACGAAAACTAAAAAGAAAACCGCCTGTTCAATACAGACTTGAACAGGCAGCTTAAAATATTCTTTTTTGTGTCTACAAAGTATTGACTACTTCAAAATATCCGCCTTTTTGTTTTATATTCTGCCATAAATTTCGTTAAACTGCCTGAAATACCCCCTGTCAATCCCATCAAGTTGCTCTTTTGTCACGCGCCATCGCCAGTTGCCATCTGCTTTCCCGGGGAAGTTAATCCTTGTATCCCCTCCAAACCCCAAAAGGTCCTGAAGAGGAAATATCACCACCCCAGCATGACTTGCCCAAATTGCACGGAGTATAGCCGAAAGTCCCTTGTTGCAGTCCCAATCCCTGTAACCACAATAAAGCAGCATATCCCGCCTTGTATTCTCGTCCAGCTCCCACAAATACCCAAGCAAGGTGTTGTTGTCGTGTGTTCCGCTGTACGCAATTGAGTTTTGAGGATAATTATGCGGCTTGTGGGTTGACTCCCCGCCAAAAAATCCAAACTGAAAAACCCTCATTCCAGGAAATCCGCTTTCCCGAACCAACTTCTCAACCTCGGGAGTAATAATGCCTAAATCCTCGGCAATTATCAGTTTCCCATTTGCCGCATCCTTTATTCTCTTGACTACGTCCATTCCCGGCGCTTTTTCCCATTTGCCGCGTCTAGCAGTTTTTTCGCCCGCTTCCACCGCCCAAAACGATTCAAACGCACGAAAATGGTCAATCCTCACCCCATCAAAAAGTTCAAGCGCCGCCCTTGCCCTGTCGCACCACCACCTGTATCCATCCGCTTTCTTCCTTTCCCAATTATAAAGTGGATTTCCCCAAAGCTGCCCGTCGGGCGAAAAATAGTCTGGGGGCACACCTGCAAGCATGGTCGGATATCCTTTTTCGTCAAGCAAAAACTGCTCCCTGTTTTCCCACACGTCTGAGCTGTCAGGCGCTACATAAAACGGAATATCCCCGATTATCTCTATTCCTTTGCCATTTGCATAAAGCTTTACTTCTTTCCACTGCTTAAAAAATTCGTACTGAATAAACTTATGTGCAAAAAGAATTTCCTCGTCAATGTCGTATACATCCCACTCCTGCCAACTTCTTTGCCCATTTGCCATTTTAAGCGTCATAAATTTGCAGTAACTTTGTATATAAGGTCTTTCAGAAATAAAATCTTCAATTTTGCGCCTATCTTGAACTCGCTTTGAGGCTAGCCGCAAAAGCTCAAACCGCTCGCTCCGTAACCTCTCAAATTCGCAAAGGTACGGTGTTTGCTGTTTTGCCCCCTCCAGTTCCTCCCTTGTCAAAAGTCCCTTTTTGCACAAGGCCTCAAGGTCCACAAAATAAAGATTCCCCGCAAATGTCGAGTACGACTTGTACGGCGAATTAAAATCATCAACCGGACAAAAAGGCAGCACTTGCCAATACGAAAACCCCGACTCCTTCAAAAAGTCCACAAACGCCCTTGCCGCATCGCCAAAACTCCCGCACGAAAACTCTCCCCAAAGCGACGAAATATGTAATAATACTCCACTCTTTCGTTTCAAATTCAGTCCCCCTAAAGCTAAATATACTATATCTTATTCTAGCATATCGTCCTTCTTCACCACAAGTGGTAAATATTTCAGGGTATGGGCATCAAGAGACACGGGTGGCAATCAATCGGAGGGGCGTCAATCAGAGGCAATCAGGCAATCAGAGGGACGGTTCTCCCGATTGAAATCGCATTATTTCAAAGCTTTCTCGCCAGATAAAAGCTTGTTCCGGTCAATCTGCTGATCTGCCTTATAGAAATTCCACTTTCTTTCATTTTTAGTATGTATTTTTCACGTTGTTCTTTCGGCAATTTTTGGAATTCAGCTATATTATCACAGTTTGAAATTCTTTTAATCATTTTCTTTGCATCAATATCATTTATATTACTTTTAGATGAATCTAATTCCAAACATACATCAGTATTATGCTGATTGTTAAACGCAATAAAATCTTCCTTACTAAGTATAGAGAACGCAAAATCCATATCTAATAGGCTACTCTCATTGCAAAAATAATCAAAATAACTGCAAAACTGATATTCTTCAAGCAGCCTTGCAAGTCCCGCCTTGATGGGATTTTGATGTATATATCTAAGAACTGTTAAAAAATAAGAATCCTCCTCTATCGGCTCACTTCTGAATCTATCTTGAAAAACGTGTCCCTTTCGATAATACTTCCAGTTATACCACTGAGCATAGCTTCCCGCTAATCGTTTCATGGTTAAATCCAACTCGACATCTTCAATTTTTAACAGCAGATGTATATGATTTGACATCAGACAATACGCAAAAACTTTGTATTGGCAAATTGGCTTGTATTTTTCTAAAATCTCAAGAAACTTAAGGTAGTCCTCTACATCCTCAAAAATACTTTGCTGATTAATACCTCTAAGCATTATATGATATATGCCACTACTACTTTTTTCTCTTGGTTTCCTCGGCATAAAAAATCACCTCAACCTAACTATATCACAAACTTCTCAAATTGTCAATCGAGAGAACCGTCCCCCTGATTGATTCTTTACTTCAAGCGGTAATTTTTTGGTTCTTATGCATATATATCCATTTGCCCATCCCTTAAAAGCAAAAAAAAAGAGACGACCGAAGTCGTCTCTTTAATTTAAGCTTAGTTAATCAACAATGATTATTCAGCGTCGTCAATGCTACCCTTAACGATAACAACGTCTGTAACCTTATCTTCATAAGTTCTTACATATACGTGGTCAGCATATGTCTGAGCTGTTGCATCAGCCATACCTGTGTGGATAGCTGTGTTGTTGTTAGCTTCGAAGAGGTTGCCAGCTACGCCATCATAGAGAGCTGCGAAGTAACCGAAGTCACCGTATGAACCTACAAAAATATCTGTTGTTCTGCCTGTTACGTCGATTACGTAAACTTTAGCACCCTTTGTTGAGAGCTTGTAAGTTCCAGCAGTACCAAGGTCGCTGATTGTAGCTTCCTGAGTCTTCTTGTTGTAGCCTGTAACAACACCACCAGCAAATGCTTCGTTAACACCTACAATACTAGCACCATAGTAAGCAGCTTTAACTGTAGCGTTATCGTTGTCAAGAGACTTGCTTCTGATTGCGATATATTCATCTGTAGAAGCAGGTACTGAAACAGGTGTTGCAGTATCATCATCATCATCAGCTACATATTTAGCACCAAAGTCAAATACACGAGCTAGGCTTGTGATAAGACCGTTTGAACCAACCTTGATCTTAACAATATCACCTTCTGAAATCCAAGTTGAGATAAGTGTAGCAACGTCAGCAGTTGTCTTAGCTGTTACTTCGTCGCCATTTGCAAGGAATGTGATTTCATAGATGCTTTCGTCTTCATCGTTAGTTGCAGTACCAACTTCCTTAACAACTGCAAGGCCAGCTGTTGTGCTTACTGCAAGTGAAGCCTTTTCAACAACAATGATGTTTACAGAATCAGCTTTTGCATCCTGATAAGAAGCAATTACATCAACTGTATCCTTGTCATTGAGGTCAGCAAGTGTTGCAATAGCGCAATCATCTGCATCATATACACCAGCACTAACTGTATCTACGATAAATACGATTGTATTGTCTTCAACATATCCGCCATTAGTGTTTCCAGCGCCATTTGCACCACTACCTGCGGTCAAAGTGAACTTATTGTTTTCAGCGTCAAATTCGAGATCTGTAGCACCGAGAGACTTTTCATTGAACTTAGCGTTTGATACACCGTCATGACCCTCTACGGTAAGCTTTGAAATAACGCCATCAGCATTAGCTTCGTAACGAACTACAGTACCAATCATACCGTTGATATCTGTGTTCCAAACAGCTGCACTAGCACCTGTAACGTTACCTGAAGCATCTACTGAGAAACCTGTTGTAAGATCGATAATAGCGTCAGGTGTAGCACCTGTTCTTTCAAGTCTGAAGTTGTTCTTGAGAGACATGATCTTCACGCCATCAGCTGTGAGCATCTGAACCTTAAGTTCAGGTGTTGAACCGCCAAATTCAGGAGCCTTAGCAGACTTGCCAAGTACGAAACCGTAGTTAGCATTGCTTACGCCGCCACCTTCTACGTATGCAGCGATCTTGCCAAATTCGTCGATGTAGATTGTACCGCCAAGGTTGATTTCGAGCTTGTCAGCGTCGAAGTGACCTTCAGCAGCATCATACCATGTACCATCAATTCTGTAAGCATATCCTGTAGCAGATGTGGTAGAAACCTTTGTAGAAGCAACTGTGCCTACAACCTGTGTACCGATAACTTCAATAACAATGTAGTTTGCGTTGTAGCCTGTAGCGTAAATAGAAACGATATCCCATTCAGCAAGTTCAGCTACATCGATTTCTTCGCCGTCTTTCTTAACAACGAGAACTTTGTTTTCGTCTTCAAGGTCATACTTGATGCTATCTCTGTTGATTGCACCAGCAACAAGGTTCTTAAATGAAACTTTTGACTTTCCAACTTCGTCTACAACACCTGTTGCAGCGTAGTCAACAAATACTACGTCATAACCATTTGACTCGTCGTTGTCGATAAATTTGATTGTACCACCATAAGTTGTGATACCAGAAACTTCTGTAGCAATGTCAACAGAAGATGTAATTGCTGTGTAAACACCATTTACAACCAAAACAGCTCCTGCTTCAATCTTGATATCTGTTGTGTCATTAGCGCCTTCTTTGTAGTAAGCAACATCAGAAATTGCTGTAACAACACCACCAGAAACAGTAGCAACACCACCAGCAGCATACTGGTCAAGGTTGATAACAAGCTCTTTATTTCTGTTTGCGTCAACAGCGATTGAAAGAAGTTCGAATTCATCCTTTGCATTAGCCTTTGTGTAAGCGATTACGCTGCGGCCGAGAAGGCCTTCAACATCGAGACCACCTACAAGGTATTCGTTGTTAGCTTTCTGAGCAAATTTCTTGTTTTCTGTGCCGTAGTCATCGTATACAGCAATCCAAACTCTTGAAGGTTCATTTGTATTGATTGTCTTTGAACCATAGATGCTTGTAACGTCGTTTGCATAGAGGATACCTCTGATCTTAACGTAACCAAGGTTTTCGCTCATAAGAGTCTTGTAGCCCTTAGTTGTTGTTGCAGGATAGTAACCACCAGCACCACCGTTCATTGTAGCATCATAGATGTACTCTGTAACGAGTTCGCCTTCAGCGATCTTGTATTCAACTTCACCGTTTGTGTTCCAGCCAGCCTGAACCATCAAAGGTGTGTCAAGAGCGTTTGCAAGAATCTGTGCAACTGTACCACGGTTAGCCTGCTGACCAACTGCTGCGTTAGCAACTGCAAGTGATACGTTGTATCTCTGAGCTGCTGCGAGGTAACCTGTGGGGTAACCACCGTTCTTTTCAGCAAAAGGTGTGTAGCCAAGAGTAGCCATTACCATCTTGATAGCCTGTTCATAAAGAACCGGATCTTCAGGACCGAATGTGCCGTCGCCATAGCCGTTGATGATACCCATGCCAGCTGCATTTGCAATGTAACCTGATGCCCAGTGTGTACTAGGAACATCTGTAAACGCTGTGTTTGCAGCAGGTCTAGCTGTTTCACCATAGCCCTGGATACGAGCGATAAGAGCAGCCATTTCAGCTCTTGTTACGCCATCTTCAGGTCTGTAACCGTTAGCATCGCCTTCAACGATACCCAACTTTGTCAATGTTTCTACTGCTTCGTAATAAGCGCTGTCTTCAGGAACGTCAGCATAAGTTGCACCAAAAGCAACTGTGCTGAGTGCGAGTGCGAAAACGCAAACCAAAGCAATCACTTTTTTGAGATTTAACATAGTCTCAAATCCTCCTTAAAATAAAAATATATGTTTATTAATTTTTTTGCAATGTAATTATGGGTTGA
This sequence comes from Clostridia bacterium, assembly GCA_045591095.1. GTDB lineage: Bacteria > Bacillota > Clostridia > Monoglobales > Monoglobaceae > SIG440. Next base: position 4,581 of record JAZNSF010000010.1, on the reverse strand, counting down.
AGCCTTTTTGCGTCATCCGGTTATTTTAACTCGGATTGTAGTTGAAAGTCCTTCGCCTTTCTTCCCTTTTACAAAAAACTGTCGTTTTTTGTAATCCTACGCTACCAATATGCCACCGGCATATTGTCTTAACGCTACGGCTCCTTAAAATAAAAATATATGTTTATTAATTTTTTTGCAATATAATTATGGGTTGAAGCCTTTTTGCGTCATCCTGTTATTTTAACTCGGATTCGCAGTTGAAAGTCTTTCGCCTTTCTTCCCTTTTACAAAAAACTGTCGTTTTTTGTAATCCTATGCTACCAATATGCCACCGGCATATTGTCTTAACGCTACGGCTCCTTAAAATAAAAATATATGTTTATTAATTTTTTTGCAATGTAATTAGGTTTTGCAGTAAGAAAAATGCAAATCAACGCACCTTTCCCACTAACTTAGGTTGATTATATCACCAATACACCGCAAATGTCAACACGAATTCGAAAATGTAACAAACTTGTAACACTTTTTAAATTCTTTTGTCAAAATCTGCAGTGCTATTACTATATATTGATAAAAAAATCTACCTTTATGTCATATATTGTAATACTAAGTTGCCATTATGTCAATAGTTTTTGCTAATTTTTTGGGATTTTCAGGAATAAATCCGTTATATTGTCATATAATTTCAAAATTTTGCTTCATATTTATATAAAAGTAATAGTAATTTTGCAATTTATCGCTATACATCCAGTGCCGAAATCTCCTCGCGGCTTCTTTCGGCATACTTTTCGGCTTTTTCCTTCTTATCTTTTATGCGCATACCCAAATCTTCAAAGATGCCAAAGTTTACGTTCATTGGCTGAAAGTCAGTTGTCGCAGGATTTGATATATAGTTCGCCAGTGCGCCCAGTGCCGTTTTGGAGGTTAGCTTTGGCGCATCTTTACCCAAAACACTGTGCGCCGCCGAAATCCCTGCACACATTCCAGATGCCGCAGATTCGATATAACCTTCCACTCCCGTTATCTGTCCTGCAAAATATGTTTTGGGAAATTCTTTCATGTTATAATTGGAAGTAAGCAGCTTTGGCGAATTTATATAGGTGTTCCGGTGCATAACTCCGTAGCGGACAAATTCTGCATTTTCAAGTCCCGGAATCATGCTGAATACTCTTTTCTGTTCGCCGAATTTGAGATGGGTCTGAAAACCTACCATATTATACATACTCGCCGCCGCATTGTCCTGTCTAAGCTGCACCACCGCATACGGACGGCTTTGGTCGTGAGGGCTTGTCAATCCAACAGGCTTAAGCGGGCCAAAGCGCATGGTATCCTCGCCACGCGCCGCCATAATTTCAATCGGCATACAGCCTTCAAAAACTTTGGGGTCCTCTACCCCTTCGTGAAGGGGTGCAGCTTCTGCCGAAATCAAGGCGGCCCTGAATGCGATATACTCTTCCTTGGTCATCGGGCAATTGATATAGTCGTCGCCACCTTTGCCATAACGAGCTGCTTTAAATGCTTTTGTCATATCGATGCTTTCAAAAGCCACAATCGGCGCCGCCGCATCAAAGAACGAAAGGCCCTCACTTCCTGTCAGTTTGACAATTTCGTTCGAGATAGCATCCGACGCTAGCGGCCCCGCTGCGATTACAGTATATTCATCGGTAGAAATTTCTGCGACTTCTCCATTTATTACCTTTATATTAGGGTGATTGTTTATTTTTTCGGTCACCATTTTTGAGAACTCGTGGCGGTCAACCGCAAGCGCTCCCCCTGCGGGGACACGGGTTTTGTCAGCACACTCCATAATCAAAGAGTCCAAAGACCGCATTTCTTCCTTAAGAAGCCCCACCGCGTTGTGAATCCCGTCTGCGCGGAACGAATTGCTGCAAACCAGCTCGGCAAAATCGGGGGATGTATGCGCCGGAGACATTTTTTCGGGCTTCATCTCATAAAGCAGCACGCTTATACCACGATTTGCAAGTTGCCATGCTGCCTCGCATCCCGCAAGACCTGCGCCGATTATTTTTACTGTTTTTTCAGTGCTCATATCTTTTGTTCCTTTCGGACGTGACTTTCATCAATATATAATACCACATATATATCGCAAGTGCAAGGGGCAGAAAAAGTTTTTGCCATCTGCCCCATCCAATACCTTATACCGCAACTGTCATGGCGCCCAGCATTATGGGCAGTGTCTCGGCATATATCTTTGGGAGGTCCGAAAACGGCAACGGATTTTGCCCAAGCCCCACCTCTACTGTATATCCCGGGCGGTTGAATTTATCCACAAACCAGTCCTTGTATCCGGCAAACGACGATATTCCCTCGGTATTATCAAGTTTGTATGGCGAAATTTTTGTAAATGCCCTCGCTATCCTGAGGGAGTTTGGCGGTTCTTTGCCCAAAAAGCCATGATAAATCACCTTTCCCTGACTGTGGAAAGCAATTGCAAGATGCGGGTCAGTCTTTCGAGTAAACTCGGCAAGGGCAAAGCTTTCAGGCTCGGACTCGGGTCGAGGCCCTGAAAACCTGGTTGGCCCGGGCGAATAAATCCCATATTCCATCTCCATCTCTTTGGACTTTTGCCACATAGCGTCATAATTGTGGTTAAGATCAACGCCGTTTGCGTTGGCCTGCCATTTTTTAAAGTCCATCGATGCATTTTGTCTAAGAAGCCGCTGCTTTGTCCAAATGTCAAGCCAGTTGGGAAGTCCCAGTGCCGAGAGTCTGACCCCGTCAGGATTTACCATCGGAACGACAAAAACCGTGGCCCTTTTGCCAAGTGCCTCTACGTTAAAGCCATTGAGCGCTTTTTTGTCACGTTCACAAGCCAAGTATTCACGGACAAACTTAACAAGCATCGCCGAAGTAATCCATTCCATGCCATGATGCGCACCACTATAAATTAATTTAGTGGGTCCGCTCCCCAGTTTCAGACAAAAAAGTCCTTTCCCCCAGACAGATTTCCCAATGCTTGTCACCTCAAGGCAAGAAAACTCCGATTTTAGCTCCTCTATATCCGCCTTTAAAACATCATATGTATATGGCCTTATATCTTTCATAGCAAATCACCTTTCTTTTGATTAAATATCTTCCTTATCAATACTATGAAGATTATCTCCCCGCTATGCCAAAACAAAAACCTTGTAAGAACTAGCTGTTCCTACAAGGTTTTCAAAAATTTTGCAATTTCTTCCGCCCCAAGCGTTGCGCCGCGTATGGCCTCGGACAAAGTATTGCCGCTGCTGCCGACCTCAATTATTATGCTGCCGAAAGTGGTGTGTCCATTAAACCGCTCCTTCCTAAGATTTACTCCCCGCATAAGCCTTGGGTACTTGTCGGAAATTCTGCTCTGTAACTTTAAAGCAAACTTCATATTTTCGCGCCAATTAGGGTGGTCAAGTCCACCGCCGTTTGTTCCCACCACCAGCATAAGCTGTGCAGTCTTTTTCCCGTCAATATCCGTCGCAAACTTCGCTTTGCTGCCATCATCATATATGTAGGCATCTCTGTGTAAATCAAGCACCACACAAATTGATGGGTATTTTGCAAGGTAGCTTTCCACCGTCCTTAAAGAGTTTGCATAAGACCCGTTAAAGCTTGGCTGGTCGTGAAGAGTTTTATCGTGCAAGGCCGAAATCCCATTCTTATCGAATACCTTTTTGACCGCTTCGCCCACAGCTATCATATTTTCCGAAATGTCGGAGCTACGGTCGCTTTTATCCACCGAATACGTAGATGCCCCCTCGGGCGAATAGCTTTCGGTGGCATGGGTATGCACTATCAGGACCTTTGGCCCTTCGCCTTTCATATTGAGTTTGAGCGGCGCCTTTAAAAACTCATCCGTATTTATCGAAAAGTCCGTTTCGTTCCGGATTAATATTTTGTTTTTTGTACCCCCCAAAGCCTTAGACTGCGACGAATCCACTTCGTAAATCCGGTGGTTCTGGGTTTCGGGAACATTAGGTTCGGCCTCACCTTCACCAACGTCTGCATTTTGGGGATTAAACACTGATGCGACTTCAGCATTTGCTATTGTCGCCAGATACCCCCCGCTTACTGTATGGATAAGCGGTACTTGTCCAAATATAACTGTCCGTGGGTCAAATGGATCAAAAGTCAGCACAAAGCTGACGAACTTCCTCAAACCCCCTCTTATGCCCTTAAATGCAGTTTCAAGCTCTTTCGCCCCGGCAGTCTGCGGAATGCTTTCAGCCACTGCATTTTGCGCCAATTCTTCATGTGATACCGAAAAATTTGGTTTTGCCAGCTTTATATCAAAAACCCCAACCAGCATTACCACTAACGCAATTAATCCCACAACCATTCTTCTGATTACCTTTTTGCCGTCGATTACAACCGCTTTGTATTTTTTCATGGCCTTCCTTGCCTTTCGTATACATATATTGATATGTATATTAGGAAGACAAGGATTTTATGCAAAAAGGAGAGGCTGAGCTGAAGTGATATAATGATGGTAGACACAAAAAAGTGTCTGCCATCATTTTTTATGCTATACTTAAAGAAAAGGGGTTGAAAGAAATGGGAAGACCAAAGGGTGGAACAAATGTAAATCATAGCAAGGAAGAAAAACTA
>JAZNSF010000009.1:0-2093 GCA_045591095.1 Clostridia bacterium | reverse complement strand
TAAGGAAACGCTTACCGACCGTCAGGAACTTATAAATCCCCAGGATAAGATGTATTCATATGAGACTTTTGATATTGAGATTAATCCAAACTTTAAGAATACATATAAGTACCTTAAAGAAAAAGGCTATTACAGTGAAGCCATAAATGCGGCATCCCAAAGCCTTTGGGTATGCAAACGCCCGATTACGAGAGATGGACAAATTTACACCTACAAAGGCGACAAAGGGGAGTTTGGAGAATTTCAGGTAAGTCCTTTGGACTGCGTGCAGCTTTCAATTGAAGACGCAATTAGGGTGACAGAGCTTATGGTAGAAAATGAGCGTAAGGACGTTTCAGAGGGAAATAACTACTTTGTTTTCAACCGCTCAAGAACTTATGATGAAAATTTGTATCTTGGTAGCAACAGTATTGTTTTTGGTGAAAATGATTTACCTGATTATATAAAAAAGTATTTAAATGAATAAAGAAAAATTTGGTAGTTTTAGACACTTAGAGCAGAAGAGCTTTTAGCTTTTCTGCTCTTTTTGCTTGAATTAGGTGCGGTTTAGAGGAGCTTTTGGAAGAGATTGGTTGCACAAGAGAAATATTACAAATTTTTTTCAATTTCTTTAAAAAATTTTTAAAAAAAGTATTGCAAAATCAAAAAAAGTATAGTAGAATAGAAGAAAGTGGAGCGAAGTGGAGCAAAATACCCACAAAGTGGAGAGAAATTTTTAAGTTTTTAAGGAGCTGAAAACCAGTGCTTATAGGCGAGTACTACCACAATCTGGATACAAAAGGCCGTGTGAGCATCCCCTCAAAGTTCAGAGATGACTTGGGCGGGACTTTTGTGCTGTCCAAAGGTCTTGATGATTGCCTGTATGCATATTCGGTAGGCGAGTGGGAAGGTTTTCAGAGAGAGTTACTCGAGCTTAAAGGTAAAGACGCTCAAAAGGTGAGGAGATTTTTCTTCAGCGGCGCTTCGGAATGCGAGATTGATTCGCAAGGACGTGTGGTTATACCACCTGTGTTCAGAGAATATGCAGGACTTAAGAAAGAACTTGTTATTATAGGCAACTCCAATCGTGCCGAAATCTGGGATAAGGAAGCTTGGACCAAGTACATTTCGGATTCATCCTTTGAATCTGCCGAGATTGCAGATGCTATGGAGCGGCTTGGACTATGAGTACGGAGTTTAAGCACATCTCGGTATTGCTTGAAGAAAGTGTAAACTTGCTTAGCGTAAACCCAAGCGGCATTTATGTTGACGGAACCTTAGGCGGCGGAGGACATTCGGCTCTTATTTGCTCTAGATTAGCGCAGGATGGACGATTAATCGGGATTGACCGTGATATGACGGCGATTAATGCCGCGACAAAAAGACTCGAGGAGTTTGCTGGCAGAGTAACCATTGTTCACAATAACTTTTGCAATGTAAAAGAAGTCTTAAATAGCCTTGGAATAGAAAAAATAGACGGAGCAATCCTTGACCTTGGAGTTTCGTCGCCACAGCTTGATACAGCCGAGCGGGGATTTAGCTACAACATGGATGCAAGGCTTGATATGCGGATGAACCAAAGCGATGCTTTAAGCGCATACGAGGTAGTAAATACCTACAGCGAGGAAGACTTAGTGCGGATAATTTTTGATTATGGCGAGGAACGATTTGCAAGGAAGATTTCAAAAGCGATTGTTGCGCACAGAGAAAACAAAGCAATCGAGACAACATTTGAGCTTTGCGAAATAATAAAAAGCGCGATACCTGTGAAGGCAAGATTTGCGGATAAACATCCGGCAAAAAGGACTTTTCAGGCAATAAGGATTGAAGTAAACAACGAGCTTGGAATCTTGCAAAAAGCGATAAAAGCTTTTGTGGATGTTTTATCCTCTGGCGGAGTGCTTTCGATTATAACATTCCATTCGCTTGAGGACAGGATAGTAAAACAAACATTTCAAAGCCTGGCATCGGGGTGCACTTGTCCAAAGGATTTTCCGGTTTGTGTATGCGGGAACACCCCAAAGGTGAAAATTCTTACAAAAAAACCTATTATCTCAGGGGAAAAAGAACTAAGTAATAACATGAGAGCACACAGTGCCAAATTAAGAGCGATA
>JAZNSF010000008.1:0-48964 GCA_045591095.1 Clostridia bacterium | reverse complement strand
AAATTTTAAGTTGTTAGCATTTACACAAGCCGTTTTTTGATTACTCCCTTAAAAAGGGTTCACGGACTTGAACCTGCATGAAATCGCTTTCACATGGACCTGAACCATGCGCGTCTGCCAATTCCGCCATATCCGCATATTAAGTTTTTACCCCTTAATTTTTACACGGGAGAGGTAACCCGAGGAGGAGCAAAAGTGCTTAATCCTCACATATTAAACGGATAAATCCGGTTTAACCTATTTGATCACCGAGGTGGCGTTACCGGAACCATGCGCGTCTGCCAATTCCGCCATATCCGCATTTTTAGTGTAATAAGAATCACACAAGACTCAAGTATAATAACATAAAAACAAAAATTATGCAAGTCTTTTTTGAAAAAAACGGCAGGATTTTTAGAAGCATCCAAAAATTAGAGAATTTAGGGTTTTTTTAAGCTTGACGTGGAAGAATAAATATGTTTTAATAATACCATAATGATAAGGAGTGAAATTATGAAAAACAACAATGAATTTAAACCTTATATACCTGCAGACAAGCTTACATCCGAACTTACATGGACTTCACTTGTTATGGGTATCATCCTGGCAGTAGTATTTGGTGCTGCTAACGCATACTTAGGGCTGAGGGTTGGTATGACAGTTTCTGCGTCCATACCTGCAGCTGTTATTTCTATGGGAGTTATCAGGGTGCTTCTTAAAAAGAACTCGATTCTGGAAAGTAACATTGTTCAGACCACTGGCTCGGCAGGAGAATCTTTGGCTGCTGGTGCAATCTTTACACTTCCGGCACTATTTCTCTGGGCAGCCGAAGGCATAATGGAAAAACCCGGAATTTTAGAAATCACATTGATTTCACTTATTGGTGGTCTTTTGGGTGTATTTTTTATGGTGCCCTTAAGAAACGCACTAATTGTAAAAGAACACGGCATTTTACCATATCCCGAGGGGACAGCCTGCGCTGAAGTACTTTTGGCTGGCGAAAAGGGCGGCAAGGGCGCCTCGACAGTTTTTGCCGGAATGGGATTTGCGGCGCTTTTCAAGCTGATTATTGATGGTATTAAAGCAGTACCCGGAGAAATTTCTCTTCGTATAAAGGGTTATGCCGGAGAGATAGGGACTCAAATTTATCCTGCTGTTTTGAGTGTAGGATATATCTGCGGACCTAAAATTTCGTCGTATATGTTTGCCGGTGGCGTGTTAAGCTGGATGGTAATTATACCTTTGATTGTTCTTTTTGGCAAAGGAACAATTCTTTATCCGGTAACCGTAACAGTTGGTGAGGTTTATCAAAGCGGTGGAGCAAGCGCTATATGGAGTACTTACATCAGATATATAGGCGCAGGCGCTTTGGCGGCAGGGGGCATTATAAGCCTTGTAAAATCACTCCCGTTGATTGTGCGTACATTTGCCGGCGCTATGAAAGGAGTTTCGGCATCAGGTTCTGGCGCCGACCTTCGTACCGAGAAGGACTTAAACATAAAGACCGTGCTTTTGATGATTGTAATACTGACGCTAATCATCTGGCTTGTTCCGGCTGTTCCGGTTTCGCCTATCGGCGCTGTGGTTGTTGTAGTTTTCGGATTCTTTTTTGCAACGGTTTCTTCCCGAATGGTAGGAATGGTAGGAAGCAGCAACAACCCGGTATCAGGGATGGCAATAGCGACGCTTCTTATTGCAACATTAGTTCTTAAACTGACCGGTGACGGCGGTGCACATGGAATGAAAGGCGCGATTTCGATAGGCTCGATAATCTGTATTATTTCGGCAATTGCCGGGGATACTTCTCAGGATCTTAAGACCGGCTATATACTTGGTGCTACACCAAAAAAACAACAAATAGCAGAGATTATCGGTGTAGTTGCGGCGGCTCTTGCTATCGGCGGAACGCTGTACCTTTTGGACACTGCTTGGGGCTTTGGCTCGGACGAGCTTGCTGCTCCTCAGGCGACACTTATGAAGATGATAATAGAGGGCGTTATGGATGCAAACCTCCCTTGGGGCCTTGTGTTTGTTGGAATCTTTATTGCTGTTATAGTGGAAATCTTAGGTGTTCCGGTACTTCCCTTTGCTATAGGCGTATACTTGCCCGTGCACTTAAATGCGTGCATAATGGTTGGTGGTCTTGTGCGCTGGTTTGTAGAAAAGGTTAAAACGAGCGAAAAGAGAAAGACCGCTATGGTAAACGATGGGATTCTCTTTTGCTCGGGCATGATTGCAGGAGAAGGAATAGTTGGCATCATACTTGCAGTTTTGGCTATTTTTGGACTTGATAAGGTGCTTGACGTATCTTCTAAGCTGAATCTTCCGAGTTTTGCTCAGAATATTGGCGGCGTGGTGGTATTTGCACTTATTATTATCTGTCTCTTAAAGTTTTCGGTTTGGAAAAAACAAAATGACTGGGGCGAAGATGCATAATGAAAAAACGAGGGAAACTGTCTGAGAATTATCTGGAAAAAATCCCTTGTCCACGAAATGATTTGAATTGGGAAACAAACTTCGATGACGGCATTGTAACTTTGATTATCGAGCACAAAGGCGTTTTTGATCGGATTGCACAGAAATTTTTTAAAAGACCTGAAATAAGCCACATTAAGCTTGATGATATAGGTAGCTTTGTGTTCAGGGAAATGTCTGGCGAGAGAAGTATATTCGAGCTTGGAGAAATGGTTTCGGCAAAGTTTGGCGAGGGTGCCGAGCCGCTATATGCACGGCTTTCGATGTTTTTTAAGATACTGGATGAAAACGGACTCATCTGCTGGCGATAAAATTTTAATAAAAAAATTGAGAGATAAAAAGTCTTCACTTTTTATCTCTCAATTTATAAATGAATTTTTTGGATTATTCCTTGTCAATAATCGGCGAATCCTTAAAGAAGAAGGAAATGGACCACAGACCTGCAAGACCTACGATGGTAAATATGATGCGGCTCATTAAGGAAAGCTGACCGCCAAATATCATGGCTACCAAATCCACTCCAAAAAGGCCTATGCTTCCCCAGTTAATCGCACCGATTATAACCAAGATTAAAGCTATGACATTCATTCTTGATAACTCCTTTTTTATTTTGATGTTTATTTTCATAGGTATTTTGCCTTAAAACTTAAATAAATATTCGCACTTAAACAAAAAAGAAATTTTTGTAAAATATAATATGCATAGGCAAAATTCTTGACTGTTTGACCAAAGTGTAGTATTATTGAAAGGTAGAAAGTGAGGAATTACATTATGAGAATGATTTTCGAAAAGAAACTGCCAATCCCGCAGGAAGTAAAGGAAAGATATCCACTTTCCGCTTCTCTTGAAAGGATTGTTAAGGAAAGAGCAGCGGAAATCAGTGACATTTTTTCAGGCAAATCACAAAAGATAGTTCTTGTGATAGGGCCTTGCTCGGCTGACCACGAGGACAGCGTAATTGATTACATATCAAGACTGAGAAAGGTACAGGAAAAGGTAAGCGATAAAGTGTTTATCATTCCAAGAATTTATACAAATAAGCCACGGACGACCGGAGATGGCTACAAGGGTATGCTGCATCAGCCGGACCCAACCGAAAAACCGGATATGTATAAGGGAATTGTTGCGATACGCCAGATGCATATGCGGGCGCTTTCGGAAACGGGATTTTCCTGTGCGGACGAGATGCTTTATCCCGAAAATCATAGGTACTTAAGCGATATTTTGGCATACGTTGCAGTGGGTGCAAGGTCGGTTGAAAATCAGCAGCATCGTCTTACTGCAAGTGGACTGGACCTACCGGTAGGAATGAAAAATCCGACCAGTGGCGACATTTCGGTTATGATGAATTCCATAACGGCAGCGCAGCATGGACATACGTTTATTTACCGTGGCTGGGAAGTAGAGTCAGAGGGTAATCCTTTGGCGCATGCAATACTTCGCGGTTATGTAAATAAGCACGGACAGTCTATGCCAAACTATCACTATGAGGATTTACTTAATTTGTGCGAGGCTTATAAAAACAGCGCGCTTTTAAACCCCGCGGTTATAGTTGACACAAACCATGCAAATTCAGGAAAGAAGCCCCTCGAGCAAGTGAGAATCGTAAAAGAAGTTCTTCACAGCACAAGACACCATGCCGAGATAAAAAAACTGGTTAAAGGATTTATGATAGAAAGTTATATTGAAGACGGAGCTCAGAAAATTGGCGAGTGCGTTTACGGAAAATCCATTACAGACCCGTGCCTTGGCTGGGAAAAGACCGAAAGACTTATTTTTGACATTGCGGAGTTAGTTTAAAGCGGTTGAAAGGAGAAGATACAATTGGATGCTGAAGCAAAAAGAGCAAAAGAACAGATAAAGGCACTGCCACCAAAAGAAAGAATCAAGCATTTTTGGGAGTATTACAGAAAGACTACCTTTTTGATTGTTATTGCTTTGGTAGTTGTCATAGCAGAGGTAATTAGCCTTGCAACGCACACTAAATATGATTTACAGATATCTGCGTTCACGTGCCAGGGGTTGCCCGCTCAAAGCGCCGAAATACTTACTGAGGAAATAAAGAGCCAGTGTTACGATATTAATGGAAATGACTCTGTGGATATACAATTTATACCATATGCAGCTGACATTGAAGACCCTAAGTATAATCCCGAAACAGATGCTATTGTTCAAAAGCTTCAGGTGGAGCTTGTGGCAAACAATTGCCCAGGGTATATAGTAGACAAAAGCTATAAGAAAATTATTGAAGAAGGCTTCCCTGCTTTGACAAAAAGTTCGGTGGAGATAAGCAAAATTCCAGGATTTTCTGAAAAATTGAAGCTTTCGGAAGACATCGAGCTTTACTGGCTTTCGGTGGTGGAATATGAAAGCACTAAGAATAATGAGAAAATGATTAAAAAGTATGAGCTTGTAGAAGTGATTGAAGAGTATTTTGAGAAAAAACTTGAAGAAGCGCCCGAAACAAAGTAAAGAAAAACTCCCCAAGACAGTGATTGCTGCCTTAGAGGGAGTTTGTTTTATTTTAGATTAAAAACCAAGGACAAGCCCCATTGCGACCAAAAGAATAATCAAAAATCCAAAGTTATATGCACTAAACTTAAGAAGATAAGATTTTATATGATCTGGGTCATTTTTGAGGTATTCCCTGAATGTAATAAGGCTTGCAAGCGACGAAATCAAAGTCCCCGCACCACCTATATTGACTGCGACCAAAAGCTTTTGATAGTTCTCGGTAAAGTGCGAAAGAAGTATTGCGCTTGGTACATTACTTATAATCTGACAGGACAAAGTTCCAACCAAAAGGGTGTGCTTGTTAACAAGTCCGCCTATCAGGTTTTGCACTTCCGGGATACGTGCGACATTTCCCGAAAATACAAAAAATGCCGAGAATGTAATAAGAAGCGGATAGTCCACAGCTTTGAGAGCGCTTCTATCAACTATAAATAAAACTGCTACAATTATTATAAGCCCGACGTAGTAGGGGATAAGATTAAAAACTATAATAATTGAAAGAACGAAGAGCGCCCCGTAAAGCGCAGTAAGACGCGGATTAAGCTCGGCGTCATAGCTGCGTGCGATGGTGAGAGGCTCGGGCCTGATAAACATACAGCATATGGTAATCAGTGTCACCGATATCAAAAACGGGAGCAGCATTATCTTTAAAAATTCAATATTTGGAATTTCAAAAAAGTTATAAAGATAAAGGTTTTGGGGATTTCCAAAAGGTGTAAGCATCCCTCCGAGGTTTGCTGCGATGTTTTGCATAACAAAGGTAAAGGCAAGGTGCTTGTGGTTGTCGGTAGAAGTGATTACATAAAACCCGAGCGGCAAAAATGTAATAAGCGCCATATCGTTTGCAATAAGCATCGAGCCGATAAAGGTTATGTAGACAAGTGCCGTAATTGCCGAGCGGTTTGTGGTGAAAACCGAAACGATTTTTGATGAGATAATCCTGAAAAAGTATATATTTTTAAGCGCGCACACCACCGCCAAAGTAGCAAACAACGAGCAAAGAGTTTTGAGGGCAAAATAGTTTAAATATTCTATATCCGGCGGCACAAATATTGCGGATATAAGGGCAGCGCAAAGTGCGATAAACATAACCGGATTTTTCTTTATAAATGTCATAAGCTTCTCCCACTTAATAAAATTCCGAGTATGAGTATATCACTAGACGCGAAAAATGTCAAATCGTTGTAAAAAAACAGGAGACACTCTTGCAATTTGCACTTGTTAGTAGTAGAATGTCACTAAAAGGAGATAGTGTCATGAGAATAGGAAAATGGATTTTTGCAGTACTTCTTTTGACGTTTTTTGTAACAGCCTGCAGCAATGACCCCAAAGTGCCTGCCTATACCCCCGAAAAAACGGTAAACGAAACAATTACAGTTTTGGCGCTTGGCGACAATCTTTTGCATATGCCGGTTGTAAACAGCGGCAAAAGACCGGACGGAAGCTATGATTATTCGCATCTGTTTGAAAAGCTTCAGCCAGAGATTAAAGAGGCGGATTTAGCCGTAATTGGTCAGGAAACCATTTTTGGCGGGGCGGAAACCTCGTACTCCGGATACCCTATGTTCAATTCACCGTCGGATATGGGGAAAACATTGGTAAATGAGGGCTTTGACGTTATTCTTCATGCGTCTAATCACGTTCTTGACAGAATGTCCCAAGGAGTTGAAAAAACTCTTGAGTTCTGGGAAGAATATCCCGAGACGACTGTACTTGGGATAAATAGAAATGAGGAAGAAAAACAGACTGTCAAGATAAAAGATGTTAAGGGCGCAAAGCTTGCTCTTCTCAACTATACTTATGGGACAAACGGCATAGTTTTGCCAAAGGAAAAGGAGTATCTGGTAAATTATATAGACGACGAAAAAATCGAAAAGGATGTCCTGTATGCAGAAGCTAATGCGGATTTTACGATTGCCTTTATGCATTGGGGGACAGAATATTCAAGTAAACCCGATGCCGAACAAAAAAGACTGTGCGAGTTTATGTGTACTTTGGGTGTTGACCTGATTCTCGGCTCACACCCACACGTAATCGAGCCGGTGGAATGGTATAAAGCTGAGAACGGAAACGAAATGCTTGTATATTATTCGCTTGGGAATTTTGTTTCAAGGCAGTTGGAGGCAAGAAACCTTTTAGGTGCTATGGCCGAGGTAGAGCTTAAATTCAATGGCGAAAGAGTGTATATTCACGATTATTCGTTTGTGCCGATTGTTACTCATTATGACCAGAGCTTCACCAAATTTTCGGTATATAGGCTAAAGGAATATAATAGCGACTTAGCAGCTTTGCACGGTGTCGCTTCCAGGGATGGAACGGTCAGCATAGAAAGATGGACCGAGATGATAAAGGATACATTTTCGGGGTATGATACGGTGTGCATTGATTTTAATGCCGATTTTTAATGAAAATTATAATAAACACATAAAAAATTAAGTATTTGCTTGATTTTTATGCCGAAATAGTATATAATATTTTGGAACAGTAAATACAGGAATAGGAGAATTTGAAAATGGCATATTACTTTAATGAACCTTCCCATACATTCAGTGAATATCTGCTTGTTCCAGGATATTCGTCATCAGAGTGCATGACAAGCAATGTAAGTCTTAAGACCCCTCTTGTTAAATTTAAGAAAGGCGAGGAACCTGAAATCTCGATGAATATCCCAATGGTTTCGGCTATTATGCAATCGGTTTCGGGCGAAAAATTGGCAGTTGCACTTGCTAAAGAGGGCGGTGTGTCGTTTATTTATGGCTCACAGACAATCGAGGACGAGGCAGCTATGGTAAGACGTGTTAAAAACCACAAGGCAGGCTTTGTTGCAAGTGATTCCAACATAAGACCTGACCAGACTCTTACCGAGCTTTTGGAGCTTCGTGCAAGAACAGGGCATAATACCGTGGCTGTTACCGAGGACGGCACTTCCGAGGGTGTATTGCTTGGAATTGTTACGCCTCGTGATTACCGCGTAAGCCGTATGGACTACAGCACAAAGGTTCAGGACTTTATGACGCCTTTTTCAAAGCTTATATATGCTCCCGAGGGGACAAGCCTGAAGGAAGCTAATGATATAATATGGGATAACAAGCTTAATTCGCTTCCCATTGTTGACAAAAATCAAAGATTGGTTGCCTTTGTATTCCGTAAAGACTACGATGCACATAAGGAAAACCCCGACGAGCTTTTGGATGCTTCCAAAAGATACGTTGTTGGTGCGGGCATAAACACCCGTGACTACGAACAAAGAGTCCCTGCTTTGATTGAAGCTGGTGCTGATGTTCTTTGTATTGACTCATCTGAAGGCTTTTCAGAATGGCAGTCACGGACAATAAAGTTCATCCGTGACAAGTACGGCAACACAGTAAAGGTTGGTGCCGGAAACGTGGTTGACCGTGAAGGATTTATGTTTTTGGCAGAAGCCGGTGCAGACTTTATCAAAATTGGTATCGGTGGTGGCTCGATTTGTATTACCCGTGAGCAAAAGGGTATCGGTCGTGGTCAGGCAACTGCTGTTCAGGAGGTTGCTGCGGCCCGTAACGAATACTTCGAAAAGACAGGTATTTATATCCCCATCTGTTCAGACGGCGGTATAGTTCATGACTATCACATCACACTCGCTCTTGCTATGGGATCTGACTTTGTTATGCTTGGCAGATACTTTGCAAGATTTGACGAAAGCCCTTCAAACAAGGTTTCCGTAAACGGCAACTACATGAAGGAATACTGGGGCGAAGGCTCGGCAAGAGCAAGAAACTGGCAAAGATACGATATGGGCGGCGCACAGAAGCTGTCGTTTGAAGAAGGCGTTGACTCCTACGTTCCTTATGCAGGAAGTCTTAAGGATAATGTGGCACTTACGTTAAATAAGGTTAAGTCTACTATGTGTAACTGCGGTGCGCTTTCTATCCCCGAACTTCAGGAAAAGGCAAAGATGACACTTGTTTCGGCAACAAGTATTGTCGAGGGCGGTGCTCACGACGTTGTGCTTAAGGAAAAGAGCATTTCAACCGCTAAATAGCGATGAAAACAACCTACAAGTTAAGTGGACTTAAACTTTTGTCAAAAGGCGGGAGCTTGATTTTTTGCGAGAACTGTCAAAAAATAATTGGAAGCATAAATAAAAGCGGATACAGATATATTGCTATAGAAGCAGATTGCCTTTGTGGCAACCGCTGGAGTCTGGAAATTGCAAGACCGGACAGCACCGTAAGTTCTTTGAAGAGGCTTGGTTGTATGACCGATAAGAAAAACGGTGTACATATTTGCAAAAAATGCCAGATGCCTATCTTTGGAATAGTTTCAAGTCAGGTCAGCACATATTCGTTTTATGCAGAGTGTATCTGCGGCGAAAAGTACGATGCAAAAAACAAAGCTTTCAAACGACTGGAGGAAACTGCAAGGCTTTTAAAACTCAGGAGCATAAAACGTCAGTACAACCCAAGAAGCGGAGAATGATTAAATTTACAAATTATTAAAAGCAAAGAGTGCTTTTGAAAAAATATTATAATTAATAAAGGAGAAACTTTTATGAACTACCCCAAAATTGAAGGAAGAGAGTATGTAGAAAGAATTAATAAGATTCGTGCAAAGATGGAAGAGCACGGCGTTGACCTTTTGGTTGGTTTTTCAAACCTTCTGGAAATCGGTATCGTAAGATACTATTGCGGATTTGCTCCGGTTAACGAAAGCTCGGCAATCATCATCCCTAAGGATGGTCAGGTTGTTGTATGCAGCGGGCAGGCGTCTTTTGACTACTGCGAAGTACAAAATGCACTTCCCGGAAGCCGTATTGCAATTCTACCCGAAATTGGTGAAGTAAGTGGTTTTGAGTATGACACAGAGGGTCAGCTTGACTTCGTTGAACTTTTCGAGCAGGTAAAGGCTGAACACCCAAGCATAAAGAAAATCGGTTTCATCGGAAGACTTATTTTCCCATCAATCATTATGAATAAGCTCAAAAAGGTTTTTGCAGGTGTTGAAGTTGTTGACTTTGATGATGTTCACTACGAGCAGAGAATTATAAAGAGCGCTGCTGAAATCGAAATCCTTAAGACAAACTGGGATATGGCAACAAAGATGTTTGAAAACGTTGTTCCCAAAATCGAAGTAGGCATGACCGAAAGACATATCGAAGGTATGTTTGAGGCTGAAATGATGAGCCTTGGCGCAGAGAGTTACGTTCAGTCATTTGCTCCGATGGTAGCTACCGGTCCTAAGAATTCTTACATAAGCATGTGCAGAAACACACTTCGCGAGATTGGCGAAAGCGAAATTATCAACCTTGCTGCAGGTGTTTCTTACGAAGGCTACAACGGCATTATCTGCAGCCCACTTGTACTTGGCGAAGTTCCCCAGAAGATAAAGGATGCTGTTATGTGCGCATACGAGGCACTTAACTATGCTTCAGCAAAAATGACTGCAGGTACGCCTTGTGACATAGTTCTCAACGCTTACACTGAGTATCTTACAAAGTACGGCTACATTGATTACTGTCCTTATGGAAGCCTCCACAGCACAGGTATGCTTGAGTGCGAAGCTCCGACATTTACTGTTGGCAATAAGAGAGTAATCGAAGAAAATATGGCTATCTGTATCGACGCATACTTTAAGGGTATGGAATGGGGTTCATTCCGTATCGAAGACTGCTACCTCATCACAAAAGACGGTGCAAAACGTATGACCAAATATAACGATACAGCTCTTCCCCAAATTTTTAAATAAGAATTTTTAAAATAAAACCTAAAGCATTGCCGGAATTTTTATAATATAAATTTTTCGGCAATGCATTAAAATTTTAGAAAAAGAAAGGTTAAGGTGTTAATTATGAAAAAAGGAAAGAAGAATTGGGTATTTTGTGACGGATATCTTCCCCCCGCAGGTGATAACCCCGAATTTGAAGGCCACGAGGCTCTTATGATGACAAACCTCAACGACGACAAAAAAGCAACTGTTGAGCTTGTATTTGTTTTTGAGGACAGAGAACCCGAGACCGGTATAATGTATGAGATTGATCCTATGAGAACAACCTGCGTAAGACTTGATAAGTTAGTTGGCGAAAACGGCTTCAAGCTTGGCGAAGCTGTTCAGTACACACTTTGGGTAAAGAGTGATACCCCCATTTGTGCTTGCTTTGGAAGACTTGACGTAAGACAGACCAATATGTCATATTACAGTGTTGAGGGTTATACATTCTAATCTTTGAGAAGAAAAGCAGTGAGGTTTATGATATGGCAAAATTAATTGACAAATTATGGAACTGGGGACATCTTGAAGGCTCTCATAATAAAATTTCGAATATGGACTGCAAAATGACCCCCGAACAGTTCGCGGAGGAATATGGCATAAGAAATGCTTTTATGGTGTCTTATGGCGGAAACATCCAGCCTCCGTTTACTGACATTGCAAAAAGACTTTTGCCTCTTAAGGAGATAAAGTGGTCAGTTATTGGTGATGCAAGCACTCCGCTTCCGGAAGCTGAGCTTGGTAATGCCCAGGATATTCTGAATGTTCTTCCTGAAACATCTAATATAACCGGTGGTGTTGTGGATGATTTTTTCTCGGAAGCAAGAATGGAAAGGTTCTCGCCCGAGGTTCTTAAAAAAATCAAAAAGGCACTTAACGAAAAAGGACTTGATTTTTGGTGTGTGCTTTACAACAATCAGCTTGATTTGGACCTCGAAAAATACATGGACTGCTTTGACGGTGTGACATTCTGGATTTGGGAATGTAATGATATCGTTAATATGCACGAGTATACAAAAAAACTTTTTGAAATTACAAAAGACAAGCCCGTGATGCTTGGCATTTATCTTATGGATTATTCAGGCGGAGCGGTTACACCAATGGATACAGAGCTTTTTGAAAAACAATTAAAGAATTATTTTGATATGCTTACCGAAAAGAAGATTGAGGGAGTTGTTTTTTGTTCAAGCACTGTTGGTGATGCTAAGCTCGAGACCAATGAAATCTTAAAGAAATACATAAAGGAAAAAGGCGATACAGAAATCTGTTAAGGAGGAAGTACTCTATGGTTACAACTGTTTTAGGCGAAATAAGTAAAGATAAGTTAGGTATTACATCTTCCCACGAGCATATATTTATCAATATGAAGAAGTGCGTGGATATTACCGGAAATGAGCCGCCTGTTTTTTATGAAAAAGTAACCTTCAACAATCGTGGTGAGGTATTTTGTGACCCCTATGCAATTTGGGATAATTCGGTTTTAGAGGGTCTCGAAGATGCTATCGACGAGGTAAACGAATTTAAGAAATGGGGCGGACAGACAATCGTCGATGTTACTCTTGATGAAATCGGCCGCGACCCGCTTGCTCTTAAAGAGATTTCTGAGAGGACCGGCGTAAATATTGTTATGGGCTGCGGACACTATTATCACAAGGCACACTTCCCTTATGTAAAGGATGCCAGCGTTGAAACTTTGGCAGACGAAATGAGAAGGGATATTCTTGTTGGAGTAGGCGATACAGGCATAAAGGCCGGCGTAATCGGCGAAATCGGTACCAGTGCAGTTATCAGTGATGATGAAAAAAAGGTGCTGAAAGCGGCAGGTATCGTTGCAAGCGAAACTGGAAAGGGCGTTCATGTTCACACGGATTTATATGCAGACAGAGGATTTGAGATAATTGACATCCTTACTACAGAGGGTATGTCACCTGAAAAAATCTGTATCGACCATGTTGACGTGCTGCTTCGCCCTGATTATATTATGGGACTTTTGGACAGAGGCGTGTATGTAGAGTTTGATGACTTCGGCAAGGAATTTTATGTTTCTGAAGACCTTCGCTTTGCATATGACCTTGAAAGAATCAAGGTTTTAAAAGACCTTATTGACAGAGGTTATCAGGATAAAATTCTTCTTTGTAATGACATCTGCCTCAAAACTATGTGGAAGAAATACGGTGGCTGTGGCTATGCTCATCTTTTAAGAGCTGTTAAGTACATGTCTTTAGAAAACGGTATCAGCGAAGAAGTATATGATTCAATGATTACTGAAAATGTCAAAAACTTTTTAAGTTAAAAAATAATGCCGGTCATTGTGGGCCGGCATTATTTTTTTTAGGTGATGAATTGTTTTTGTGGATTTTGTAATCACTTGGAGTTTTGTCAAAGTATTTTCTGAAAACCTTGGCAAAATATTGCGGGCTTTCGTAATTCAGCCTGTAAGATATTTCGGCGATGCTCTTTCCCTTGTCAAGCAGATGCCTTGCCTCTTTAATCTTTAACTTTTGATAATACTGCATAATCGTGCTGCCGGTTAATTCTTTGAATATCCCGTTTAAAAAAGTCTTGCTGTAAAGCATAGTATTACATATATCGTCCAGAGTGATTTTAGAATAGATGCTGTCTTTTAAAATCTTTATAATATCATCAACTATCGAATTCTTGAGAGAAGCTGGATCGGCAACTACCTGGATTGACTGATTGTCGTAAGTCCCCGCCTGAATAAGCTTAATCAAGACCTCTTCGATGTAGTTTTCGATAAGCTGCTGGGAACCAAGCCTTGAATTTGAATTTAAGGTCAGCTTTTCATTAAATGGAAAAACGAAGGTTTCCTTAGCCTCTTTAAAAATCTTTTTTATCAAATCCTTAATATCGTTTTCTATAAAATGCGTGCCTTTTAAAATGGACAAAATAGAAGACTTTGATTTAAAGCAGACAATGATAACGGTTGCTTTTTCGCCATTTTTTGTAAAACATGTGTGGGGAGTGTGAGGCGGGATAAGGAATAACTCGTTTCTGTTAAGCTCAAAATCTGTATCCTCCGAGTTAAAGAAGATGCGGCCGTTTTCTACAAATACAAATTCATAAAAATCGTGGGACTCTTCGGGATACGAAAAGTGGGAATCTGTCTCAAAATATTCTATTGTAACAAGATGCTGAACTATAACAAGCCGTTTTACGGTATAAGTATAGTATTTTTTCATGAATTTATCACCTCGCATTTTAAAATTATCACAAGAAGCTAAAAAAGTCAACAAGAAATAATTACTTTTATTTTTTACACTATTCCTTTTATTTTATACCTTGAAATAGGAAATTAAAATGGTATAATTAAATAGGGAGAGGTGAAAGTTATGAAAATAATTTGCGCATCATTTCAATGCGAATCAAACAGCCGGGCGAAATTACATCCTCAAAAATATGATTTTGAATATTTTAAGGGTGAAGATATATTCAAAAAGCTGGTTGTAAAGGATATATTCGAAAAGGAAGGATTTAGGGTAATCCCATCGGTTTATGCAGTGGCACTTCCTTCTGCTACTGTAGAAGAAGAGGTTTACTTTTATTACATTGATCAGATTCTGGAAACAGTAAAGGCTAATGCTGATGCTGACGGCGTTTACATATTCTTCCATGGCAGTATGGAGGTTGAAAATATTGGGAGCGGCGAGCTGTATCTCTTAAAAGAAATCCGCAAGATTGTTTCAAAAGACTGTGTGATTTCTCTTACCTTTGATGCTCACGCAAACGTTACTGACGAGCTTAGCCAGTATGCTGACATCGTGGCAGGATTTAAGACCATTCCTCATACCGATCAGGTTGACAGCCAGACGAGAGCGGCAAATGCTTTGATTGAAGCTCTTAAAACCGGAAAAAGACCTTATATGTACACACAAAGGGTACCATTCCTTTTGAAAAATGATACATTGCTTACCGGCGAAGAACCACTAAAGAGCATTATAGAAGAAACCCGTGCTCTTGAAAAAAGGGAGGATGTTTATTCGGCAAACATATTCCTAGGTCATTGCTGGATAGATGCAAAAAATACAAGCGCATCAACCGTAGTTTGTTCTAAAGACAAGGATACGGCTAAGAAAATCGCAAAAGACCTTGCCAACAAGCTTTGGAAAACCCGCGATATGTATAAGTTTAAAATAGAAGCTGAAGAGCCTGAAGAATGTATAGACCGTGCATTAAAAGGCACAGAAAACCGGATATTTATTACAGACAGCGGTGACAACACCACCGCCGGCGCCGAGGGCGAAAGCACCGAGATACTAAGACTCTTCTTAAATAAACAGGTGGACAAAAAAACATGTATTGCAGGCATCACCGACTACGAGCTTGTTGAAAAGTTTTGGGACAAGGCCGATGGCGAAACTGTATTTTTGGAAAAATTCAATGTAGATGCAAAAATCTTATCACATGGGAATATCTTAGGCTGGAGTAAGGAGCTTATCGGGAGAAGCCTTAGCTTTAGTATCGGTAATATTGATGTAGTCTTTACCGAAAAGAGAAGCGCGTTCATCGAAAAACGAAATTTTGACGAGGCAAATGTGGATTTACTTAGCTATAGTATAGTAGTAGTAAAGCTTGGCTATCTGTTTGAAGAACTTAAACCTTTTGCAGACAGAGAAATTTTTGCATTGTCTGATGGCGCAAGCTGTGTGGAACTGAAAAAATTAAATTTAAAAAATATATTAAGACCAATGTATCCGCTTGATGACTTCGAGTGGGATGCAGATAATTAAAAAGGAGAAGTGTAAAATGTCATACTACAATCAGGAAGAAACAAAAAAGAGAATTGATAAAGTAGTTAAGCTTCTTAACGAGAAGGATACTGATATCGCAGTTATCTACTTTGACGAGCTTAACGTTGCTAACGGCTGGTACCTTACCGGCTGGGTAGGTCAGTTCGAAAAGGGTGCTGTTCTTATCGGCAGAGATGGTACAGCAATGCTTCTTGGCGGACCCGAGAGCGAACCTTTTGCAAAGCAGTCATCTGCTATCCACGACACCAGATGCTTCAAGGTGTTCATGGTTCCGGACGAGGAATATCCTCTTGCAACAATCATCGGATTTGAAGAGCTTTTTGCAGAGCTCAGCAAAAAATTCCCAATCAAGAAGGTTGGTCTTGTAGGTACAAACGATATGCCTTATGCAGTTCATCAGGACCTTGTAAAGGGCTTTGACGGCTGTGAAGTTGTTGACCTTACAGATGATTACCTCAAGTTCAGATACATAAAGAGCGACTGGGAAGTAGAGCAGGCAAGAACTGCTACAAGACTTTGCTACGATGCATACAAAGCAATGATGGAAAAGGTAAAGGCTGGCAACAAGGAATACGAAGTTGCAGCAGCAGGTGAAGCGGTTTGCCGCGCAAACGGTGCAAATGGTTTTGCTTACCAGACAATCGTTGGCAGTGGTGTTCGTTCAAATGCGGTTGTTCCTACAGCTACAAACAAAGTTATGGAAAACGGCGAAATGGTAATGCTTGGTATTGCCCCCCGTATCAACGGTTATGCCGGAACATTCGGGCACACCGTTCCCGTAAGCGGCGAATACACACCCGAGCAGAGAAAGTGCCTTGTTGATATGATCGAGGTTATGCGTGATGTAAAAGACAACCTCAGAATCGGCAAGACCGGTAAGGAAATCGATGCTGCAGGCAGAGTTCTTTACGAAAAGGGCGGATACCTCAAGTACATAGTTTGCCCATTTGCTCATACAATGGGTCTTATGGAAGCAGAGGCTCCATTCTTTGGCCCTAACAGTGAAGATGCACTCGAGAAGAACATGATCGTTAACGTTGACGTAAGCTTCTTTGGTCATCCCACACTCAACGGTCTTCGTGTTGAGACATGTTATGTAATTACAGAAAACGGACCCGAGCCACTTTGCCCCGAGTTCGAAGAAGAACTTTTCAACTACGTTAAATAGTAAAGGAGTAAAAAATTATGAAAAACGGAAAAAAGAATTGGGTATTTTGTGACGGTGATTTGCCACCTCAGGGTGATAACCCCGAATTCCAGGGCCATGAGGCTTTGATGATTACAAACGTAGGCAAGAAGGATGCTAAAATCCGCATTAAGCTTTTGTTTGAAGATAAGCCTGCTTATGACAACGTTACTCTTGACCTTAATGCAGAAAGAACTGTATGCTTAAGACTTGATAAGCCCATCGGCAAAGAACAATTCCAGATTCCTTTTGGTCAGTACGCTATCCATGTAATTTCTAATGTTCCTGTTTGCGCTTGTTTCGGAAGACTTGACGTAAGACAGACAAACATGGCTTATTACAGCCTTGCTGGATACGGTTTCTAAAAACTAAACAAAAAAAACAAGGTCACATTAAGTGACCTTGTTTTTTGTCTAAAATAAAAGTAGGGTATTTTGCTTATTTTAAAAACATATGCAAAAGCATCTCGTAAAGCCTGTTTTTATACGGTTGATAGCGCATAGGAAGGTCAAGCCATGTTTTTTTGTCCATAACGGATTTATAGTGCGAGAAAGCATCAAATCCGTCTTTGCCATGATACGAACCCATGCCGCTTTCACCAACGCCGCCAAACCCCATTTCGCTTGTCGCAAGGTGAACCACAACGTCGTTTATACAACCGCCACCGTAAGAAAGTTCTTTGGTAACCTTTTTAATATGATTTTTGTCACTTGAAAAGAGGTATAGCGCAAGGGGCTTTTCTTTATCTTTAAGCTTGCTAATCAACGAGTCAAAGCTGTCAAATGTAAGTATCGGCATGATAGGGCCAAAGATTTCTTCTCCCATGACCAAATCACTTTCGGTTACATTATCCATAACGGTTGGCGCAATCTGATGGGTTTCTTTGTTTGCTTCACCGCCGACGACGACTTTGCTTTTGTCAATAAGGCCCAAAAGCCTTTCAAAATGTTTTTCGTTGATTATTTTGCCGTAGTCTTTGTTTTCAAGAGGATTTTCGCCGTATTGTTTTTTGATTTGCTTTACGACTTCACTGACGAACTTGTCTTTTATGCTTCTTTCACAAAGAATGTAGTCAGGTGCAACACAAGTCTGACCGCAGTTCAGGTATTTCCCAAAGACTATTCGTTTTGCCGCAAGTTTGATATTTGCACTTTTGTCCACGATGCAGGGGCTTTTTCCGCCAAGCTCTAAAACAGCGGGAGTCAAATGCTCGGCAGTTTTGCGAAGAACCTCTTTCCCTACCGCCTGACTGCCTGTAAAGAAGACAAAATCAAACTTCTGCTCCAAAAGCGCCTGGTTTTCGCTTCTGCCGCCTGTTACGACCGCAACATATTCGGGCGAAAAACACTCGGTTATAATTTTCTCTATAATTTTGCTTGTTGCACTTGAGTATGCGCTTGGCTTGACAATTGCTGTGTTGCCTGCTGCTATGCTGTCTGCAAGCGGGTCAATGGTCAAAAGGAAAGGATAGTTCCAGGGACTCATAATAAGAGTATTCCCATAAGGTACAGGCTGCTTGAAACAGTGCGATGCAAAGTTGGTAATGGGGGTTGGAATTGTTTTTCTTTTTGCAAATCTTTTTGCATGACGAATCATATACGAAATCTCCGAAAGCACAAGACCGCTTTCACACATAAAACCTTCAAAATGGCTTTTCCCGAGGTCTTCTTTCAGTGCATCGTTTACTTCGTTTTGATATTTTTTTACGGCTTGATAAAGCTTTTTAAGCTGTTTAATGCGGAATTTAACGGGGATTGTAGCTCCGCTTTTAAAATATGCTCTCTGCTTTTCAAGCAAGGCGCCGATTTGTTCATTTGTCATTTTAGTTGCTCCAATCTGCGAAATTATAATAAAAGTTTTCAAGCTCTTTTCTTGTCATAAGCTTCGGCACAGGATAAAGGGGATTTGCTTCCTTTTCGGCGTGCTTTGAAAGACTGGGAATATCTTCTTTTTTTATACCCGATAGCTTTTCGGGGATAGACATATCCTGATTAAGCTTCTTGACTCTATCAATAAATTTTTTAGCACCAACCTTGTAAGAGTCTGTCTTTAAAGAAATCCCTGCCGAAACACTAAGCTGGTGAAGCTTTTTATATATCCTTTTGCCGTAAGCCTCGAGTACATACGGCATAATAACCGTGTTGGCAAGACCGTGAGGTGTCCCGTAAAGTCCGCCGAGCGAATGTGCAAGGGCGTGGATGTATCCTACATAAGATTTTGAAAATGCGATGCCTGCCTTGTATGAAGCATGGAGCATATTTTCTCTTGCTTCGTGATTTTTTCCGTCAGAATATGCTTTGTAAACATTTTCGAACACAAGCTTGGTTGCGTCCAAAGCAAGGCGCCTTGTTTCCTTTGTTGTAGAGCGGCCAATATATGCTTCAACTGCATGGGTAAGTGCGTCCATGCCAGTAGATGCTGTAAGATGCGGGGGGAGAGAATATGTAAGCGATGCATCCAAAACCGCATAATGCGGAATTAAAGGGAAACTCATTATCGCATATTTGTGGTGAGTCTCAGAATCGGTAATCATTGAGGCTAGCGTTGTTTCACTTCCTGTTCCCGCGGTTGTCGGGATAGCGATAAAAGTAGGGAGCTTTCGCCATGCCTTTAGTTTTCCGCCAAGCTGGTTTACTGTTCTTTTGGGGTATACAACGCGCACTCCGACCGCCTTTGCGCAGTCCATAGCCGAGCCGCCCCCGATTGCTACAATCGCGTCGCATTTGTTTTCGTAGTACATTTTAAGTGCATCTTCGACGTTTGTAACAGTTGGATTTGGGAGTGTATCACTGTAAACTGAATATAAAAGCGCGCCTTTTAACGCGTTTTCAACAGGTGCCAGCAATCCGCTGCCAATAATTCCTTTATCTGTAACAACAAGCACAGAAGTCGCTCTTTCTTTCTTTAATATTTCGCCGAGGTCTGTGCAGGAACTTACGATTTTTGGTTCTCTGTACGGAAGAAACGGCAAAGCCATCCTGAATGCCGCCTGAAATGTGCGACAATAAAGTGTTTTAATAAAAAACATAAACTATTTCCTTTCTGTCAAAAGAGTTTCAGCACGCAGTGTGCTGTATATTTTTAAAATAGAGAGAATCTCTCTATTTTAAAAAGCGTATTATTTTTTGAGGCCATCTAGAATAAATTTAAAGCCGTATCGGTAGCGGAGTATTGCTTCGTCAAGCGAAAGTTTTCTGCCGATGGCGTCGGTATTAAATCCACGGATAAAACACCAGATTGCATAACTTGTCATATCGGTGTTAACCTTTTTTATATATTCCTTAGCAATAGCATAATCAAGTATCTTCTTGATTTCGGTTATCCACCACTGGAAGTTGCTGTTGGTAACAGAATCATTTTCGAATACATAGTGGGCAAAGCTCATCCGTGTTTCGTAAGAAATTATAAGGGTTTTTTCGACTTCTGTCATTATCTGCTCGAAAAAGTCCTGATTTTCATCAAAGTGAAATCTCAAGCTGTCCCTGACTTTTAAAATCGACCTTTCGGAAATTATAGCAAGAACTTCGTCGATGTTGTGAAAGCGATTGTAAAAAACGCGGTTTGTTATACTAAGGCGCTTTAAAACTTTGCGCACGTTTATATCATGCGCCTTTTCGACCAAAGTCAATTCTTCGGTAGCTTCAATTATCTGTTCGGACATTTCGTCGCAAATCAGCTTGTCATAAGAACCGGCCACAAAACCCCTCCTTTTAGCACATGGTGTGCTGAAAATATATTACCTTATTATTCTTTAATTGTCAATGATTTAATCACAAGGTAGCAAAAAAATAAACTGAACAATCTGTCTAAAGCCAAATTGTTCAGTTTTTTGGAGGAGAGGATGGGATTCGAACCCACGGAACGCTATAAACGTTCACAGCATTTCCAATGCTGCGCCTTAAACCATCTCGACCACCTCTCCGAGACCAAAACTAAGTATACTACAAAAGATGTGAAAAATCAATACTTTCTAAAAAAAATATAAAAAAAAGATTGACTTTAGCGCTTTAACGTGGTAAAATGGTAAAGTAATTTAGATTAGGATGTGAGAAAATGAATAAAATTCAAAAGCCTGAGATTGACAGATTGTTTGAAACAATACTTAACTTTTCGTGCATAGAGGAATGTAAAAGCTTTTTTGAGGATATTTGCACCATAAAGGAAATTCAGGATATGTCACAGCGTCTTGAGGTTGCGCGAATGCTTAACAAAAACAAAAGTTATGCTGAAATTTCTAGAATAACGGGTGCAAGTACCGCGACAATAAGCCGCGTAAACAAGTGCCTGGTGTATGGAAGTGACGGATATAGGCGTGCACTTGACAAGATGGAGGACTAGGTATGAGCTTTAGTGATTTGGTATTTGAAAAGGAAGAACAAGCGATATTTAATTTAAGAACACTTTACCAAAGCTATGGGTTTTCCAAATATAAAATGAGTAAGTTCGAGGAATATGATTTTTATGTCAGAAACAAAGACTTTTTGGTGTCAGATAATATCATTACCTTTACCGATTCTGACGGGAAACTGATGGCGCTAAAACCCGATGTGACTCTTTCTATTATAAAAAGCAGCAAGGATATAAAGGGCTATGTTGAAAAGGTTTATTATAACGAAAATGTTTACCGTACATCAGGTGATACGGGTCAGGTAAAGGAAATTATGCAGGTAGGGCTTGAGTGCATCGGCGATATTGACGATTATTCAATTGCCGAAGTAGTTCTTCTTGCGGCTAAAAGCCTTGAGTGTATCGACAAGGATTATATTTTGGATATTTCGCATATGGAGATTATTGAAAAGGCGCTTGAAATTGCGGGGTTATCTGACTCGGGTAAGACGGGTGTGATTGCAGCTTTTGGCGAAAAAAATTTGCAGGCTATCTTGGATATATGCGACAAAGAAAATATCGAAAACGACAAAAAACAAATTCTGACAGAGCTTTCGGCTATTTATGGAAATCCAACGGCGGTAATACCTAGACTTCAGGAACTTTTAAAGGATGAAAGATTTCTACCAGCACTTACTCAGCTGGAAGAGATTTCAAAGCTGCTTAGTGCAAATGATTTAGAGAAAAAGGCAAGAATAGATTTTTCGGTGGCTAATAATATGAAATATTACAGCGGAGTGGCATTTAAGGGATTTATAAACGGTATCCCAGCTGGTGTTCTTTCCGGTGGTCAGTACGACAGACTTATGAAAAAACTTGGCCGAAGCTCAAGGGCAATTGGCTTTGCGGTGTATCTTGATATGCTCAACTGGACCGAAAAAACGGAAGCTGGATTTGACGTGGATATGTTGTTGGTTTATGACAAGGACGAGCCGGTCGAAAACGTGGACAAGGCGATAAAGAAAATCAGAAAAACCGGCAAAAGTGTAATGGCTCAGAGGGGTATCCCGGGCAAGATACGCTTTAGACAAATTGCAAACCTTAAGAAAGGCAAGGTGACGATTCTTGAAGACAATGCTTAATATAGCCTTGCCAAAAGGCAGACTTGGCGAAAAGGTTTACGAAATGTTTGAAAAGGCGGGGTTTCAGTGCCCTTCAATAAAAGAAAACAACCGAAAGCTGATTTTTGAAAACACTGATTTGGGGATACGGTATTTTTGGGTTAAGCCGTCGGACGTTGCGATTTATGTAGAGCATGGCGCGGCAGACATAGGCGTTGCAGGCAAGGACATTTTGCTTGAATATAGACCCGATATATACGAGCTTTTGGACCTTGATATAGGTAAATGCCGTATGGCTGTTGCAGGAAAAGCAGACTTCAGACAGCCAAGCAAAAGACCTCTTCGCGTTGCTACAAAGTTTACCAAGATTGCGAAAGATTATTACAAATCTTTGGGACGGGATATTGACATTATTCATCTTAATGGGTCTATCGAAATTGCACCGATACTTGGACTTTCAGACGTTATTGTGGATATTGTCGAGACCGGTACAACATTAAAGGAAAATCAGCTTGAGGTACTTGAAACAATCGTCCCGATAAGTGCAAGGCTTATTGCAAACAAAGCAAGCTACAAGTTTAAAAATGCCCAGATAGAAAAGCTTCTGGACGGTATGAGAAATCAGCTGGAGGAACAGAAAAAATGATAAAGATACTTAAATATGGCGAGGTAGCGACTAGCGAGATTTTTGCCCGCGTTGTACCCGAAATTGACGTAGTGGGTACGGTAAAAGAAATTATTGATGATGTAAAAGAAAATGGCGACAAGGCCCTTTTAAAATACTCTGAAAAGTTTGACAAGACAAAGCTTGAAAGCCTTTTGGTAAGCCCTGAGGAGCTTGAGGCTGCAGTGAACAAGGTAGAACCCGAGTTTATTGGTGTACTTAAAAAGGCTGCGGCAAATATAAGGAAGTTTCACGAAAAGCAGGTAAGAAGCGGATTTATCATAAATGACGAGGCTGGGATTGTTACTGGGCAAAAGATAATTCCAATCGACCGGGCGGGACTTTATGTCCCCGGCGGGACAGCTTCGTATCCGTCATCAGTTTTGATGAATGCTATCCCGGCAAAAATTGCAGGCTGCCGTGAGATAGTTATGGTTACACCGCCAATGGCAGACGGCGGCATAAATCCGGCAATCTTAGCTGCGGCAAATATAGCAGGGGTGGATAAGATATTCAAAGTCGGAGGCGCGCAAGCCATTGCGGCACTTGCTTTTGGGACAGAGAGTATACCCAAAGTAGATAAGATTGTAGGACCGGGCAATGCGTTTGTTGCAGAAGCAAAGAAACAGGTTTTTGGTCAGGTTTCGATTGATATGATTGCAGGACCAAGCGAAATTCTGGTGGTAGCTGACGGAAAAAGTAACCCCGCGTATGTTGCGGCAGACCTTTTGTCACAGGCCGAGCACGACAAACTGGCAAGTGCTGTGCTTGTTACAGAAAGCTTAGAGCTTGCTGTCAAGGTGTCTGAGGAACTGGAAAGACAAATCCCAATCTTAGAAAGGTGCGATATAGCAAGAGCGTCCATTGATAATAACGGGAAAATTATAGTTGCCGATGACCTTAAAAAAGTGATAGAAATCGCAAACGAGATTGCACCCGAGCATTTGGAACTTTGCGTGGATAACCCATTTGACTACCTTGACGGTATTCGCCATGCAGGGTCAATCTTTATGGGAAGGCACTGCCCCGAAGCACTTGGAGACTACCTTTCGGGCGCAAATCATACACTTCCAACAAGCGGTACAGCAAGATTTTCAAGCCCGCTTTCGGTGGATGATTTTGTAAAAAAGACCCAGTATACATACTACACCAAGGATGCCCTTAGTCGCGTGGCAAAGGATATAGACTTATTTGCAAAAAAAGAGGGTCTTACCGCCCACGCAAAAAGTGCCACAATCAGATTTGAGGAATAATTTAGGAGAATTTTATGAGTAAATTTTTAAGTTCGAGGCTTAAAAATCTTAAGCCTTATACACCGGGCGAGCAACCCAGAATAAAAAACTTAATAAAGCTTAACACCAACGAGTCCCCGTTTTTGCCGTCGCCAAAGGCTTTGCAGCTGGTGGCCGAGGCGGCAAAAGATTTGCAGCTTTATCCTGACCCTGAATGCAAAGAACTGACAGGCTTGATTGCAGAGAACCTTGGTGTGGATTTTGAAAATGTTTTGGTCACAAACGGCTCGGATGAGATTTTGAATTTTGCTTTTATGGCTTTTTGTGACGAAGCCAGAGAGGCAGTTTTCCCGGATATAACATACGGATTTTACAAGGTTTTTGCAAACCTTCATGGGGTTTCTTATAGGGAAATCCCTCTTGACGAGAATTTGGACATAAACCTAGATGCTTACAAAAATTTAAAAGCAGTAGTATTTATCGCAAACCCCAATGCACCGACAGGTAAGTATATCGGGGTTAAAGAAATCGAAAGGTTAGTAAGCGAAACTCCACAAAGCCTTTTTGTGATTGACGAAGCCTATATAGACTTTGGGAACGAAAGCGCTGTGCCGCTTGTTAGAAAGTACGATAATATTCTGGTAACGCAGACATTTTCAAAATCACGCTCAATGGCAGGTGCAAGACTTGGCTTTGGTGTGGGGGCAAAGGAATTGATTGATGCTATGAATATGGTAAAGTATTCCACAAACCCATACAACATCAACAAAATGACCATGGCAGCAGGGCTGGGCGCATTAAATGACGAAGAATACTTAAAAAAGAACTGCCAAGAAATTTGCAAAAACCGCGAGTATACCCAAGATGAACTTAAAAAGCTTGGCTTTGACGCGACCGATTCAAAAGCAAACTTTATTTTTGTAAAGCATCCAAAAATCAGCGGTGAAAAGGTGTATGCGGGGTTAAGGAAAAGAAGTATACTTGTAAGGCATTTTGACGGCGAGAGGATAAAGGATTATAACCGCGTGACTATTGGAACAAAAGAACAAATGGATAAATTTCTTGATGCAATAAGAGAAATTTTAAAGGAGGAAGTATAGTGAGAAAAGTTTTGAAAATAAGAGAAACAGCCGAAACTAAAATAAATCTGGAACTTAACCTTGATGGCAAGGGAGATGCAAAAGTAGAAAGCGGCTGCGGATTTTTGGACCACATGCTTACACTTTTTGCTAAACACGGCAGATTTGATTTGAAGCTAAAGTGCGAAGGGGATACATATGTTGACTATCACCACACAGCCGAGGATATAGGAATCACTTTGGGACTTTGCTTTAAGGAAGCTTTGGGTGACAAAAGGGGTATTTGCCGATATGGTAATATGATACTTCCTATGGACGAAGCGCTGATTTTGAGTGCAGTAGATTTTTCGGGAAGAAGCTATCTTTCGTATGGACTTAATCTCCCGGCTGAAAGAGTAGGGGATTTTGATACAGAACTCGTAGAAGAATTCTGGCAGGGCTTTGCAAGAAGTGCTGAATGTAACCTTCACATAAATCAGTTAGCTGGAACTAACACTCATCACATAATCGAGGGTGCGTTTAAGTCAGTTGCCAGAAGTGTAAGAATGGCAGTGGCAATTGACCCATCTGCAAGCGACGAAATCCCGTCCACGAAAGGGGTACTTTAATGGTTGCGATACTTGACTACGGAGTGGGGAACCTTTTCTCGCTTCAAAGCTCATTTAAAGCGATTGGAGAAGAGGCGATTGTGACAGATGACCCATCGGTAATAAAAAGCGCGGACAGGATTATACTTCCGGGTGTGGGCGCATTCAGCGATGCGGCAGCAAAGCTTAAAAAGAGCGGACTTGATGTTATACTAAAAGAAGAAGCAAAGGCAAAAAAGCCGATAATGGGCATTTGTCTTGGCATGCAGATGCTTTTTGACAAAAGCTTCGAGTATGGCGAACACGAGGGTTTAGGGCTTATTAAAGGCGAAATCCGGCCTATCTCGGACGTGATACCAAAGGATTTAAAGGTCCCGCACATTGGCTGGAATGCTTTAAACTTTACCAAAGAAAGACACCCGATTTTTAAATATTTAAAGACAGGTGACTTTGCGTATTTTGTTCATTCGTATTATGGTGCAAACTGTGAAAAATCAGTAATCGCAACGACTGAGTATGGCGCTACGCTCACTGCGGCAGTAGCAGACAAAAACGTCTGCGGTTGTCAATTCCATCCCGAAAAAAGTGGCGAGGTTGGACTTAAAATTCTTAAAGCATTTTGCGAGATGGAGGTAGAAATATGATAATTTTTCCTGCGATTGACCTATTCCAAGGCAAGGCTGTAAGGCTTCTTCGGGGTGAATATGACAAAATGACGGTATACAGCGAAAACCCCATAGAAATTGCACGGGATTTTGAGGCATCAGGTGCGACACACATCCATATGGTTGATTTGGAGGGGGCAAAAAACGGTAAGACCCCAAACCTTGCAACTATCGAGGATATTGCAAATAACACCGGTCTTTTTACCGAAATCGGCGGTGGAATACGCAGTATGGAGGTTGTTGAAAGATATATTGAGGCTGGTATTGACAGAGTTATACTTGGAACAGCGGCAGTAGAGAACAGAGCTTTTTTGGAAGAAGCGGTTAAAAAATACGGCGAAAAAATTGCTGTTGGCGTAGATATAAAGGACGGATTTGTGGCGATTAAAGGCTGGACCGAAAAGTCGGAGCATAGCTGTTTTGAGTTTTGTCAGATGATGCAGGATATCGGAGTTAAGACCTTGATTTGCACAGATATCTCAAAAGACGGAGCGATGCAGGGCACAAACCTTGAGCTTTATCGCGAGCTTTCAGAAAAAATGAACATACAAATTGTGGCATCCGGTGGAGTTTCGGACCTTGAAAATGTAAGTGCACTTCGCAAAATGGATATATACGGAGCAATTATAGGTAAAGCATACTATACAAAGGCAATTTCCTTAAAGGATGCAATTGAGGTGGCAAAATGATAACAAAACGAATTATCCCTTGCCTTGACGTGAGGGATGGCAGAGTGGTTAAGGGCGTAAATTTTGAAGGGATATCCGACGTGTCGTCGCCTGTGGAGCTTGGGAAGTTTTACTCGGAAAATGGTGCAGACGAGCTTGTTTTTTATGACATTACGGCATCGTTTGAGGAACGTAACCTATTTACCGACATACTTCGCGAGGTAGCAAGCAAAATTTTTATTCCTCTTACTGTAGGTGGTGGAATAAACACTTTAGATGACTTTGATCGGGTGCTTAAGTGCGGTGCGGACAAGGTCAGCGTAAATTCGGGCGCAATAAAAAATCCAAACCTTATCTACGAGGCGGCAAAGCGTTATGGCGACCAGTGTGTGGTAATTTCGGCTGATGTAAAAAGGGTTGACGGCGTTTTTAGGGTGTTTTCTAAGGGAGGCCGCGAAAATACCGGTATGGAGGCGGTTGAATGGATAAAGCACTGCACTGATATGGGCGCCGGCGAAGTGGTGCTTAACTCTATAGACACAGACGGCGTTAAAAAAGGCTTTGACCTTGAGCTGCTTGAAGCTGTTTCAAACGCAGTTTCGGTGCCGGTGATTGCATCCGGCGGCGCAGGCGGAATAGACGATTTTGTGAAGCTTTTCAATGCGCTTCCAAAGGTGGATGCAGGGCTTGCGGCGTCGATATTCCATTTTGGCGAGGTTTCGATAAAAGATTTAAAGGCCGAACTTGCCAAAAACAACATTCCGGTTAGAATTTAGAAAAAAGAGGGCTTTGATATGCTAAACATTAACGAACTAAAATTTGACGAAAAAGGTGTGATTCCTGCGATTGTGGTGGACTCGGTCAGCAAAAAGGTGCTGACTCTTGCATATATGAACCGCGAAAGCCTTGAAATATCAATGGAAAAAGGACTAACATGTTTTTGGAGCCGTTCAAGAAACGAGCTTTGGCTAAAAGGCGAAACGAGTGGCAATTATCAGCACATTGTTTCGATAACAGCTGACTGCGACAAGGACGCGCTAGTGGTAATAGTCGAAAAAGACGGACCTGCCTGCCATATGGGAACAGATTCGTGCTTCGAAAGTCCCGTTTGGGAAAGCGACGAGCTTTCGGAATTTTCTCTCGAAGGGCTTATGGAGCTTTTAAAAGGCCGCAAGGAAGAAAAGAAAGAAGGGTCATACACCACATACCTTTTTGAAAAAGGCCTTGACAAGATACTAAAAAAGATAGGAGAAGAGTGCACCGAGGTAATAATTGCAGCAAAAGCGGAGGACAAGGCCGAGACGATATACGAGATTGCGGACCTTTGTTATCACGTGATGGTGCTTATGCTTCAGAATGGGATTTCGCTTGAAGATATCCACAAAGAACTCGCTTCAAGACACGTCATTGACCATAAGGTAAAGCAGGAGAAGATGACAAAATGATATATCAGGATTTGCATACGCACACAAGCTTTTGCGATGGCAAAAATACACCCGAAGAAATGGTGCTTGCTGCCATAAATAAGGGCATGGACAAAATCGGATTAGTTTGCCATTCATATACAAGCTTTGACCAAAGCTACTGCATAAAAAAAGAGCAAGTTGAGGATTTTCAAACCGAGGTAAAAAGACTCGCTGAAAAGTACAAGGACAAAATAGCCGTCCTTTGTGGCGTGGAGCAGGACTATTTTTCGGATTTTAGCACAGACGGTTTTGACTACGTCATTGGGTCGGTTCACTATGTAAAAAAGGATGGAAGATATCTTGACCTTGATTTGAGCGAGGAATCTTTTATAGAAACCGTAAAAAAATATTATAACGGAAGTTATATAGAGCTTTGCGAGGATTATTTTAGGTTGGCAGGGGATATAGCAGCTAAAACCAATGCAGATATAATAGGGCACTTGGACCTTGTAACAAAATTCAACGAGGGCGACAAGCTTTTTGCTACATCTGATGAATGGTATATAAAGGCTGCAAAAAATGCAATAGACAAACTTTTGCCCTATAACAAGCCTTTTGAGGTAAATACCGGAGCGGTGTCAAGAGGCTATAGGCTGCAGCCATATCCGTCAAAAACATTAATCGACTATATAAAAGAAAAAGGCGGAAAACTGATAATTTCAGGCGACAGTCATAGCACTGACAGTATCGCCGCACATTACGAAAAGTTTTTGAATCTAATATAAAAAACAGAAGGATGTTAAAAATCCTTCTGTTTTTTATGCATAAGTTAGGATAAACTAACCAAGTAAAAAGTCAGACATAAGCATCACGCAAAAACCAACCAAAAGGGCGTAGGTTGCGCCTCGTTCGACCCCGTGAGAATGGGTTTCGGGTATCATTTCGTCACTGATGATATAAAGCATAGTTCCTCCGGCAAAGGCAAGAGCAAATGGCAAAATTGCGGTAGAAACTTGAATCGAAAAGTAGCCAATGAGTGTGCCCAATACTTCGACTAAGCCGGTAGCTAAAGCACAAACGAAGGTTCTTTTTGGGCTTATCCCTGCTGACAGCATGGGCCCGATAATTACAATGCCTTCGGGGATATTCTGAAGTGCTATTCCGCCTGCAATCAACATAGCTTCGCTAGCATTTCCCGAGCCAAAACCTACACCTGCGGCAATGCCCTCTGGGAAGTTGTGTATAGCGATTGCAAGAACAAACAGGAGTACCTTATTTAAGCTGGCATTATTTGTATGTTTTTCGGCATCGCTTCCGGCAAGTTTGTGAAGATGTGGCACAAGCCGGTCCATAACATTTAAAAATATAGCACCAACAAAAATACCTGTGACTGTGGTCAAAATGCCAAAATCACCGCCATATTCGATTGATGGCAAAATAAGACCAAGAACGGCCGCGGCAAGCATTACCCCTGCTGCAAAGGACAAAATGATGTCGGTATATTTGTGAGAGATGTTGCCTATTAAAAATCCGATTAAAGCGCCTATAAGAGTAGCACCGCCAACGCCCAAAGCGGTCAAAAGTACAAGCTGCAAAAAAAATCGCCGCCTTTCATAAAGTACAGGGAGGATTAAAAATCGTCCCATGGATTAATATGTTAGTCTTTCATTAAAGTAACCAAAACTGCCTTTTGAGCATGGAGGCGGTTTTCAGCTTCGTCAAAAATTTCGTCTGCATGAGCCTCTAAAACCTCAGCAGTGATTTCTTCGCCGCGGTGAGCAGGAAGACAGTGAAGCACCATTGCGTCAGGCTTTGCAACTTGCATAAGCTCAGAATTTATCTGATACTCGGCAAAAATTTTCTTTCGCATCATAGCTTCTGCTTCCTGACCCATTGACGCCCACACGTCTGTGACTAAAACATCTGCGTCTTTTGCAGCAAGCTTAAGTTCATCTGTACAGGTGAATTTTCCGTTTTCTGCTGCCCACTTCATAAGTTCGGCATCAGGCTCGTAGCCTTTGGGGCACGCGATAGCAAATTCGATACCCATTTTTATACAGCCGACCATCAAAGAGTTTGCCATATTGTTGCCGTCGCCAACAAAGCACATTTTAAGGTTTTTGAGAGTGCCCTTATGCTCGCGGATGGTCATAAGGTCTGCAAGGACCTGACAAGGATGACAGTAGTCTGTAAGACCGTTTATAATCGGGATAGAACCATATTTTGCAAGGTCCTCGACTTCTTTTTGTTCAAAGGTTCTTATCATAATTCCGTCTAAGAACCTCGAAAGAACACGAGCGGTATCTTCTACCGGCTCGCCACGGCCAATTTGCAGGTCATTCGAGCTTAAGAAAAGAGGATTTCCACCAAGCTCGTACATTCCCACCTCAAAAGAAACACGGGTACGGGTAGATGACTTTTCAAAAATCATACCAAGTGATTTACCCTCTAAGTGCTTGTGGGGAATATTGTTTTTCTTTTCGTATTTAAGCTGGTCTGCCATGTCTAAAAGACTGGTTATTTCCTCAGCCGTCAAGTCAGATAGTTTAAGTAGATGTTTCATATCTTTTTAAAACCTTTCTCTATGTAAATTTGATTTTATGCGTTTTTGATTGCGTTTTTCAAAATTTCAAGACCGCGATTTAGCTCTTCGTCCGAAATATTGAGCGGGGGAAGCAAGCGGACCTTGTCCTTTGCTGTCAGCACAAGAAGACCTTTTTGCTGGCAGTAATCAAGGATAGTTTTTGCCGGCTGTTTAGTCTTTATTCCAAGCATAAGGCCAAGACCTGAGATTTCTTCAACTTCTTCGAGTGTGTTTAGCTCGGAAATTATTTTTTTCGATTTTCGGGTGACTTCGCTTAAAAGCTTATCGTCAAGACGACTTAAAATGTTTATTGCGCCTGCAGAGGCAACGGGGTTTCCTCCAAAAGTCGAGCCGTGACTACCTGAGGGGAGAAGCTCTGAGTGTCTTTCGGCAAAAACTGTAGCGCCTATCGGAAGTCCGCCGCCAAGACCTTTTGCTGTAGTGAATATATCCGGCTTAATATCAAAATGCTGATGCGCATAAAGCTTTCCTGTTCGGCCGTTACCGGTTTGAACTTCGTCGATGATTAAAAGTGCGTCGTACTTTTTGGCAAGCTCGGATGCTTTTTGGACAAATTCTTTTGTAAGGGTCAAAACTCCACCCTCACCCTGAACAATTTCAAGCATTATTCCGCATACATTATCATTCATTTTTGCTGTAAGGTCATCGATATTATTTGCTTCTACATAGCAAAACCCTTGGGTAAACGGAGTAAAATGCTTGTGGAAAACTTCTTGTCCGGTTGCAGACAGGGTAGTAATCGTTCTGCCGTGGAAGCTGTTTTTAAGAGTTATTATAATGTTTTTATCTTCATTCTTGTCAGTACCGTATTTGCGAGCTGATTTGATTGCACACTCGTTTGCTTCGGCACCCGAGTTCGAGAAGAACACTTTGCTCATCCCTGTCCGCTCGCAAAGGATTTTTGCAAGGTCACTGCAGGGTTTGGTATAATAATAATTGGATGTGTGCTGGATTTTGTTAAGCTGAGCGGTTACAGCATCAATCCAAAGCTTATCAGAAGCACCAAAGGTATTTACTGCAATTCCGCTGCCAAAATCAATATAGTCCCTGCCGCTGGTATCGGTCAGAGTTGCGCCTTGACCGTGATCAATTTCAAGGTCAAGCCTTCCATAAGTGCCCATTATATATTTGTTGTCGGTTTGTTTTATTTCCATTGTTTTTTGCCCCTTGCTAGTTTAGTTTACCACGTTCATTAGTTTTTCGGAAAAGACTTTTGCTTCTCTTTCGTTCTTCATAGCTACAAAAAGTGTATCGTCACCTGCGATAACCCCGACAATATTGTCAAAATCAAGGGTTTCGATTGCCATGGCACAGCCTTGGGCCGAGCCTGGGATGGTTTTGACTACCACAAGGTTTTGAGCACACTGGATTGTGATTACAGCATGTGTCAAAACTGCTGTGTAGCGAAGACGAATATCTGCATCGGTTTCTTTGCCGGGCAGGGCGTAGCGGTACTTGTCGCCACGGTCAGAAATTTTTATGAGCCGAAGCTCTTTTATATCACGCGATACCGTTGCCTGAGTTACGTCATAGCCTTTTGAAATAAGGTAGCTTGTAAGCTGCCCCTGAGTTTCCACCGAGTGGGTTGATATGATTTCAACAATGGCGTTAAGCCGTTGTTTTTTGGATGTTTTTTCCTGCATACAAAATCCCTCTTTTTAAACAACCATTGTTCCGATACCCTCGTCGGTGAGGATTTCAATAAGAATTGAATGTGGAACTCTGCCATCTAAGATAAATACCTTGCTTACACCCTGACGGATTGACTCGATACAGCAATCAATCTTGGGTATCATTCCGCCCGAGATTACCCCTTCGGCAATAAGCTCCGGAACTTCGCTTGCCTTTACGATGGGGATAAGAGTGGATTCGTCATCCTTATCGCGAAGAAGTCCTCGGATGTCAGTCATTGAAATAAGGCTTTCTGCCTTTAAAACACCTGCAATTTTTGCCGCTGCTGTGTCGGCATTGATGTTGTATACGTTTCCTTCGTTGTCGCAGCCAACCGTTGCAATAACCGGGATATACCCCTTGTCCAAAACGTCCAAAATGGGGGTGGGGTCAATGTCGTTTATTTCGCCCACAAAGCCATGAACATCGTCAAGCTGACTTGACGAAATCATATGTCCGTCGATACCGCAAAGACCGATTGCTTTTCCGCCCATTGTGTGAATAAGATTAACCAGATTTTTGTTGATTTTGCCTGCCAGAACCATCTGAACAATATCAACGCTATCCTTGTCGGTGACGCGTAGGCCATCAATAAATTCGGTTTTTACCCCAACCTTGCCAAGCATTTCCGAAATCTCGGGACCACCGCCATGAACAAGCACCACCTTGATGCCAATAAGAGAAAGGAGGAGAATGTCGCCCATTACAGCCTGCTTAAGCTCGTCATTTAGCATCGCATTGCCGCCGTATTTAATTACTACGATTTTGTTATAATACTCCTGAATGTAGGGAAGTGCCTCAACAAGTATCTCGGCACGGGTTGAAATTGGAACATTTTTGTTATCCATAGTTTTTATCTCCTTATGTACGATAGTCACCGTTTATTTTAACATAATCATAGGTAAGGTCACAGCCCCATGCAACTGCCTCGCCTTCACCGTCGCCAAGGGCTATAACAATAATAATCTCGTCTTCTGAGAGGATTTTTTTGGCAACTTCTTCGTCAAAGTCTACGCCACTTCCGTTTTTGCAAACCCAAATATCGCCTTTTGCGGAAGATATAGTAACATCAACTTTGTTTACATCGCATTCTGCACCGCTATAGCCTATAGCGCACAAAATTCTGCCCCAGTTGGCATCAGAGCCAAACATTGCAGCCTTAAAAAGCGAAGAGCAGATAATGCTTTTTGCAATGGTTTTGGCATTTTTTGTATCCTTTGCGCCAGAAACTCGGCTTTCAAGAAGCTTGGTTGCCCCCTCGCCGTCTTTTGCGATGCTTTTGCAAAGACATATAGTTACAGCCGAAAGTGCTTCGCAAAACTTTGCAAAGTCTTCACCCTCGCTGTCGATAATAGGGTTTTCGGCCATTCCGTTTGCTAAGATAGAAACCATATCGTTTGTGGAGGTATCTCCGTCAACCGAAATCATATTAAATGAGTCAAGAATATCTGCCGAAAGTGCTTTTTGAAGCAGTGTGGGAGTTATCGCTACGTCACTGGTAATAAAAACCAGCATGGTGGCCATATTCGGATGTATCATACCCGAGCCTTTTGCAATACCGCCGATGTGGCATATTTTTCCTCCAATTTCAAACTCAAAGGCAATTTCCTTTTTAACAGTATCTGTGGTCATTATTGCCTCTGCTGCATCATTACTGCCATCGCAGTTTAAAAGCTTTGAAAGAGCCTCCATTGAATTTGTCATAGGAGTAAGGTCAAGAGGCTGACCGATAACGCCTGTAGATGCAACTACGACGTCTTTTTTTGATATACCGGTATGTTTTTCTACCAGGCTGCACATTCCCTCAGCAATTTCGATGCCGTTTGCGTTGCAGGTGTTGGCGTTTCCGCTGTTACAGATGATAGCTGATGCAAAACCGTCAGCAAGATTTGCCTTTGTCACATAAAGGGGAGCGCCCTTAACCAGATTTTGCGTATATGTAGCTGCCGCTGCGGCACGCCTTTCGCTTACAATCAAAGCGAGGTCTTTTTTTGTTTTGTTTTTCCTTATGCCTGCGTGTATGCCTGCGGCCTTAAAACCCTTTGCGGCACAAACACCGCCGTTTATTTGTTTCATCTTTCAGATTCCTTTCGCTATGTTTTAAAGTACAAGACCGGCTGTCTCTTCTGCCCCTGTAATCAAATTGAAGCACTGAAGAGCTGCGCCTGATGCGCCTTTTCCTAAGTTGTCAAAGGTTGCTGCGACTAAAATTCTTTCGTCGTTACCCGAGACCGTGATTTCCATACTGTCTTTATTTGTCATACTTGACGAGCCAAGCATACCCTCCCAGGCAAATGGACGGACAGTGACCATTTTTTTGCCCTTATAGTGCTCGGCAAAAAGCTCTCTAAGTTTTTCTGCCGAAACTTTCTTTTTAAGAAGTCTTTTCGTAAGCGGAATAGAAACTGTCATTCCGCTGTAGTAGTCAGCGACAATTGGCGAAAAGCACGGCTCATAGGAAAGACCACATATAGCTTTCATTTCGGGAAGATGCTTGTGCTTTTGAGTAAGCCCATACTGGCGAGGACTGTTGTATTCTTCGCCTCTTGTGGGATTTTGATAGTCTGCAATCATAGATTTTCCGCCACCGGAGTAACCGGTAACAGAGGTGCACACAATTGGATAGTCAGGAGCAATAATCCCGTTGTCGATCAAAGGCTTTACTATAGCGCAAAAACCGCTTGCATGACAGCCGGGAACTGCAATCCTGTTTGAAGAAAGAATTTTTTGATAAAATTCTTCGCTTAATTCGGGGAACCCATAAGCCCAATCGTGATTTGTACGATGAGCGGTAGATGTATCAAGGATTTTTGTAGGGCAGTCGCCTATGGCCTCGATTACCTCTTTTGATGCTACATCGGGAAGACAAAGGAAAGCTGCATCAGCACTTGCAATTGCCTTTTTGCGATACTCTATATCTTTTCGGTATTGTTCTTCAATTGTAATAAGTTCAACATCGGTGCGGCTGGAAAGTCTTTCGTGAATTCTAAGACCGGTTGTACCTGCACTTCCGTCAATGAAAACTTTGATTTTTGTCATATCGTTACCTCCTTGGCAGGTGACAAATGGAAATATAGCTGACTTAGTCACTACCAGATGCATAAATATTCAAAATATACTTTATATTAAACTATATTTATGCAAAAAAGTCAAGCCTATTTGCATAAATATTCAAAAAATATGCAACAAATATTAAGAGATTACACTTTTGGAAACTGTTAAAAGCGACAACCGCCTACAGATAAGTCTGTCGGCGGTTGAGATTTTGCTAAAAAATTAGTTTTCGGGGTCGTTATACGATACAACCATCCTGCGGTTGGGCTCTTCCCCGATACTGTAGGTCTTTATTTTCGGATTGTTCTGAAGTGTTGCGTGAATAATGCGTCTTTCGTTAGCCGTCATAGGCTCAAGTGTGATGGATTTTTTGTTTTTAAGAACACTTCTCTCAAGACCATGTGCAAGGCGGATAAGTGTAGCCTCGCGCTTGCTGCGGTAGTTTTCGGTGTCAAGGTTTACCTTTACGTAAGGCATGTCCTTGTTGCGGTTTACATAAAGGATAGTAAGCATCTGAACAGCATCAATGGTGTCGCCGCGCTTTCCTATAAGAAGTCCCATCTTGTCACCCGAAACATCAATGTTTATAACGTTTTTATCCAACTTTACATGAAGCTCAAATGTAAGACCAATTTTAGATAATACTTCCGAAACAAAATACTTTGCATCGTCAACAGCAGTCTTTGGAATCACAAAGCTGTCATCAACCTCGGGCCGTGCCTTTTTGGGAGCAGGAGCACTGATAGGTTCTTCTTTTGTTACTTCTTCAACCTTGGCATCAGCTGTTGCCTGTTTTTTAGGAGCAGGCTTTTCAGCCTTCTCTACTTTTTCTGTTTTTTCGTCAGCAGTTCTCCATGCAACGATGTCGACTTCTGAACCTACCAGAAACTTCATAAGGCCTTTGCCGATTTCACGTGTAACGGTGTAGGAAACCTCTTCGGGTGCGACGCCAAGCTCCTGAGCTGCAAGCTCAACAGCCTCATTTACGCTTTTTGCGGTTTTTTCTACTTTTTTTAACATTGTTAATCTCTCCTTCTATCTCTTCATCACTTATTCCGGACTCAAAGTATTTTATAACAAAAATATGCTGAAGCACCTGGATTACGTTGCTTACTATCCAGTAAAGACCAACTGCCGCCGGAAGTGTAAATGCAAACCAGGCTGAAAACAGTGGCATAATGGTGGTCATAGAACGCATTGTGTCGTTTGAAGAGGATGTCTGTTTTTGCTGTGCCTTTTCCTCCTCGGACAAAATGCCCTTCTTTTTGTCCGACTTTTGTGATGGAGTAGTAATCTTACTTGAAATCAGCGAACTTACGCCTGCCAGGATGGGGATAATCCAAAGTAGTGCAACCTCCTTGGTGACAGCTGAAAATTTACCGATAAACATACCCAAAAATGTGTTTAAACTTGGAACAGCCGAAAGGTCAAGCCCGAAAAAGCTGAAATCTATGGGTTTTAAAACAGTGTCCCATGTTTTGATTGCCGCGTGGTCAAGAATTTCGGGGTGCTTGAATATAAGCTGTGCAACCTGGATTTCGTTTGCGCCAAAAGTGTTTGAACTTCCAAGTCCCTTCTGATAGGTAAGGGGAACGAGGTTTTTAAGTGCTTCGGGAAG
This sequence comes from Clostridia bacterium, assembly GCA_045591095.1. Taxonomy (GTDB): domain Bacteria; phylum Bacillota; class Clostridia; order Monoglobales; family Monoglobaceae; genus SIG440. Next base: position 11,600 of record JAZNSF010000008.1, on the reverse strand, counting down.
CGCGTCTTTATTTGCTACTGCCCAGGAGTTGAATGCTTCGGCTACGCGCCATACGTCTGCGGTATCCACGCCCATCATATAGAGGATAGGCTTTCTTACCACCCAGTAGAGTGCTAATATAATAGGAAGCTGTATAAGCATAGGCAGACATCCGCTCATAGGATTTATGCCGTACTTTTGATAAAGCTTCATGGTTTCCTGACTTTGTTTTTCTTTGTCGTTTGCATACTTTTTTTGTATTTCCATTAGTAGTGGCTGTATCTTTTGGGTCTTTGCCATAGACTTTTTTTGTTTAAAGTCTAAAGGGAAAAGGCAAAGCTTAATGAAAACTGTAAAAAAGATTATAGCAAAACCGTAGTTGCCGATGATTCTGTAAAAAAGGTCCAAAACCCAACCTAAGGCAATCATAATGTAAGTCATTCTAGACTCCTCCATTTAATCTGATAGTATGTAACTTAAACCGACGTAAGCCAATATCTATAGCCCCTTTCGGCATTTTAAGGATAGTCCACACCGCCTTTGGAAAAAGGATTGCAGCGAAGTATTCGCCATACGGCTTTCAGACTTCCTAAGAAAGGTCCATATTTTTTTATAGAAAGCAAAGCATATTCCGAGCAGCTGGGGTAGAATCTGCAACATGGCTTTTTGAGCGGCGATATTTTTTTTTGATAAAACGTAATGAGGCTGATAAGTAGCCCCGAAAAAAACCTATTCATCTTTAAATACTCCGGCCGAGCGACTGGCATTAAGAAAATCTTCCATAATCTGAGAAAAAGGCACACCTGCCGTACGTCCTCTTGCAACAAGGACAAAGTCAAAGCCTTTTTTTAGCTGATGGCAATTAGTGCGAAAAACCTCGCGGAGTCTGCGCTTTGCACGATTGCGGATGTGCGCTTTGCCGATTTTCTTACTTACAGTAATGCCAAGACGGTTCTTTTTCAAACCATTTTGCCGTGCATAAAGAACCAATGTGGGTTTTACACACGAATTGCCCGACTTATATGCCCGGGCGAACTGAGTATTAAGATTGAGCGTCGCAGATTTGTGTGCAGATTTTTGCATTTCAAAAGCCTCCGAACAAAATTAAAAACAGCGGGGAATACACTATTTTACCAAAGCCAAAACAAGTGTAGCCCCAACTAAAAAAACGCCCAAATAGTCAAAAAGACGCACAAAGGCGTCTTTAGGCTGACAATTTCTTTCTGCCTTTAAGTCTTCTTCTGGCTAATACCTTGCGACCGTTTCTGGTAGACATTCTCTTTCTGAAGCCGTGCTCTTTGGCTCTGTGTCTTTTCTTAGGCTGAAATGTTCTAAGCATCAAAATCCCCTCCAAACCAAATTTAATCTAAGATTGTATAAATTAATGAAATTTAATACTAACTTTCAAAACAGCATTACCTATTTTAACATAACAAGCAAATATTGTCAATACCCTAAAGAATGAAAAATTTTTAAAAAATTTTTTTGGCAAAAAAACAGTAGATATAGTAAGTAATCTTGCATAAAAAACCAACATTTTGTGTTTTAATAGATTTTACAAAATTTTTGGGAGAGTTTTTGGAAGTTTTTGGTGTTGAAATATTAAAAAAAGTCTGTTATTATTATATTTACTTAGCAGTATTAGTTGAAAGGAGCTTTATCGTTGGAAGAGTTAAAGCGAATCTGGAAAAAGGTATCCGAGGCACTTACAGACGAAATGTCTGCAGTTGCATATGATTCTTGGATTAAACCTATCGTGCCCGAAGCAATTGATGAAGATAAGATTACAATTAAGGTGCCTTTTTCTGTTAATAAAAATATGATAATGACAAAGTATTTGTCTCTTATTGAAAGCTGTGTGGAAGCAGTTACATCACGCAAATTTGATATTGAAGTTGTGGTAGATGATGAGGATAGCAGTGCTTTGGTTCCGGACCCGATATCTGTGGAAAATACCCTCAACTCCAAATATACATTTTCGTCGTTTGTTGTGGGTAACAACAACAATTTAGCATATGTCGCATCCTTAGCTGTTGCCGAGCGCCCCGCTAAAACCTACAATCCGCTGTTTTTATATGGCGGAAGCGGACTTGGAAAGACTCATCTTATGCAGGCTATTGGTAACTACTACCGTGAGAACTATCCCAAAAAGAAAGTACTTTATACAACAAGTGAAAAGTTTACATATGAGCTTGTTACTGCAATCCGCGAAAAAACAAATCAGGCATTTCGTAACAAATACCGAAAAGTCGATTTGCTGCTTATTGACGACGTTCAGTTTTTTGCAAATAAAGAGCAGTCACAGGAGGAATTTTTCCATACCTTCAATGCACTTTTTGAAAAGGACAAGCAGATTGTTCTTACCTGCGACCGTTTGCCGTCTGAAATTCCGCAGCTTGAGGAACGTCTTAAGACCCGTTTCAACAGCGGACTTTTGGCAGATGTTCAGCCGCCTGATTACGAAACGCGCATGGCGATTCTCAAAAGTAAAATTGAGAGCGAGTATTTAACGGTTGATGAAGAAATTGTTGAGTTTATTGCAGACAGCGTAAAATCAAATGTTCGTGACCTTGAGGGCGCGGTAAAGCGAATACTTGTTTATGCAGGTATCAAGCGCACCAACGAGATTTCTATGGAGCTTGCGTCGGTAGCACTTAAGGACATCCTTGCAACTCAGCCAAAACGAAGCATAACTGCTAAACTTATAATAGAGGAAGTAGAAAAATATTTCCACCTTTCAAAAGGCTCGCTTGTATCTAAAAAGCGTTCAAGAGAGGTTGCGCTTCCAAGGCAGGTAGGCATGTACGTATGCCGCGAGCTTCTTGATGACCCGTCATTCCCCAAAATCGGCGAGGAGTTTGGCGGACGCGACCATACAACGGCACTCCATAACGTAAAGAAGATATCCAGCGACATAAAGACAGACAAGGAGCTTGAAAATACTGTTCGGGAAATCATATCAAATATCAGGAAAGGCTGAGAACTTACGATATGAAAATTTTTGACACAATTGCAGCAATTGCTACCCCCATCGGAGTTGGGGGAATAGCCATCATAAGAATAAGCGGAGAGGGCGCAGTAACTTGCGCAGAAAGTATAGTCTTCCCCAAATGCGGGAGGACTATATCTCGTATAGAGAGCCACAAGCTGGTGCTATCTGATATAAAAAGTCTGGATGACCAAAGGCTTATTGACGAGGCGTTGGTCTCGGTAATGCGTGCTCCACATTCATACACAGGCGAGACGGTGGTTGAAATCAATTGTCATGGTGGCTATATGGTGGCAGAGGCCGTTTTGGAGGAGCTTTTTAAGGCTGGCGCAAGGCAGGCAGAAGCCGGGGAATTTACAAGGCGTGCATTTATGAACGGTAAGACCGATCTTTTAAAAGCGGAGGCGACAATTGACCTGATACACGCAAATTCCGAGCTGGGGAGACTTAATGCGGCAAAAGCACTTTCGGGCGGACTGTCTGAGAGGGTGGATAAAATCCGTGAAGAGGCTATCGAACTTGCAGCGAATTTATCGGCAATTTTGGATTATCCTGACGAAATCGACGAGATGTCGGCGGGCGAACTTGAAAATGCCCTGAAAAGCATATCGGATGGCATAGAAAACCTGCTTAACGGCTTTAAAAAGGGAAAGATTATGCGTGATGGCATAAAAACAGTTATTGCAGGAAGACCAAACGTAGGAAAGTCGTCACTTCTTAATGCATTAAGCCACACAGAGCGCGCTATTGTTGCAGATATACCGGGGACGACACGTGATACAGTCGAGGAATATGTGACGGTTAAAGGTATTGCTTTAAGGCTTATCGACACCGCAGGAATACGAGAAAGCGAGAACAAAATAGAGAGAATAGGTGTAGAAAGAGCAAAGGAAAACATTAAGGAAGCACAGCTTTGCTTGTTTGTTCTGGACGCATCCGAGGGGATTTTGTCTGAAGATATCCGCATTTTTGAGTATATAAAGGACAGACCACAAATAGTTATATTAAATAAGACAGACAAAAGTGAGTCTGTGGATATAGAGGCGTATGCAAAGACGCTTGGAATCAAAGCTGACAGCTTTATCCTTACGGCGACTCCAAAGGATGGCGAACCCATCGGAATTGATGTCTTAGAGGACAAGGTTAAAGATATGTTTATGGCAGGCGGCATAGATAAGGACGATGTGTTTATATCTAACGACCGTCAAAAGGATTCACTTTTAAAGGCAATGGCAGCGGTTAATAATATGAAAGCTTCTATAGAAGAGGGTATGCCCACAGATATGCTGTATGTGGACCTTGAGGATTTGATAGAGGCGCTGGGCGAAGTTACAGGTGCGACTGTTCAGGAAGAAATAATAGAAAAGGTTTTTGAGAGATTTTGTGTCGGAAAGTAGGTGCAAAATCCAAAGGTAAGAGAGGTAAGAAATGCCACAAGGGTTTGAAATTGAATTTGAATTTATGGAGAAATGGGGGAGATTTGCAAAGGCAGAGTATTTGCAAGTCTACCTTTATATATTATATATATGGAACAAGGACCAAAAAATCCCTCCGGTGTCAGAGACCTCGAAGAAGCTTGGCATGGACAAAGATTTGGTCGAAAATGCGGTTGATTTTTGGATTACGGCTGGAGTATTCGAAAAAAAAGGTCGTGGATATGGTATCCTGACCGGTGGTGAGAATAAGCCGACTGGAGAAACTGATGAAAGAAAAAAGAGCGGCAGAGAAAGACTCCGCCAGAGGCCTTCGTATAATTCGGCCGAGATAGATGCAGCCGCATCGGTCAATAAGGAAATTGACTATCTCTTCCGCGAGGCCGAACGGATTTTAGGGAAGATACTAAGCCCTTTGGATTTTGAACTTATTTATTCCTTTGTTGACTGGCTGGGACTTCCGGTTGAAGTGGTGATAATGCTTTTAAGGTTTGCTGTAAATCACGGAAAGCCCGGCAAACGGTATATTGAAACGGTGGCTATGGACTGGGCAGACAAGGGGATTGACACCTACGAAAGTGCCGAAGAGTATATCCGCGAGATTGAAATGAAGCTTTCAAACGAAGGTAAAGTTCGTGGGATTCTTGGTATATATGACCGCGCGCTTAGTCCAACCGAGAAGAAGTATATCACTACCTGGACTCATGAAAAAAATATTCCCATAGAACTTATCGAAGAAGCCTATGACCGCACAGTTACAGCCACAGGAAAGCTTGGGTTTGCTTATATGAATAAAATTCTTTTAAGCTGGTGCGAAGAGGGATTTACCACAGTAGAAGAGGTCAGGGAAAAAGAGACGCTGTTTAAGCTTAAATCTTCGCCCACAAAGACCAAAGCGACGACTAAAAAAAGTAAGTTTAACAACTATGTTGATACAAATAAGCCTGATTATTCAAACTTTGCCGAGCAAATCTTAAAGGATATGCTGGAAGAGTAAAAAGGAGTGAGAGTTAGTTATGGAATCTGCCTACACTTTGGCAAACAAGGAACTTGAGGAAATCCGAAAGAAAAATAAGGATATTATGTCTGGTAGACGAAAAGAGGTGCTTATTAAGACACCAAGACTTTCTGAGATAGAGGCCGAGCTTATGAAGTGCGGTACAAGACTTTTAAACTGTGTTCTTAAAAAATGCGAGGACCTTGAGGTAATAAAAAAAGATATACAAGCCCTGCAAAGCGAAAAGACAGAATTACTTTTGAAAAATGGCTTTGGTGAAGATTATCTTGATGATATTTACACCTGCTCAAAATGCTGTGACACAGGATTTGTTGACGGTCTTAGATGTGACTGCCTCAAGAACTTGGTGATAAAGCACATAGGCGAAAACTCCAACCTGACCGAATATATGAGGAGTCAGACTTTTGAAAACTTTGATTTTTCACTTTTCTTGAATCAGGGCGAAAATTCGGCTACAACTCTGAAGGTTATGCAAAAGCTTTGCGAAAGAGCCATGAAGTTTGCAGATAGCTTTGACCTTTTGTGCGAGAACTTTTTGATTATGGGCAATGCAGGGACCGGCAAGACCTTTATCACAAGCTGTATTGCAAACCGCGCCCTGGAACGTGGAAAGACGGTTTATTATCAGACGGCGTTCAGGCTTTTTGAAATTTTGGAAAGCGCAAGGTTTAATAGGGGCGAAGATGATGCGCCTGAGATTGTGAAGTATGCCTATGATGTGGACCTTTTGATTATTGACGATCTTGGCACAGAATTTACAACACAGTTTACAACAGCGGCACTTTTTGATATAATAAATTCGAGGATTATTTCAGGGAAAAGTACAGTGATTTCCACTAACCTTGGTTTTGAAGAGCTTTCAAATATCTACAGTCAGCGGGTTACCTCAAGATTTATTGGCGACTATCAGCTATTACAGACAGCTGGCAGTGACCTTAGAATGATAATAAAAAAGCGCAGTATCTAAAAATCAATTAATATAGGACGGTGACAAACATGAAGGGTTTAAGTCTTAACTGGATTAGGCAAGCTATGGGTAAACCCGAAGTGCTTACTTTCAGCGGTGGAATACATCCAAATGATATGAAGCACTCGACCGTGCATAAAGCGATTGAGGATATTCCAATGCCGAAAACATTGGTATTTCCGCTGACGCAGCACATTGGGGCTCCCGCAAAACCTTGCGTAAATGTGGGCGACAGAGTTCTGGCAGGGCAAAAAATAGCCGAGGCTGAAGGATTTATTTCTTCTCACATTCATTCGTCGGTATCGGGTATGGTTATGGCGATAGAGGAGCGGCTTCACCCATCAGGTTCAAAGGTTATGGCAATTGTGGTAGAAAACGACGGCCTTGACGAATGGGATTCTTCCATGAAAAAGTATACCTTTGAAAGTGTTTCGCCACAGGAAATCGTTGCGGCTGTACGCGAGGCAGGTATAGTAGGTATGGGCGGTGCGGCATTCCCGACACATGTTAAGCTTAGTCCACCTGAAGAAAAGCCGATAAAGTATGTTATCATAAACGGTGCAGAGTGCGAACCTTACCTTACAAGTGACCACCGCGAGATGCTTGAAAACCCTGAGGAGATAATAGACGGACTTAAGCTTACCATGAAGATTTTTGGTCTTGATACTGGATACATTGCAATCGAGACCAACAAGCCTGATGCGATAAAGGTAATGAGCGATGCGGCAAAGATGGAGAAGGACGTTAATATAAAGGTAGTTGCGGTAAAAACCAAATACCCGCAAGGTTCGGAAAAACACCTGATTAAAGCAGTTACAGGTCTAAGCGTACCATCAGGAAAGCTTCCTATGGATGTAGGTGCAGTGGTAAACAACATTGACTCGTGTGCGGCAGTCGCAAGAGCTGTTCTTAATGGCAGACCTCTCACAAGACGAATTGTTACCGTAACCGGTGATGGTATAGCGGAACCCAAAAATCTCCGTGTTCCAATCGGCACAAGCTTCAGCCACCTGATTGAAGTTTGTGGCGGACTTAAGGAAACGGCTGCCAAGCTTATTATGGGCGGGCCAATGATGGGTATGGCTCTTTCTTCGCTGGAAGTTCCGGTAATCAAAGGTTCTTCAGCGCTTTTGGTATTTACAGAGGAAAATGTTCCCGAACGAAAGGCAGAAAGCTGCTTAAGATGCGGAAAGTGCGTGTCGGGTTGTCCGATGAACTTGCTTCCTAACATCATAAAAGAAGCAGTTGTATTAAATGACATGGAAAAACTTTCAAAGCTTAATATAATGGACTGCATACAGTGCGGCTCTTGCACATATGTATGTCCTGCTGAGCAAAATCCGCTCAGGTTTATACGTACAGGCAAGACAAAACTAAGGGAGGCGAAGAAATAATGGCAGAGATTAGCATTCGTGAAAAATTTATAGTCAGCGAATCTCCCCATGTTCGCAGCGGCCAAAGTACAAAGGGAATAATGCTTGATGTTATCATTGCTCTTATGCCTGCGCTGATTGCAGGGGTGCTTATATTCGGATATCGTGCGGCAGTACTCTCGCTTGTTTGTGTTGTAGCATCGGTTGCTTCTGAGGCTCTCTGGTGCAAGGCTTTGAAAAAACCCTCTACAATAGGCGACTGTAGTGCGGCCCTTACCGGACTTTTGCTTGCGCTCAACCTGCCCGTTACAATGCCGTTTTGGATGGCGGCAGTAGGTGCAGTTTTTGCAATAATCATAGTAAAACAGTTCTTTGGCGGCATAGGCCACAACTTTATGAACCCTGCCCTTGCAGCAAGAGCGTTCTTACTTACATCGTGGGCACAGCCTATGACTACCTGGGTAAAGCCATTTAGCAAAGTTACGCTTTTTAATAATTTGGACGCAGTTACAATGGCAACACCTCTTGGTGTTTTGAAAGAGGGCGTGGGCGAGCTTCCTTGTTATATGGATTTATTCCTTGGGAAAATCGGCGGTTGCGTTGGCGAAGTTTCGACCATAGCGCTTTTGATTGGTGCGATTTACCTCATTGCAAGACGCGTGATTGACCTTAAAATCCCGCTAAGCTACATACTTACCGTTGTGGTTGTAACTTTTATAGCAGGTGGAGATCCTCTTACTCACGTTCTGTCAGGCGGACTTATCCTTGGTGCGTTCTTTATGGCAACAGACTATGTAACAACCCCTTACACCAAAACAGGACAGATTGTATTTGGTATTGGTTGTGGTGTTTTGACTAGCATAATCAGACTTTGGGGCGGATATCCCGAGGGTGTTTCATATTCAATTCTTCTTATGAATGTTGCAGCGCCTTTGATTGACCGTTTTACTGCTCCAAAGCCCTTTGGTTACAAAAGCCGGAAAGGGGGAAGCAGAGATGCGCAATAAGGAAATTTTGATAGTAGCACTGAAACTTTTTGTAATCACTGCAGTTGCGGCGCTGTGCCTTGCGACGGTAAACAAAATTACAAAACCTATAATTGCCCAGAATAATGCGGCAGCCGAAGTAAAGCTTCAGCAGCAAGTACTTCCCGAGGCAAGTGAGTTTACATTAAGCGAAGTTCCAAACCTTGAAACCGACAATGTTACCATTGAGAAAATCAATGTAGGCTTGGATGGAAGTAAAGAACTTTCGGGATACGTTGTGACAGCTGTTTCTCACGCTGGCTATGGCGGCGACATAAAGGTTATGGTAGGCATTGACAAGGACCTTAAAGTTACCAGGGTGAAGATTATGGAGTCTTCCGAGACCGCAGGCCTTGGTGCAAATGCTTCAAAGCCTCAGTTTATTGACCAGTTTATGGGTGCTAAAAACAGTCTTAAGGTGGTTAAGGGTGCGGCAAAAGATAGCGAAATCTCGGCAATAGCAAGTGCTACCGTTACTTCAAAGGCTGTGACTGCTTGCGTCAATGCGTCTTTGGACGCGGCAAGGGCAAAGGCCGAGAGCGGAGAGCTTGAAAAGACAGCCAAAAAGCTTGAAGAAATCAAGCAAGAAACCGAAGAACAGATATCAAACGCAGACAAGGAGGCGGGTAAATAATGAAAAAAGTATTCCTTAACGGTCTTTTAAAAGAAAACCCAACTTTTGTACTATTCCTTGGTATGTGTCCGACTCTTGCGGTTACTACAAGTGCTTTCAATGCCGTAGGCATGGGCCTTTCGACAATGATGGTGCTAATTTTTTCGAATATATTTATTTCGCTTTTAAGAAAGTTTATACCCGACAAGGTAAGAATTGCGGCATACGTTGTGGTTATTGCGGCGTTCGTTACAGTTGTAGAAATGCTTCTTAAGGCATATGCTCAAGGGATATCAGAGGCTCTGGGAATTTATATCCCACTAATTGTTGTAAACTGTATTATCCTTGGAAGAGCCGAGGCTTTTGCTTCAAAAAACGGTCCGATTAAATCTGCAATCGACGGATTTGGAATGGGTCTTGGATTTACCTGTGCCCTTACCATAATCGGTGCTGTACGCGAGATTTTGGGTGCCGGAACATTCTTTGGATTCTCGCTTTTCGGCGAAGCCTTCAGCCCGATTACGATTATGATTTTGCCACCGGGTGCGTTCATTACTTTGGGACTTATCGTAATGGTAATCAACATTATTTCAGCAAGACGTAAGAAAGGGGAGAATAAAGTTGCTTAAGGAACTACTTATTATCAGTATCGGGGCAATTTTTATTCAAAACTTTGTTCTTGTTCAGTTTTTGGGTATATGCCCGTTTTTAGGTGTTTCAAAAAAGGTTGACACAGCTATTGGTATGGGACTTGCCGTTGTGTTTGTTATGGCATGTGCGTCGGCGATTACCTGGGCTGTTCAACAGCTTTTGGTTTTGTTTAATATCGAATACTTACAAACAATTGCATTTATTTTGGTTATTGCGGTGCTTGTTCAGTTTGTCGAGATGTTTTTGCAAAAATCAATCCCGTCACTATACAATTCGCTGGGAATTTATCTGCCGCTGATTACCACAAACTGTGCAGTGCTTGGTGTTGCTATTGTAAATATAACAAAATTTGGTGGGACTGACCTAAGCTTTTTGAAGTCGGTAGTTTATGGCGGGACAGCAGGCATTGGTTTTACCTTTGCGATTGTGCTTTTTGCAGGTGTTCGCGAACGTCTTGAAAGCTCAAATATCCCGGGATTTTTAAAGGGTATGCCAATAACGCTTATCACAGCGGGACTACTCTCAATTGCGTTTATGGGATTTTCGGGACTTAGCTTTTAGGCAGAAGGAGGAAGATATATGGAACTTTTGTTACCAGTTTTAGCGGTTGGAGGTATGGGCCTAATTTTTGGTGCATTACTTTCGGTTGCGGCTAAAATTTTTGCAGTAGAAAAAGATGAAAGACTTCCACTGATTGAGGAATGTCTGCCTGGTGCAAACTGTGGCGGATGTGGATTTGCAGGATGTTCGGCAGCGGCTGATGCTATAGTAAAAGGCGAAGCTTCTGTTAATTGTTGTCCTGTAGGTGGCGATGCCGTAGCTGAAAAGATTGCTGAAATTATGAGAGTTTCGGCTGAAAAGTCCGAAAGAATGACAGCTTTTGTTATGTGCTCGGGCGGCGGCGACAAAGTAAAAACCAAGTATGATGCTAACGACTATCCCGATTGCCATACAGCCAATCGACTTGGCGGCGGAATGAAGGAATGTAGCTTTGGCTGTCTGGGCTTTGGTTCTTGTGTTTTAAAGTGTAAGTTTGGGGCACTATCTATTATAGACGGCATTGCAGTGGTTGACCGTGAAAAATGTACCAACTGTGGTGCTTGCATGGCAGAATGTCCAAGGCACATCATCAAAAGAGTTCCCTACTCGGCTAAAGGCGTTGTGGCTTGCGGCTCGACAGCAAAGGGTAAAGATACCCGCTCTGCCTGCACGGTAGGATGTCTTGGCTGTGGGATTTGCGCTAAGAACTGCGAGATAGGTGCAATAACAGTAGAAAACAACTGTGCAGTTATAGATTATTCTAAGTGCGTAGGATGTGGGGCTTGTCAGGAAAAATGTCCAAGAGATATAATAAAAATGTTAGGCAAAAAACCTGAAGTTCAAACTGTATAAAAGTATTTTAAAGGCGGTGGCATTAGCCACCGCCTTCAGACCACTGACAAAGTCAAATGTCGGTGGTCATTTTTTTTGCAAAAAGTCTTTAAAAAGTAAGTAAAATGTGGTATAATAAAAGTATAGAAAACGGCGTACTAATGGGGTGTTGAGATGCTTT
>JAZNSF010000007.1:0-76120 GCA_045591095.1 Clostridia bacterium | reverse complement strand
TTAAGAAAAAATGGAAAGTGGGAAGTGAGAAATAAAGAAAATGAGGTAACATCAATTTTTGATGTTAGCGAAAGAGATCTTTATATAAAATTTCATGAATATATTACTATTGAAAAAAAATAAATAAGAGGATGATTTTGTAAAAACAAGGTTTGTATCACGCAAGCCTTGTTTTTATATGCAGTAGAAACACAGCTTTTCAATGAGTACGGAGGGGGTTCTGCGGGGGCTGATTTGCAATTATAACGGTTTACCCGTGCGCGATTTCGTGTACGGGTAAACCGTTATGTTATAGATTTAATGTAATATGTTGACAAACATTTTTGGTTATGGTATAATAGAAAATGAAAAAGAGGCTCGTCTGAGCGAGGGTAAATAGTGTTTAGGCTCAGAGCGTTCCGGGGAATTTCCGGAGGTACATTATTTTATAATGTAGAAGCCGTTTAGGTTTGATACACCTATATGATACATGGGCTTGTCATAGTAACCTTGTGAATTGAAAAAAATGTATCATTGACCTTTGTGTAAGTAATCTTTTGAAAGCACATTGTAAGCAAAACGTATCGTTGAATGTAGCCGGACATACTGACAAATTGCCGGAGAGATGCTGTACTCTACAAAAAAGCCGACAGAACCTTAACTGCCGTAGAAAGTGATTAAAATAATAAATAAGGCTGCACACATAAGACTTTAAAAAATGTGTTTTTGCTGAAAGCAGAGAAGATAATTCTTTTGGGTGACAATTAAAGTAGTTGGTAAAATATAAAATAGGCAGAGTTTGTAACTTTGCCTATTTTCTTTGTGTAAAAATTAATTTCTTTGAGAAATCTCAACAAAAAATTTATTCCACAGAAAATAAAGTTATAGGAGATGCTAAAAAATGTTGCAAATTCGGGGTAAGTGTGATACAATTTTATTTGGTACAATGGAGTAGTTGTGTAAATATTTATAATTGATTTTTGCAATTGGAATACATGCAATTTTATTAAAATGGTCGGGTGATTTTTTTGGCAAACTTTAAAACAAATGTAATGAGAATTCTCGAAACAAATAAGATTGAATATAAATTACACACCTACGACGCAGACGGGAACTTTGACGGATGCTCGGTAGCCGAGAAAATAGGGAAAAATCCAGAAAAAGTATTTAAGACATTGGTTACGGCTTCTCCTTCAAAAAAATATTATGTTTTTGTTATCCCCGTGACGTGCGAACTTGACCTTAAGGCCTGCGCCGCGGCTGTGGGCGAAAAATCGGTTGAAATGATACAGGTAAAGGACATCAACAAAATTACAGGCTACGTAAGAGGCGGTTGCTCGCCCATAGGTATGAAAAAACAGTATGTAACAGTTGTTGACGAGTCCTCGAAAAAGTTTGAAACCATAGTTTTCAGCGCCGGGAAAATCGGGTATCAGGTTGAACTTCCACCGGATAATCTAATCGAACTTATCGGCGCAAAGTCAGGTAAGATAGCAAGGTAGTGGCTTGGTGATTTTTTACTCTTAAATTTTGTCTGAAAGGAAGGGGGGGGAAATAATATGAAAATGAGACTTAAGGATGGGAAACTAAAGGTCTTGACTTTAAGTTATGACGACGGGGTTGTTCAGGACATAAGAATGATTGGGATTTTGGACAAACACGGCATCAAGGGGACTTTTAATGTTAATTCGGGTTTGTATCTCCCTGAGGATGCTGTTCGTGAAAAATATGCGGGCATAATGAAGCTTTCGGAAGCAAAGGAGCTTTATATAAATTCCGGGCACGAGGTTGGTGTTCATACTTACAATCATGTATTTTTGGAAAAATTGGATACAGCTGAGATGATATATCAGATAACAGAAGACCGAAAAGCTATAGAAAACGATTATGGACAGCTTGCAAGGGGTATGGCTTATCCTTTTGGAACGTACAATCAAAAAGTTATTGACATACTGGAAAAATGTCATATTTGCTATGCAAGAACGGTTAATGCGACATATGGTTTTGGGTTCCCCGAAAACTGGCTGATGCTTCACCCAACCTGCAGTCACCGCTACGAGCATCTTGACGAGCTTATAAAGAAGTTTGTCGAGGTCCCGAATAAGTTTGGCAATGCAGAGATGTTTTATCTGTGGGGACATAGCTACGAATTTGATAATGATGACAACTGGGAACTTTTTGAAAAGTTTTGCGAATATGCCGGAGGTCATAAACACATCTGGTATGCTACAAATATCGAGATTTATGATTATGTAAAGGCTTATGAAAGACTCCTGACAAGCTTTGACAAAAAGATTATACACAATCCGTCAGCGATTGATGTCTGGGCAGAAATTGATAGAGAAGTATACTGCGTAAAGGCAGGAGAAACAATACGCTTATAAGCAGTTGAATATATATACGACAAAAATTAAAATATAGAATGGAGAGTATTTGTATGGAAAACGAAAACAAAAGAAGAGAAGAACTAAATGAGGAACTAGTCTCAGAAAGCGTAGAAGCTTTGGAAACAGAGGTTTTGGAAGAGCCTGTGGCAGAAGAAGTGGATGCAGCTGAAACTTTTGAAGAAGAACTGACAGAGGATAAAAGTGCCTTTGTTGAAGAGGATAACGAAGATGCTTCCAAGGAAGAGGAAACACAAGAGGCTTTAGAGGAAGTAGCAGAAGAAACAGCAGAAGTTGAAGTGCCAGGGGAAGAAGTAGTTAAACTTAGTGAAGAGGAAATCGCCGAGCTTAAAGCCAGAAAAAAGAAAAGAATCAAGTTTTTCGGTATAATTGCGGCAGTTGTTTTGGCTGTAGTGGCTTTAGCTGCATTTTTTACTTGCTACACCGAGGGGACTTTTGGCAATACAGTAGTAAACAAGCCTATATCCGCTTTGCAGGAAGATGGCGAAAAAACTGATAATATCAAATACGAAAACCCCATCTTAGCGATATTCGGAAACGATAAAAATGCGGTGATGAAAGTAGATGGCGTGACTGTTGACAAAAATGCATTTCAGTTTTTTGTAAACTCGACAGGTATCAATTGCGCGTATTCTATGCTGCAAATGGGTATGATTCAAGATGTTTCAGACTTTGACTGGAATGCTGTGGACAAGACAAGCGGACTTTCATATAACGAGCTTTCAAAGGCTATGGCACTTGACTCGCTGGCACCGGTATATGCAGTTATAGCCGAGGGCGAAAAACGCGGAATTGTTTTTACCGAAGAGGATGAAATGCAAATACGCGACTGGATTGACAAACAGAAGACAAATTATGGAGACGAGTTTGAGAACGTCCTCAAAAAAAGCGGATATGCTGACGAAACTACACTATTTGAAGTTCAGAAGATACAGGTTTACTCACAAAAGGTTTATGAGGATATAATGGCTAATCTCGACAGCTATGTAACAGATGACATTAAGAAAGGTTTAGGCGACGACAAGATTACTGTAAAGCATATTTTGATTGAGGTAAGTAGCGAAGAAGAAAAGGAAAATGCAAAAAAAGAAGCCGAGATGGTTTTGGAAAAAGCTAAGAACGGCGAAGAATTTGAAAAGCTTATAGATGAATATAACGATGACCCGGGCATGAAAAATGACCCAACCGGATATACCTTCAAAAAGGATGGAACAATGGTTCCGGAGTTTGAGGAAGCGTCATTTGAACTTGAGGTTGGCGAGATAAGCGGTTTGGTTGAAACAGACTATGGTTATCATATTATAAAGCGTGTTGAACGAGCGGTTACAGCAGAAGATTATATTGACAGTATAGGTAAAAAAGCGGCTGTCAGAATCAAAAAGGGCGTATATGATAATATGACAGTAAATATTGACCTTAATGATTATTTCGGGGCGCCTGCAGAAGAAGAAACAGAAGAATCGAGCGGCGAGGCAAAATAATCCTGGATTTTTTGAGGCTATCTGAAAAGTAAAGATATATGCTTTTCAGGCGGCCTTTTTGCCATTTTCGTCCGAAGAATGAGAGGAGGCGGGATGCTATTTATGTCAATATATTCGTTTGTATCGTCAATTTTAAGCTACGTTTTCACGGTTATAATATACCTTTTTATATTCAGTGTTATTGCACTTATTTACTTAGACATAAAAAAGGCAAACCGTGGCGAACGCGAACTTGACGACTATGAGGATGACGAGGATATCGAGGAAGAGAGTGTGGAATTTGATGAGGAGGAAAGGACCGTCAAGTACGTTCCCCCATCAGCCAGACTAAAAACCATAAAGTCCAAGGAATCTATCGAAAGCCGTATGAAGTCTTCATACAAAATAAGCGAAAAAGGCGCAATAATCGGCCGCGGCAAAAACTGTGACATATCCATACAGGATATGTATTTGTCGGTTGAGCATTTTCAGATTTGGCATGATGATGGTGACTGGTTTGTTGCAGATATGGGCAGCAAAAATGGTACATTCCTAAACGAAATAAGACTCAAAAAGGTAAAACCGATTCATGACGGGGACGAGCTTTTGTTTGGTGGCCTTCGTGTAATTTTCGAGGTGGTGTCGTGATGAAAACAGCAAATTACAAGCTTCCGGCATACCCTATGGTGATTATGGCTATTCTTGGTTTTGCTCTTCTTTGCGCCAAAAATGCCTGGCAGCTGAGCATCCTTTATGTCGGACTTGGTTTTTTGGGACTGTTTGTACTTATATATTCTATACTCGTTATTTGCAGTATGGGAGATAAGTTTTTGGTGCTTATAGCCTTTATGCTGATGACAGTCGGTGTAATTATGCTTTGCCGCTTAGAAATTGTTATGGGCGCAAGGCAGATTGTCTGGATAGGCGTAGGAGCGATAGTATTTTTTGTGACATATTGTTTTTTTTACAATATACGTTTTTGGAACAGACTTTGGATGATTTATGTACTGGTTGGGACAGCACTATTTATAATGACACTGGTACTGGGCGACACAGTTAATGGCTCGCGCAACTGGATCAGTGTAGGACCGCTATCATTTCAGCCGTCCGAGATTATAAAAATTCTTTATATAATGTTCCTCGCATGTAAGTATTCAGGAAGCTTTAACAAACCGTTTTTAAAGGTATCGCCGACTTTAATGACCGGGGCGGTTACTTATCTTTATATATTATTTTTGGTGCTTCAGCGTGACTGGGGGACCATTTTGGTCGTATTTTTGATTTTTATATTTATGATTTATGTCTACGAAGAAGAAAAATGGTTTTTGTGGGCAAATGTTTTGGCCTCTGTAGTGGTTGGATTTTTGGGATATGTATTTTTGTATCATATAAAGGTGCGTGTAGGAGTTTGGCTTGACCCTTGGGAAGACGTTGCAAACAAAGGGTATCAGATTGCTCAGTCACTGTTTGCTATCAGCTCGGGCGGATATTTTGGGCGCGGCATTGGTAACGGTAGTCCCGACTACATACCTGAAGTTCACACAGACTTTATATTTTCGGCAATTTGCGAGGAGATGGGCGTATTTGGCGGTGCAGCTATTATTATACTGTACTTTTTGCTTGCATATAGATGCTTCAAAATAACCCTTAACACACAAAACTCTTACAATAAGGCAGTAGGGATTGGACTTACTCTTATGTTTTCACTGCAGACCTTTATAATTATTGGTGGAGTAATAAAGTTTATTCCCTTGACCGGAATAACTCTGCCCTTTGTAAGCTATGGCGGAACGTCCATCGTGGTGAGCTTTGCGTCCTTGGGTATAATGCAGGCAATTTCGGCTTTGGAAACTCGAAAAGGAGGGACGGTTAGCGATGACTAACAAGAAAATAATTCGCGTTTTAATTGTTATATCTGCGCTCTTTCTCTCGCTCCTTACTTATCTTTTGTACTTTAATATGTTTGATGCAGAAAGAGTTTCAGTAAATCCCTATAATCGTCGTCAATGGGATGACGAAAGATATGTTATAAGGGGTAGTATCTATGATTCTGAAGGAGTAGTGCTGGCAGAAACTATAACTGACAGTGATGGAAGTTCTGTACGGAAATATCCACAGGGAAAGCTTTACAGCCACGTTATAGGCTATTACTCTCAGGTTTATGGCAAAAGCCTTCTGGAACGGGAATATGACAGCGAGCTTTTGGGAAAAGGTGACATAGGACTGTTTCAGGGCAGCAAGCGAAAGGGCTTTGACCTTAATCTGACAATCAATAATACGGTTCAAAAATATGCATACAAAGAGATGCGAGGAAGACGCGGCGCACTGGTTGTGATGAAACCCAAAACCGGCGCGGTTATTGCCATGGTAAGTCTTCCGGATTTTGACCCTAATGCTAAAAATTTAGAAAAGGCTTGGGGAAACATTGTCGAGGACGAGAATTCGCCGCTGATTTCAAGAGCAATACAAGGCCTTTATCCGCCGGGGTCCACCTATAAGACAGTGACTCTTGCTGCGGCTTATGAAAACGGATTTTTTGGCAAGAAGTTTGATGATGTAGGAAAGTTCATTGTTGGTGATGTGACGGTGGAAAATTATAACGGAAAAAAGTATGGCGAAATTTCTCTGGAAGAGGCATTTAAGGTTTCCAGCAATCAGGTTTTTTGTAGCCTGGGCTATGATTTGGGAAGCGAAAAGGTGATGGAAATTGCCAAAAGGTTTGGAATTGAAAGCGAAATAGAGTTTGATCTACCTACCTCCAAAAGCCGCATTGAATACAAAAAAATGAACGATACCGATGGTGCACTTGTTTCTATAGGTCAGGGACAGCTTTTAACTACACCGCTTCAGATGGCGACTATATGCTCGGCAGTGGCAAACGGCGGAAATCTGGTAAGGCCGTACCTGGTAGAAAGTGTTACCAAGGGCGATACTGTAATAGAAAGCAGCAAACCTAAAATTATTGGAAGGGCAATATCTGAAGATGCGGCCGCATATGTGGCAGAGCAGATGGTGGAAGTGGTAAAAAGCGGTACAGGACGAAATGCTAGGATAAGCGGAGTTACCGTTGCGGGCAAAACCGGTACTGCAGAAAATGAAAAAGACAAAGACCATTCATGGTTTATCGGCTATGCACCAGCAGAGGACCCCGAGGTAGCTATCGCAGTTATACTTGAAAATGATGGCGCGAGCGGCGGTACGTCAGCGGCGCCACTTGCCGGAAGTGTAATGAGTAAATATTTGAGTATAATAGACTAAAATAGACGAAACGAGGAGCAGTATGGCAGAGCTTATAGAAATAAATAATGAAAAAGTGCGCCCATTAGCAATTCTTTGTGGAGTGGATACAGGTGCCTTTGATATGAAACGTTCTATGAACGAGCTTGAGAGTTTGGCAGAGACCGCCGGGGCAGAGGTTTTTGCGCATTTTGTGCAAAAATCGTCGTCATTTGAAGCGTCAACACTTTTAGGCAGCGGAAAGCTTTTGGAGCTTTCCCGGCTTTGCGAAAATAACGGGATTGATATGGTGATTTTTAATCACGAACTGACCGCATCCCAGATGCGAAATATAGAGGATGTGACCAATGTTTTAGTTGTTGACCGCACAGCTTTGATACTTGATATATTTGCCCAAAGGGCAAGAAGTGCCGAAGGCAGGCTTCAGGTAGAACTGGCGCAGCTTAAATACCGTCTTCCAAGGCTTTCGGGGCTTGGGCGCACGCTTTCGAGGCAGGGTGGCGGTATCGGGTCAAGAGGCCCGGGTGAAGCCAAGCTTGAAACCGACAAACGATATATAAGGCACCGCATAGAAAAGCTGGAGGGCGAGCTTAATGAGCTTACCAAACGCCGTGAATATGCCCACAAACGCCGCAAAAAGGACGGGGTGACCACGGTTGCAATTGTTGGGTACACCAATGTAGGAAAGTCGACACTTCTTAATTCGTTGACAGAGGCGGGGGTCTTAGCCGAGAATATGCTTTTTGCAACCCTTGACCCGACGGCACGGGCTTTAAAGCTTCCGGACGGCAGAGAGGTAATGCTTGTTGATACGGTAGGGCTCATAAGCAGGCTCCCTCACAATCTGGTGGAAGCATTTAAGTCTACTCTTGAGGAAGCAACAAACGCAGACCTTATACTGAATGTTTGTGATATATCATCAGACGAAGCAAGAGAGCAGATTGACATAACAAAAAGATTGGTTGACGAACTTGGCGGCGGAGAAATCCCTATGATTACCGTAGCAAACAAATGCGATATGCTGGGTGACAGAGGTGCAGTAATGGGTGAAAAAACGGTGTTTATATCTGCTAAAACCGGTTACGGTTTTGATAAGCTACTTAGCAGCATCTGTAAGGAGCTTGAGGATACTTCAAAACATCTTAAACTTTTGGTTCCTTATCGGGATGCAGGAGTGTTAAGTACAGTTCGCCTGAGCGGAAAGGTTTTTTCGGAAGAATATCGGGAGAATGGAATTTTTGCTGATGTGCTTGTTAATGTAAAGTATATAAGCAAAATAGAAGAATATATATGCTAAGCTTTAAAAAGCCGTGAAAAACGAAAGTTTTTCACGGCTTTTTTGTTGTTCTAAGGGTGGACAAAGTGTCATATATATAGAGCAGATAGTTAAAAACAGATGAAAGCGAGTGAAGCTTTGTGGATAAACGACTTACAGAAATTCTAACGTACATGCCTGACCATATCAGGCGAATGCTTTGTAAAACCTTTGAAATTACGGGTGATAGTGTCCAGGAAATTCGCTTAAGATGCAGACTGCCGCTTATAATAGGAACAGAGAACGGCAGCTTTTCGGTGCTGCCAAGTGGCGAAATATCCCCGGCTGTTGGGGGTGCGTACATAGTAGAAACTTCGGATATACAGAGGATATTTCGTGCGGTGTGCGAAAATTCGGTATACGCATTTTCGGAGGAAATCCGCCAGGGATTTGTGACCATAAGGGGTGGACACAGGGTTGGTATTTCAGGCAGGGCGGTTACAAATGGCAGAACAATCGAAAATTTCAGGGACATAAGCTCGCTTAATATAAGAGTAGCAAGAGAGGTAATTGGCTCCGCAAATCTTATTGTAGATGATGTATTAAAGCCTGACGGTGTAAAAAACACTCTTATTGTGGCACCGCCCATGGGTGGCAAGACAACGGTGCTTCGGGACCTCTCCAGGCAGATTTCAGACAGAGGTATTAAAACTGCTATTGCTGACGAACGTGGCGAGATTGCGGCGCTTTTTAAGGGGGTTGCGCAAAATAATGTAGGGGTTCAGACAGATGTTCTTGAAAATGTTCCAAAAGCAGATGCGGCGATTATGCTGCTTAGGACTATGTCGCCCGAGGTCATAATTACCGATGAGATTTCAACCAAGAAAGATGCAGAGGCAATTTTAGAGTGCTTTGGGATGGGAGTGGCGGTTGTTGCAAGTACTCATGGTGAAACGGCGGACGAGGTGCTCTCCCGAGGATTTTTAAAGCCACTGCTTGGCGGAATGGGATTTGGGCAGATAATTGTACTTAAAAAGGAAGGCAGGGGACTTGGAACTGATATTTTTGGAGAGGTAAGGGTGATTTCGTGATGCTTCTTCGTACCTTTGCGTGTTTTTCGCTCTTGCTTGGCTGTGGGGGCTTGGGAATGATTTTTTCAAACCGGTTTAAAGAGCGTGTCAGAGAGCTGGAACACTTGCAAAACGCAATAACTCAGCTAGAATTTGACATTGATTTTTTGAATATAACTCTTGAACGATCCTTTGAAAAGTTGGCTAAAAATACGGAAAAGCCACTAAAAGAGGTATTTTCTTATGTGGCGTACCGACTGAGGGAAAACCCGGGCGGTGATATGCAAAGACTCTGGAGACGAGCGATTTCAAAATATAACCAAGACCTTGCTTTAAGCCAAGATGATGTGCAGATTTTGATAGATTTTTCAAAGTCCTTGGGAGCAGGCAGCCGTGAAAAGGAGAAAAGCAACTTAAAGCTTGCATCAATGCGTATAAGTATAGCGTTGAATGAAGCACGGCTTGACGCACAGAAAAATATAAAAATGTATCGTGGACTTGGATTTTTGGCTGGTATATTTATTGTAATAATTTTGCTTTGACCGATGCATTGGAGGAGGAAAAAATGGATGGCGTAGATTTGATTTTTAAGGTTGCGGCAATAGGAATTTTGGTTGCGGTGCTTAATCAGCTTCTGGTAAGAAGTGGCCGTGAGGACCAGGCTATGCTTACTACTTTGGCAGGCCTTGTGGTTGTACTTTTTATGGTGGTAGAGCAGATAAGCCTTTTGTTTGACACCATAAAATCCATATTCGACCTTTAAGGACCCCGGAGGGAGAAAAGAAAATGGAGATTTTTAAAATTGCGGCACTGGGACTTTCGGGGGCAGTTCTTGCGGTATTTATCAAAAATCAAAGGGCAGAGTTTGCTCTTTCGGTGTCACTTCTTTCGGCGGTAATAATCTTTGCAATGGTCCTTCCTTACCTTCAGCACCTCATAAAAATGTTCAGCGAAATTTCAAGCAAAATTGGCCTTTCAGAGAGCTATATAGGACTTATATTAAAGGTAATAGGGATTGCCTATGCCGCACAGTTTGCGGCAGAACTTTGCCGTGACGCAGGAGAATGTGCGATTGCTACCAAAATAGAGCTTGCAGGCAAGGTAATAATAATGACTCTTTCTATGCCGGCTATATATAACCTTTTGGAAGTAGTAAACGAAATAATCAATTTTCAGTAACGGAGCTAAGACAAATGAAAAAACTGATAAGCCTGATAATATTTATAGTTTTTCTCTCTTTGGCCGTCTGTGCAGAGGAAGCTACGGAGCACACAAGGATAATTGAAGAATACACAAAAATATACGGCGAAGAAATAAGTGAGGGGTTAACCTCTTCAGGAGAAGAATCAATAGCCAGTGTAATGCCCAAATTCAGTATGGAATCGTTATTAGAAAAGACTTCCACAGGTGAAAGCATATTTTCGGTAGGGGAGTTATTTTCAAGAATATTGGAACTTTTACTTGGAGAGATACGAAAAACTCTCAAACTTCTTATTTTTATCCCTGCAATTTCAGTTCTAAATACACTTATATCAGGAACAGGGGCTGGCTTTCGCTCAAAAGGTGCAGGCGATGCAGCATTTTTTGTATCATATGTAGTTTTAGCGGGCATTGCGGCCACAGCTTTTTTGGAGGCAGTAAGATGCGGAAAGGTTGCAATCGAAAATATTGCTCTGTTTATGCGTGGACTAATTCCTGTATCTTTGGCAAGTTTGGCTGCAGGCGGAGCGGTGATTTCGGCAACGACCTTTGAAATAGTGCTTATGTCAGTAATCGAAATAACCGAACTCGCGGTAGAAAAGTTTTTTTTGCCACTTGTCATGATGTCTGCGGCACTTAATGTCGCGAACAATATTTCCACCTCCGTAAATGCCGAAAAACTGGTCGGGCTTCTTAACAGGACTGTAAAATGGGGTATGGGGATAATGATGACGCTGTTTGTGGGAGTTACCGGACTTCAGGGAATTGCGTCAGGAAGTGCAGATGGACTGACGGCCAAGGTCACCAAGTTTGCGGCGTCAAATCTTATACCAATGGTAGGAGGCATTTTGGCAGAAACTGTGGAAACCGTTATGAATTGCAGTGTTGTAATAAAAAATGCTGTAGGGGTTGTGGGAATAATTACAGTGGTGCTCCTATCGGTTTTGCCGATTTTAAAGGTTGCAGCGTGCCTTATAATATTCAGGGTATGTGCGGCGATAGTGCAGCCGATTTCGGACAAACGCGTGGGCAAATGTATATCCCAGCTTGGTGATTCGGTTTCGTCGGTTTTGGGGATGCTTGCGGCGGTTGTTATAATGTTTGTTATTATACTGACTATTATTATAAACATAGGAAACGCCGCCATTTTGCTTGGACGGTAGGGGGCATTTGATGGATTATATAAGAGAATGGGTGTTAAGAATTGCAGGGATAATTATTTTAATTTCGGCCTGCGATATGATAATGCTTGAGGGCGAAATGAAAAAGTATATAAAGCCTATTTTGGGGATTATTCTGGTAATTACGGTTGCAAGGCCGGTCTTTGGGGATATACTGGATAGATTTGATGTTTTGACAGACTATTCGACGGGCTATGATGCTAAACTGCTTACTGATACCGAGGAGAGACAGCAGCAAAATATAAAGCGGATATACGAAAAGAGACTTTCGGAAGAGGCACAAAAATTGATACTGGACAAATATGGAATACAAGCAGACACATACGTAACAGCAAAGGAAAAAACAAGTGATTTTGGTGAGCTTGAAAGTATAAAAGTAACTTTTGAAAATGAAATGGGCAGAAAAATAAGCGAGGATGAATTAAAGACAACTCTTGAAAAAAACATGGGAGTAAGCAAGGATAAAATAACAGTTTTGATAGGGTCATAGGGAGAAGAGGTGATGGAAGATGCTTTTTAACTTTTTTAAAAATAGAGAGGGTTACATAGAACCCGAGCCACCGGGCAGGAAAAAAACCAAAGCTTTAATATTTCTGATTATTGCGGCAATATTTATACTGGCATTTGGAGAATTCGGGAAAAACGAAAAAAAGGATAATACCGAAAACCCCAAAAGTATAGATAGTATTGGTGCCGAAAAGTACATAGCTGAAAGCGAAAAGAGGCTTTCGAAGATTTTGTCAGGGGTGGAGGGCGCCGGCAAGGTGGAAACCATGATTACCGTTGATAATATGGGCGAAAAGGTCATTGCCACAGACAAAAAGAGTGAGAGTCATCAGGAAAATACCGGTGACAAGTCATCAAAGTCATCAAAGCAGGAGGCACTTGCAATAATATATGGTTCGGGAGAAGAGGAACAGCCATTCGTATTAAATAAAAGGCTGCCAATACCCGCAGGGGTACTGGTTGTTGCCGAAGGTGCAGGCAGCGAACACGTAAGGCTTGAAATTTATGAGGCTGTAAAGGCTCTTTATGGGATATCAGGGCACAGGATAAAGGTGACTAAAGGCAGTTTGGAAAAGTAAACTTAAAACAACAATAAAAAGGAGTGGTTTTGGTGAAAAAATTTTTAACCGGTGTAAGAGGAAAGCAGTTTTTGGTTTTGGGACTGGTGTTTTTGGTGGTTGTTGCAGGGTATTATCGGTGGACTGTGGACAAAAACAGCAGCACACTTGCTGTAATGAATGATAAGGTCACGATTGAAGAGAATATAGAAAAAATAGCGAATGAAGAAGATTCCGCTGGGACAGATGATTATTTTGCAAGGGCCAGATACGAAAGGGATATGGCAAGAAGTGAGGCAGCAGAGCTTTTAAAGGTTTCAGCAGTTGACACTGAGGATGGTATAGAACTTGCGGCAAAAAATAGAGAAATGCTTGAAAAATCCGCAAAAAACATGGAAAGCGAAACTGCTATAGAAAATATGGTTATTGCAAAAGGATATTCGGATTGCGTTGCTTTTGTGGATGACACTGGGGTAAGAGTTATAGTCAAAAGTGATTCTCTGGAAGCCAGCGGTGTTGCACAGATTAAAGATATAGTGGTGGAAAAAACAGGGTTTAAGGCAACAGAAATTAAAATTTCCACAAAAAAGTAGTATATGTTAAAAAATGTCGCAAGCGTTATTTTTGAGGCTTGCGGCTTTTTGTGTTTACAATTTATTTTTGATATGCTAAAATGAAGAAAAGGAATTGATAAATATGAAAAAGATTGCAATTATAAGAACAGACTTTCCGACTAAGTTTGGCGTACCGCGGCAAAGCGGCGTTGTGGAAAGGTCAATGGGACGAATAGTTTTTGAAGAAGAATACCGTGACCCATCGGCCCTGAAGGGTCTTGAAGAGTTTTCGCATATATGGGTGCTTTGGGAATTTTCTGAGGCTAAGCAAAAGAAATGGTCCCCAACTGTAAGACCACCGCTTTTGGGTGGTAATACACGTATGGGAGTTTTTGCAACACGTTCGCCCTACAGACCAAATCCTATTGGCTTGACAGTGCTGAAATTAGAGGCGATAGAAAAGACTGATGATGAGGGAACTGTATTGATTGTTTCAGGCTGCGATATGATTGACAAAACCCCGATTTTTGACATCAAGCCGTATCTCGCGTACTGCGACAGCATTTTGAATGCCAGGTGTGGATTTGTCGATGGACTTAAAGAAAGATGTTTGGATGTAGTTTACCCTGATGAAGTGCTGGGAATTTTGCCTAAAGAAAAGCTCGGGTTTATTACCGAGGTGCTTAAGGGTGACCCAAGGCCGTCTTACCATGATGACGCAAATAGGGTGTATGGGTTTAACATTTTAGGTTTTGAAATAAAATTTTGTGTCAAAGGTAAAACCCTCACGGTGATTTCTGCAAAAAGACTTAATTTTTAGATAAAAATATTGAAAAAGCGCAAGATAAGTGATATAATTTAAACTGTTTTTACGAAAAGAAAAGGAGAGAGTATAAATTGATAAGAGTAGGAATATATGGTTATGGAAATTTGGGAAGAGGGGTGGAATACGCAATCAGGCAAAATCCTGATATGGAGCTTATTGCTGTATTCACAAGACGAGACCCTAAAACGGTGAAGATAGATACAGCTTTGGCTAAGGTGTGCCATGTTGATGAGGCCGAGAGTATGACCGACAAAATTGATGTTTTAATTCTTTGCGGCGGAAGTGCAACCGACCTTGCGACGCAGACCCCAGAGCTTGCGAGACTCTACAATGTGGTTGATAGCTTTGATACTCATGCCAATATCCCGACTCATTTTGAGAATGTTGACCAGGTTGCAAAAAAATCATCCAAGGTTGCAATCATTTCTGTTGGTTGGGACCCTGGAATGTTCTCGCTTAACCGTATGTATGCGGGGACAGTGCTTCCTGAGGGCAAGGACTATACATTCTGGGGAAAAGGCGTGAGTCAGGGACACTCGGATGCAATAAGACGCATTGAGGGCGTAAAGGATGCAAGACAGTACACAATCCCCATTGATGCGGCACTGGATGCTGTACGAAGTGGCTCTGAGCCTAAGCTCGAAACCCGCGAAAAGCACCTAAGAGAATGCTTTGTTGTAGCAGAGTACGGGGCGGATAAAGAAAGAATTGAAAACGAAATAAAGACAATGCCTAACTATTTTGCGGATTATGACACAACCGTTCATTTTATAACCGAGGAAGAACTAAAGCGTGACCACAGCGGAATTCCACATGGTGGATTTGTGATTCGTACCGGAAGAACAGGGAAAAATAGTGAAAATAATCACGTTATTGAGTATAGCCTTAAGCTTGATTCAAACCCCGAGTTTACCGCATCTGTAATCGTAGCATACGCTCGTGCGGCTTATCGTATGGCAGAGAATAAGGACTTTGGATGTAAGACAGTGCTTGATATTGCACCAGCGCTCCTTAGCCCAAAATCGGCAGAAGAGTTAAGAAAAGAATTGTTGTAATAAATGGAAAAACGGAGCTTTTAAAGCTCCGTTCAGACTACTGACAAACCCACCTAAAAATGGTGGGTTTGTCAGTAGTCTGACGGCTGCATTTACTGCAGCCGTTATTTTTGTTAACAAACTAGTTATTCAAAGTTTTTTTCTTAGAAACCGCGTCAATTACAAACATTGTCACAACCATAAGAACGCAACCGATAGGAAGGGCAATTCGCCAATCCTGGATAAAGCCGGTGATTATGTATGATACAAACGATACAGCTGCAACTGTGATTGTATAAGGTAGCTGTGTCGATACGTGATTGAGGT
Source organism: Clostridia bacterium (assembly GCA_045591095.1). Lineage (GTDB taxonomy): Bacteria > Bacillota > Clostridia > Monoglobales > Monoglobaceae > SIG440. The sequence continues at coordinate 60,528 of JAZNSF010000007.1, read as the reverse complement.
GGTTACATTGTGCACCTGCTGATGACATAATAGTTGTATCAGAAATTGGTGAACAGTGGTCACCACAAACAGCACCTGCAAGACAAGCGGACATACCGATTATAAGAAGCGGATCGTCCGGCTCGAAGATAACCGTAACGATAGGAATAAGAATTCCAAAAGTACCCCACGAAGTGCCTGTTGCAAAGGATAGAATGCAGCCCACTACAAATATAACAGCAGGAAGTAGGTTTGCAAGGGATTTAGCGCCAGAAAGGATGTTTTCGACATATGTTGCATATCCTAAAAGACCATTTACGTTCTTTAGTGCTGTAGCAAAAGTCAAAATCAGTATTGCGGGAACCATTGCTACAAATCCTTTAGGTACACATTCCATTGCTTCTTTAAAGGTGATGATTTTACGGAGCATAAAGTAGATTATTGTGAAAACAAGAGCTACAATTGCGCCCCAGGGAAGACCAACGGTGGCATCTGTGTTTGCAAATGCATTTACAAAATTTTCACCCGAGAAGAATCCGCCCACATAGATAAGTGCAAGTACGCAGGCTACTATTAAGGAGAGTATAGGTAAAACAAGGTCAATTACCTTGCCATTTGCGAAAACAGTCTGGTCTTCATCTTCGTCAACTCTTTCGCCGGATGTATAAAGGTCACCATGCTGAATTGCATTCAGTTCGTGTAACTTCATTGGACCAAAGTCCATTTTCTTAATGCACATCACAATAATAAATACAAATGTGAGGAGTGAATAGAAGTTATATGGTATAGCTTTAATAAATAGTGCAATTCCTTCGCCTTCTGGAGCGTAGCTTGCAACAGCTGCCGCCCATGAAGAAATAGGAGCAATCATACAAATCGGAGCAGCAGTCGCGTCAATAAGGTACGCAAGCTTTGCTCTTGAAATCTTGTGACGGTCGCACACCGGCTTCATAACTGAACCAACTGTAAGACAGTTGAAGTAGTCGTCAATGAAGATAAGCACACCTAAGATGAATGTTGCAAACATTGCACCGGTACGGCTTTTTATGTTTTTCTCGGCCCATGCACCAAATGCAGCACTGCCACCCGCTTTGTTTATAAGGGCAACAAGTATACCAAGTACTACAAGGAAAACAAAAATTCCGGCAGTGCCCGAAACTGCTTCTATAAGGCCGGCCCCTAAAACGTTGTCCATTGCCGAAACCGGATTAAAGTTTGCTGAAAACAGACCGGCAAGAACAATACCGATAAACAGCGATGAATAAACTTCTTTTGTAAGAAGTGCAAGGATAATTGCGAGAATCGGCGACAAAAGTGATACGTAGGTCGCATAGTAATTGCTTTCTACCGGAATTTTGCCACTCCCCTCGCAGTTACCGCAAGCAAACTCTGCCACAAGACCGGTGCCTTCGCAGGAAGAACAGTCAATAGCTGTTATGTTGGTTCTTACATTGACTGCACTAAAGATAACTGCAACAATCGCAAGAATAACGACAATTAGTTTGATAATGGTTGATTTTTTCATAAAAACCTCCTCAGGATATAGTTAATTACTGTAATTATTGCATAAAAATAGAAAAAAGTCAATAAATTGACTTTTTTCTAACAAAGTTCCTAAAGTATTGACTACTTTAATTATCTGCAGCCTTTTTTATTTTAAATATTTTTTGATTACAGCATTTGCTTTTAATGAATTATAAATTGTTGCGGAAACCGCTATGCCGAAAACTGCTTGAATCAAGCTGCCGTAAATACCAACTGCCGCAGCAGTGATACTTCCTGATAAAAGGATTTCGACAATAAAGTATCCAACCACCATAAAAATTTCGCCGACTAAACCAAAAAGAAGAACTTTACAAAATTGGTGGGTTTTGGACTTTTGGTACAAATACCCTGAGGTAAAAGCGACAAGCGCTTTGATGATAAGCGTAGGAATTGCAAAAACCGTGTAGCCGCCTAAAATATCCGCAAGCGCCGAGCCAAGGCCCGCGGCAACAGCGCCGTTTATGGGTCCCAGAAAGTATGCCGAAAGCAAAACTACAGCATCACCCATATGTATATACCCCGTGCTTGAGGGGATTGTGATAACCATAGTCGCAATAAGGGTAATAGCCGCAAAAAGAGCAGATATGACCATTTTTTTGATTTTCATAATTAATACTCCTTAACTAAGTCAGACATAGTATAAAGACCTTCGGGCTTACCTTGCATAAAGATTGCAGCACGGACCGCGCCAACGGCAAAAACCTCTTTTGAAGTCGCCGAGTGCTTGACTTCAATAACCTCGTCGTTTCCTGCAAAAATAACGCTGTGCTCGCCCACGATGTTTCCGCCACGAACTGCGTGGATGCCGATTTCGGATTTGTCACGCTTTTGCCTTACTGAATGGCGGTCAAACATATATTTGGGATTAAAGCTTACAGTGTCCGAAATTGCATCAGCAATCGCAAGGGCTGTGCCGCTGGGTGCATCAAGCTTCTGGTTGTGATGCTTTTCGATTATTTCGATATCAAAGTTACTTTCTAAAACTCTTGAAGCTTTGCAAACAAGGTCAATTATAAGATTGACACCGATTGACATATTTGCTGAGAAGAATAAGGGAGTATCCTTTGAATAAAACTCGATTTTTGAAATCTGGTCTTTGGAAAGACCGGTGGTACAAATAATCGCCGGGACTTTTTTTGCTCTTGCAAAGTCTAAAACTGCGTCAGTCAATGACGGATGCGAAAAGTCAATAATGCAGTCGATTTTTTCGGTTACTTTGCTTAAATCATCATAAATGGGAAAGTCCGTACTTTCGGTATTGATATCAAAGCCGCATGCAATGGACACGAGATTATTTTCTTCTGCAACACGTCTTACTGCGTTACCCATTTTGCCATTTGCACCGCATAAGAGTATATTTATCATTTGAATTCACTCCTTAAATTTTTAAATACGGCAAGGCTTTCGCCCTGCCGTAAAGTAAAATGCTTAGTCAAGATATCCTTTTGCAGCAAGAAGTTCTGCCATCAAAACAGCGCCGCCGGCAGCACCGCGGAGTGTGTTGTGTGAAAGGCAAACAAATTTGTAGTCGTATTGTTTGTCTTCACGAAGACGACCGATAGAAACTGCCATTCCGCCTTCCATATCGCGGTCAAGCTTTGCCTGAGGACGATTGTCTTCTTCGAAATAATTGAGGAACTGCTTGGGAGCAGAAGGAAGGTCAAGCTGTTGCGGTGCCCCGCTGAAATTCTTCCATGCAGCCTTAATTTCGTCAATTGATGGCTTTTTGTCAAAACTTACAAAAACTGCGGCTGTGTGACCGTCCGAAACCGGAACACGAAGACACTGAGTGGTGATTGAAGGGCCTTTGGCATCAACGATTTTGTCACCATCGATTTTGCCCCAAATCTTAAGCGGTTCAACCTCGCTCTTTTCTTCTTCTCCGCCGATGAATGGGATAACATTGTCAATCATCTCGGGCCATGTTTCAAAGGTCTTACCTGCGCCCGAGATTGCCTGATAAGTACAAGCGAGAACGTTCTTAATTCCAAAACTCATAAGTGGATGGAGAGCCGGAACATAGCTTTGTAGTGAGCAGTTTGACTTAACTGCAACGAAACCTCTCTTTGTGCCAAGACGCTTTTTCTGAGCTTCAATAATTTCGGCGTGGTCGGGGTTGATTTCGGGGATTATCATAGGAACGTCCTCGGTATGTCTGTGAGCTGAGTTATTTGAAATAACAGGACATTCTGCCTTTGCGTAAGCTTCTTCAAGGGCGCGGATTTCGTCCTTCTTCATATCAACCGCACAGAAAACAAAGTCAACCTTTGATGCAATCTCTTCAATGTCAGCTGTAGCGTCAAAAAGCACCATATCTTTTACCTTTTCGGGGATTTCTGTCTTCATTGCCCAGCGAGTGCCAACAGCCTCGGTGTATTTTTTGCCCGCACTTCTTGGTGATGCGGCAAGCAAAGCTATATTAAACCACGGATGGTTGGAAAGAAGCGAGATAAATCTCTGCCCTACCATACCCGTAGCGCCAATAATACCTACGTTAAATGTCTTCATTTTCAGTGTTCCTCCTAAAATCTATATTATCTAATTATTATATGATATATAGGTCCTGTTGTCAATTATTTTTTTGTAACACAATTTTAATAATTATTCAAAGGATTTTAGGTATTTTTTGTCGAATTTTACAAGATAGAGAATATGAAATACCAAGGGGTATGTTTTTATATGAGAAAATTATTAAAAGTACTTATAACGTTGTCAATACTATTTAATGCGCTTCTGGTGTCAACAGGCTTTGCGGCAGAATATGCCGATACTTTAAGGGTGGGCATATATTATGATGCCGCGACAGTGAAAAGCCTTACCTTAAGCTCGGACAGTGGTTTTTCAGTTGGGGTTGTTTTGAATAGAATGCTTGAAAGTGTAGCTTTTAGTGACAGCAGTACACTTACGGTTGAGATGGACAAAACTGAGGGCGTGCCTACCTGTTATGTGTCATATTCAACTTGTGTGACAGCAGAAGAGGCTGTAATTAAAGCGGAAGAATTTAAGAGTAGTGGAACAGAAGTATTTATAGGATATATCGATTCGGTATATCACGTGCTTGGGGAAAGTGTTGAGGCAAAGACCGAAACCTCTGATACAACCGAAAATACTTCGCCACAAGGTATGCCGATTGAAGTAAGCTCAAAAAGCCTGATGGTTAAAGATGATAAAGGCAAAATAGTGTTTATTCTTGACGACTTAACCAATGGTCTTGGAATTTACAGAAAAGACTACACTGAAAATGAAGGGATTATAACTATTTCAGGAAGTGCAAAAGGTACTTATCGTGGTGGTTTTGAATGTAAATCCTTAGACGGTGAAAGTATGACAGTGGTAAATGTTATCCCTGTAGAAGACTATCTTTACAGCGTGGTTTGCCGTGAGATGTCACCCTCGTGGGAGGTAGAAGCGCTTAAAGCGCAGGCGGTATGTGCAAGAAACTTTGCTCTTGGCAGAATAAACTACCACAAAAAATACGGTTTTGATGTTTGTCGTACTGTGTGCTGTCAGGCATATGCGACAACGGCTGATAATTCGCCAAGTGTTCACACGGCGGTTGACGAAACGAGGGGCGAGCTATTATTTTACGACGATACACTTGTTCAGGCAGTGTATTCGTCATCCATGGGCGCAAGGACCGAGGACGTAAAAAACGTCTGGGGCTCGACGTATCCGTATCTTGTAAGTGTCGAAAACCCTTACGAAGATACCGAAAATATATATAACGGGAAATGGACCAAAACACTGACTAAGACTCGTGCGACAGAAATTATGAAAGCCCGTGGCTATGACGTTGGAAATGTAACCGATATAACAGTGCTGGAACGCACCAAGGCAGGCGGAGTTCTTAAACTTAAGGTCAGCGGAACAAATGGAAGTAAGACTTTCGAAAGAGAAAGCTGCCGCACGATATTCAGTGAGGCGACCTACAGCCAAAGGTATACGGTAACCACAGGTGGTATGACTGTTTATCCAACAATAAACGTAGCAAGTGGCAAAACCCAAAAATCAGTTTCGCTTGAAAAGGCAGTAGTCCTTGGACGAGATGGAAAGACCACCAATATAGACCAGAAAGCCACAGCTTATGACGGCAAAACAAAAAAGGAATATAATGCAAAAACAACCGAAGGCAACAAAGATACCTTTACCTTTAGCGGCGAGGGTTGGGGTCACGGCGTGGGACTCAGCCAATACGGCGCTAAAGGAATGGCTGTGGCAGGGTTTACTTATGACGAGATTTTGACGCATTATTATACCGGAACTTACTTAGAAAAAGCATATTAATACTGAAAGGTAAAAGCTAAATTGGATATAAAAGATTTTTATTATGATTTGCCCCCAGAGCTGATTGCACAGACGCCGCTTAAGGACCGTGCGTCTTCAAGGCTTATGGTTCTTGACAGAAAAACGGGGGACGTATCGCACAAGCATTTTTATGATATCGTTGACTACCTAAATCCTGGGGATTGTCTGGTTATGAACAATACCCGGGTTATTCCTGCGCGCCTTTATGGCTCAAAAGAGGGAAGTGGCGGAAAAATTGAGTTTTTGCTGCTTAAAAGAATTGATATAGATACTTGGGAACTTATCCTAAGACCCGGGAAAAAGGCAAAAGTGGGGAGCAGATTTATCTTCGGTGACGGAAGACTTAAGGCCGAAGTAATTGAAGTAAAAGACGACGGCAACCGTATTGTAAAATTTGAATATGATGGAATTTGGGAAGAAATTTTAGACTCTTTAGGCGAAATGCCCTTGCCGCCTTATATAAGAGAAAAATTGGAAGATAAAAACCGATACCAGACGGTGTATTCCAAAATTGAGGGCTCTGCTGCAGCACCTACTGCGGGGCTTCATTTTACAGACGAACTTTTGGAAACTTTGCGGAAAAAGGGCGTAAATACTGCATTTGTAACGCTTCATGTGGGGCTTGGTACATTCCGCCCGGTTTCTGCCGAAAAGATTGAAGACCACAAGATGCATACCGAGTTTTATCAGATTTCAAAGGAAACGGCGGATTTAATCAACCAGACCCGAAAAAACGGCGGCAGAATTGTATGCGTTGGCACAACGTCGGTACGAACGCTTGAAAGTAGCTCGCTTGCTGACGGAACTGTGCTTTCGGGCTCGGGGGATACTTCAATTTTTATTTATCCGGGCTATAAGTTTAAGACAGTGGATTCGCTAATCACAAACTTCCACTTGCCCGAATCGACGCTCCTTATGCTGATTTCGGCTCTTTATAATAGGGAATCGATTATGAAAGCCTATAAGGAAGCGATTGATGAAAAATATCGATTTTTCAGTTTTGGCGATGCGATGATAATCTTATAGAGAAAGGGAACATAAACTTATGTTTAAATTGATAAAGGAAGACGGAAATGCAAGACGTGGTGAGTTTAAGACTGTTCACGGCACTATACAGACACCGGTTTTTATGAATGTAGGAACTGCTGCCGCGATAAAAGGCGGACTTGATGCTTTTGACCTTAAGGAATTGGGCTGTCAGGTGGAGCTTTCCAATACTTATCACCTGCATTTAAGACCCGGCGACGAGGTGGTAAAAAGCCTTGGGGGACTTCATAAGTTTATGAACTGGGACAGACCCATCCTTACAGACAGCGGGGGATTTCAGGTTTTTTCGCTTGCGAAGCTTCGCAAGATAAAGGAGGAGGGCGTATACTTTTCGTCCCACATTGACGGCAGAAAAATCTTTATGGGGCCTGAGGAAAGTATGAGAATTCAGTCAAACCTTGCCTCGACCATTGCGATGGCTTTTGACGAATGTGTTGAGAACCCTTGTGAAAAGTCTTACGCAAAGGCGTCTTCGGATATGACTGTCCGCTGGCTTATGCGTTGTAAGGCAGAAATGAAGCGCCTTAATTCCTTGGACGATACAATAAACAAAAACCAGATGCTTTTTGGAATAAATCAGGGCAGCACCTACAGCGATTTACGAATCGAAAACATGAAAAAGATAGCAGACCTTGACCTTGATGGCTATGCGATAGGGGGCTTAGCTGTAGGCGAGCCGGCCGAAGTTATGTATGACATAATCGAGGCGGTAGAGCCATTTATGCCCGCTGACAAGCCAAGGTATCTTATGGGAGTGGGGACGCCCGAAAATATAATCGAGGCGGTTTCAAGAGGTGTTGACTTTTTTGACTGTGTAATGCCCAGCCGAAATGCCCGTCATGGTACACTGTTTACTTCTGAGGGTATTGTGAACATCAATAATGCCAAGTACGAACGTGATGACAGTCCCTTAGACAAAAATTGCAATTGCCATACCTGCCGGAACTTCTCAAAAGGGTACTTAAGGCACTTATTTAAGGCTAACGAGATTTTGGCGCTCAGACTTGCGGTAATCCACAATCTATATTTTTATAATAAGCTCGCGGCAGATATAAGAGCTGCAATCGAAAATGATACTTTTAATAGCTTTAAAAACGAAAACGTGGAGAAATTGTCACAAAGAATATAAAAAATTTGTAAATATTTGAAATTCCGCTTGCAAAAGTGGAAAATAAAGGGTATAATCATTAAAAATATATTTTACTTAGGAGGTAAACAGAGATGTTTTCATTGTTTATGACAGCTTATGCAGAACCGGCTGCTGCAGCAGCTCAGGTAGGAGGCCCTGCTGCTCTTTTAAGCTCATTCTTCCCGCTTATATTAATGATTCTTGTATTCTACTTCATTCTTATAAGACCACAGAAGAAAAAGGAAAAGGAACTTAAGAATATGCTTGCATCCTTAAAGGTAAACGACGAGGTTGCAACTGTTGGCGGTATTCATGGAAAGATTGTAAGAATCAAAGACGATTTGTTCGTTCTTGAATCAGGAATTGGCCAAAATAAGTCTTTTATCACAGTGGACCGCAGTGCGGTTAGCCGTTTCTTAAAGCGCGGCGAAGAGGAGAAAATTACTCCTACCCCAATCCCTGGCGAAACACCCAAAGAGGAAGAATAAGCCTTTAACTTTGGAATATACCCCCCTCTCTTTTCATATATTTACCCAAAGAGGTAAAATAAAAAGAGGGGGTATTTTTTTGTTAAAATCAAATCAGACATCGGCTTCCGGCGACAGTTTTTCGTCGGGTGCTTTGTTTATGCTTAAGACGGTTGCGCTTTCGTACATAGTATCTTTGGTACTTTTGTTTCTGGCGGCTATACTTGCGACATTTAATTCGATGTCAAATACCGGTATTTCTATTTTGGCAAATGTCGTTACGGCGTTAGGGACAATTTTTGCCGGGTTTTCGGCAGGCAGGCATTTTTCGGGGAAAGGCCTTTTGTTTGGTGCAGGCTGTGGCGTTATATACACCGTGATTTTGTGCGTTGTCGGAAATATTGTGTCAGGACGCCTCAATTTTGGAATATCTTTTTTGACAGCGCTTTTAATCGGAGTTTTGTGCGGAGCGGTGGGAGGCATAGCCGGAATAAACACAAAACGCACCCGAAGACGATAAATTTCGATTTAAAAACTTTGCCTTAAACCCTTGACTATTTTTTAAAAAATATGTATAATAAATCAGTATGCTTTACTTATTTTGAAAGTAATTAAAAACACATAAAAACAAGTCTTAAAAATTTTGAGACAAGACACAAAGGAGGAAAAAACAGTGTCAAGAAGTATTATTAAATTTACGGCAATAATCGCTGTAATCGCAGCACTTCTGTTTGTTGCACTGTACGGACTTGATTTTACCGAAGAAGTGAGATTCCCCGGTATCTTGGACCCAGACGGCGTTGTTCAGGGCCTTGACCTTAAGGGTGGTTCGGTAATTGTTTTCGAAGCACAAGTTGATGACCCGTCAGACGAACAAATGAATACAGTTGCAAACATGATGGTTACCCGTCTGGATGGTCTTGGTTACACCGAAGCCGTTGTTACAAGACAGGGTACAAAAAAGGTAAGAATTGAAATTCCGTCCATTTCGGATCCCGAAAAGGCAGCAGAGCGCCTTGGCGCAACTGCTCAGCTTAAGTTTGTGGATTATCAGGGCACAGAAGTTTTAAACGGAAACGACGTAAAAACTGCGACTGCTGAATATGGTGCAGTTGACCAGATGGGAACAGCTCAGCACTATGTTTCACTTACACTTACAGCTGAGGGTGCAAAGAAGTTTGGTGACGCAACTGCAAGAGTTGCAAGCCTTTCTGACGGCAACAACTATATCGCTATCATGATGGATGAGCTTCTTATCTCTGCTCCCAGAGTAAGCGAAAGAATTGACAGCGAAGATTGTATTATCTCGGGTAGCTTTGATGCAGAAACCGCAAGAGCACTCGCAGGTAACATCCGCTCGGGTCAGCTTCCTTTCTCGCTTGCACAGGTTGAGATGCGTGCAGTAAGTGCAACTTTGGGCGATACAGCTTTAAAGACTTCACTTATTGCAGGTCTTATTGGCTTACTACTTGTAATGCTGTTTATGATTCTTTTCTATCGCTTGCCTGGATTTTTGTCAAGCATAGCACTTGCAGCTTATATCGCAATCGTAGGTATTATCCTTGCTAACCTTCACGTAAACCTTACACTTCCGGGTATCGCAGGTATTATCCTTTCGGTTGGTATGGCGGTTGATGCTAACGTAATTATCTTCGAAAGAATAAAAGAAGAACTTCGCCTTGGTAAAACCGTGCGCTCAGCTGTTGACGCAGGCTTTAACAGAGCACTTTCTTCAATCATTGACTCAAACCTTACTACCATATTCTCAGCTATCATTCTTATCTGGCTGGGTACAGGTACAATCAAGGGCTTTGGTACAACCCTCCTTATCGGTGTTGTTGTCAGCATGATTTCTGCAATATTCATCACCAAGTTCCTGCTAAAGCAGATGATTGGTATGAATGTTAAAAATCTTTGGCTGTACGGCCTCAAAAAGACCAAGAAAGAGGAGGGCGCAAACTAATGATTAACGTTTTAGGAAACAGAAAAATTTATTTTGCAATCTCTCTCGTTTTGATGATTGCAAGTGTGGTATCACTTGTTGTTCAAGGATTTAACCTTGACACCGATTTTGCCGGTGGTATGGCTGTAACATACGAAATCAAAGGCGAATTTGAAGTAAAAGACGTTGAAGCTGTTGTTTCGGAAGCTCTTGGTGTAAACAAAAAAGCATCTTCTGTTCAAAAGTCGGAAAATGGTGAAGTTATAATCAAGTTTGGTTACGACAATAGCCTTAAGACCGATGAAGAAAGAGCAGATTATGCAAACACCAATATCGAAGCTATCGAAAAGCACCTTACAGAGAAGTACGGCGAAGTAGTGCTTAAGAACAAGGATATTGTTTCGCCTTCTACAGGTAAGGAACTTGCAAGAAGCGCGGTATGGATGTCAATCCTTGCAGCCCTTGTTATCCTTATCTATGTAACATTCAGATTTGAATTTACATCAGGCGTTTGTGCAGTATTTACACTTGTTCATGATATCTTAATTCTTTGCGGTATTTATTCAATCACAAGAATTGCTATTAATACAAACTTCATAGCGGCACTTCTTACAGTGCTGGGTTACTCAATCAATGCAACAATCGTTGTGTTTGACCGTATCCGCGAAAACACACGTCACGCAAAGAAGCAGACCTATTCGGAGATTGCCAATACAAGTATCAACCAGACCATGGGTCGCTCAATCAACACAACTGTTACTACACTTCTTACAATCGGTATGGTTTATATCATGGGTGTTTCGTCAATCAAGGCGTTTGCACTTCCGATTATTATCGGTATTGTTATTGGTACTTATTCGTCAATCTTTATTGCAGGTTCTGTTTGGGCAACCTGGAAAGATTCGGCTGTTAAGGGAAAAGCTAACAAAAAATAAAAAATTATATAGTAAAATTTTGGGCTGTGGCAAAAGGCTACGGCCCATTTTTTTTGTTGCAAAATGCCGAGGATTGTATTATAATCAATATATGAATAACCTTTTTGAAAGAGGTGAAAAAATTGCGAAAATACAGCATAACAGGTATGAGCTGTGCTGCCTGCAGTGCCCGCGTGGAAAAGACAGTTTCGGCTCTTTCGGGGGTAGATAGCTGCAGCGTAAATTTGCTCACAAATTCAATGACTGTAGAGGGAAATGCAACTGATGAGGAAATCACTCGTGCGGTGACAGGGGCAGGCTATGGAATAAAATCAGCAAGCACAAAAAAAACCGAGGCAAATGATAGCGATGATGAAATAAAAACTCTTAAGTATAGGCTTTGCTACTCGCTTGTGTTTTTGGCAGTGCTTATGTATATATCAATGGGGCATAATATGTGGGGACTGCCACTTCCCAAGGCTTTAGCTATGAACCCTATGGCACAGGGTCTTATCCAGCTTCTTTTAACCATAATAGTTATGGTGATAAATAAGAAGTTTTTTGTAAGTGGGTTTAAATCTTTTATAAAGTGCGCTCCAAATATGGACACGCTTGTTGCGCTTGGGTCGGGTGCGGCGTTTATATACAGTGTTTATGTACTGTTTGTTATGACGGCAAATGTAGGACATTCTTCACATTATCTTCACGATTTGTATTTTGAGTCCTCTGCGATGATACTGACGCTTATTACTGTAGGAAAGCTACTGGAAACACGTTCAAAAGGTAAAACAGCGGAAGCCATAAAAGGCCTTATGGACCTTGCGCCTAAAACCGCTGTGGTTTTGAGAGATGGCAGAGAGACCATTGTAAGTGTTAATGAATTAGCTTTGGGCGAGATTTTTCTGGTCCGCCCGGGCGAAAGAATTGCAACGGACGGAGTTATTATAGATGGCGAAAGCACAGTAGATGAGTCGTTTTTGACTGGAGAGAGTATACCTGTAGATAAAGCCAAGGGGGACAAGGTGGTAGGCTCTACCATCAACAAGCTTGGTTTTTTAAAATGTCAGGTGACGAAAACTGCCGAGGATAATACTTTGGCTGAGATAATAAAAATGGTTTCAGATACGGCGGCAACAAAAGCTCCTATCGCAAGAGCAGCTGACAAGGTTTCGGGGGTGTTTGTACCGGTTGTAATAGGTATTGCGCTTGTTTCGGCGATAGTTTGGCTATCTTTAGGCAAGGATTTGGGATTTGCACTCGCACGAGGGATTTCGGTCTTGGTAATCAGCTGTCCCTGTGCTTTGGGACTTGCGACTCCGGTTGCAATTATGGTAGGCAGCGGACTAGGTGCGAAAAACGGAATACTTTTTAAAAATGCAACTTCGCTTGAAACTCTTGGCAAGGTTAAAACAGCGTTTTTGGACAAGACCGGGACTATTACCGAGGGAAAGCCCCTTGTCACAGACATAATAACTTTTAATGGATACACAAAAACAGAGCTTTTAAAGATAGCAGCATCAGTGGAATTTAAAAGTGAACATCCTCTTGCAAAAGCTATAGTGGAAGAAGCTACGAATGAAAAAACGGAGCTTTTGGATGCGAAAGAGTTTATGGTGCATAGCGGAAGTGGTGTTTCTGCTCATTTAGACGGCAAAAAATATATCGGCGGGAATATGACATTTGTGGGCAGCCTTGCCGATATTGACGAGGAAATGCTAAAAAATGCCGAAAGCTTGGCAGAGCAAGGAAAGACACCGATGTTCTTCGCGGAAGATAAGACGATTATTGGAATTATTGCAGTTGCAGACACCATAAAGCCTGATAGCCGGGATGCTATTGATGAGCTGAAAGCTTTGGGGATAAAAGTAGTTATGCTTACCGGGGACAATCAAAAGACTGCCAAAGTAATTGCTGCCAAAGCAGGGGTTGATACGGTATATGCAGAGGTTTTGCCAAAGGAAAAGGCTGACAAAGTTAAGGAACTGATGAGTGATGGAAAGATTGTTATGGTTGGTGATGGTATAAATGATGCCGTGAGCCTTAAGACAGCAGATGTGGGCGTGGCAATTGGCAGAGGAGCAGACATTGCAATAGATGCAGCAGACGTAGTGCTTATAAGAAGCAGTCTTTCGGACGTATGTAAGGCAATCAGGCTAAGCAGGGGCGTGATGCGCAACATCAGGCAGAACCTGTTTTGGGCGTTTTTGTATAACGTTTTGGGTATACCGCTTGCGGCAGGTGCTTTTATTTCGGTCTTAGGATGGGAAATGAACCCTATGTTTGGTGCTGCGGCAATGAGCCTTTCAAGCTTTTCGGTGGTTTCTAATGCGTTGAGGTTAAACTTTTTAAATATAAACGGTAAAAAAATAACATCTGAAAAGGAGAAAAAAAGTATGGAAAAGACTTTAAAAATTGAGGGCATGATGTGCCCGCATTGCGAGGCAAATGTAAAAAATACCATTGAGGGACTTGATGGAGCAGCATCGGCACTTGTAAGTCACAAAGACGGAACGGTGATGGTCAAAATGACAAAAGAAATCCCCGATGAAGTGCTGAAAAAAGCAATTGAGGATAAGGGCTACAAAGTAACTGAAATCAAGTAGTTAAAGGTGATGTCAAATTTTGGCATCACCTTTCAAAATTATGCCGAAAATATCCCCCAATTCCCTTGACATAGCGCCTAAAATCCTTTATACTTAAGACAATAATGTGTAAATGTATCCATATGCCCAAAATTCGGGTTTTTATAGAGGGCAAAGGGTCTTTAGATATTTCAAAGAAATTGAAGGGAATGGGAACTTTGGCAAAAGACGAAAAAAAATTAGTAGAAGAAATAACCTCCATGAGCGAGGACTTTGCAAAATGGTATACAGATATTGTTAAAAAAGCAAAATTGGTTGATTATTCCGGGGTAAAGGGCTGTATGGTTATTCAGCCTTATGGATATGCAATCTGGGAGAATATTCAAAAAGGACTTGACAAAAGGTTTAAAGAGACAGGCCACGAGAATGTTTATATGCCCATGTTTATCCCTGAGAGTCTCTTGCAGAGGGAAAAGGACCACGTTGAAGGCTTTGCGCCCGAGGTTGCCTGGGTTACCCATGGCGGAACCGAAAAACTTCAGGAGCGTCTTTGTGTAAGACCTACGTCCGAGACACTTTTTTGCGACCACTATGCAAATATAATACATTCTTACAGAGATTTACCAAAGCTTTACAACCAGTGGTGCAGCGTTGTAAGATGGGAAAAAACAACAAGACCTTTCCTTCGTAGCGCCGAATTTTTGTGGCAGGAAGGTCATACCGCTCATGCAACTGCAGAAGAAGCCGAAGCAGAAACACTTCGTATGCTTGATGTTTATGCTGACTTTTTTGAAAAGGAACTTGCTATCCCTGTAATTAAGGGTAGAAAGACTGACAAGGAGAAGTTTGCAGGAGCAAAGGCAACTTACACAATCGAAAGCCTTATGCACGACGGCAAGGCGCTTCAGTCGGGTACAAGCCACAACTTTGGCGATGGATTTGCAAAGGCATTTGGCATCCAGTATACAGACGAAAACAACGAGCTTAGCTACGTTCATCAGACATCATGGGGCGTTTCTACACGTTCCATCGGTGCGATAATAATGGTGCATGGCGATGATGCGGGGCTTAAGCTTCCGCCAAGAATTGCACCAATTCAGGCTGTAATTATTCCTATTGCTCAGCATAAGGAAGGCGTTTTGGAAAAGGCAGAGGAACTTAAAAATCGTCTCGCGGGCGAATTCAGGGTTAAGGTTGACGCAAGCGACAAGTCACCTGGCTGGAAGTTCAGCGAATATGAGATGACAGGTGTCCCGCTCAGAATCGAAATCGGACCTAAGGATATCGAAAATAATCAGGCGGTACTTGTTAGACGTACAACCAGAGAAAAGTTCTTTGTTTCGTTGGATAACCTTGAAGACGAGGTAAGAATGCATCTTGAGGCTATTCAAAATGAGATGTATGAGGCAGCACTTAAAAATCGCGAGGAAAAAACCAACGTTGCCGAAAATTACGAAGAATTTTCGAAGATAGTTTCAGAAAAGGGTGGATTTGTAAAGGCTATGTGGTGCGGCGAGCTTGAATGTGAAGAAAAAATTAAAGCAGATACCACAGCTACATCACGTTGTATGCCCTTTGACCAGACACCTGTTTCGGACAAATGTGTGTGCTGCGGAAAGCCTGCTAAAAAGTTGGTTTACTGGGGCAAGGCCTACTAAAACTAAAAAATAAAAGAAGGGGGCAATTTCACGTGTTTGACAGCTTCTATCAGGGGTTAATAAGTCAACTGGCGCTTATAAAATTAACTGACATAATTGATGTTTTTATTGTTACATTTATTATCTATAAAGCACTTAAGTTTATCCGTGACACCCGCACTGTGCATCTTTTAAAGGGTGTAGTTGTGCTTATTATCACTATGCAGGTCAGTCAGTTAGTAAAGCTTCATACCGTACACTATCTGCTTAGCAATGCACTGCAGCTTGGTCTTATTGCAATAATCATTGTTTTTCAGCCGGAGCTTCGTCGTGCGCTGGAACAGCTTGGCAGAACTACTATGGGACAGTGGTTTAGTTTTGAAGAGCGGACTGACGACTTGGAAAAGGAAAACATAATAAAAGAAGTAAAAGAAAGCTGTATGAATATGTCAAAGAGCCATATTGGTGCTTTGATTGTCATTGAACGTGAAATCAAAATAGGTGATATTGTGGGTACGGGTATTACCCTTAATGCAGATGTTACCGCAGAGCTTATCACCAATATATTTGTTCCCAAAACACCACTTCATGACGGAGCGGTGATTATAAGGAACAATAAAATCGAGGCTGCAAGCTGCTTCTTGCCGCTTTCACAAAATCCCAATGTCAGCAAGGAATTGGGGACAAGACATCGTGCAGGGCTTGGTATGTCTGAGGAATCGGATGCAGTGGTTGTTATTGTGTCCGAGGAGACAGGTGGTATTTCTATTGCCTGTGGCGGTGAGCTTAATATGAAACTGTCGCCTGAGGCTCTTGAAAACAATCTTATGAAGCTGTTTGATATAAAGAAGAAGGATAGTAGGCTGAAAAAGAATATATTTGTGAGAAAGGAGAAGAACAAATGAAAGATTTTTTTCTGAAAGATTCGATTCTTAAAATTATATCTTTTGTTGTTGCTTTGCTCCTCTGGTTTTACATTATTGCAGTGGTTGACCCGTCGGTTGACATTACGGTCAAGGATATCCCTATCCGCTATACAAACGAGCAGCTTGTCAAGGACAAGGGACTTTGCCTTGTCAGTGACGACGATTTATCGGTAGAACTTAAAATCCGCGGCAGCCGCAAGCGTATTGCAAACATCGAAAATAAAAATATATACGCAACAGTTGACCTTGCAAATATCAGCAAAACCGGTACATTTTCGCTACCGATTGCTATATCCATACCTTACGAATATGACGAGATTGTAAGCAAAAAGCCATATAACGCAAGTGTGTTTATTGACAAGGTTGTATCTGTCAACCGTGAAGTAAAAGTACTTACTTCGGGTAGCACTGCAAATGGATACATTGCAGCAACCCCTGTGCCGTCGGAAACTACGGTAAAACTAACCGGAGCTGTGACCATGATTGATACAATTTCGGGTGTGGGGTTGGAGCTTGATTTTGATGGCAGATCGGCAGATATAAAGGATACAGAGAAGCTGTTTTTCCTGGATAAAAACGGCAAGAAAATAGCTGAAAGCAATAAAATCTATGACCTTGTAAAGATGGATATTGAGACTGTTGATGTAGAATGCAAAGTTTATAAGCAAAAGACGGTTTTGGTAAAAGTTGATGCAAAAACTTCCGGCGGTGTGGACGGATATAAGGTTTCTGTTCAGCCGGAGCATATCACAATTTATGCCGAAAATGAGGTTTTGGAAGCTATCAGCGAGCTTAGTACAAAGCCTGTTAATTTGGACGAAATAACAACGGGGTCTACGACAGTAGAAATTGAAATTCCTAATGGTGTATTCCTTCGTGACGGTGTAGACACTGTTACTGTAAAGGCCGAAAAACGAAGCTGAAAGGCGGAACAAAGTTTTTGAGTAAAATACTGGTAAGTAATATTAAGGTGCCTATTCTTCATACGGAAGATGAGGTTTTTAAAAAGGCAATAAAATTAGCCGCGTCACAAAATTTTGACGCGGCTAATCCGTATATTTACAAAAAATCCCTTGATGCACGAAGGAAGAGTGACATACATTTTGTCTATTCGGTAGTCCTTGATGCAAAGACTCTTGATGGCAAACAGATTTTGCCGCCCATATCGGTTTTTGATGAGCCAAAGGCTTTTGAAACGGCATTGGATAGGTGCAGAAAAAAGGTTTTGGTTGTGGGAAGTGGACCGGCTGGACTTTTTGCTGCATATACGCTTTTGGTGGGCGGTGCGGATGTTACCTTAATCGAACGTGGCAGCGACATTGATACCAGAAAGAAAGAAGTAGAGAAGTTTTGGGAAACGGGAATTTTAAATCCTAACTGCAATATCCAGTTTGGCGAGGGTGGCGCAGGTACGTTCTCGGACGGCAAGCTAAATACCCGGATTGGAAGTCCCCTCCAGGGCTTTGTCCTAAAGACTTTTGTCGATTGCGGCGCACCTAAAGAGATATTATATGATGCAAAGCCACATATAGGGACAGATATTCTAAGCACTTGTATTAAAAATCTGCGTGAGAAATTAAAGACTTTGGGATGTCGGGTGCTTTTTGACACCTGCCTTACTGACCTTAGCATAAAAAACGGATGCGTTGTGGGTGCTGTTTTCAACAAAAGCGCCCAGCAGCAGTTTGATGCGCTTATCTTAGCACCGGGGCACAGCAGTCGCGATACCTATAAAATGCTTACAGAGCATGGAATAAAGATAGAACAAAAGCCATTTGCGGCAGGGATAAGGATTGAACACAGTCGCGAGTTTATAAATAAAATGCAGTATGGCGAAAAAGCTGACTTTCGAAATTTGCCAACGGCAGACTATCGCATTGTGCATAACGGCGAAAACCGCAGTGTGTATTCATTTTGCATGTGCCCAGGCGGCGTAGTGGTTAATGCTTCATCCGAAGAGGGGCATCTGTGCGTTAACGGAATGAGCGAGCATGCCCGCAAAGCCGAAAATTCCAACAGCGCTCTTGTGGTGACGGTCACCCCCGATGATTTCAAAGGGGATTCGCCGCTTTCTGGAGTGGAATTTCAGCGAAAATACGAAAAGGCGGCATACGAGTTGTGCCGCGGGAAAGGGCCTGTTCAGTTAGCAAGGGATTTTGTAATAAATCGTGTTTCCGATAAATTTGACGGAGTAAGACCTTCGTTTACAGGTGGAACAGAGTTTGTAGATTTAAGAAAGTGCTTGCCAGGGTTTATTTCGGATTCTTTAAAAGAAGGACTTTTGGTTTTTGAAAAAAAACTAAAAGGCTTTACAAATGGCGGTGCTGTGCTTACGGGTGTTGAAATGCGTACATCTGCGCCTCTTAGAATAAAAAGGGATGAAAACTTTGAGAGCGTAAGCCATAAAGGCCTTTTCCCGTGCGGCGAGGGCGCTGGTTATGCAGGTGGTATTATGAGTGCCTCAGTAGACGGAATTCGTGTTGCAAATAAAATTTTGGAAATGGGTTAAAAAAACAATATTTTTGATATATTTCTATTGATAAATTAAAGCCAGTGTGATATACTATAGTATGTTACATTGGCTGTTTTTTTGTCAAAAAACAAAGCTGGGATGTTTTTTAAGAACTAAAGAGAAGTAAAGGAGATATAATATATTATGCGTCTTGGTATAGTGGGACTTCCAAATGTAGGGAAAAGTACGCTTTTTAATGCAATAACACAGGCAGGGGCCGAATCTGCAAACTATCCGTTTTGTACGATTGAACCAAATGTTGGTACGGTAGCAGTTCCTGATGAAAGGCTTGACCGTTTGGCAGAAATGTACGCTCCTGACAAAGTTACCCCTGCAGTAATTGAGTTTGTGGATATTGCAGGACTTGTAAAGGGCGCAAGTAAGGGTGAAGGTCTTGGAAACAAGTTTTTGTCAAATATCCGCGAGGTAGATGCGATTGTCCACGTTGTGCGTGCATTTGAGGACACCAATATCGTACACGTAGAGGGCAGCATCGACCCTATTCGTGATATCGAGACAATAAATTTTGAATTGATTTTTTCGGATTTGGAAATTATAGCAAGAAGAATTGACCGTCTCAAAAAACAACTTAAAGGCGGCGATAAAAAGTTTCAGGTAGAGATTGACTTTTTGGAGGGGCTTTGCGAAAATCTAGAAAAAGGCATAAGTGCAAGAGCCTTAGACTTTACCGACGAAGAACTTGAAATGCTTAAAGAAGTATCTCTGCTTAGCTTAAAGCCGGTTATCTATGCTGCAAATGTGGCAGAGGACGACTATTCAAAACCTATGGAAGAAAACCAGTACGTTCAAAAAATCGCTGAGTTTGCAAAAAGTGAAAAGTCCGAAGTTATGGTAGTTTCGGCAAGAATTGAAGAAGAAATTGCTGAGCTTGAAAAAGACGAGAAAGTTATGTTTTTGGAGGAACTTGGTGCAACTGAGTCAGGTCTTGACAAGCTGATTCGCGCAAGCTACAAGCTTTTGGGACTTATCAGTTACTTAACTGCAGGTAAGCCCGAGGTCAGAGCTTGGACCATTACCAAAGGCACAAAAGCTCCTCAGGCTGCGGGTAAGATACATACCGATTTCGAGCGTGGATTTATCCGTGCTGAAGTGGTTGCCTACAAAGACCTTATGGAAAACGGCAGTATGAATGCCGCAAAGGAAAAGGGCCTTGTAAGAAGTGAGGGCAAGGGATACGTCGTAGAAGACGGAGATATTATTTTGTTCAGATTTAATGTTTAATATAAAGTATAAGGAGGATTTAACATTATGAAGTTTATTGAAAATCTTAAAAAAGCAACAGAAAATGCATTTCATACGGTTACAAAAAAGACAGGTGAATTCGTAGAGGATTCAAAGACAAAGTATTCAATTTTTGACCTGAAAAACGAAATCGAAAAGCTTTACACTGAGTTGGGTAAGGAAATCTATACAGCAAGCAAGGAAGACAAAAATATTGCTGATTTCGTTGAAGAAAAGTGTAGAGAGATAGACAAGCTGAACGAAGAAATTGAAGCTTTGCGTCAAAAGCTTGACTAAATAAAAAAAGAGAAAGGCAAAAGATATGTCTACTTTTAAAATTGCAATAGATGGACCTGCAGGTGCAGGAAAGAGTACAATCGCAAAGATGGCGGCAAGAGAGCTTGGAATAGTTTATGTTGACACGGGGGCAATGTATCGTGCAATTGGCCTTGCGGCAGTCAGAAAAGGAATTGACACAGATAAGGAAGCAAACTTGGTAGAGGCAATGCTTCCTGAGATTAACGTGGAGATAGCGCACACCGAAAATGGTCAAGCAGTTTTTTTTAACGGCGAGGATGTGTCCATTGAAATCAGACTCCCCGAGGTTTCAGTTGCGGCATCTGATGTTTCGCGTATTCCAAGTGTCCGCGCAAAGCTTCTCCAGCTTCAAAGGGACTTGGCCGAAAAAACGGATGTTATTATGGATGGCCGTGATATAGGAACTGTGGTCCTTCCCAATGCCGAACTTAAGATATTCCTTACAGCGTCTGTTGAGGATCGCGCTATGCGAAGATTTAAGGAACTTATTGAAAAGGGCGTAGAGTGTGACTTTGACGAAGTAAAGCGAGATATGGAATATCGTGACAAAAATGACTCGGAACGTGAGATTGCTCCTTTAAAGCCTGCCGAGGACAGCGTGTATGTGGATACCACCGGAAATTCCCTGGAAGAGTCTGTAAAAATTATTATGGATATAATAAATGAAAGAAGAAATCAGATATGAAAAGATTTATACTAAAAGCAGTAAGGCTGCTTTACAAACTGTTATTTAAAGTTGAGATTGTGGGCCTTGAAAAAATCCCCATAGACAAGAATTTTATAGTTACCCCAAACCATTTAAGCAACTTTGACCCGCCGCTTATTGCGGCGTTCCTGCCTATTGAAGATATGGCGTATATGGCAAAGGCTTCGCTTTTTAATGTTCCTGTTGTGGCACAGGTAATCAAGGCTTTTGAGGCATTCCCGGTAAAAAGAGGCGAGGGGATGGCTGCTATTCGTACTGCAATCAGAATTCTTAAGTCGGGTAAGTGCCTGGTTATGTTCCCCGAGGGCAAACGTGTAAGAACCCCCGGTGTTTTGGGTAGGGGTAAGCATGGTGCTGTTGTGATTGCTACCAAGGCAAACGTTGGTATTTTGCCGGTAGGAATTGAAGCTACCTATAAGTTTAGAAGCCGCGTAAAGGTTACAATCGGTGATTACATAGATTTTTCGGAGTATAGCGGGCAAAAACTTTCACCGGACGAAATTCAGGATATTACCGATACAGTAGTAATGGAAAAAATAGCTGTGCTTTCAGGGGCTAAGACATATGGAAATTAATGTAGCCGAAAAGGCAGGGTTTTGCTTTGGCGTTGACCGTGCAGTAAAAATTGCATACGATACTATAGCCGATAAAAAAAGCAAAGTCTACACCCTTGGTATGCTTATACACAACAAAGACGTTACCGGCGAGCTTGAAGGTATGGGAGTTGTCCCTGCACAAAATATTGACGAAATACCAAGTGGCAGTCATGTCATAATACGTGCTCATGGAATTTCTAAGGATGAATACAGTCGCTTAGAACAAAAATGTGTCCAGATAATTGATGCAACTTGTCCCTTTGTGAAGAGGATTCACAAGATTGTATCTGAGGAACATCAAAAGGGAAGGCAGATTGTGATTGCGGGCGACAAAGACCACCCTGAGGTAAAAGGGATAAACGGTTGGTGCGAAAATTCGGCGTATATTGTAAACAGCGAAGAGGATTGCCAAGAAATTTTGACAAAATCCCCATGTTTACCAATCAGTATTGTATCCCAAACTACTTTAAGGCCCGAAAAAGCAAAAAAAATTTCAGAAATTTTAAAAAAGTATTTTACAAATGCAGTTTTTTTTGATACAATATGTAGTGCGACCGAAGAACGTCAGCAGGCGGCTGAAAGACTCTCCAAAGAATCCGACCTCATGCTGGTTTTAGGTGGCAAAAACAGTTCGAACACCGAAAAACTGTTCGAAATTTGTCGTGAGCATTGCGAGAGCACGTACAAAATTGAAAATGCAAAAGAATTAGATGGCTTGGTCCATTTATTTAAAAAAAATATAAAAAAAGTAGGCATTACCGCCGGAGCATCCACTCCGGATAAGGTAATCAAGGAGGCAAAATTAACCATGGCGGAAATTACAAATGAAATGAACTTTGCAGAGGCACTTGAAGAAACTTTAAAACCCTTAACAACAGGTGATATTGTTAAAGGTATAGTTATCGGAATTACCCCTACAGAGGTACAGGTAGACATTGACGGCAAGTACGACGGCGTTATTCCTTTTAATGAAATGACAAATGATTCGTCAGCAAACCTTTCAGACATTGTTAAGGTTGGCGACGAAGTGGATGTGTTTGTTGTTCATGTTTCGGATCGTGACGGCGTTGTTACACTTTCGAAGAAGAAGATCGATGCAGAAAAAGGACTCAAGGAGCTTCGTGAAGATTTCGAGAACAAGACTGTTTTGACAGCAAAAATTTCGGAAATCGTAAGAGGCGGTATTGTTGCTATTGTTAAGGGCATCAGGGTATTTATCCCTGCATCCGAGGCTGCAGAACGCTTTATCGAAGATTTGGGCGGACTTTTGGGTACAGAAGCGTCATTCAGAATTATCAAAATGGATAAGGACAGACGCGGTCGTCTTAGAGTTGTTGGCTCAATCAAATCTGTTGCAAGAGAAATTTCAGAAAAGAAGGCTGAAGAATTCTGGGCAGCAGCAGAAGTTGACAAAAAGTACACAGGTACAGTAAAGTCACTTACAAACTTTGGTGCGTTTATTGACCTTGGCGGTGCAGACGGTCTTATTCATATTTCTGAGCTTTCAGACAGCCGTATCAAGCATCCGTCAGAGGTGGTTAAGGTTGGCGACACTATCGAAGTATATATCAAGGAGCTTAACAAGGACGCAAATAAGATTTCTTTGGTTAAGGAGCTTCAGGCTCAAAAGGATGCAAGAGAAGCAGCGTTTTGGGCAGGCATTGAAGTAGGTAAGAACTTCACCGGCACAGTAAAATCGCTTACAAGCTTTGGTGCGTTTGTTGATATCGGCGGCGTAGATGGCTTGGTTCATATTTCCGAGCTTTCTTGGAACAGAATCAAACATCCGTCAGAGGTAGTTAAGGTTGGCGACTCTATCGAAGTTTATGTTAAAGAAATTAATCCTGAAACAAAGAAGATTTCTCTTGGTCACAAGAAGGAAGAAGACAGCCCCTGGTATCAGGCTACAAAAGATATGGCTGTAGGCGACACTGTTAAGTGTAAGATTGTTCGTATTCTTCCTTTCGGTGCATTTGCTGAGATTGCACCTTTCGTAGATGGTCTTATCCATGTTTCTCAGATTGCAAATACGAGAATTGAAAAGCCATCAGATGTACTCAACATTGGTGACGAGGTTGAGGCTCGCGTTATTGAGATCAACAACGAAACAAAGCAGATTGGCCTTTCAAGAAAGGTTCTTCTCCCTGACTATGCTCCTGAAACTGAAGAGGCTGTGGAAGAAGCAGTAAGTGACGAATCTTACACAGAAGAAAGCACATTTACTTTGGGCGACATTCTTGACGCTGAATAATAACTACTAAAGATGTTTTATGGGAGGGTATATTCGCCCTCCCGTTTACATTTAAAGAATTTTTGCAAAGCTCCTTTTTTTCAGGAATTTTGCAAATAGTCTTTAAGGGAAGGCAGGTTTTTTAATGAATATTTTGGAATATAAAAGAAAAATAAAAGGGAAAACTGTTTCGGTAATAGGGATAGGTGTAAGCAACGTACCTTTGATAAAATTTTTGCTTGAGGCTGGTGCAAAGGTCACTGCTCATGACAAACGCTCGCCAAAGGAACTTGGTGACATTTACTCCGAACTTAAAGATTTGGGTGCAGAGTTCGTTTTGGGCGAGGATTACCTTAAAAACATACTGGCTGATGCTGAGATAATCTTCAGGACACCCGGACTTCGTCCTGATGCAGCCGAGATTTTGGTGGCAGTTAAGAGAGGCGCAGTTCTTACATCCGAAATGGAACTGTTTTTCGAGCTTTGTCCATGCCCGATAATCGCAGTTACCGGTAGCGACGGCAAAACTACAACAACTACCCTTATTGGAGAGATGCTTAAAAAAGAAGGTTACAATTGTTATATTGGCGGTAATATAGGAAAGCCCCTCCTTGGTGAAGTCGAAAATATGAAAGAAAGCGATATGGTAGTTTTGGAACTTTCGAGTTTTCAGTTATTTTCGATGAAATATAGTGCCGACACTGCGGTTGTGACAAATGTTACCCCAAACCATCTTGACTGGCACAAGGATTTTGGCGAGTATGTAGATGCAAAAAAGAGTATATTTAAAAACAACAAAAATGCAAGGGTAATACTCAATTTTGATAACCAAATCACAAGAGATTTTGCCAAAGAGGTAAATAACGCTATATATTTTAGTAGGCAAAATAATTTGGAAAGCGGTATTACAATCGATAACGATAACATAGTGATAAAAACAGAGAATGGTCAGGAAACGATAATTGCGACAAACGATATCAAAATCCCTGGACTTCATAATGTAGAAAATTATATGGCGGCAATTGGTGCTGTAAGACCTTTTGTTTCCATTGAAACTATCGATTATGTTGCCCAAAATTTTGGTGGCGTTGCTCATAGAATCGAATTTGTACGCGAGCTTGACAGAGTGAAATACTATAACGATTCAATCGCAAGTACGCCTGCAAGAACAACTGCAGGACTTAAATCCTTTGACCAAAAGGTTATACTTATTGCGGGGGGTTATGACAAAAAAATCCCATTTGACGATTTTGGTGAGGTCGTCAATGAGTATGTCAAGGAACTGGTATTGGTAGGGGTTACCTCAGAAAAAATACAAAAAGCCGTCAGGAATGCGGCAAATTTTGATGGACTTAAAATACATTGTGAATACGATTTTGAAAAGGCAGTAAAAAAGGCACGGCTTTGTGCAAAAGCGGGCGACGTTGTAATTCTTTCGCCTGCCTGTGCAAGCTTTGATATGTTTAAAAACTTTGAGGTCCGCGGCGATACATTTAAGAAAATAGTTAACGAATTTTAAAAAATTAGCAGTCCTAATTTTTGGACTGCTGATTTTTTTGCTTATATATATCGTGAACGCTTTTTAGTATCATGTAAAGCATCAGGCATCCACCAAAATATACTGCTGCATATGACAAAGATTCAATATTAAACGGGAAGTTAAACGAAAATTTATTATCCCCAAAAACATTTATTGTATATTTTATAATTTCCAGGCACCACATAAGAGGATACCTTAATACATGAATAGAAAAGCTTGGAAATATATAAATAAAAATGCAGGCTACAAACCCTAGGCAGAATACGATTGATACAAGTGGGATAATCCAAAGGTTGGTCAAAAACTGAACCTTTGAGATTTTGCCAAAAAATATCAAAAGAAAATAAGCTGTGCCCAAAAACGATGACAAAGAAAGTGACAATGACGATGCCAAATAACGGATGGGCTTTTTGATAAATTTTAAGTTTTTGCCATTAGCAAGCTTTGGTGACCCAAGCGGTGCAAGAAGAGCACCATAAAAATAGGGGAAGTAAACAAAAATACCAAGGGTTGCCGAAAAGGAAAGCACAAGAGCTTTTGAAAAAATAGAGTACGGAGCCGCGGCAACTATTACAAAAATCGCTAAGAATAAAGCGGTAAGTGAATGATATTCCTCGCTTAAAAGAAAAGCAAAAATCATTATAAGTACCATGACAGAGGCTCTTAAGGTAGAAGGACTAAATCCCGAAGCAGACATGAAAATAAGGATAAAAGGTATGATAATCAGCATGAGAAATTTTCGGTTTATGCCAAAAACCCCAAGAAGAGCCACTAAAAACGAGAATAAAATGGATACATGCAGGCCCGAAACCGAAACTATGTGGGATATCCCTGAATTTGAAAATTTGTCATACATTTCGTCTGTGAAACCGGATTTATCGCCAATCAAAATGCCCTTTAGGATTGAAGACGCTTCGGTGTCGTTTGGGAATAGTTTTTCTGAGGCATCTGAAATTTTGGAGCGGATAAAACTACCCGAGTGTTTTATGAAAGTCATAAGAGAAAAGTGGTCGTATCCGGAGAGCATATTTATGTTCTTTGTGCTTGCGGTTAAAAATATGTTCTTGCCGCGTAAGAAATTATAGTATTCGTACGAACGGACATTTTCGCCTTCGGGATGCTTTTTCAGGCTTCCCCAAAAGAAGATGTCATCCCCTGCATGAAAATTACATTGCTGTGTACTGGGAAGATAGACGATTATAGTATCTCTGACAGAAGTGTTGTCATCGGCCTGGAAAACATCAAGCTCAAAAGTATGATAGTATCCGCTTTTGGTAAGCTGGGGCTCTGATGAAACAGTGCCATAAAGCCATAACTCCTGACCATCGTATTTTCTTAGTGATTTATCAGCCGAAAAGTCAATAAAGGATACTCTTAAAATACCAATAAGAAAAAAGATAAGAAGAAACAATGGAAGAAGAATATATTTCTTTTTGAAAGCTACATTTTTGGCTAACACAATAATAAACCCTATGCAAACTACCGAGCATGAAAGAATAGCCGCAAGACCAAAAGCAAAAACCGCTCCAAGTGATAAAGTCATAAATACTCCTAGGAGAAAGGCCAGAGAAATAAGAATAAGGTAGTGTCTGGATGTAATGATGTTTTCGGATTTATACATTTATGTCACCGTCCGTCAGTAAGTTATTTTAAAAGTTCATCATATGTGGTTTCAAGCACATCCCTGAATGCTTTAAGCTGACCTGCATAAATATGCTGAGTTCCTCTCTCGATTTTTACAAGGGATTCGCGGGTTAAATCTACTCCAAGCAATTGAACATATTTTACCATATCAACCTGCTTGATTTGTTTTTGTTTCCGAAGCCGTTTTATATTATAGCCAATTGATATACTATCCTGTTTTATTTTTTGCTCTTTCATTTTTCTCACCTTTGTTTGGACTAAAATAAGCACTTTTTTATAAATTATATTATGCCATAATTTGACAATGGGACTAAAACTGGTCCAAACTTAATGTTTTACTTATTACATATTAAAATTCCACCAAATGAAACTTTCAAATTTTATGCGTTTGTAACGAAAACCTATTATTGACGTAATACTTTTTTTGTGATAATATAATAATGTATGGGGTTATGACCAAATATAAGTATAAGGAGTTTTTGTGATGGAAAATATTAACATACCAAATGACAGTGGCATTGAGATGTTTGACGGAAAGACACTTTTGATTACCGGAGGGACAGGCTCTTTCGGAAATGCAGTACTTAATCGGTTTTTAAAGACAAATATAAAGGAAATCCGCATATTTTCACGTGATGAAAAGAAACAGGATGATATGCGCCATGAGTTTCAGGCAAAGATGCCCGAAGAATCTCAGAAAATTAAATTTTATATTGGAGACGTTCGGGATATTGCCAGCATAAAAAATGCTATGTATGGTGTTGATTACATATTCCACGCAGCAGCGCTTAAACAGGTTCCGTCATGTGAATTTTTCCCTATCGAAGCAGTAAAGACCAATGTTTTAGGCACAGAAAACGTTCTGACTGCCGCAATCGAAGCGGGTGTTAGGTCAATAATCTGCCTTTCAACCGATAAAGCGGCATACCCCATAAATGCAATGGGCACATCAAAGGCAATGATGGAAAAGGTTATGGCTGCGAAATCCAGAAATGTTGACCCTGAGCTTACCAAAATGTGCTGCACAAGATACGGAAATGTTATGTGCAGCCGCGGTAGCGTTGTTCCGCTTTGGATTGACCAGATAAAGGCTGGAAAGCCCATGACAATTACCGAGCCATCTATGACCAGATTTGTTATGTCTTTGGACGAGGCTGTTGACCTTGTAATATTTGCATTTTTAAATGGTATCAACGGTGATATATTGGTGCAAAAAGCCCCTGCTTGTACTATAGAGGTTCTGGCTCTTGCTGTCAAGGAAATTTTTGATAAGGAAAACAAAATTCCTATTCATACTATAGGAATTCGCCATGGCGAAAAACTCTACGAAACTCTTCTTACCAACGAAGAATGTGCAAGAGCCGAAGATATGGGTGACTTTTACCGCGTAAGCTGTGATAAGCGTGACCTTAACTATGACAAATACATAAAGAATGGCGACACAGAGAGAAATACACTTACCGAATTTAATTCAAGCAATACAAACCTTTTGACTGTAGAGGAAGTAAAGGAGAAACTACTTACGCTTAAGTATATCCAGGACGAGCTTAAAGCCATGGAGGAAAGATAATGAATATACTTGTGACGGGTGCCTCTGGATTTGTTGGCAAAAATCTGGTAGAAACACTTAAGTGCATAAAAGACGGTAAGGATAGGCGTTATCCGGATATTGAGATTGAAAAAATCTATACTTATGACATTGACTCAAGCTCTCAAGAGCTTGACGAGGCTTGCAAGAATGCGGATTTTGTCTTTAATATTGCGGGTGTAAACCGCCCTCAAAATACCGAAGAGTTTGCAAGCGGGAACAAAGGGTTTACTGAGACACTTTTAGACACTTTAAAAAAACATAAAAATAATGCTCCTGTTATGCTTTCAAGCTCAATCCAGGCGACATTGATTGGAAGATACAATGGCAACTATGGCAAAAGCAAAAAGGAAGCCGAGGAAGTGGTGTTTGAATACGGTAAAGAAACTGGTGCAAAGGTGCTTGTTTACAGATTTCCAAATATTTTTGGCAAGTGGGCAAGACCAAACTACAACAGTGCAGTAGCTACATTTTGTTATAATACTGCAAATGATTTGCCTATTACCATAAACGACCCATCGATAGAGCTTGAACTTTTGTATATAGATGACCTTGTAGAAGAACTTCTTGGCGCAATAATTGGCAAAGAACACAGATGCCGTTTTAACGGGGTTGATACAATCCTTTGTGACGACGGCAAGTATTGTGCAGTACCTGTGACACACCACGTTACTTTGGGCGAAATTGCGGATTTACTGAGTGAATTTAAAAATCAGCCTGAAAATCTTGTGATACCAAAGATAGCAAGTGGGTCTTTTTCGAAAAAGCTGTATTCGACGTATCTTTCTTATTTGCCGGAGGAAAAGGCAAAGTATTCACTTAAGATGAATGTTGATGACCGAGGCTCGTTTACCGAACTTTTTAAAAGCGCTGAATGTGGACAGGTAAGTGTGAATATCTCAAAGCCCGGAATTAAAAAAGGCGAGCACTGGCATCACACAAAATGGGAATTTTTTATTGTGGTCTCAGGAAAGGGACTTATTCAGATGCGAAAGATTGGAACGGATGAAATTCTTAACTTTGAAGTATCGGGGGAAAAAATTGAAGCAATACATATGCTTCCCGGATACACTCATAATATTATAAACTTAAGCGATACCGAAGATTTGGTGACGGTTATGTGGGCGAATGAAAGCTTTGACCCTAGTCGCCCCGATACTTTTGGAGAGGCGGTAGAAAAAAATGTTTAAAAATAACGGAAAACTTAAGCTTTTGATTATAGTGGGAACAAGACCCGAGATAATCCGTCTTTCGGCTGTAATCAAAAAGTGCAGAAAGTATTTTGACACTGTTCTTGCTCACACCGGGCAGAACTACGATTACAATCTAAACGGTGTATTCTTTAAAGATTTGGAGCTTGAGGAGCCTGAGGTATATATGGATGCCGTAGGTAAGGACTTGGGCGAAACAATGGGCAACATAATTGCAAAAAGCTATGAGCTTATAACAGAGATAAAGCCAGATGCTGTACTTGTTTTGGGTGATACAAACTCTTGTCTTTCGGTTATTTCGGCGAAGCGTTTGCATATACCGATTTTTCATATGGAAGCTGGAAACCGCTGCAAGGACGAGTGCCTTCCTGAAGAGACAAACCGCCGTATAGTTGATATTATATCGGATGTAAATATGGCGTATTCAGAGCACGCAAGAAGATACCTTGCCGAGTGCGGACTTCCAAGAGAGCGTACTTTTGTTACCGGCTCGCCCATGGCAGAGGTTTTAAGAGGCAGCCTTGAAAGAATAGAAAAGAGCGACATCCACTCAAGACTTGGTCTTGAAAAGGGTAAGTACATACTCCTTTCTGCACATCGCGAAGAGAATATTGATACTCCGAAGAATTTTGAAAGTCTTTTTACTGCAATAAACAAAATGGCAGAAAAATATGATATGCCGATAATGTATTCTTGCCATCCAAGATCTAAAAAACGGTTTGAGGAAAGCGGTTTTAAGCTTGACAAACGTGTTATCAGTCACGAGCCGATGGGATTTATGGATTATAACTGTTTGCAGATAAATGCGTTTGCTGTTGTGTCGGATTCGGGCACACTTCCCGAGGAAAGCAGCTTCTTTAAAAGTATTGGCAAAGGTTTCCCGGCAATTTGTATTAGAACTTCTACCGAGCGCCCCGAGGCTATTGACAAGGCATCTTTTACTCTTGCCGGAATTGATACAGACAGCCTCTTAAGAGCAGTGGAGACAGAAGTTGAATTAAATAAAACCTGCAAATTGAGGGCAGGAGTACCTGACTATATAGATGAGGACGTTTCTGATAAGGTGGTTAAAATTATTCAGTCTTACACAGGCATTGTTGACAAAATGGTTTGGCGTAAATACTAAACGTAAAGGAAGAAAGCGTATGGAATTTATTGATAGAATAAGAAACAGATACCTTTTTTTGCTGGATATAGTGTTGGTTGTTGCGGCGTTTGTTGCAATGACAATATTTGTGTTCCCGACAGCAACTCTTTCGGAGCATGTGTGGGAAGGCAGGGCCTTGATAGTTGCGAGCATATGGGCGTATTTGGTGGCACTTTCCTTGTTCTCGGTTTATAAAACTGACTGGGTAAGGGCGGCCCACAGGGATTATATCCGTTTGATTTCCGGATGCCTGGTTGCTTTTTCGGTGTCGGTTATATGTGGTGAGTTCTTTTCGACAGATGTGTATTTTCTTAAATTCAACATAGCCGCAAATATTGCTGTAACTACCTTGATATGCTGGCTGAGGTTTGGTCAAAGAGTTATGTACAAGGCCATAAGAGAGCATCAGGTAGGCGTAAGTAAAAGAGTTTTGGTTATCGGTGCAGGTCGCTTAGCGGTTGCACTGCTTCGCGAAACTTTGGAAAATAACCGGCTTAACTTTAATGTTGTGGGACTTATTGATGATGACCCAGCCAAAAAGGGACAGCATATGTACGGAACCAAAGTTCTTGGAAACCGAAACGACATAGTGCGCATATGTAAGCAAATGGATGTTGACGAGATTGTTTTTGCTATATATACAATTGACCCCAAGAAACGCGCCGAGATACTTGATATCTGCAGCTCTACCGGAAAGAAAGTAAAGATTCTTCCCGGGATGGAAGCATCGCTTAATGCAAACGCAACACTTCAGAAAATGAGACCCATAAACATCCAGGACCTTTTGGAACGCGACCCCATTGTGCTTGATAACGAACTTCTGGAAAAGGATATACGCGGCAAAATTATACTTGTTACCGGTGGTGGCGGGTCAATTGGCTCTGAGCTTTGTCGCCAGATTATGAGGTTTGGTCCAAAACAACTGATAGTTCTTGATATATACGAAAATACTACTTATGAAGTACAGACCGAACTTGAAGAAAAGTATCCCGATGCAGACATAGAAGTGATTATTGCATCAGTGCGTGACAGAGCAAGACTTGACGAAATATTTGATATATACCGCCCTGATATTGTATTTCATGCGGCGGCCCACAAGCACGTGCCACTTATGGAATTTAGTCCTGCAGAGGCTATAAAGAACAATGTTTTTGGAACATACAATACCGCAAAGACTGCGGCGAAATATAATACAAAACGATTTGTGATGATTTCGACCGATAAGGCAGTAAATCCCACAAATATAATGGGTGCCAGCAAGCGTATGTGCGAAATGATTGTTCAGACACTTCAAAAACTGGGTAAGACCGAGTTTGTTGCAGTAAGATTTGGAAATGTTCTTGGTTCTCACGGTTCGGTAGTGCCAAGATTCAGAAAACAGATTGAAGCAGGAGGACCTGTGACCGTTACTCACCCTGAAATAACAAGGTACTTTATGACTATACCCGAGGCCGCACAGCTGGTGCTTCAGGCAGCGGCTTATGCTCATGGTGGCGAAATTTTTGTGCTTGATATGGGTCAACCGGTTAAAATTTGCGACCTTGCGAAAAAAATGATAAGTTTATCTGGTTACAGACCGGATGTTGATATTAAGATTGAGTTTTCGGGCCTCAGACCTGGCGAAAAGCTTTACGAGGAACTGCTTATGGACGAAGAGGGCCTCGGAAAAACTGCTCATAACAAAGTTTTTGTGGGACAGCCCATTGATATTACCATTGATGAGCTTGAATCAAAGCTTGTGCGTCTAAGAGAATCTTTGGGTGGCAGTGACGACGAAATAAAATCCGTAATGGCAGAGGTCGTGCCTACATATCTTTATAAATCAAAATATAAAGAGGACAAGACTCTTGCGTAAGAATTGATTGCTCTTTATATTGACTTTATAGGGCAAATGTAATACAATATATAGTAGCTTAATCAAGATGGTTTAGTATTGCTTGAAAGGTGGTTTTTATAATGCAGGAAGAAAAAAGAAAAGCACTGGAAAGTGTTTTTGGACAGATAGAAAAACAATACGGCGCGGGTGCGGTTATGCGCCTTGGTGAAAAGACAAGTGTTGAGGTTGAGGCAATACCTACAGGCTCTATGTCTTTAGACATTGCTCTTGGAATAGGCGGTGTGCCGAGAGGCCGTATAATCGAAATTTATGGTCCCGAGTCATCAGGTAAGACCACTGTTGCTCTCCATATTGTAGCTGAGGCTCAGAAGTTAGGCGGTGAAGCGGCATTTATTGATGCCGAGCATGCACTTGACCCTGTTTATGCCGAAAAGCTGGGCGTCAAAATTGACGACTTGATTGTTTCGCAGCCCGACACAGGTGAACAGGCACTTGAAATCACCGAGCAGCTGGTACGTTCGGGAGCAATTGATGTAATAGTTATTGACTCGGTTGCGGCACTTGTTCCAAAGCAGGAAATAGAGGGCCTTATGGGTGATTCGCACGTAGGACTTCAGGCAAGGCTTATGTCGCAGGCCTTAAGAAAGCTTACTTCGGTTGTAAGTAAGTCAAATACCACTGCAATATTTATAAACCAGCTTCGTGAAAAGGTTGGTGTTATGTTTGGTAACCCCGAGACAACTGCGGGCGGACGAGCTCTTAAGTATTATGCATCGGTAAGAATGGACGTAAGACGCACCGAAACCGTGAAAGGCGACGAGGGCGCAGTGGGTAACCATACTCGCGTAAAGGTTGTAAAAAACAAGGTTGCGCCACCATTTAAGGAAGCAGAATTTGATATTATATACGGCGAAGGTATATCAAAGACTGGAAATATCGTTGACGTGGGCGTTGATTTTGGAGTAATTCAAAAATCAGGTTCGTGGTTCTCGTATAATGACGAAAAATTGGGCCAGGGCCGTGAAGCAGTTAAGAAGCTTCTTGAAGAAGACGAGGCACTGTGCTTTGAACTTGAAACCAAAATCCGTGAGAAAGCCGGACTTCCTGCGCTTGAGCTTTCGGGCGAAGAAGACATGGGCGCATCAACTGAGTTTAGGCCCGTTCCAAAGCCTGCTAAGAAGAAATAGAAATCGCAATAAACTGGAGATACGCTAATGGACAAAGAACAAGCAAAAAAATTCGTTGCAAAAAGACTTGGGTTTAAGTCATACACCTGCCAGGAAATTTTTAGAAAGCTTGTTCATAGCGGCTGCGATGAAATGGTCGCTGAGGAAGTTATCTCGGAATTTTGTAAAGCAGGCGTAATAAACGACGAGGAATACGCAAAAATGTATATACACGATGCCTTGGTTGTTGGACTTAAGGGTATGTATCGTATAAAGCAGGAACTTTTGGCAAAGGGTATATCCCAAAAAATTGTGGAAAAAGCGGCATCACTTTTGGAAGAAGACCCGGATGAATATCTGGAAAAGTACGTTCAGGTGCGCTTTGGCGACACAGTTTTTACCGATTTAAAGGAGCTTGAAAAGGCAAAAGCACATTTAATGAGGCGAGGCTTTGGGATTTATGATATCAACAGTTGCTTTAAAAAACTTAAAATCGGTGTAAGTGGAGGTAAAGAGGATTGAAGAAAGTTTCAATGGTTTCGCTGGGTTGTTCTAAAAATCTGGTTGATGCAGAACAGATGCTTGCCCTATTGGAAACAAGCGGATTTGAAATTTGTGCTGACGAAGAAGATGCTGACATTATGATTGTCAACACTTGCGCGTTTATTGACTCTGCAAAACAGGAGTCGATTGATTGTATACTGGAACATGCTAGATACAAAAAAGACGGAGACGACAAGATTTTGGTTGTTACCGGATGTATGAGCCAAAGATATCAGGAAGAACTTAAAAAAGAGCTTCCCGAGGTTGATGTGGTTATCGGCACAAACGATTATGACAAGATAGTTGAAATACTTAAAAACTATCAAAAAACAGACCAAAATGTTTATTGCTGTGGTGATTATATAAACGAAAGTGGTCTAAAACGCCATGTTACAACGCCTTCTTATATGGCGTATTTAAAGATTGCCGAGGGTTGCGACAATCACTGTACGTATTGTGTAATACCATCAATCAGGGGCAAATACAGAAGCCGAAAGCTGGAGGACATTGTATCAGAAGCTAAGGATTTGGTTAAAAATGGCGCAAAAGAGCTTGTAGTTATTGCTCAGGACACCACCAGATACGGAATTGACCTATATGGCGAATATAAGCTCCCCGAGCTTTTAAAAGAACTTTGTAAGATAGACGAGCTTAAATGGATAAGACTTCATTATCTTTATCCCGAGCTTCTTTCAGATGCTCTCATAGAAGTGATTGCCGAAAACGAAAAAATCTGCAATTACTTTGATATACCAATACAGCATTGTAACGATGAAATACTAAAGCTGATGGGAAGAAGAACCAATAAAGAAAAACTTACTGCTTTGGTTAAAAAAATCCGTAGCCGGATTCCAGATGCTGTAATCAGAACTACATTGATTGTTGGATTTCCGGGCGAGACGGAGGATCAGTTTGAAGAACTTCGGGATTTTGTTACCGAAATGGAATTTGACCGTCTTGGCGCATTCTCGTATTCTGAGGAAGAGGGAACTCCTGCTGCAAAAATGAGCGGTCAGCTTGACGAGGAAGAAAAGCTCAGACGACAGGAAATTATAATGGTTGACCAGGCGGCAGTGTCTGAGGAGCTTAATAAGGCACGTGTAGGGCAAAATCTGGAGGTCCTGACAGAAGGCTATGATGCAATTATAAAGCAATACTTCGGCAGAACGAGCGGCGACTCAGAGGAAGTTGACGGCAAGGTGTTCTTTACAAGCAACAAAAAGATTAACCCAGGCGAATTTGCCCGTGTTGAAATAACCGACTACTCCGAATATGATTTATACGGACAGACAAAAGAGGAGGATGTATAAATGAATGTACCCAATATGCTTACACTGCTTAGAGTAATAATGGTGCCGATTTTTATGTGGGCGCTTAATTCGGGCTTTTATATGGTGGCTATAGCAATCTTTATACTTGCTTCACTTACCGACCAGCTTGATGGATTTTTGGCAAGAAAAAACAATCAGGTAACAACATTCGGTAAGCTCATGGACCCACTTGCTGACAAGATACTCACCATATCGGCTTTGGTTTGCCTTATGGAAGTCAAAGAGGCGGTATATATAAACTCCTGGGTTGTAATGATTATTATCGCGAGAGAACTTATTGTTACCGGCATAAGACAGCTTGCTATGGGCGAGAATACTGTTATTGCTGCAAGCAATTGGGGAAAGCTTAAGACTGTTTCACAGATGGCGGCGACTATCGGGGTTATGCTTGACTTAGTAATTCCGCTTTCATGGGGGAGGTTTGACCTTACCTTCTGGCTGGTTGTGCTGGCTGTTGTTTTGACTGTATATTCGGGCATTGATTATATTGTCAAAAACCGACATTTAATTACTTTCAAATAAAAAAATACCTAAAGGTGGAAAATTTGAGTAAATTT
Source organism: Clostridia bacterium (assembly GCA_045591095.1). Taxonomy (GTDB): domain Bacteria; phylum Bacillota; class Clostridia; order Monoglobales; family Monoglobaceae; genus SIG440. The sequence continues at coordinate 23,887 of JAZNSF010000007.1, read as the reverse complement.
GTATTGACTACAGAGTAGGTTGTATGGTATATTATATGAAAACATATAGACTATATGAGGAGGGATTTTGAAAATGGATGTTTTTGGAAAAGTAAAGGAAATTACGGCAGAACAGCTTGATATTGATGAGAGTACTATTACTATGGAATCGTCATTTATCAACGATTTGGAGGCAGATTCACTGGCTTTGGTACAGCTTATGATGGCACTCGAGGAGGAATTTGATCTGGAAATCCCCGATGAGGATGCCGACGAAATTTCAACTGTAGGAGATGCAGTAAACTATATCAATACAAAATGTTAAGATTGTAAAAATGCGAACTGCTGTTACTTTAAAACAGCAGTTCGTTTGATTTTTTTGAATAGATATAAAACCTTAAAAACCGAGGGAAAAGGATTTGATGTAATTTGGATATAAAATATAAATTTAAAGATAGCTCTTTATTAAAGCTGGCGCTTACGCATATTTCGCTGGCGAATGACCTGAAAATCGAAAGCAACCAGCGTTTAGAGTTTTTGGGAGATAGTGTTCTTTCGTATGTAATTGCTACAAAAATATATGAGATGTATCCAGACTCGGACGAGGGAGACCTTACTAAGATACGTGCAATACTGGTATGTGAAAAGTCTTTGGCAGAGCTTGCCCGCGAGATGAACCTTGGCGATGCCCTAAAACTTGGAAGGTCTGAGGCTATGAGCAGAGGAAAAGATAAGGATTCGGTGCTTGCAGACACTTTTGAGGCTATTTTGGGTGCTATTTTCCTAGATGGTGGCATTGAAGAGGCAAAAAAATGGACCTTAAACGCATTTGGCGACAGGATAGAAAAGGTAGAGGTTATTTCCGAGCCGAACTATAAGTCGGAGCTACAAATCTATTTCCAAAAACGCGACAAGGATAACGATGTTGTTAAATATCGAATGAAGGAAAAGAAGGGTCCTGACCATAACCCCGAATTTTTTGTGGAAGCGCTTTATAAGGGCAAAATAATTGGCTTTGGGAATGGCAAAAGCCGTAAACTGGCAGAACAGAATGCTGCAAAAGAGGCTTTTAGAGCCTTAGGTATAAAAAATGAGAAAGTATAATTTACCAATCTTTATACCTCATCGTGGTTGCCCTCACGACTGCGCTTTTTGCAGTCAAAAGAAAATTACCGGTATCGAGACCGAAGTTACCAAAGATGATGTAAGAGTACTGATAAAAAAGTTTTTGTCTACAATAGACGGGGAAGATTCTTTGGTTGAAGTAGCATTTTTTGGAGGAAGCTTTACGGGGCTTCCAATGCCCTTACAAAAAGAATTTCTGGAAGTTGTGGCAGAGTTTTTTCCTAAGGTTTCGGGCGTGCGTTTATCCACTCGGCCTGACTGCATAAACGATGCTGGTTTAGACCTTCTTAAGCGCTATAACGTCACCATGATAGAGCTTGGCGTACAAAGCAGCGACGACGAGGTTCTTAAAATGAACAACAGAGGACATGATTTTGAATCGGTTGTTCGTGCATCTCGTCTTATAAGAGAAAAAGGCATAGGGCTTGGCCACCAGATGATGCTTGGAATGTATGGCTCGACCCCCGAAAAGGACAAAAAGACTGTCAAGGATATAATCGCGCTTTCGCCTGACTGCGTCAGGATTTATCCGGTGTTAACTTTAAAGGGTACTGCCATTGAAAAATATTATAACGCTGGGTTTTATAAGCCTTATTCTTTGGAAGAAGCAGCTCTTTTGGCAAAAGATGCTGTTGTTTCATTCAGAGAGGCAAATATAGATGTAATAAGGCTTGGTCTTCATGCGTCAGAGGAACTAGATGATGGCGAGACAGTTGTTGCGGGGCCGTATCATCCTGCCTTTGGCGAGATTGTGGAGGGTCTTATTTTCAGGGACAAAATAGAAAAACAGCTTTTGGAAAATGGCACAAAGGACGGGAAAATAGAGTTTTTGTGCCAAAAGGGCGATGTTTCTAAAGTAATCGGACACAAAAAGTCCAACAAAATCTATTTTAAGGAACAATATAATTTAGAGCTTTGCGCGTTGGTAAAGCCATAGAAGGTGAATTTATATATGAAAAAAATTGCAAGCTTTACGGTTGACCACCGCTTTATAAAAGAATGGGTGTATATTTCGAGAATTGACGGTGATATAACCACTTATGACTTGCGTATGAGAAAACCAAATACAGATGATGTTTTGTCCAATCAGGCGATGCATTCGTTTGAGCATTTATTTGCGACATTTATGCGAAACGGAAAACTGGCTGATGACGTAATCTATGTAGGACCGATGGGCTGTCAGACGGGGTTTTATTTGCTTATCAGGGAGGCAAATCACTCTGAGGTTTTAGACGAGATAAAAAGAGTACTTTCAGAGATTTCGTTATATAGCGGCGAAATGCCGGGAAACAGCGAAATAGAGTGCGGAAATTATAAAACTCTTAACACTAAAATCGCCAGAAAAGAAGCAAGGGAATACTTAGAAAAAATTAAAACCGAGACAGAGGACGACTTAGAGTATGAAAAAGCATAAGACTTTGATGGTAGCAATAAATGCTAAATATGTGCATACCAATATTGCGGTCAGATATATTTCTGAGTACTCCAGGCAAAAAAGATTTGAGTGTGACTTTTCTGAATTTAGCATAAATGAGCCTGAGTTTAACGTGCTTTCAAAGCTTTATGCAAGTGATTGCGATGCATATGGTTTTTCGTGTTATATCTGGAATATTTCGTATGTCCTTAAAATCTCTAAATCCTTAAAAAAGCTAAGGCCCGAGCGGAAAATATTTTTGGGAGGGCCCGAAGTTTCTTTTGATGCCGAAAAGATACTAGGCGAAAATGATTTCATTGACTACATAGTAAAAGGCGAGGGGGAAGACGCGGTTTTGAGCCTTTTGGAAAATCCACCAAAGGAAAGAACGGTGATTTCTTCAAGTGCCCAACTGGATATGGATTCTTTGCCATTTCCTTATGCTGACAAAGACCTTGAAAATGTTGTAAATGGTGAAAAGTTAGTCTACTACGAAACAAGCCGCGGCTGTCCCTTTTCGTGTACTTATTGTCTTTCATCGGTAGAAAAAGGCGTGAGGTTTTTGTCGATAGGAAGGGTGGAAAAAGAACTTTCAAAGTTTATAGAAAGTAGGGTTATGACAGTTAAATTTGTCGACCGAACCTTTAATGCAGATAGAAAAAGAGCCCACGAAATTTGGGAATATTGTATTAACAATGGCAAAGATACTTGCTTTCATTTTGAGATAGGGGCAGACCTTTTGGAAGACTGTGATATCGAACTTTTGAAGAATGCACACGTGGGGCAAATTCAGTTTGAAATTGGTGTACAAACCACCAACCCCGATACTTTAATAGAAATATCTAGGTCTATGGATATAGAAAAATTATCAAGGAATGTAAAGAGGCTAAGACAAGAAACTAATGTAATGCTTCACCTTGACCTTATAGCAGGACTTCCCTTAGAGGATTTTGATTCATTTAAAAAATCTTTTAATGAGGTCTACAATCTAAATCCCCATGTGTTGCAACTTGGGTTTTTGAAGCTTTTAAAGGGTTCTGCGTTACGGACGAAAGCTAAGGAATATGGTATAGAATTTTCTGACTTTGCACCCTACGAAGTGTTTTCGACAAATGTGCTTAGCTTTGATGAGATTATGGTTCTTAAAGCGGTAGAGGATGTCCTTGAAAGGTACTATAACTCGGGAAGATTTTATAAGACTTTGGGAAAAGCAGTAGAATATTTTGAAACACCCTTTGATTTTTACCTGAAGCTTTCAAAATATTGGAAAGAAAAGGGGCTTTTAGGGCAAGGCGTAAAACGAATCAGCCTTTACTCGCATCTTTACGAGTTTTTAAAAGGAAACCTAGCTGAAGAAAAGCTCGCGCCAATTATGCGAGTAATGAAAGAAGATTTTTCGACCTGGCACTCAAACGGAGTCGGAACACCCGATTGGTATAAGTTATATTAAAAATAAAAAGCTGCCAAATATTTTTGGCAGCTTTTTTAATTAGATTAATTGTATTTTGATTTCTTCGTCCAAAACGTCAACTGATGCTGTGTTTCCGTCTTTAAGGTCACCCGCAATATAAAGCTGAGCAAGCTTATCCTCGACGTGGCGTTCAATGAATCTTCGCATAGGCCTTGCGCCGTATGTGGTGCTGTAGCCTTCTCGTGCAATAAGTTCCTTTGCACTGTCGGTAATACTAAGTGCGATACCTTTCTCCAAAAGACCTTTTTTAAGCTCTAAAAGCATCAAATTTGCTATCTTGAGTAAGTCTTCCTTGGTAAGCTGGTCAAAGACCACAATTTCGTCAATTCTATTCAAAAACTCGGGTCTGAAAATCTGGCGAAGTGCACGCTCGGCTTTAGCTTTTGAAGAAGAATTGCTGTCAGCACCAAATCCCATAACAGCAGAAGAATCAGTGCTTCCGGCGTTTGACGTCATTATGATAATGGTATCCTCAAACGAAACAGTTTTGCCGTGGCTGTCGGTTATTCGGCCGTCGTCAAGGATTTGAAGTAGCATATTAAATACGTCAGGGTGTGCTTTTTCGATTTCGTCAAAAAGTATCACGCTGTATGGGTGACGGCGGACCTTTTCGGTCAGCTGACCGGCATCGTCATAGCCAACGTATCCCGGGGGCGAGCCTATAAGTCTTGATGCCGAGTGCTTTTCCATAAACTCGGACATATCAAAGCGGATAAGTGCGTCCTCGGTCGAAAATACTTCGATTGCGATTTGCTTTACAAGCTCGGTCTTACCAACGCCTGTAGGGCCTACAAAAATGAACGATGCAGGGCGACGCTTAAGGCTGAACCCTGCGCGCTTGCGGCGTATACCACGTGCAACAGCAGAGACTGCCTCGTTTTGGCCTATCAGATTTTTGTGGAGTTTTTCTTCAAGGTTAACTAAGTTATTTGCCTCAAACTCGGCAATGTTTTTAACCGGAATTTTTGTCCAGTTTTCGATTACTGATGCCAAATCCTCAGGAGTTAGCTCGGTTTCCATCGCGTCACTCTTTAAGGCGTTTAGCTTTTCGTTAATGCTACATTCACGACTTTTAAGCTGCGCAAGCTTCTCGTAGTTTTCAGCAGGCACTTCGTCTGTTTTTGTGTTTTCTGCCTCAAGCTCTGCCTGAGCTTTTTCAACGGCTTTAAGCTCTGATTCAAGTTTTGCAATTTCTACCAGTGACGAGTTTAAAAGGTTTGCCTTTGATGAAGCTTCGTCGATTACGTCAATTGCTTTGTCGGGGAGAAAACGGTCGGTTATATATCTTTTCGAAAGAATTGCCGCAGTGCGGATAATATCCTCTGAAATCTTAACATGGTGATAGTTTTCGTAGTAGCTTTTTATGCCGCGTAAAATCTCGATAGTTTCTTCAACCGAAGGCTCTTCAACCAAAACCGACTGGAAACGTCTTTCAAGTGCAGTATCTTTTTCGATGTATTTTCGGTATTCTTCCAAAGTGGTTGCACCGATTATCTGGATTTCACCACGCGAAAGTGCGGGTTTTAGTATATTACCCGCGTTCATAGCGCCCTCGGCATCGCCCGCTTTGGTAAGAATATGAACTTCGTCAATAACTAAGATTATGTTGCCAAGAGTTTTTACTTCGTTTATAAGACTTTTAAGCCTTGACTCAAACTGACCCCTAAACTGTGTTCCCGCAACCATTGCTGCCATATCGATAAGATAAATTTCTTTGTCAAGAAGCTTTGCGGGGACATTACCCTCAACAATTTTTAGGGCAAGACCCTCGGCAATTGCTGTCTTTCCAACGCCTGGCTCGCCAAGAAGCACGGGGTTATTTTTTGTGCGGCGATTAAGGATTTGGCTGACACGCGCCATTTCCGAGTCTCTGCCGATTACGCGGTCGATTTGTCCGTCCTTTGCTTTTTGGGTAAGGTTGGTGCCGTACATATTTAAAAACTTACGTTTCTTGTCCTTTTTCTCTTGCTTTTCGCTATCTTTAGCGCCTGATTTATCGCTTGCTTCTTTCTTTTCACTGCCTTGCGGTGCGCCAAACATATTAGAAAGGAAGGAGAGTGGTGATTTTTTTGTAGCACCGCCATCTTCGCTGTCGTCAAAGTCGCCAAGCTGGCCAAATATCTCGCCGAAAGCTGATGGGTCAAAGTCGCCGGACTCGCTCATATCCTCCATCATACGCATAGATTCGGTGTTCATATTGTCAAACTCCTCGGGACTTATGCCAAGGTTTTTAATCATATCGCTTACAGCACCGATATTAAGTTCTTTTGCACAGGAGAGGCAATAGCCTTCGTTTACCTGCTTGCCGTCGGACTCGATTTTGTTGATAAAAACGACGGCCATATTTTTTTTGCATCTAATGCAGAGCATAACTTACCTCCGTGAAAATTATTCGCATATATTTTCGGCATTTACTGCCGACAAAAATTCGTTTCATTCAAAAAAGTATACCACACTTGGCAAGGTAATTCAATGATTTTTTGATTTTTAAAGAAAAAAGTTACCAAAAATTAAAGGAATTTTCATAAATTACTTTACAAACCCCTAAATTTCTTGTAAAATAAATAAGAATGTAGTTTTTTAATTTAAAATTTACATACATTTAGGAGGTCGTATAATGTACGATAAGGTATCAACCGACTTGTCCTTTGTGGAAAGAGAAAAGGACATAGTAAATTTCTGGAAAGAAAACGATATATTTAAAAAGAGTATACAAGCCCGTGACGGTGCGGAAATCTTTACCTTTTTTGACGGCCCGCCGACAGCAAATGGTAAACCCCATATCGGTCACGTTTTGACACGTGTTATTAAGGACCTTATACCACGTTATCGCACAATGAAAGGCTTTAGCGTGCAAAGAAAGGCGGGCTGGGATACCCACGGTCTTCCTGTTGAGCTTGAAGTCGAAAAACAGCTAGGCATCAGCGGTAAGCCCCAGATTGAAAACTATGGTATCGAGGACTTTGTCAAAAAGTGTAAGGACAGTGTTTTCACCTATCAAAGTGAGTGGGAGGAAATGAGTGACCGTGTCGGCTTCTGGGCGGATATGGAAAACCCATACGTTACCTATCACAACGATTATATCGAGTCTGTCTGGTGGGCGCTTAAGACAATCTGGGACAAAAAGCTTCTTTACAAAGGCCATAAAATTATGCCATACTGCCCCCGCTGTGGCACTTCGCTTTCAAGCCACGAGGTTGCACAAGGCTATAAGGACGTAAAGGAAGCATCTTTAATTGCAAAGTTTATTGTAAAGGGTAAGACCAACGAATATATCCTTGCCTGGACCACAACCCCCTGGACTTTGCCGTCAAACGTTGCACTTTGCGTAAACCCAAGGGAAACTTATGTAAAAATCAAGTGCGGCGAAGAATCATATATCCTTGCAGAAGCACTGCTGGATACTGTTATCAAGGACGAATACGAGATAGTTGAAAAATACGTAGGTACAGACCTTTGCGGTCTTGAATACGAGCCACTCTTTACTTTCGCAAACCCAGACAAAAAGGCATATTTTGTTGTAGCTGACAATTACGTTACAATGAGTGATGGTACTGGTATCGTACACATTGCGCCTGCATTTGGTGAAGACGACTCAAGAGTTGGTAAGGAAAACGATTTACCTTTCGTAAACCTTGTAAACACCCAGGGTAAGTTTGTTGACGCAGTTGAGCCTTGGAAGGGTATGTTTGTAAAGGACGTAGACAAGCTTGTTATCCGCGACCTTCGTGACCGAGGTCAGCTTTTTAGCGTTATTGACTTTGAGCACAGCTATCCATTCTGCTGGAGATGCGATACACCGCTTCTTTACTATGCTTGCGATACATGGTTTATCAAGATGTCTGCTGTTCGTGATAATCTCCTTAAGAACAACGAAACAGTAAATTGGCTTCCTGACAACATCAAGCACGGCAGATTTGGAAACTTCCTTGAAAATGTAATCGACTGGGGTCTTTCGCGTTCAAGATACTGGGGAACTCCGCTTCCTATCTGGACTTGTGAATGTGGTCACCACGAATGCATTGGCTCTATTGAAGAGCTTAAGACAAAGGGCATTAACGTTCCCGATGATATCGAGCTTCATAAGCCTTATGTTGATAATGTTTTCTTAAAGTGCGAAAAGTGCGGCGGCGAAATGAAGAGAGTAGCAGACGTTATCGACTGCTGGTTTGACTCAGGCTCAATGCCATTTGCACAGTGGCACTATCCATTTGAAAATAAAGAGATGTTCGACAATAACTTCCCTGCTGACTTTATCAGTGAAGCTATCGACCAGACGCGGGGCTGGTTCTATACACTTATTGCCATTTCCACCTTGCTTTTTGACAAAGCACCTTACAAAAACGTGGTTGTTCTTGGTCACGTTCAGGACAAGGACGGACGCAAGATGTCAAAGCATATAGGAAATGTTGTTAATCCCTGGGATGTCCTCAATAAGCAAGGCTCGGATGCAGTAAGATGGTACTTCTATTCAAACAGTGCTCCCTGGCTTCCAAATCGCTTCCACGACGAAGCTGTTTCAGAAGCACAGAGAAAGTTTATGGGTACACTTTGGAATACTTATGCGTTCTATGTGCTTTATGCCGAGATTGATAAGTTCAACCCGACCGAGCATAAGCTTGATGCATCAAGCCTCACACTTCTTGATAAGTGGATTTTGTCAAAGCTAAATAACGTTATAAGAAGTGTTGACGAATATCTTGAAAACTATAAGATTACCGAGGCAACACGCGTTATTCAGGAATTTACCGACGAGCTTTCGAACTGGTATGTTCGTAGATCCAGAGAAAGATTCTGGGCAAGCGAGCTTGACAGCGACAAGATAGCAGCATATATGACACTTTACACAGTGCTTACCGAGTTCTCAAAGGTTTGCGCACCGTTCATTCCGTTTATGACCGAAATGATTTACCGTAATCTTGTGTTAAGTGTTGATAAGACCGCACCCGAGAGTATTCACCTTTGCGACTTCCCGATTGCAAATGAGACATTTGACTTCCCCGAAATCGAGAGTGAAATGGACGCAGCACGAAAAGTTGTAATCCTTGGCCGTGCCTGCCGAAATGCTGCCAACGTTAAAAACAGACAGCCTATCGCAAAAATCTTTGTTCAGACAAAACAGGCTCTTGACGAGGTTTACCGTGATATAATCTTAGACGAGCTTAATGTCAAGGAACTCCAGATTACCGAGGATGCAAGCGCATTTATTTCGTACAACTTCAAGCCTCAGCTAAAGACAATGGGCCCCAAGTACGGCAAGATAGTAAGAGCTATATTTGAAGAAGTAAACAAAATGAATGGCGCCGAGGTAATGGCTACTCTTCAAAAGGGCGAGCTTATCAAGCTTAACATTGAAGGAACTGATGTTGAATTTGGCATGGAAGATGTTTTGGTTGAAACCTTACAAAAAGACGGATTTGTGTCAGACAGCGAGGGTGGATTTACTGTTGTTCTTGATACAAACCTTACAGATGAGCTAATCGAAGAAGGCTTTGTAAGAGAAATCCTGAGCAAAATCCAGACCATGCGTAAAGACAGCGGATTTGAAGTTCAGGACCACATCAAAGTCCTTTACTCAGGTAGCGAAAAGATTGACAGTGTAATAAGCGCCAACAAAGAAGAAATTGCGTCTCAGGCACTTGCTGTTTCGATTGAAATGAGCGAAAACAGCGGCAAAGAGTGGAATATCAACGGCGAAAAGGTTACAATCGCAATCGAAAAAGCTTAAGACTTTAAAAAATAAAAAACCGTTAGATGCGAGTCTAGCGGTTTTTTTATATATGCGGTGGTACTTCACAGAATACAAGTATTTTAAGTATTCGTTCAATCTTTTCGTCAGAGGAAAGGCGGGTATTAAGGATGTTTTTAATTTCGTCAAGCATCATTACGGCGTGATTTTCAGCGAGGGCATCAAGGTCAAGGTTTTGCCTGGAAATCTCTTTGGCGGCAGCCGCTACCACAAGGCTTTTTAAAAACTCTTTTTCCATTTTTGTTCCTCCAATAAAAAATGTGTGACCCTCTAGAGAGTCACACATAAAAAACGCAGTGACTTTGTTTCTAAAGGGTTACCACACTCTTTATTCATAGCACAACTTATTTGCACAAGGGTTATGATGAAACAAAGTATACGCTTTTTTTATAGCGTACCCCTTACGCAAAGAAATATTAAATTGTACTATAAAAAAGTGTGGTATATTTAGTGTACCATAAATTAAAGAAAATTACAACTGTTTTTTGTTACAAGAATATCTTCCTCCAATAAAAAAGATGTGCTGCCGAGGCAACACATCCAAAAAACGTATCACTCCGACAAGTTTTGCGACAAACTTTTTTTTGAACATATCCAGTTGAGAGATGACAAAGTCAGAGGTACGCTTTTTACAATAGCGTAACTCTCAACTGAACAATATATTCAAAAAATTCGTCGCAAAGATATTATATCACTAAATTAGTTATTTTACAAGTATTATTTTTTACAAGGGGAGTGCCCCTTGGACCCCCACTTCCGCTGTTCGAGTCTTGGATATCTGTAATTGCTCAGCCTTCAAAAAGGCGCAACCATTCGAATAAACAAACCTATTGTTTGCTCTCATTAAATCGGCGTCACCAGCAAAGGAAACTAATGTGACGCCGATTTTTGCGCCTTTTTGAAGGCTTTGCAAACAGCTATCACTCGCCTCTCCTTAATGCGGAATGTTCTTAGGGTATTCCTCTAGGGAAATTAAAGACCAGCGGGGTGTTTTTTTTAAAATCGCTTATGAACGACGATTGGTGGGTGTTTCGAAAATTGTCGAGGACATCAAAAATCGGTGGTGCAATCAATTTCCGCTGCAGGCACCACCGATTTAGCGAGGCTCTTAATGGGTTTAAGTATCCGAGCGTTTGGTACTCGCAGACAATTTGAGTATTACAGCCACCTAAGGCGTGAATCGGCGCGGCAGGGGGTCGCAAGGGGGCCTTGCTGCTGAGGCCCCTTTGCAAAAGAATTTAAAGATTCTAAAATATGGGGTCATAGGGAGTGGCGCCCGCCTATAATTCTAAAAGTAGTTACAAGCTCCTGAGTTATAAATCGGTGCGGCAGGGGGTCGCAAGAGGTACTCCACTTGAGGAAATTTAAATTTGGTGAATTTAGCTAAAAAAATAAAAAAATATTGTTTGGTTTTTGGTTGAAATTTTCGAAGATTTAAGGTATAATTATATTGTATTGTATTGATAAGGCCTTTTTAAAGGCACAGTCAGTAATACAAACTAAAAGCAGTACATAAAACATTGGAGGGTTGAAAATTGAAACTGTATGAAACATCAAAAATCAAAAACTTTTGTCTTTTAGGACATGGAAACTCGGGAAAGACATCACTGGCAGAGGCTATGCTTTACACAGCAGGCTCGGTTGAACGTATGGGAAGAACTCAGGACGGCAACACAGTTATGGATTTTGACCCGGAGGAAATAAAACGCAAATTTTCAATCAGTGCGGCAGTTGCAACTTGTGACTGGAGCGGCACTAAGTTTAATATTATTGACACACCAGGATTTTTTGATTTTGTGGGCGAAGTTCAGCAGGGTATCAAGGTTTCGGATGCTGCAGTTATTGTGCTAAGCGGAAAGTCAGGTCTTACCGTTGGTGCCGAAAAGGCATGGAAGTATGCAGACGAAATGGGTATCCCCAAACTCATTTTCATAAACAAGGTTGACGACGAAAGAGTAAACTATTACGGGGTACTTGACCAGCTTCGCGAAAAGTACGGCAAAAAGATTGCGCCGCTTCAGGTTCCTATCCGTGAGGGCGAAAAGATTACCGGTTTTGTAAATGTAGTTGAGGGCGAAGCAAGAAAGTTCGAGGGCGACCGCACAGTTACAGCGTCAATTCCCGAGGGCATGGAAGCGGATATTGCACCCGTACGCGAAATGATAAACGAAGCTGTTGCCGAAAGCTCGGAAGAACTTATGGAAAGATATTTTGCAGGCGAAACCTTTACTTTGGAGGAAACCTATTCTGCTCTTCGTGCGGGTGTTGCTGCAGGTGACATTGTCCCTGTTCTTTGCGGAAGTGCATACAATAAGCTGGGTATTTCTTCGCTTATGAATGCGATAAATGCGTACTTCCCCGCGCCTGATTCGTCGGACGAATTCTTTATTGCAAAGAAGGAAGACGGCACTGACGCAAGACGAAAGGTGGACGTAAACGACCCGTTTGCAGCACTTGTGTTTAAAACAGTTGCTGACCCTTATGTTGGCAAGCTTTCATACTTCAAGGTATATTCGGGTATTATGACACCTGATACAACGGTTTATAACTCGGTTACAGGTCAAAACGAAAGAATAGGTAAAATCTTCTCGGTAGTAGGCAAAAAGCAGATTGAAGTTGAAAAGCTTAATGCAGGTGATATCGGTGCTGTTACAAAGCTTGCAAACACAAATACCGGCGACACACTGTGCAGTCTTACTGACCGAATCGTTATTGATGGTATCAGTTTTGCAAAGCCAAATACCACCCTTGCAGTTGTTCCAAAAGCAAAGGGCGATGAAGAAAAGATAAGTCAGGGCCTTAATAAGCTTATGGACGAAGATAAGACCTTTGCTGTTGAAAATAATGTTGAGACACGCCAGATGGTAATTAAGGGTATGGGCGAACAACACATTGATATTCTTATAAACAAGCTTAAGAATAAGTTTGGCGTTGACGTAACTCTCACCGAGCCAAAGGTTGCATACCGCGAGGCTATCCGTAAGAGTGTCAAGGTTGAAGGTAAGCACAAAAAGCAATCAGGCGGACATGGTCAGTATGGTCATGTATGGATTGAGTTTGCGCCGCACGATGACGGACTTTTGTTTGAGGAAAATGTATTTGGCGGAAGCGTTCCCAAAAACTATTTCCCGGCAGTTGAAAAGGGACTTTCGGAAAGTATGAGGCAGGGAATCCTGGCAGGATACCCGATGGTTGGCTTAAAGGCTACTTTGGTTGATGGCTCGTACCATCCGGTTGATTCGTCTGAAATGGCGTTTAAGACCGCTGCAGCCTTAGCATATAAAGCAGGTATGGAGCAGGCAAGTCCGGTTCTTTTAGAGCCTATCGGACACTTAAAGGCTTATGTTCCCGATAGCTACACAGGCGATATTATTGGTGATATCAACAAGCGCCGCGGACAGATGCTTGGTATGACTCCTCAGGGTGATGGAATAACCTTGATTGAGGGCGAAGTGCCTATGGCAGAGATGCACTCGTATTCTTCGGACCTTCGTTCCATAACTCAGGCAAAGGGCAGTTATGAATTTGAGTTTGAAAGATATCAGGATGCTCCGGCAAATATTGTCGAAAAGATAATTGCTGAGGCAAAGGAAGGTAAATAGATTTAATAAATGTAAGAGGGGGGTAAAATGCCCCCTCTTTTATATTGCATAAAACAAGCACCAAACGACATATCCTTTAAAAAAGGGGTGTTTGGTGTGGAGAGAAAGTGGAGAATATTTGTTTTTCCCCGAAAGACGAGGGTTATATTATCGGTTTTGTTGATTGTTTCGGGGATTATTGCCACCGGCTTTGGCGGAAAAGATTATTTAAAGCTTCAACAGACGGTGGCAGAGCCTTTGGGGAACAAAGTCATACTTATTGACCCGGGGCATGGCGGGATAGATGCAGGGGCATCAGAGGACGGTGCCGTCGAAAAGGAGTTAAATCTTGAAATATCAATGATGTTAAAGTCTTATATCGAAGCAAATGGTGGGATATGTTATATGACAAGAACCATGGACACAAATACTGCTGATCCAAACCGCCCTAAAGGCGTATCGCAAAAAATGTCCGACCTTAAAACCCGAAAAACAGATATAGAAAGAGTCAAGGCGGATATATTTATAAGTATTCATATGAACAAATTCAGCCAGTCACAGTACAGGGGGTTGCAGGTTTTTTATGACGGAAGCAACGAGAAAAGCAAGCGGCTTGGAGAGACAATTCAGGAGACAGTAAAAACCATTGTAAAGGACCAAAACAACCGAAAGGCAAAAGCAACAGGGAATAAGATATATGTACTTAAAGGAAATACCGTTCCGTCGGTACTTATCGAGTGTGGTTTTTTGTCAAACACCGAGGAGCGGGAACTTTTAAAAACCCCAAGCTATCAGCAAAAGATAGCATGGGGGATTTATCTTGGAATTATTGATTATTTTGATAAGGCTAAAATATAGGCAAGTTATATAAGACTAACCGTTAATCATATTGTTTATATCACGGCGAAGACGCGAGATAATCCGCTTTTCTAAGCGAGAAATATACGACTGAGAAATCCCCAGCATATCGGCGACCTCTTTTTGGGTTTTTTCTTCGCCCGAGGTATTGATTCCAAACCGAAGCTCCATAATGTTTTGCTCGCGTTTTGAAAGGCGGGTCATTGCAATGTGTAAAAGCTCTTTGTCGACTTCGTCGTCGATATGCCTTTGAGTTACATCGCTGTCGGTGCCAAGAATGTCGGACAGCAAAAGCTCGTTACCATCCCAGTCGATGTTAAGTGGCTCGTCGATTGAGATATTAATGCGGCTTTGATTGTTTTTGCGAAGATACATAAGGATTTCGTTTTCGATGCATCTTGAGGCATAGGTGGCAAGCTTGATATTTTTGTCGGGTTTAAATGTGTTGATGGCTTTTATAAGGCCGATTGTGCCGATAGAGACAAGGTCCTCAATACCGATGCCTGTGCTTTCGAACTTTTTTGATATGTAGACAACAAGCCGTAGGTTATGCTCGATAAGTGCATTTTTTGTCTCCTGTATTGATATGCCGTTTTTTAAGTTTAAAATCATTTGTTCCTCTTCGCTGTGTGTAAGGGGTGCGGGCAAAGTCTCGGCCGAGCCGATATAATAAACCTCGTGAGGGGTTTTTATTTTTGCCATAAAAATGCTGAACAAAAACTTAAGCTTGTGGATAAAAAAGTTTAACAATGTCAAAATCTCCTTTCAAATGTTATTTATGATTACTTCGTCCTGTACCTTGAGAAGCATTGGATTAAATATTCCCTCAAACTGCGAATCTGTGGACAAGGGTTTGTCTGATAGGGCTATGACGCACGAGGAAATCTCTTTGTCATTAATTAGCACTCTGTCAGGCACAAAACCGTGAAGAATAGAGGATTTTTTGTCAATTGTGGAAAAAGGTAATATGCAGTATCTGGGACCATATTTGCCCAACTGATTGATATCGGGAGTGTCATTAAGGTTGTTTAAAATCTCTTTTGGGATAAGTTCTTCTGTGGCTTTTTTACTTAAAATTATCGCGGGGCGGTCTCTTATGGGGTCTTTTAGCAAGCAACCTGTATCGGCAAAGATAGGTATATTTATTATTTTGCCAAAAAGGGCAATTTCTGCATTATAAATAATTGGGTTTACATTTATGGAGCGGCACTTTATGTAAGAAATTGTGTATATAGCAACATAAGCTACCACAACTGAAAAAACAAGAGTTGATGCATTTATGTCAAGGTAGACTTCGCCGTTTGAAACGGCGGCGCCCACGGTTGTTCCAAAATTTGTAAAGAAAATAGTAGCCAGGATGATTCCTGCAAAAAGAGCCGAAACAGTAAAGAATACAAGGGTGTTTTTAAGTATTTGACGTATACCTCGGCTTGGAAATGCCACAACTGTTGCAAAAATCAGGATTAGCAGCTTTCCAAGTATGGTGTAAAAAAGCTTCATATGAGGAAAAAACATCATGCACGAATATAAAGACAAAAGAGTTGATGTCATAAATAATCGTAGGCCCGAGATGCTTCGTCTTATAATAAGAGAGGCGGAGTATATGGTTATGGTATTCATAAGCAAGTTAAGCAAAAAAAGCATATCTATGTAAACAATCGGTGTCATATTGGTTCCTCCAAAAATCTGTCACAAAGTAAGTATAACGCAGTAAATAGAAAAATTTTGTCATATCGGGAATGTAAAATTATAAATTGATAGCATAAGTGATGATGAAAACAGAAAAAATTGTTGAAAAGTAAGGGATTATATGTTAGAATAATCTAAAAAAATACTTGCGATAGTTAGTGTTGATTTTATAAGAAACGGCAAAGCTTTAAAAGAGGAAAGATAGATGAGGAAAAAGTGGTTTTATGTAATTTTGATTTTAGCGCTGACCTTATCAATCGGTGGAGGTTTGTATCAAAAGACGTTTGTCAAAAAAGATGTGACTTCTTTAGAGAATAATGAAATCTCAGAGGAAACTAACGATGGCGAAATCATTCAAATACCTCTTGAGAGCATTAACGGCATAACTGCAAGTGAAGCAGAAGCGTTATGCTATAGTATTTTGGGTGAAAAGGACAAGGAAACGGGATTTATATTTTCGTTTGGCACAACGAGCGCGGTAGAAAAGGACAAAAAGCAGTACTATGTAGTGCGTGCGTCATGGCTTGTGAATAACAGTCATATGTCGTATATCGGCGACTTTTTTGTTTCGGCAGACGGCAAGGAAGTTTATAACGGAGTGGCGCTTCAAGATGAATACCAAATGGAAGATAGAATATGGAGCGAAAAAGATTAAGACATTCAATTCTGACGTAAGGAGGTCTTGAAATGAATATAATCAGAAAATGTAACCATTGCAAAAAGTGGTTTGCCATGAAAATAAAGGAAAAAACAATCATTCAAAGGGATGAAATTAGAATTTTGGAAAGGCTATTTAAGCATGATCCAAGAGGCGGATTAGAGCCGGCACTTGACCATTTTGCACCAGGTGAAAGGCTGCATTATGATATACGTTATGTTTGCAAATATTGCGGTGCAGAGGAGAACGAATCCAAATATAAAGATGTGAAGAAATAAGGAAATAAAGATTAAAATAAATACGTTAAATAAATATTTTTGTATACAAAGAGGAGAAAGAAAAATGAAAAAAACAGTAAACGACATCCTTAAACTGATTAAGGAAAACGACATTAAAATGGTTGATTTCAAGATGGTTGATATCAACGGTCAGTTTCGTCATGTGACAATTCCGGCAAAGAATTTTTCGGAAAAAACCATGAAGAACGGCATAGGCTTCGATGCTTCAAACTATGGTTATGCCGTTGTTGAAAAGAGTGATATGGTATTCATTCCTGACCCTGATACTGCTGTTATTGATCCGTTTTGCGAAATTCCTACATTGTCAATGACAGGTAACGCAATGATTATTGACAATCCCGAAAACAGACCGCTTGCTCAGTATCCGAGAAATATCGTTCTTGCGGCTGAAAAATATCTCAAAGACAGCGGTATTGCAGACACAATGCTTATCCTTCCTGAGTTTGAGTTTTATCTCTTTGACAGTGTTGGCTGGGAAGTTAAGCCTGATACTATAGGTTTTTCTGTTGATGCAAGTCAGGCTCATTGGAACAGTGGATGCGAAGGCCTTGGAAACGTTGTTGCAAAACAGAAAAACTACCACATCGCAAAACCTTTTGACGTTTCTTACGAAGCTAGAAGCGAGATGTGTATGCTTATTGACGATGCAGGGATTGCGCTTAACTATCACCATCCCGAAGTTGGTGCGGGTGGTCAGTTTGAAATCGAACCCGAGCTTGGTCAGATGTCAAAAATGGCAGATGCAACAATGATGATTAAGTATATTATCCACAATACTGCAAGAAAGTACGGCATGTCAGCAACCTTTATGCCAAAGCCGATTATGGGCGAAGCAGGAAACGGTATGCATGTTCATATGCTTCTCCTTAAAGATGGCCAGCCGGTGTTCTCGGATGATAACGGCTACTCAAACTTAAGTCAGGAAGCTCATTATTTTATGGGTGGACTTTTAAAGCATGTTGCATCACTTTGTGCTCTTACAAACCCCAGTACAAATTCTTTCAAAAGACTTGTTCCCGGATTTGAAGCGCCTGTTACGGTTGGCTATGCAACATCAAACCGCAGTGCGGTTATTCGTATCCCTGCATATGCTAAAGCCCCCGAACTCAGAAGATTCGAGCTTCGTAACCCCGATGCTACCTGCAATCCGTATTTCTGTTATGCGGCAATCCTTATGGCAGGTATTGACGGTATAAAGAACAAGATTGACCCTCATGCAAACGGCTGGGGACCTTATGATGTCAATCTGTTTCATCTTCCCGAAGAGGAAAAGGCTAAGCTTAAGCATCTGCCAACTTCTCTTGATGAAGCTCTTGAGGCTTTGGAGGTTGACCACGATTACCTTACAGCAGGCGGAGTATTCCCCGAAGAACTTATCGCAAACTTCATCAGAACCAAACGTGAAGAGGTTCGCGAGCTCTCGACAATCCCTCATCCTGCAGAATTTGAAAAATATTATAATTTATAATAAAATTTGCGGCAACTGAAAGGTTGCCGTTTTTTTGTTAGATACCTTTTGTAGTATTGCAAAACAGTTGGCCTTGTGATATACTAAAAAAGTAAATTTTATGATACTTTTTGGCCTGACTTGACAAAAGTCGAATTAAGTTGAATAATGTAAAAAAATCAACACAAGAATGGTGGGATGTATGTGAAAATATTGTTTTCTGTTTTTAATGAAGATAGAGAGACTGATAATACAGAATTTGTTTATTCACAAGAAGTTGAGACTGGATGGAGTATTGAACAAATAGAAACGCACTTTGAATTGTTTGATCTTTTTCGTTCCAGCATTATAGCAGGGAAAAATTTATGTTTCTGGGATATTTACTTATTTTCTAACGATTCCCAAGATGTTGTATTGAAAATAAAACAAATTCCAACGATGAAAATGCAAACTAGGATCGAAGCAATTAAATCTAGTTTTATAGTTGTTGAAGAATTCGATCCAGGAAATGCAGACAGTCCTCAATACCCCGATTGGAATAGCTGTACAATTTATGCTTGTAATAGATTTGAGTGTGGAGCAAGTGGCTTTTACTCTTTTCTTGTAAAAATTGTCGAACACCCATTGACACAGGGTGTAATTACTAATTTTGCATATGATGTTTTGAAAAAGATTTTTGTAAGTATATTTTGTCGAAAATATGATACACAAGCAGGCAAAAACAAGAAAATTTATTACTTATCGCTGGGTCGTTTTTATAAAAACTTTTCTCGTGCTATTAATATGAAAACATCAGACTTTCAGATAATTTCTTTAAGAAGATTAAAATTGGGGAATTTTAAAATTTGTGTAAGGACTATTACAAATGAATATTACGAAGTTCGTTGTGCGTTTACTGGAAAAATTGCAAGTTTTAATTTAATTGAGCCCAACAGCGTAGATATGTAATAAATTTTAAAATATTTTTTTGCCTTGACACGAACTTTGTCGAATGATGAAAGAAATGAGGTGTTAATATTGATTTTTGAAATTAATCAGATAGTAGTGGATATTGATGTTGAAGCTACTAGAAATTATTATACACAAGTGGATAGAATGAACGATTGTTCCTGTTCTGGATGTGTAAATTATAGACAGTATACTAAAGAGTGCAATAATAAAATTAAAGATTTTTTCTCTGGAATCGGTATTGATAATCTGAATTTCATTACAGAAATTATACCATTAGATGTTTCTAGTAATGCATACGAACAAGATCATTGTATAGATTATATGGGTTTTTATCATATCAAAGGGGAAATAATCGAAAACAAACAATCTTCTTCAAGTGATCAAGAGTACATACAAGATAAATGGGAAAAAATAGATGAAAATTTTTATGTGACAATACATGATGAAATAGCTTTGTTGCCTGATGGATTTCCAGCACCGCATTTACAAGTTGAGATATTTGCACACGTTCCTTGGGCTTTAGATGAAGAAAATACATATGTTGTTAGTACCCCAAATAACAACAAGAAATTTTCTTTAATTACTAAAATAAAAAATGTATTTTCAGGGCTTTTTAATAAGTAATATGATTTACATTTTACTCGTGTCAAGTTTGTGCAATTTAAAAGAATAGTTTGCCGATTTATAATATTTACATATACTATCGGATGCGAGAAAATCCAGTATTCTCGCGGGTTCTAAAGAAAAGTGGTTAAGGAAAAATCCAGTGAAAAAATCAGGAAAAAATAGTAGGTCCTATTATTCACTGTTCTCCCGACTTGACACGAGTCGAATTGTGTTGAATTCTGCGAAAGGAGAAATTGTAATGAAAAAACGAATGTTATTATGTTTGATATCTGTGTTTTTGCTTTTGCTATTGTCATTTGTGTATTGGTATAACTATTCAGGCAATATGCTATCAAAAGGCATAACAGATATAAAAAGTATTGTTGTTACAGTTTATCCATGCGACGAATCAAAAAAGGAAACAAGAACGATTGATGATGCTAGTGAAATTAAAAAGATTTATAATATATTGAGTGAAACTAACGAAATAAAAAACAACAGGTATCCATCTCATGCAATATCTGTTCAATGGGATCCTAAATTTGAAATTGATGTTTTGTATAAAGACGGAAAAACTGAACATATCTTTTCAGCAGAAGCAATGGGATTTGTTTGCAAGTATCTAAATAGCAAAGGAAGTTCGGGAGATAAAGGATATAGGCTTGGAAAAAATAAAGCTATATGGGATTACATTTTTAGCAAGTAGTTTTTAATACAATGATATAAATATTATCAAGGGATGTATAAACAGAAAGGATAATGCGATATGGCAAAAAATAACCAAATAGAAGTAAATGGCATTGATATTAAATATAAAAAGATAAATAAAGCTGACTATATTTCTTTAACTGACATTGCCAGATATGCAAATCCAAAAGAGCCAAAGGTTCCAATTCAGACTTGGATGAGAAACAAGGATGTTATTTCATATTTGGGCTTATGGGAAAAACTAAATAATCCCGATTTCAAAGGTCTCGAATTTACGACCTTTGAAAATCAAGCAGGAAAAAATAGTTTCTATTTATCACCGCAAAAATGGATTGAAACAACAAATGCAATAGGCATCATATCAAAATCAGGAAATAATGGCGGAACATTTGCGCACAGAGATATTGCGTTTGAATTTGCAAGTTGGTTAAGCCCTGAGTTTAAGCTTTATCTTATAACTGAATTTCAAAGATTAAAAGTTAATGAACAGAAAGAACTTGAATGGAGTGCGAAAAGAGAACTTGCAAAAGTTAATTATCGCATACATACAGATGCTATAAAAGAAAACATAGTTCCTAATTTGAGCGAAAAACAACTTGCTTTTGTTTATGCAAGCGAGGCTGATGTTTTGAATATGGCATTGTTTGGAAAGACGGCAAAAGAGTGGAGAGCAGAAAATCCTAAAAAAAAGGGTAACATAAGAGATTATGCTACAATAGAGCAACTTTTAGTGATTGCCAACATGGAAAGTTTCAATGCAATACTTATAGAACAAGGCGTGCCTCAAAGAGAAAGACTTATTCAACTCAATGCTATGGCAAAATCGCAGTTAAGAGTTCTTGAAAATCAAAACACATTAAAATTATTAAAAGAATAATATAATAGT
Organism: Clostridia bacterium; assembly: GCA_045591095.1. Taxonomy (GTDB): domain Bacteria; phylum Bacillota; class Clostridia; order Monoglobales; family Monoglobaceae; genus SIG440. Next base: position 2,466 of record JAZNSF010000007.1, on the reverse strand, counting down.
TTGCCGAATTTAATATTTACATATCGGGCAGGAAAATCTAACATTCCTGCGGGTTCTAATGAAAAATGTTCGGGTGAAAATAGTAGGTCCTATTATTCACTGTTCGCCTGTCTTGATACGAGTCGAATAAACCAAAGATTGTCAAAAGGAGTTTAATTATATGGGAAAATTTGATGGGATGCTGATTTGTACCGACCTTGACGGAACTTTGCTAAAAAATGATAAGACCGTATCCAGAGAGAATATAGAAGCTATAGAATATTTTAAGCGAGAGGGTGGATTTTTTACCTTTGTTACCGGGCGTATGCCGTATTATATTGGGGATATATTGAAAATGATCAAGCCAAATGCCCCCATTGGGTGCGTAAACGGTGGGGGTCTTTTTGATCATATTGCAAAGGAGTATATCTGGAAAAGCACAATGCCAAAGAATATTTTGGAGATAATAAGATGCGTGGACGAAAACTTTCCTGACGTTGGGATACAGGTTTGCACATTTGACAAGACCTATTTTTCTAAAGAAAATACTACAATGGAGCGGTTCAGAAAAATAACAAAAGTCGAAAATACAGTTTGTCATTATCAAGAGGTAAAAGACCCCATAGCAAAAATTATTTTTGGCAGTGATAGCGATGAAGAACTTGCTAAAATCAAAGAAACGCTTGAGGCCCATCCTCTTTCGGAGGAATTTTATTTTATTCGTTCGGCGAAGACTTTGTGTGAAGTTTTGCCAAAAGATATATCGAAAGGTACAACGGTCAAAAAACTTTGCGAAAAATTGGGTATAGATATAAACAAAACAATAGCACTCGGTGATTACAACAATGACATTTCGATGTTTGAGGCAGCAAAGATTGGAATTGCGGTTTCAAATGCGTGCGATGATGCTTTAAAGGCGGCAGATTTTGTAACGGTAAGCAATGAAGAAAATGCACTTGCGAGTGTTGTTTGTGATTTGGAAAGCGGTAAATATAAATTATAGATTAGATGAGGTTGAGGAAAAATGAATAAAGTAAAAGACATTTACAAAATATCTTTTGAGTACTTAAGGGCTTTTTTTAAATGGCTCGTTATTGCGACTCTGACAGGACTAGCCGGAGGGGTAGTGGGGACTTTTTTTCATAAGTGCCTTGACTTTGTGACCGAGTTTCGTATGGAGAATACCTACATAACATATCTTATGCCACTTGGTGTACTTGTTATAATTGCGATGTACCGTACTTTTAGAAGCGAAGAAAAACTGGACACCAATCTTGTTATAGCATCCGTCCGTGAAGATAAAAAGATTCCGATTGTTTTGGTTCCGTTTATTTTCTTAGGTACTGTCATAACTCAGCTTTTTGGTGGTTCGGCAGGCAGAGAAGGCGCGGCACTCCAAATTGGCGGTGGGATAGGCTATAATCTGGGTAAACTCTTTCGGTTAAACAAAAATGACATTCATATAATAACCATGGCAGGAATGAGCAGCGTGTTTTCGGCATTGTTTGGAACTCCCGTAACTGCTGCGGTTTTCTCGCTTGAAGTGGCGAGCGTGGGTGCGTTTAACTTTACGGGGCTTTTTCCGTGTATTCTTGCATCGGTAGCAGCTTATTATATTTCGATGTTGCTTGGTGTACATGGGGCAAGTGTCCCTGTTATGGTAATCGAGGATGTGTCAGCTTTGATGATTGGCAAAGTAATTGTACTTGCAATTTGCTGTGCTGTTATAAGCATTCTGTTTTGTTTTGCAATCAAAAAGAGCGAGCAGCTTATGAAAAAGTTTTTCCAAAATCCCTATTTGCGAGGCATAGTCGGAGCTTTGATTGTTGTGCTTTTGACTGTTATCTCGGGGACATTCGATTATAACGGTGCAGGGATGAATATAGTCGAGAGAGCACTTTCGGGCGATGCAAGAAGCTATGATTTTATTATTAAAATTATATTTACAGCTATTACGATTGCGGCAGGATTTAAAGGCGGAGAAATTGTTCCTGCGTTTTTTGTGGGTGCAACTTTTGGATGCATGATGGGCCCCTTTTTAGGTATAGAAAGCGGATTTTCGGCTGCAATCGGTATGGTCGCGGTTTTTTGCGGTGTGGTAAATTGTCCGATAGCTTCAATCATTCTGTCAATTGAGATGTTTGGATCGGAGGGCCTTTTGTTATTTGCAATTGCGTGTGCGGTAAGCTATATAATGTCGGGAAACTCTGGGCTTTATAAAAGTCAGAGTATATTATATTCAAAACTTACAGCAGATACTGCCAATGGTTAATTGTGGTATAAAGTGAGACATTGTTTGGATATATAATTAGCTTATGCAAGACAAAAAAGCACGCTTTAAAGCGTGCTTCAGACCACTGACAAAGTCAAATGTCGGTGGTCATTTTTTTTGCAAAAAGTCTTTAAAAAGTAAGTAAAATGTGGTATAATAAAAGTATAGAAAACGGCGTACTAATGGGGTGTTGAGATGCTTTTAGAAGGAACAAA
>JAZNSF010000006.1:0-11777 GCA_045591095.1 Clostridia bacterium | reverse complement strand
GCATATGGATTTCCGTATTTTACAAGTGTATAACCACTCGCACCTGTCGTTTTCCAGTAATCAAACTCAAATTTAATTTTTGTTGGAATATTACCGGTAGATGACTCCAGATTGTGCTCAGATATACCAAACGCGGAAAGCGCGCTGTTCAAGTTAGCTACTTTGCCACGAGTGCCTCCCGGTTCTGGGTCATTTTTAATCGTCGCACTGTTCGCTGTTGCTGCATAAAATCTACCGGTTGAGTCAACCTTGGTGTTTGTTGAGCAGCAACTACCTTTAATTTCAGTAGTTTTAGCCTCATTGTAGGCAATAAGATAATTTTCAGTGAAGTCTTCAAAGTTTTCTTCAACCAAGACTGTTTTTTCACTTTCCTTTTTGGTAGTGAAGGTTACCTGAGCATCGGCACCCAATTTAACACCTTCGGTGTTATGGATGTCAGCCTTAAGTGTAACTGTATATGTTGTGCCAGCTTTAAGACCCTCGGTGAATGTTACAGTCAATACCTTTTCGCTTTTAGAAACACTGTAAGCGGATATATCACTTGTACCATCTGATACAGTTACAGAAGCATCGCTTACATCATCCAGATTCTGGTTGAATGTTGCTGTAAACTTCTGCGCGCCTGCAGCGCCATCAGCGAAGCTTGTGCTGACAAGCTCAAAGTCCTCATACTCGGCAACCCTTATGTTGTCAATATAGTCCGCAATGTTATTGGTTTGGAATGTGAAATCGGGAATAGTTCCGGACCAGCCGGCCAATGTCCATCCATAAACAAGCTCTCCATCCATATAAAGAGAACATTTCTTGGTCGTGGTATCGAGGTAAATTGCATACTTAACCCACGTTTGTGTCGTCATGGCATTTTCCAATACTGTTTCTGTCGAAGTACCAGAATTAGTAAATATGCCAATATCACCGGTATCATATATTTTTATCAACTGACCAGATGCATATGGATTTCCGTATTTTACAAGTGTATGACCAGTACCCGTGCCTGTCGTTTTCCAGTAATCAAACTCAAATTTAATTTTTGTTGGAATATTAGCGGTAGATGACTCCAGATTGTGCTCAGATATACCAAACGCGGAAGACGCGCTGTTCAAGTTAGCTACTTTGCCACGAGTGCCTCCCTCTGCTGGGTCATTTTTAATCGTCGCACTGTTCGCTACTGCTGCATAAAATCTACCGGTTGAGTCAACCTTGGTGTATGTTGAGCAGCAACTACCTTTAATTTCAGTAGTTTTAGCCTCATTGTAGGCAATAAGATCATTTTCAGTGAAGTCTTCAAAGGTTTCTTCAACCAAGACTTTAGTTTCGTCTGTTTTTTGAGCTGCAAATGCTACCAGAGACATTGAAGAAAGCAGCATCAAAACAGCAAGCAAAGCACTTAAGAATCTGAAACTAATTTTTCTCATAAATGCTCTTCCTTTCTTAATATTTTAAATAAACTTTTACTCACGGCGATATATCGAGACTCTAGTGCCCTTAAAACCACCTGAGTTAATATGGTAATTACGAGTTTTTTCACCTGACACAATGGTGCAGCATCGGTCTGGCTCAATAGACACGTAATTGCTCCCTTAATTTGTTCAGCTTTTTTTAAAGCCTTAAGCGCCGCGTTGAGGAGGCCTTTCGGCCCCCATCACTTACGGCAGGTTGTAAAAATTTTTATTTGGCTAGCAATGTTATTGGAAGCGATCTTCCGTCTGCCAGGTCAAAGTTGATTGTAAGCACAGTTTCGCCTGACTTTGAAGAAACGGTAATACGTTCATCAGCTTCAACAAGTTCGTAGCTTCCCTTAAGTGTAATCTTTCCTTCTTTAAGAAGATGAGTCGGGTCAGTAATGCTTAGTCTGTAATAGCCTTCTGCATCCTTTTCCTTAATCATCATAATCATCGGAACAGAAGTTTCGATTGTTTCAAATTTACCTGCTTCCCAAAACACAAGGCCGGTCATTCCGATAGTTTTTTCGCGAACAGCCTGAAGTTCCTTTGTGTTGGAAAGAATTTCGATATCGGGTGACTTAGAATATTCAGCAGTTTCTTCTTGAGTCTTTGTTGGAAGAACTACATACGAATATGTGCCATTCTTTGGCGAAACACCATGCGAGAGCCATATTTCAAGGAAGTTCTTGTTGTTGGTAATCTTATCCATTACAAGCTTTCCGCCCTCGGGTAGGAAGTAACCTCCTGTTCCCTCAATATGTATCCACTTAGGATCGGTAAACTCTTTCTTGTAGTTAGATTTCTTTTCCAAAAGTGTTCCATCAACAACGATTGCTTCGGCACCCAAAATCTTGCTGTCGTCTACCTCGGGTTTAGAAGCTGTATCATCTGCAGTGGCTTTTGGAAGAGGCATAGAACCGTCCTTTGTTGGAGCAAAAATACTTACTTCGGTAAGCACGTTCCACTGGGAGTTTGTTCTTCCGTGACCATTGTACTTAACATATTTTGCAACCGTACCTTTAAGGTCATAGGCTTCCATTTCGATTGTTTTACCGCTGGCTTTACCTTCCCAGACTCTGGTCCAATTTATGCCATCAACAGATGTTTCTATCTCAAATATTGCCTGACGGCCACCGTCGCCACCATTTTGTGCAATGCCAATATATCCAACAGGCACAGCTTCTTCAAGCTCGTAAATGATGTAAGCATCCCCGCCTGCTGACCAGTATGATTTTTTATCGCCGTCATAGCTTAGATCTGCAGGATATTCATCCGAAGCTGTCGATGCAACGGCTGACTGGATTTGATATTCGTTTAAGCCAAGCGAACTTGCAGGTCTTTCAACCTTCTTCTTTTCGGTTTTCCTAAGTTTTCTGTTTTCTACAACAGTCTGTACTTCAAAGCCGTCGTCTGCATTTATATCTGTACCAAGTGCAACAGCCTCATCGTCAAAGAGGAACCATGCCTTCTTGGCCATAAGTGTACTTTCGTGGTTCGGAGCATCGCCGCCCGGGTTTTTGTTTGATGTAACCGCGTTAGGATTGTCTTTGTGATAAGACTCAAGCTGCATTGCTGCAGTAATATAATCATTATCGAACTGCGAGGCACCTACAAAGTGTTGCGAAGTAAGTGTGTCTCTGCTATTTACTATACTTACCGTGGCTCTTTCCTGGGTATCAACAGTTGTGCCCGGCAGGTGATATGGATTTACGTATTTCCAGTATTGACGGTCATACTGCGCTACATCGTCTTTAAGATATGTATAAAGCATACCGTCGCCCTGATACCAACCTGTCATATTTACACCAAGAATAGACTCCCAACCGGCAATTCTTGTAGATGACATCGATATCGCAAAACCAAAATCACCCTTTTGATGAACAGCCGAGTCGCCGTTGTAATACATCTTGCTTCTGTAATAAGGTTCCGGCTGTATTGTTTCATCTTTCAAAATTTTGTTTAGTTTTGAAAGCTGATTGCCATTAAGATTCATTATGATGCTTGCCTTATTTTCTTCTACAACATTTCTCTTTATAAAATCCTTAAGAAATTCGTCATCATCTTTACCGAAACAGCCAACCAGATCAAGTGCAGCAGCAATTGCATACCATGTGTATGACGTTTCCGAGAACGAGTCAATCGCTCTGAAACGTCCACTTTGAGCAGAGGTGATTGCACCGTTAAATATGATTGGAGCAAAAGTTTCCCTTATCCACATAACAGGGTCATACTTGTATGGATTTATAAACTCAAACTGTGTGCCGGAAAGTATTGATTCAACAGTCGCCAAACGTTCAAGCAGCACATTACTGCCATAAGCCGATGAATATGGGAAGATGTTGTGAGTTATATAAAGCCAATCTTCTTTTACGCCTTCGTTTGCGCCTTTTGTCAACACATCATGCACATCATAGTTGTTGGCACGCATCTGTACTACATAGTCGCTGTTTCGTTCGCACAAATCATCGTAATCCTCGTGAAGAATGGAAGATAGGGTGCCTACATAAGTTCTGCCCGCGGCAGCGCAACCACCCGCATACTTACTCGCTTCAAAAACATAAAGGTATTTTTTGGTAAGATCCATGCTTATGTCATCGCCAAGAAGCAATATGGTCTCGGCAATCTCCCATGGAATACCAATATGGAAACACCAGTCCTCTTCGCCAACACGACTTTTCCAGCCTTTGTCTATAAGCTCGTCAATGCCGTAGAAGTTATTGTAAAACCATTCAAGGCAGTACAAAACATTCCGACGCACTTCGGGCGATTTGTAGTACTTGCTGCCGTAAGTCGCATAGGCTGCGGCCATATTCTTCAAAGTTTTGGCTTGTGTTAATACCACCTGCCAGCTTGTTACATTTTTATCCCCAAAAAGTGCAAAGATTTCTTTATTCTTGTTAATGGATTTGCTGTTATTTTCGTAGTTTTTCTCGACAGCTTTTATTGTTGCCTGTCTGTCCGGGTCGTTCGGGTCCTCATCTTTTCCGCCAACAAGGTAGGCAATCCACTTTTCTTTTATTTCTTTCCAGTCTTCCTTGGTGATGTCTTTGGCAGTAAGGACACTTACACTCAGCATAAACTTTAAATCATCAAGAAGCTCAGCGTCATCAAATAATTTATCGGACTTTTCAGCATCACCAATTATGGTAACCATATCCTTGTATTTTACTTCCTTACCCAACTCCGTAAGAACCTTTTCAAGTGGCAGATATTTGCCGTCATCGTGAGTAATCACCATATCGGTTATATCGACCGTTTTACCATCTAAGGTAATACTTTTTTCGCCGTCAACGGCAGCTCCTAAAACATTTGTGAAGAATCCAAACTTAGCTATTCTTCCGCTATGGTCTGTTGTTATTCTGTCTTCAACCTCAACCGGAATAATTTTTCCATTTACTATAGCATTGTTTGAAAAATTCATTATGGCAGTATTCTCGCCAAGAGCAGAAAAAACAGCCTGTCTTCCTTCATTGGTTGCATCAAGTTTTAAGGGTTTATCGCCTTCTGCTGTATCAGCATAAATTGATGAGATGCAAATATCAGAATCCTCGGTCGTTGTAGTTCCTCCCCAATTTGCTGTAAAGGAAACAGATGTTACCTTGTCCCAGCCCGAAGCATTTCCGTCTCCCAACTCACTTAAAGCATAAGAATACTCCTTCCATCCGGTATGGTTTAAAGCAATATTCGTTTTTGTGAAATAGTTAGATGCAGTCACACCTTCTTTTTGGAGTAACTCAGTGCCAACTACAAGCCTAAAAGAACCGGTGTTTGGTTTTTCTGTATATACATAAAATTTAATTGTGGTAAAGTTGCGCCAATCGCGTGGAACATTTTTGAAAGTGATAGTTGGCTTTGCTTTTATATTTTTCCACCGAACACTCCAGTTGTCGCCCTCTATAGTATTTTTAGAAGGCATTACTCCCGCAGAAAATATATCCGATATCCTGTCAAAATCCAAAACCTTCACAAGCGTCCCGCCGTCCGGTGCCTTATATCCGTCCCAGGCAGCCGAGATAGGAAGCACAAGTCCAAATATCATTGATAAGCTTATTATTGAAGCTATAAGTCTTATAAGATATTTACTTTTCATTCTCTTCCTCCTTCTTTGTTTGTATATATTTTATCGATTGCTCAAAAAGAATCATATGCGCCTTATAAATTTCGTCATAGGTCATTGGATCGCCTTTAGCTTCAATAAGGCCTTGATTGCTTTCGTATGTCACACAAGGTTCTCCACTCATGTGATAAAGTGCAGACGTCAGATTGAACGAGCCACCGTTTGACTTTTCTTCACCTATGTCAAAAGGCGATACGTAGTAGTATATACCTTCTTTTTCGCAGTGGTCTTTCATCATGATGTCAAGCTTTTCAATTTCCTTCTTTATTCGCATCGGCGAATGTGCAGGCTTTAATACGCACGGACGTGTGTTTTCTCCACCATGAAGAAGTATCGTAAAATCGGGTACATATTCGTCAACAATTTCAAACAAAAACTCATTTTCGGATGACTTCTTCAAGAAGAAATCATCATGCATCAAATTTACGCCGTCATCGTTAAAATATGCGCCCAAGAATTTGCAATAATCTTTGATTGGATGTATTCTTTTACACTCCGGCCATCCGCAAAGCGTTCCGTCCTTCCAAGTTCCTTGATTAAAGTACCTCATTTCTTCGAAGGATTTTCCTGCCATCGAAGGGAAGTCAAGCCTTGCTCTACCATCCGGATTGAGACACGGAATGATAAGAACATTTACGTCCCTATATATATTATGTAGGAACTCATTTTTTTCACCTTTGAAATCAGTCCCGGTTTCAAAAATCTTTATTAGGTTGTTAAGCGCCGCAACGCCTTCAAACTCTCCGCCATGAATGCATCCTACAAGCAGAATTGTAGGCCGGTAATCCGGTCCACTTTTGTCCGCATAGCATTTCCTATCTAAACCGCCCAGAGCACTGCTAAAATTAGCAGTGCGTCTGAGGTCGTTTTTTCTACCGTATTCTATTAAGTAAATCGGTCTTCCGCCGGCTGATTCGCCCCGGCTGACTACTTTCCCACACTTGATATCTTTCAGAGTTTCATCTATATCCGTAAGTGTGGTTTTCCAAAACATCGGTATGTTGTTCATTTAAGTTGTCCTTTCTTTAACCCTTTACTGCGCCAATCATTACGCCCTTAACAAAGTACTTCTGGATGAAGGGGTAAACACAGAGAATCGGGATTGTTGATACTACAACTACCGCAAACTTCATGTTTTCTGCATACGCTTCAGCATCCGAGCCATTTCCAACAGCTGCTATATCGGTTGTGCTGTTCTGGATAAGTATTTCTCTCAGTACCAGCTGCAGCGGGAACTTACTTCTGTCTGTTAGGTAAATAAGTGCTGTTATAAAGTTGTTCCAGATTGCTACCATGTAGTAAAGTGCCATAACCGCAATAATCGGTTTTGCCAATGGTAGCATTATCTTAAACAGTACTGTGTAGTCTCCCGCACCGTCTACCTTTGCTGCTTCCTCAAGCTCCATAGGAAGTCCTCTGAAATACGACATCGTTATAATAAGGTTGTACGTCGTAATCAGTCCATATATCAGCATGTACGTTCTTGTATCTAGTAATCCCAGCGATTTTACTACAAGGAATGTCGGTACAAGTCCGCCGTTGAAGTACATTGTGAACATAATCAAAAATATAATTATATTCTGGCCCGGAAGGTCTTTTCTTGTAAGTGCAAATGCTGTTATTACTGTTGCGAGTACGCTCATTCCTCCGCCTACGCCTACATAAAATATTGTATTTGCGTATCCTATCCAAAGCTGTTTATGCTTTATTACATCTATGTATGCGCCTATCGAAAAGCCCTTTGGGTAAAACAGCAATCCGCTTGCCGAGTATGCCTTAACCGGGTCACTTAATGATGCCACTAACACGTAATAGCAGGGATACAAGGTTATGAATATCAGCGCTATCATCAGCAGATGGTTGCAGAAGTCAAAAATTTGTTCGCCAAGTCCTTTTTTATATCTCATCTTTTTTGCCTCCTTACCATAATCCGCTGCCTCTCACCTTTTTACTTACCGTATTCGATATCATCAAAAGTGAGAAGTTTACTACTGAGTTAAACATACCTACCGCTGACGAATGTCCGAAGTTTCCTTCCATGATACCTCGTCTGTAAACGTATGTTGATATAACGTCTGCTGTTTCGTATATTGTCGGGTTGTAAAGAAGAATTATCTTCTCGTAACCAAGCGAAAGCATTTGTCCTAAGTTCATAATGAACAATATTACTATTGTTTCGCTTATTCCCGGAAGTGTTACGTGAAGCGCCTGCTTGAAGCGGCCTGCTCCGTCGATGGTTGCTGCTTCATAAAGCTCGGGGCTTATGGAAGATATTGCTGAAATATAGATGATTGTATTCCAGCCAAGGGTCTGCCAAAGGGTAGAAAGTACGTATATCCATGGGAAGTACTTTGATTCGGTCATGAACGAAATTCTCTCGAGCCCAAACATTTCTCTGATACTGTTGAACAAACCTTCGCCCGACAAGAATGTAAGAAGCAAGCTACATATAATAACCGTTGATATAAAGTGCGGCATATATGTAATTGTCTGTACTGCCTTCTTGAACTTAAGCTTTCTGATTTCGTTAAGCAGCAGTGCAAATATTATTGGTGCCGGAAAGTTAATCGCAAGATTTAAGATGTTTATTCTTAAGGTGTTTGTCAAAAGCTCGCCAAACTTGTAGTTTGAGAAGAAGTCTATAAAATTCTTAAATCCAACCCATTTACTTCCAAAGATACCTTTTGTAACCGAGAAGTCCTGGAATGCGATTACAGTACCAAACATCGGTGCATAATTGAATATCAAATAATACAGTATAGCAGGAAGTAACAATATGTAAACATGCTTATGAAGACTTATTCTTGTAAGAAGGCTTTTGTTAGAGACTGGCTTTAAGGGTTTCTTAGCTGCGCCTTCTCCACTGCTTGTTGTTATCATTTACCATTCTCTCCTATCTGCTGTTATATCTCTTAAGTGCTGCTTCGTAAATAGCTATCATATCCTCGATTCCCATTTTCTTAATCTGTTCACGGATGGCGGGAAGTTCGTCAATGCTTAGCTGACCAATTATTATCTTACCAACTTTTTCTTCAATATATGTCTGAATCTGTACATAAACCTGAGTCAAAGTATCTCTTTCTTCCGTTGTAAATGTCAGCATCGGAGGAAGTACGCCTCCTATTTCATCGGATTTAGTCCATGTCTCGATAGCTTCTACTCCCCAGGGCGAAAGTGTCTGCTTGTAGTGATTCCACTCCTGAATACCCGGGAATGTTCCGGCAACAGCAGCGCTTGCAAGATTGATTTTGCCATTTTCAAGAACCTCAGGCTTATACTTAGGCTCACCGTCTACTATGTCATAGCTTACACCCTCTATGCCGTAGTTGTAAATAGCTATACCTTCTTCACCGAAGAATGTATCAAGCCACTTGAGCGAGCCTGCGGGGTTGGGGTTTTTGGTAGTAACAGCAACTGATATGTTTGTTACATCCATCAAACGGCTAGTGTCAAATACATTGTTCTTAACACCCTCTTTAGCTAGATAAGGTATACCTATAACTTTTCTTACACCATCGTTCATGTTGTTGTAGAAATTTGTTGGCTGGTATGAATGCACGTAACCAACTCTGTCGTTCATGAATTTTGAATCCATCTTGGCTCTGTCATTAAGAAGGAAGTCCTGGTCGATAAGGCCTTCTTTAAACAGCTTTGTTATATACTTAAGACCTTCTTCGTACTCATCTTCCAAAAGACCATAAGCAACCTTTCCATCCTTCAAATAGAAACCATCATATGTACCAAACATCCAGAAGAGTTCGCCAACACCATGGTTGCCGGCAATCTTAACAGCTGACATAGGAATTTCATCAGCTTTTCCGTTTCCATTGGGGTCTTTGGTCTTAAATGCCTTAAAAACTTCATAAAGTTCATCAGGGGTACTGGGAACTTCTAATCCAAGCTTTTTGAGCCAGTCTTCACGGATCTGAGGTCCACGGAATACCTTCATTTCCTTTTCGGGTTTCATGATGGGTATATAGTAAATTTCGCCGTTTGCTTCTGTGAACTGTTTCTTTATGTCAGGACGTTCCTTTAAGAGTTTAGAAAGATTAGGCATATTTTCTTCAATCAACTCAGAAAGAGGTATTATAACTCCATCTTCTGCATAAGATTCACCGCTGATACCAAGCGAACTCCATGAAGTAGCTATCATGTCAGGAAGTTCGCCAGAAGCAAGCATCAGATTGAATTTTTCACCGCCGGCACCCTGCGCCGGATGAATCCATTCAACATCACAACCTGTCAGTTCTTCGATTGCCTGAAACGTCAAAACATCGTCATGACTTTTTCCGCCGTTTGCAGCAATTCCCGAAGCCAGGTGAGCATAAATAGAAATTTTTTCAGGGATTTCGCCTGAACCTTTGTTTATAGCTGTTTTTCCTTCATCGCCACCACAACCTACTGCTGTAAGCACAAGTGCCAGTGCCATAACGCCTGCAAGTATGGATTTAATTGTTTTTTTCATAATTATTCCCCACTTTCATTTATATAAATTTTAATTCTTTAACGTATGTAATTGACACTCCCAAATCAAAAAACAGTGTTTTAAATTTGATTCCCCACTCTTTAGACACAATAACCACGGAATACGAGTTAAAAATTTGGGAATATATATTTATATTAACATTATTACACTAATAAGTCAATAGTTTTACTCAATTTTTTCGGCTTTTTTACCAAAAAAAATTATGGTCGATAGTAAGATTTACCAAGCTCACCAAAAGCATATCTCTGATGGGTTGTAAAAATCACTACATCTCTTCTTGTAGCTGTAAGCACATGGTGCCCTCATCCTAGTTTGCCTCTTTAATAAGATTAAACCACTCTTTGGTTAAAAAAGCAACGCCTTTCGTTATATAATTTATCTATCCATTCGCCTTCAAAATTATAATATTTAAACTTTTAGTTCTGCGTTAGATTTTTTCTGCAAAAGGATTTTAAATATATCATCAGCGCTGGATAGAAAAATGGATAAGAGCCCCAGCACGCTGCCCAGAATCAAATTCAAATCAAGCTGGTCTTTCCCGACCATTACCGAAATGATACTTGTAATCACCGCAGAAAATGGTGTTATCACAGCTACAACACATGCATCTATATGCTTCATCGAATTGGTCCTGATTATCCAGCAAAATGCCGATGTTATAATAGGCACCAAGACTACATATATAATGTGCAGAGGGTTAAACGAAAACATTATTTTTTGGATTGGCTGACTAATTCCGCTCTCATTTGTGATTGTGACAAAATTGAGAACAATGGAAAATATTAACGATGTCGAAAATCCTACTGTCGACTGGGTTGCAAGATAAAGCGGTGTGTTTAGCTTTTTGGCAAAAACGCCGGTACCTGCAATATTGAATCCATAAAGAAGACCTGAAGCGGCACAAAGAATTTCGCCAATCCCCCACGCTGAATCCGAAAATGATATGCCGTTTAGAACAAACGCGCTAGCCAGACAGACAAGACTCGCAAGACATGCCGAAAATCCCGGCCTTTTTTTAACCAAGATATACATAAGAACAGGCACTGTTATACACGAAAGATTCTCTAAAAATGCATATCTTGCAGGAGTGGTATAAAGAAGTCCTATTTTTTGACTTATATTCGCGAGCGCCAAAAAAAGGCCTGTCGGAACACCAACTTTTATGTATTCTAAATTAAACTCCATAATGTGTTTTCTCGCAATTATAAGGTATGTAATGAGGAGCACCAGTTCGGTAAAACATACACGGATAGTTGGAGAATAGAATTTATAATGGCGAAGTGTAATAAGCGGAACGCATCCCCAAACCAGCACCACGAACATAAGGCCAATATATGAAATTGTTTTTTTACTACATTCTGTCATCAAAAAATCCTCCTGTATTTGATTACCTAAAATTGTACCATTTCTATTGATTTTTTAGAATATTAGACTTATAATAAGGGTGTAAAAAAATTCAACACTTAAGAGGGGTGCCGTTCTCCTGTTTTACCATCAAATAGCCCCTTACACAGATTGATTTTATATTCGTATAACAAAAAAAGAACTGGCGCCACAAAATGTAGTGTCAGTTCTTTATATTTATGAATTATTTTACCAAAACTTTTGCGTTTACTGCCTTTGGATGTTCTGCGTAAACCTCTATAACTGTATCCTTATCCTTTCTTACAAACCACTCTGCCTGAGAGCCGCCCATAGAAGGAAGCTTTTGCAGGTCGTATACATTAGG
>JAZNSF010000005.1:0-44704 GCA_045591095.1 Clostridia bacterium | reverse complement strand
GTTAATACAGTTATGTATATTAGACCGATGAAAATTTCAGCCATAACAACCAGCTCTCCCTCGGTATCCCAATATACATATTTAAAGTATAATTGACCATTACTAAAAATACCAATTATTGCAAATATTGCCAAAATTCCGTTAAACATCCAAAGTTCTTTTAAATCCTTTGATAAAATAGCATTTATAATTGTCGCAATAAACCAAATAGGCAACATAAATATTGAAACATTAGCACCTCGTCTAAAGAAAATTAAAAACGGTATTACTAATAATGCATTTAGTATGATTAAAACAATTTTCTTCATATTACTCTTCCTTTCAACACCATTCGACACAATTCAACTTTTGTCAAGTCAGGCGAACAGTGAATAATAAGAATCATCACCCAACACGAAATCACAGATTTCTGTTGGGTACCCGAGAACCTTGTTATGCTAAAGCATAATATCGACCTACTATTTTTTCCTTAATTTTTCACTAGATTTTTCTTAAACACTTTTCCTTTAGAACCCGCGAGAATAGTGGATTTTCTCGCACCCGATAGTATATGTAAATATCAAAATCGGCAAACTAATCTTTTAAATTATTTATATTCGGATCAATTAGACATAAAACACAGAATACTACATCAGTTGATTCTCGTCGCGTTTTTTAAAATGCTTTTTCATACAGAGTACACACAATACACCCGCAATCGGGAAAAAACCCGCTGCAAGTAACCCTGCTCTCATACCAACTTGTTCTACACTTATGTGAAGCATTTCCGAAATTTTCAAAGCTAAATTAGTCAAGCCGAATTTATCAGATAAAATTCCAACTATCTGCGGTGCAACAGACGCACCCATATCCCCGCCGGCAGCCATCAATGCATAAACGGCCACACCAACATTTTCAAACTTTTCTTCTACATAAATCAAAGTTCCCGGCCATAACATAGATGTAAAAAGTCCAGTTAAAGCACACGCTACAATTCCGACTACAGGACTTAACGACAGGCTTGCCGTTAAATAGCAAATGCCTGCTCCAAGCATCCCAAGCAATAAAATGTTGATAATTTTTTTACCATATTTGGAATACAGGGTTCTTCCCGCTCCCAACAATGCTGCGAGGAAAGCAACACCTATAATATCTCCATAAACTTTAGGAATTCCTATGGCGTTTTCAATAAATCCTGATGCCCATTGACCCATTGTACATTCTGCCGCTCCGCCAAAGAATATACATACTGTGCATAAGATAATGCCTTTATTAAACGTTTTTGTTTGATTTTGCTTTTTTCCAAAATTATTCATTGCAGGAAGTTCTGATTTTAAAAACAGCAAAAATGCTATCAATGGAACAACTGACCAAAATAAAGCAAGATACATCCAATTTGTGCTGCCAAAAACCAATAAAAACAATGTGCTTAATATTACTACACCTACTACACCCCATGCATACATTGAGTGTAGCTTGCTCATTTCCCGTTCGGGATTTTTACTTGGAATTGCTGCAATTACAGGACTAAGCAAAACCTCAGCTAACCCCGCGCCAACAGAACATATTACCGTTCCAACCGCAATCCATAAAAATGCCGTAGCAGGAAAAATTTTTGGCAAAACTGCGTATATTATCAGACCAATAAACGCAATAAAGGGTGTAAATTTTACTGATTTATGTATGTTAAAAAATTTAGTAAAAAATGTAAATATCAAATCAACAGACAGTTGTGTGATAAAATTGATTACTACCAAAAGTCCAAGCAAAGTATAAGACAAATCATACATATCTCTAAACGTCAAAAACAAAATAGGTGATAAATTAGATGCTATCGACATTGTAATACTCATAAGATAGCAGGCTTTCTTCGTAAGACAGTGTTGTTCCATATTATTTATCCTTTCATCAACATATTTCTTTACCAGGTTCGTGTCAAGTCGGGCGAACAGTGAATAATAGGACCTACTATTTTTTCAACTGTTTTTTCTTTATCACTTTTCATCGGAACCCGCAGGAATGTTAGATTTTCCTGCCCGATATGTAAATATTTATTATCGGCAAACTAATCTTTTAAATTGTATGGACTTGACACAAGTAAATTCATGGTGAAATAGTATATATGATCCTACTATTTTGCAGTGCCAATATCCCTAAATAAAATATTAAATTTTTCCAAATCATAAACTATGTTGTTCCCGTGTGACGGTTTTGGTTCAAACTGCATTTTAATTATTTCTATATATGAAAACCCATATGCATTACTAATAACAAACTCACAATTCAAATATAATTTTTGATCGGGATCGTTTGGTAATTTTGATTTTGTGGAACACTTGTATTTCCCCTCATAGTCAACAAAATGCTCAATCTCCTTAATCAAAATAACAGACCCATTCTTTTCTAGTTTTATGTGCCTTATCGTACCAAAGGAGTTTCCAAAATTTTTAAACTCTAGTTCTAAATCTCTCGATGTTGATAACATGGTAGTAGTTAGTTTTAAGTATGGCATTTTCTCCCTAAGACTTATTTCCATTACATTTTCACTTAAATCGTTAGCCTTTTTGTTTTGCCATACGGCTACAATTCCCAATATAATCGTACCTATAAAAGATAGAACAGCTCCATAATACCCCAATGCATCTCCTGCTGTCCACTCAGCTTCAAAAATATTTATATTGGATTCAATTTTAAACAGCAAATTAATTCCAAATGGAACACCAATCATCAGTACAACGAATACCACTATACAAATTATTATAAATAAAACCTTGTGTTTCTTTATCCATTCAACCATATTAATCCTCTTTTAAATCAACAAATTCATCATTTGTATTTTTTGAAGTTTTTCGCTTTTCTTTTGCACAAATTGGACATCCACGTCCATTGTTTCTATGATATATCGTCGATTGCCACCCGTGTCCTTTACAGCACTTCCACCATACCTTCTTTCCACTGTTAGGCATTACATCCATAGGGGTTAATCCATCATTCTTCTCATAATCCCATTCTTTCGCTATCGTTGGATTGACTGTTTGCAAATCTGTCTCACCTTTAACAACATATCGCCCTGAGCAATATGGACAACCTTTCCCAAAATTTCTATCTTTTATTGTTGCTTGCCATTCATGTCCTTTTTGGCATTTCCACCATACCTTTTTATGGCTATTAGGCATTACATCTACAGGTGTTAATCCTTCGTTCTTCTCATTATTCCACTCTTTTGCTAATTTCGGATTAACTGTTTGCAAATCATTTTCGCCTTTAACAACATATCGACCCGAACAATATGGGCAATCCTTTCCACCGTTCCTATCTGCTATTACTGCTTGCCATTCATGTCCTTTGCTACACTTCCACCATACTTTTTCCCCGCTGTTTACTGTAAAATTTTCTGGTTTTAAAATGCCATTTTTTTCATAATTCCATTCTTTTGTTAAATTTGGATTTACTGTTTTTAAATCGTTTTCGCCTTTAACAGGACATCGACCTGTGCAATACGGACAACCATTACCCTTATTCCTATTATTTATTATTGCTTGCCATTCATGTCCTTTGTTACACTTCCACCATACCTTTTTATTGCTATTTGCTGCGAAGTGCTCTGGTTTCAAATTACCATTCTTTTCATAATTCCATTCTTTCGCTATTTCCTGATTAGAAAACAAAAAAGAATTTTCTTTTTCCGTGTACTCTCTCAAGTTTTCTATAGCAATAGCATCTCTTTTTATGTCAATAACAACGCTCGTTCCGACTATTTCACTTAAAATGGTTTCAAGTACATTTGACAGGTCTTTTTGGTTTTCTTGAACGACATAATCAATTGAACTGTCATTAAGTGGCAATAGCCCTTCTCTTATCCTGAACAGTTTAATCCCGTCATTTTTACACTTTTGATTTTTTTCTAAATCTTTTTTAGTTTTCTTTTTGTGCCAAAAATATCCATCATATTCAATGGCAATCTTTTTTGATGGGATGTAAATATCTAATTCGTAACCTTGCTCTCTATATGAATGTATTACCTCCAACCCATATTTTTTAAGATAATATACAAGCACATATTCTGGAAAAGAAGTATGTCGTTCAGAATTACAAACAGGACAACCACTTCCTCTATTTCGTCCAGTTATTCTCGCTTGCCATTCATGTCCTTTTTGGCATTTCCACCATACTTTTTTGTCGCTATTGAGTGTTACATCCTCAGGCGTTAATCCATTATTTTTTTCATAATTCCATTCCTTTGCTAACATTGGATTAACTGTTTGTAAATCATTATAGCCTTTTAAAACTTTTTTACCCGAACAATACGGACATCCACGCCCACTACTCCTATTTGCTAACGCTGCTTGCCATTCATGTCCTTTGCTGCACTTCCACCATACTTTTTTAGAACTATTGGGCATTACATCTACGGGTGTTAACCCATTATTTTTTTCGTAATTCCATTCCTTTGCTAACATTGGATTAACTGTTTGCAAATCATTTTCGCCTTTTAAAACTTTGTTTCCCGAACAATATGGACATCCGCTTCCAGAATTTCTGCTAACTAACGCGGCTTGCCACTCATGTCCTTTTTGGCATTTCCACCATACTTTTTTACCGCTACCACACATCAATACATCAGGAAAGAATCCTAATTCATTATTCTTTTCCCAGTTCCATTCAGACATAAGTTGAGCATTATCGCTCACATATCTTTTTTCTTTCTTTTCTGCCATAATACTCAACTCCTTTTAATTTCGTTTTTCAACACTATTGGGCATCATTCAGCACCATTCGACAAGATTTTTACTCGTGTCAAGTCAGGCTAAAAAGTTTCTTTTGACCATAAAAAATACTACATTAACCCCATACACCAAATCACAACAAGTGCCGTCAATGTCACAAGTGTATCAATGGTTATACCATAAATCATCGGAGAAAATCCTGCTTTCTTAAAGTCGGTAATACTGGTTCCAAGGCCAATAGCAGCAAGTGCCATTACCATCAGAAATTTACTTACGCTCTTCATAATATTGGATATTTCTGCCGAAATAAGATTGGCGCTGTTTAAAATAGCCAGTGCAAAAAATCCGCCAATGAACCATGGAACGATTTTCAAAATATTTACCTTTTTGCCCTCACTTACCGCCTTCAACTCTTTTTGTTTTATGCGGGTACCAATATACGCAAACACCAACACTGTAGGAATGATTGCAATAGTACGGGTAAGCTTAACCATTGTTGCAAAGTCACCTGCAGCCTCAGAAAAAGCATATCCTGAGGCAACCACACTGGCAGTATCATTCACAGATGTTCCTGCCCAAATGCCATAAGCTATATCCGTCATACCCAAGGCTTTACCCATAATCGGATATAATGCAATCATGATCATATCAAAAAGGAATGTTGAAGACAAAGCAAACGCTATATCTTTGTCATCAGCGTCAATAACAGGGGCAATAGCCGCCACAGCACTGCCGCCGCATATTCCGGTTCCTGCGGAAATCAAATTGCTTAGTTTCCAGTTAAGTCCAAACAACTTGCGGATAAAATAGCCACCACCAAAACACATAGCAAAAGTAAACAACATTACAAAGAATGTCATTTTACCAACAGACATAATCGTACTGACAGATAGAGATGCACCAAGTAATATTATGGCTACTTTTAAAATCCTTTTGGATGTAAATTTGAGCGCCGGCTTTATCCAGTCTGGATGAAAAAAGCTATTGATTAATGTTCCCATAAATAGTGCAATAATAGAAGCTCCCAATATTTCTCCCGGAATTAACATCTCTAGCATAATAGATAGGCTTGCTACAGCTATACAGATAGCAATGCCAAGAATAAACATACCTCGTTTTTTCATTTTGTTATTCATAAAAACCTCCGTTTTTATCTCTGTCGTTGATGTTGAATCATCCGTTAAAATCCCCGAATGATTTATGTCAGACACATTTCGTCGATACGTTTTCTAAGTCTATAATTTCATTCACTATATCTTCATAAAATTCGGGTTCGTGGCTTACAAGAAGAACGGTCCCGCGAAACTTTGAGACAGCCTTTTTAAGTTCTTCCTTTGCCATAACGTCAAGATGGTTTGTCGGCTCGTCAAGCACCAAAAGATTGATTTCCTTAAGCATCAGCCGGCAAAGTCGAACCTTTGCGTTCTCGCCACCCGAAAGCACCTTCATCTGAGATGTGATATGCTCGGTAGTAAGACCGCACCTGGCAAGCGCTGCCCTCACCTCGGCATTGGTCATGGAAGGATACTCGTCCCAAATTTCTGAGAGTGCAGTTTTGTCACTTGTAGTTTCTTCCTGCTCAAAATACCCTTCGATAGCAAACTGGTCACGGCTTACACTTCCCGAAAAAGGCGGAATAATACCCAACAGTGTTTTCATCAGTGTGGATTTCCCTATACCATTGGTACCCTTGACAGCTATTTTTTTGTTTCTCTCGATAATAAGATTTATGGGACTTGTAAGCGCTTCGTCGTAACCGAGCACCACATCTTTCGCTTCAATTACCACTCTGCCCGGAGTTCTTGCTGTTTTAAAGGAAAAGTCGGGTTTTACCTTTTCAGGTGCAAGAGTAATAATGTCCATTTTGTCAAGTTGCCGCTGTCTTGACCTTGCAAGAGTAGCTGTTGCTGCCCTTGCTTTGTTTCTTGCAACAAATTCTTCGAGATCGGCAATCTCTTTCTGCTGTTTGTTATACGCCTGTTTAATCTGCCTTTTTTTAAGCTCATACATACGTTCAAAATCAGTGTAATCGCCTGTATACCGTGTGAAAACACAGTTTTCTATATGGTAGATTACGTTTACGACGTCGTTTAAGAAAGGAATATCATGAGATACAAGAATGAAGGCATTCTCATATTCCTTAAGAAAGTTTTTAAGCCACACAATATGATTTTCGTCCAAAAAGTTTGTCGGCTCGTCCAAAATAAGAATCATTGGGTTTTCAAGCAGAAGTTTTGCCAAAATCACCTTGGCTCTCTGCCCGCCTGAAAGTTCGGTAACATCCCTCTCAAGACCTATTTCGTTAAGGCCAAGTCCGTTGGCACATTCGTTTATTTTGGAGTCTATGACGTAGTAACCCGAAGAATCAAGAATATCCTGGATTTCCCCCACTTCCTCCATCATTTCATTCATCTCAGCATCAGACAAGTCTGACATTTTTTCGTAAATTGCAAGCATCTCTGCTTCAAGGTCCGTAAGATGGCGAAACGCACCCCGAAGTACATCACGGATGGATTTCCCCTTCTCCAAGGTAGAATACTGGTCAAGATACCCTGTTGTTATATGCTTACACCACTCAATTTTTCCCGAGTCCGGCTGAAGCTTTCCTGTAATAATGTTAAGAAAAGTGGACTTTCCCTCGCCATTGGCACCCACAAGCCCGATATGCTCGCCTTTAAGAAGGCGAAACGATGCATTATCCAAAATTTCACGGCCACCAAAGCCGTGGGTTACATTTTCAACATTTAAAATACTCATTTAGCAGTCCTTTTTCAAAGTTTATTTTTAATCAGTAAACAATTCTTTTTATTTTATCATATATCTCACAAATTGACAAGATTTTCTAAGAAATTTAACAGAAAAAATACTCATTAAAATTTGCGAAATATGTATTAGCTAAAACAAAATAAATGATATAATGAAAAAGACTAAACTATAGATTAGGAGCAGGAAAATGGAACATTTTACAAAGATAAGAGATATGGTAACCAGTGAAACAGGCTGGGTAAGGCAAAAAACTACCAGAAGAGGGCTCCATCCTACAAGATCAGAGCGCATGTTTACTCTTTGGCTTGAAGGTAAAATTATATTTGGTGACGTTGACGACGGAAACGATGTTGTCGATAACAAAAACGGTCACGAATATCATGACAATCTCATAAGCTGTTCATGGCGAGAAAAAAGAGCTGTTTCCTTTTAAAAAGGCTGTAAATATCATAACCGAAGATGGTGTTCCGGTTCATGGTCTTAAATACAATATTAATGGAGTTGAAATCACAGAAGAAGCCTTTTGCGATACTGTAAGAAAATCCTCCTGCTACATTAAATATAGCCTTAAGAACACTACTAGCAAAGAAGCAAACCAAAAGCTTAACCTTGTGCTTCGTACAGGCAAGGAAGTTCGTCTTATATGCGGTGATGTCTGTGACCAGTACAATGATTACAATCCAATTGAAGATAATCGTATAAGCGAGCATCCTGCGACATGGAAGATGGAAAACGGTGTATATACCGACGGCGAACGCGTTCTTACACAAACATACGGCGGGACTCCCATTTGGGACGAAAAGGAAGGCTCTTTGGATTTTGACTTTTCTTTAGCAGCAGGCGAAGAAAAAGAAATTACATTCATTCTCAACAAGAGAAAAAATGCAGGAAATTTTAGATTATCAGCTGAAATACTTTGTATCTCCTGAATATACAATGCAGGAACACTACATCGAAAGTATCGAGTATTTTACTCCATGGTGTCCCAATTCAAGCGCAATGGCAAGAACAATTCTTATGATGCTTGAACTGAGCGAAGACTAATCAAAAATTAAATACCCAAAAAGGAGAATGCAAAAAAGCATTCTCCTTTTTAGTCTAACTTTTTACCACCGGCTGAAGCTGACGGCTTTCAAGTGCCGCTTCAACTGTAGGTATAATAAGCTCCATATCCGCAACCAGCGAATTTTCTTTTTCCTTAAAATCATCCTGTCTAAAAGGTACAAGGTATATATTTTTCATATTTAAAAGAGCACCGATATTTTTTGAGTTATTCCCAAGCCCGTCGTTTGTGGATACAGCAATTACCACAGGCCTTTTATTTCTTAAATGCGACTTTACAGCGAGAGTTACACTGGTGTCGGCAATTCCGTTTGCAAGCTTTGCCAACGTATTCCCGGTACAGGGCGCAACCACCAATACATCAAGAAGCTTCTTTGGCCCTATAGGCTCTGCATCCTTTATTTTTCCTATCACCGTTTCGCCGGTTGTAGCTTCAAGATAGCCGATATTCTCCTCCGCGGTGCCAAACCTTGTATCCGTAGAATAACTTATTTCTGACATTATAGGTATTACTTTTGCCCCTTTGTCGACCAATTCTTTTATCTTTGGAAACACCATACCAAAGGTGCAAAACGAGCCTGTTATGGCAAATCCTATTGTTTTTCCTAAGATATCCATTCACTTCGCCTCCAGTTCGTCAAGAATATTCAGTATCGTCTTTCCTATTATGTCTCCGGCAGTGTACGGTGCTACTTTCCCGGGAAGCGAAAGCGCCCATATAACTTTTGTTCCAATTCTTCTGGCACTTTCAAAATCCACACCACCCGGGGAAGATGCTAAATCGATTATAAGTGTATTCCTTGATGTTTTTTTCAATAAATCCGCGTCCAGTATAAGACTTGGAACGGTATTGAATATTACATCAAAATTACCGATTTCCTCATAAAGATTACAAAATGACGTGGTTTTTAATCCAAACACCAGCGCCATAGCACGGTCAGCATTTTTTCTTGCCGCAACGGTTACATCTGCCCCTAGTCCGTCAAGCATTTTAGCTAAGATTTTACCTATCCTGCCGTTTCCTAACACCAGACATTTCGAACCATGAATGGTATGCTTTACTTCCTCCATTGCAATCTGGATTGCACCCTCTGCTGTCGGAATGGCATTTAATATTTGCAAATCCTCTCTTTTAAAATAGTCAACCAGAATAAGTCCGCTTTGCTCTGCAATCTTTGCTATTTTACTGTCGCATTTACCTGCTAGTATAATCGTTTTCGGTGGCAAGCTTTTAAGCAAATCCTTTACTTTTATTTTTTCGCTTTTCTCACCTGTGTTTACTGTTTCGCCATCGGTGCTATACGGAAGAGGCAAAACCACAACATCAAAGTTTTCATCTATTTCTTCAAAATTATCGAAAAAACTTATTTGTTCTGAAAAATTATCCTTATAATCGCGGGAAAATCCTATTACACTTACAGTATTCCCGCACTCCGAAATGCGGTTTGCGGCACGAATCTGACGCAGATCTCCGCCTACAAACAAAAGACTTTTAGAAGTATTTTTTATTTTCATTTCCCTTTCCTCCAAATTTAATTTACATACCTTTGTTACATAGTATGCCAAATATATTTTTTGGTGTTTGGAAACAAAAACACCGCAGGTCTTTTAATCCTTGCGGTGTATATAATTTATTTAACTATCTCGGAGACTGACGAAAAACGTTTGTTTATACCGCCCTCGGTAACGTCTTTGGTATCGAATATCGTTTCTTCGATATAGGCAATTTTATCTTTTACAAAGGTATAGTTTCTGATTGAAAGACCCGACCCTGTAGAAACAGTGACTGTAATCTTTGGTTTTGTTCCGTCCTTAAGATAATAGTCACTTACATCAAAGTAAACGTTTCCTGTCTGAACATATTTGTCCAGCAAAACATACGCTTCATTTGGGCCATCCTCGACATAAAGTGCCCAGGTTTGACCGTCATTCCACAAAAAGTCACCACTGGAGTCCCGCTCTGCTGATGTAGCAAGTACAACTCTTTCGTCGGTTCCGTCAGCATCGGTATCGCCAACATATGAAGTAACTTCCGTCAACGCACTAAGCTCTGCCGAAAGGCTCTCTGCTTTAATTTCTGCTCCGGAAATGGGATTTTTATTGTTTTCAAAATCAGTAGCATCTTTGGCGCAGCCTGAAAATCCAACGGCAATAGTCACAACCAGCAAACCTAAAATAATTTTTTTCATAACCCAAAATCCCCCTTTTCTTACTATGCAGTTTTGTTGTCCTCTGCATTTTTTGTGCGAGGTGTTTTCTTTACCTGCTTTTTTTCTTTGTATTCGATAAGAGGCGCTGCCTTTTCTACAATGCATTCTTTGGTTATTGTAACCGTTTTTATGTTCGGGTCAGATGGTATTTCAAACATAATGTCTTGCATTATTTCTTCTAAAATTGTCCTAAGACCTCTTGCTCCGGTGTTTCTTTTGATAGCCTTTTCGGCTATGGCATCAATCGCTTCATTGTCAAACAAAAGCTCTGCGCCGTCCATTTCAAGAAGCTTTGCATACTGCTTAACGAGTGCATTCTTTGGCTTTGTAAGTATACTCTTAAGAGCCTCTTTATCCAAAGAATCCAATGTACTGATTACCGGCACACGCCCGATAAACTCGGGAATCATTCCAAACTTAAGAAGGTCCTCCGGAATAAGATTTTTTAAGATATCGCCGCGGTTTTTGTCTTTTTTGCTTTCAACCACTGCGCCAAAGCCCATGGATTTGGTATTAACGCGGCTTTCGATAATCTTGTCAATCCCCTCAAAAGCGCCGCCGCAAATAAACAAAATATTGGTCGTATCAATCTGTATAAACTCCTGATGGGGATGCTTTCTGCCACCGGTTGGTGGAACAGAAGCAATCGTACCCTCAAGAATTTTAAGCAGTGTCTGCTGGACACCCTCACCACTTACATCGCGAGTAATTGACGGATTTTCAGACTTTCTTGAGATTTTATCGATTTCGTCTATATAAATAATACCCTTTTCTGCTTTTTCAATATTATAGTCTGCCGCCTGTATAAGCTTTAGGAGTATATTTTCTACGTCTTCGCCCACATAACCGGCTTCAGTAAGTGAAGTCGCATCCGCAATAACAAAGGGAACATCCATAATTTTTGCCAAAGTTTGCGCAATAAAGGTTTTTCCTACACCCGTCGGGCCAAGCAGCAAGATATTACTTTTTTGAAGCTCTATATCGCTGTTTTCATCATTATATCCGATTCTCTTATAATGGTTGTAAATCGCAACAGACAAGGCTTTTTTTGCATTCTCCTGGCCTATTATATAATCATCTAAAAAAGCCTTTATTTCTTTTGGCTTTGGAAGACTCTTAAGTTCAGTAGTAGCCTCGGTTTCTCTTGCTTCGTCATAGAATTCGTCCTCGACAATTTCAAAGCACAAATCCACACATTCGTTGCAAATATATACGCCCGGGCCTTCTATAAGTTTTTTCACCTGATCCTCAGTTTTGCCGCAGAACGAGCAGCGAATTGGCCTCAAATCGTTGTTGTTTGACATTTTAAAAGCTCCTTTTAAAGTCTTGACTTGGTCTTTTTATCTCTTTTCTACAATCTTATCAATAAGTCCGTACTTAAGAGCTTCCTCCGCTGACATAAAATTGTCGCGTTCAGTATCTCTTTTTATTATATCAAGTGGCTGACCTGTATGTTCTGAAAGCATAAGGTTTAGCTTATCTTTCATTTTTATTATACGCTCGGCATGAATCTGGATATCAGTTGCCTGACCTTGAGTTCCGCCAAGCGGCTGGTGAATCATAATTTCGCTGTTTGGAAGTGCAAAACGTTTGCCCTTTGCACCTGCCGACAAAAGAAACGCACCCATGGACGCTGCCATTCCGACACAAATTGTAGACACATCCGCTTTGGTATATCTCATTGTGTCATAGATTGCCATACCTGCTGTAATTGAGCCACCAGGGCTGTTAATGTAAAGGTTTATATCCTTGTCGGGGTCCTCGCTGTCAAGGAAAAGAAGCTGTGCAACCACAAGGCTTGCAGTCTGATCGTTAACCTCGTCTGACAAGAAGATAATTCTGTCCTTTAAAAGCCTTGAAAAAATGTCATAAGACCTTTCGCCACGGCTTGTTTGTTCGATTACATATGGTACCAATGCATTATTCATACTATCACCCTCCGTTTTTTATTTCCTATATAATGAAATCAAGGTTAATCGAAATTGATTAACCTTAGTTTCTATATTTGTTATCAGCAATTATTATTTCAAAGAAGCATTCTTTACAACAAAATCAATTGTCTTTTCAACCTTTTTGCTTTCTTTGATATCTTCTGCATTAACGTACTTCTTAACATCCTCGAGTTTCATCTTGCTACTTTCTGCCATTTTTTCAAGCTCTGCTTCAACTTCCTTGTCAGAAACTTCGATACCTTCTACTTTTGCAATTTTCTCAAGAATAAGCGAAGTCTTAACACGTTTCTCTGCATCAGGTCTGATTTGAGCCTTCATAGCATCAAGTGTCACGCCTGTATACTGAGCGTATTGCTCGATTGAAAGGCCCTGGTATCTGAGCTGCATAGCAAACTCGCGAATCTGATTGTCAACCGCTGTTTCAAACATAGCCTCAGGAATATCAATTTCGGTATTCTTGGATATTGTTTCCAAAATCTGGTCTTCTAATTCTTTTTTAGCCTGTTCTTTTTTCTGGTCCTTAATTTTTTTGGTAAGATCTGCCTTAAATTCTTCGAATGTGTCAAATTCGCTTACATCTTTAGCAAATTCGTCATCAAGCTCGGGAAGCTCCTGAGTCTTGATTGCGTTAATCTTTACCTTGAACATAGCGTCCTTACCTTTAAGGTTTTCTGCATGATATTCTTTGGGGAAGGTAACATTAACTTCAACTTCCTCACCGCTGTTTTTGCCAACAAGCTGTTCCTCAAAGCCGGGGATAAACTGACCCGAACCAAGCTTAAGGTCAAAGTTTTCGCCCTTGCCACCATCAAACGCTACGCCGTCTGCGAAGCCTTCAAAGTCGATAGTAACTGTATCATTAAGCTCTGCGCTTCTATCTTCAACAGTAACAAGTCTTGCATTTCTTTCGCGGATTTTTTCAATCTCTGCGTTAATTTCCTTCTCGGTTGTTCTGTGAGTGATTTTCTTTGCTTCAACACCCTTATACTCGCCAAGCTCAAACTCAGGCTTTACAGCAACCTTAGCTGTAAAAACAACACCCTCTTCCTTTGAGATGCTCTTTACATCTATCTCAGGCTGAGCAACTGCTTCAATCTTTTGCTCTTCTATTGCTTTATCATATGCATCAGGAAGAACAATGTTTACAGCATCTTCAAAAAATATTTCACTGCCATAATATCTTTCGATAATCTGAAGCGGAGCTTTTCCTTTTCTGAATCCGGGTATGTTAATCTGACCTACATTTTTCTTGTAAGCCTTCTGGATGCCGGCCTTAAACTCCTCGGCACTTACCGAAAACTCAAACTCTACAACATTTTTCTCTGCTTTTTTTGCTTTACTCATTTGAATATCCCTCTCTAACTTCTGTTCCACTCCAAAGGGCAATACCCTTGGGGCTTTTTTCCGCAATTATTTGTATTGTATCACAAATATTTCCACTTGACAAGTGGCATTTTAATATTTTTTTTAAAGTAATTCCCGCTTTTTTTAGTTGTTTATACTAAAACCGGCACAAATTTCAAAAAATCCCCCGAAACCAGCTTTAATTCCACACCTTCAACGTTTCCCGTAATCGCCGTCTGGTGAGAAAAGGAATGAAGATGCCCATACACGCAAGTTTCTACATTATACTCTTTCAAAATCTCAAAAAAGTCCCTGTTTTCGCTATTCTCTTCCAGTGGCGGATAGTGAAGAGCAACTATTATACGGTCTTTTTTAAGCTTTACTGCCGCCTCGAGCGAAAGTACAAGCCGTTTTTTTTCGCGGTCAAGAATTTTTTCGTCCTCGTCGCTTTGACCTTCTCTATACCACCAGCCACGTGTTCCGCAAATTGCGGCATTTTCAAACTCTGCCGCGGTATTATTAAGAATGGTTATACTGCTGAAGTGGTTTTCGTTCAAAAAGCTATTCATTTTGCTTAAAGTGGTCCACCAATAATCGTGATTGCCTTTTATTATGAACTTTTTTCCAGGTAAAGTGTCTATAAATTTAAAATCCTCATAAGCATCTTCAAGGTAAGTCGCCCAGGACACATCTCCGGGGATAATTACAGCATCGTCCTCTGCCACGAGTTCTTCCCAGTTTTTTTTGATTTTTTGGGTATAATCACCCCAGGCCTCACCAAAAACGTCCATTGGCTTATCCACGCCAAAAGATAGGTGCAAATCTGCTAATGCATAAATTGCCACAAGCATCACCCCCTGTTTTTTCAAAAACTCGGCTCACCCAAAAGGTGAGCCGAAAATGTTAAGCTTTGATAAATTCCTTTACAACGTCGAGAAGTTTGTCCTTAGCGCAAATACCCGTAAAACGTTTTTCTGCATTTTTAAGGTCAGCCAGGGACTTTGGAATCGAAAGTCCTGTCGCAACAGAAAGTAAATCCAAAAGCTCAAAATCGTTGAGTCCCATAGCCTCACTATCCTTGCCAAGAGCCGACAAAACGCTTTGATTAAATTTAAACGGACTTGCTGTAGATACTATAACAGTAGGGGTCAAATCGTTAGTTTCGGCCCTGTACTGATTATATACATTTACAGCAACTGCCGTATGTGTATCTACTGTATAATCAAACTCATCCTTGGTTTTATGTATGGTATCCTTGGTCGCTTCGTCATCACAGCAGCCTGCCCAGAATACCTTTGTAAGATTTTCTTTAACATCAGCATCAATCTCGTAAAAGCCCTTTTCAGAAAGTTCTTTCATCCAGCCAGATATCTTTTTGTCGTCATTATCTGATAGGTCAAAAAGAAGTCTTTCGAGGTTACTTGAGATAAGTATGTCCATAGACGGCGAAATCGTTGTATGGAACTTACGGTTTTTGTCGTACTTGCCACTTTTTATAAACTCGGTCAGAACATTGTTCGCATTTGACGCACAGATAAGACGGTTAATCGGAACACCCATCTTCATTGCGTAATATGCAGCTAAGATGTTTCCAAAGTTACCAGTCGGCACGCAGACATTTATCTTTTTGCCAAGTTCTACCTCGCCCGATTTAACCATATCGCAATAAGCAGACACATAATAAACAATCTGCGGAACAAGTCTTCCCCAGTTTATAGAGTTTGCCGATGACATAACGCAGTTATTTTCTAAAAATGCCTTATTGGCTTCTTTGTCAGTAAAAATAATCTTTACCCCGGTCTGTGCATCGTCAAAGTTGCCTCTTATACCCGAAACAAAAACATTGTTACCCTTTTGAGTAATCATCTGAAGCTTCTGAATGTCACTTACGCCGTCGCTTGGATAAAATACAACTATTTTTGTGCCATCAACATCTTTAAAGCCTTCAAGTGCAGCCTTGCCTGTATCACCGGAAGTCGCAACAAGGATTACAACAGTTTTATCCTCACCGGTCTTTTTCATTGCCTTTGTCAAAAAGTGAGGAAGAATCTGTAGCGCCATATCCTTAAAAGCGCATGTAGGACCATGCCAAAGTTCCAAAACTCCAATTCCTTTTTGGAGTATAACCAGCGGTGCCGGGCTTTCGGCCTGAAATTTGTCGCCGCCGTAAGCACCTTTTGCACATTCATTAAGCTCTTCCTCTGAAAAATCTGTCAGATATCTTTTAAGAACAAAAACTGCCCTTTCGATATATGTCATCTTAATCATTTCCTGAAGGTCACTAAGGGTAAGAGCAGGGATTTCTTCAGGAACAAAAAGTCCGCCTTCCACAGACAATCCTTTTTTTATTGCCGATGCAGAGTCAAAGCCGAGGCCTTTATTTCGTGTACTTAAATACTGCATTTTATCTAAATCCTTTCGATAATTTAAACAGAGAAAGGAGCAAAGCCGATAAAACCGGCCGAGCCCCCTTCGATACCGCAACTTTCGGTATTAACTAACGAGTTAACTAAGCGATGTACTTTTTAACAAGCTCGGTTGCGTTAGATGCATCGGCGCTTATCATAAGAGTAAATGAAACGCCAAATTCCTTTTCGAGCTTTTCAAGAGCTACCACAAGCTCATCTATGTTTGCCATACTAGCGGACGGAACACTCTTAAATACACTGTCAATAAAGATGTGTGTAACGTCAAAGTCCTGTGCAATTATGCCGCAAAGAAGACCCGTGAACATATCAAAGTTCTTTATGTCAAAGCTCTCGGTGTTAACCATTCTTGCACTTCTGTCTATATCGTGCATAAGACGATTGCCTTCTGTAATGCAAACAACGTTACCCTTTTCTACTTTAATTGCATTGTTTACATCATCAATAATTTTTTTTGTTTTTCCGCTGCCCTTAAGACCAATGTGAATTTTAATCATACAAGCATACCGCCTTTCTTTTTATACAAAAATGTATTTTTATTCTTCGTGAGTCCATTATATCATAAATCTCTCAAATAAACAATAGTTTTTTTAATTATTTCAATCTTTTTTCCAAAATATCCCGTCTGTCTTCGTATCCGGACTTACCAAGGAGTGCAAACATATTCTTTTTATAGTCCTCAACCCCCGGCTGATTAAAGGGATTAACCCCCAGTACATAGCCGCTTATGCCGCAAGCTTTTTCAAAGAAATAAACAATCTGCCCCAAGGTATATTCATCAAGACGCGAAAGTTTTATCAAAAGATTTGGAACATTCCCGTCGGTATGGGCAAGAAGCGTACCCTCAAAAGCCTTTTTATTTACAAAATCCATTGTTTTGCCTGCTAGGAAGTTCAGCCCGTCAATGTTATCGGAAGTTTCGGTCATTTCGATATCGCTCTTTGGATTTTCGACATAAAGAACCGTCTCAAAAAGGTTCCTTAGTCCGTCCTGAATGTATTGACCCATGGAGTGTAAATCTGTCGAGAAGTTTACGCCTGCCGGGAAGATTCCCTTTTGGTCTTTCCCCTCGCTTTCACCAAAGAGCTGTTTCCACCATTCGGTAAAATACTGTAGTTCAGGCTCGTAATTTACAAGCAGTTCCAAAGTCTTTCCTTTTTGGTAAAGAACATTTCTTGCAGCCGCATACTGGTAGCATTCATTTTCTTCCAAATTTTCGTTTGAATAAAGCTCCTGTGCTTTAGCCGCACCTTCCATAATTTTGTCAATATCTGCGCCCGAAACCGCAATCGGCAAAAGCCCTACCGCTGTAAGGACCGAATATCTGCCGCCTACATCATCAGGGACAACAAAGGTTTCATAACCTTCGGCATCTGCCAAATTTTTAAGCGCACCCTTTTCCTTGTCTGTTGTAGCAAAGATACGGGATTTTGCCTCTTCTTTTCCATACTTTTTCTCTAAATAATCTTTAAAAATCCTAAAAGCAATAGCAGGCTCGGTTGTTGTTCCAGACTTTGAGATTATATTAACCGAAACATCCTTGCCATCAATCATCTTTAAAAGGTCATTTAAGTAATTGGGGCTGATGCTGTTTCCGGCAAAGAAAATCTTAGTCTTTGCGTTATAATTGTAAAACGGACCTTTTAAAAAATCTATTGCTGCCTTTGCGCCTAAATACGAGCCGCCTATGCCTATAACAATCAAAACATCCGAATTTGCGCGGATTTTTTCTGCCGCTTTTTTGATGCGGTTAAATTCTTCTTTGTCGTATGTTTTCGGCAGGTCCAGCCAACCTAAAAAATCGTTTCCCTCGCCTTTACCCTCATGGAGCATCTTGTGTGCCTTGTTTACCTCATTCTTTAACAAAAGTATTTCTTCAGTACTTACAAATGCATCTGCTTTTCGGCTGTCAAACGTAATGTTTTTCATTGGCCAAACCTCCAACTATTTATTTTTATACTACCTTCCGTCGTACATCTTCATAGCTTCGGCAATATCATCAAAGCTGTTGCAGCCGCCGTTCTTAACATAAAGATACGAGGTAGTCATACCGCTGATAAGACAGCTCTTAATGTCAAGGTCGCCCAAAAGACCTGCGCAGAAACCGCTGTTAAAGTTGTCACCGCCACCGGTAGTTTTCTTGGGCTTTTCGCAAAGGATACCCTCCACTTCAACTTCGCCGCCGTCAAAAACAGCTGCCGAGCTGTCTACAGGATGTATTATTACCGTTCCTATGCCGGAAAATTCCTTAATTTTTCTTGCAATCGGAAGTGAGCCTTGATATTCGCCTTCGCCAAGAATTGAATGCATAACCAAAGCCTCACTCTTATTAAGTCCTAAGTAAGTTGGTGCATACTCGCTATATTTACCAAACATCTTGAGTGCCTTTTTGATTTCGTCAGGCTGACGCTTTGCGCAGTCTGCGATGTCAATATAGATTTTACGGTCTCTTTTTGAAAGTCTTGGCATAACAAGCTCCAAAAACTTTTCGTAAATTTCGTGGAAGTGAACAAGATAGCTCCAGTTAACCAAAGTGATGATATCTGCATTGTCAAAAATTTCTACCATTTCGTCGATGCTTATTCTTTCAACCAAGTCATTCCATCTCATCTGGCTGATTTTTTCGATATCACTCATAATAATTTTGCCGTCGCCAAACTCAAATACATAAGAATATCCCGGTTCGCTTACGGTAATTGTTTTGCAATTTTCGTTAAGGTTAAATGCCGGATGCTTTTCGGGATAACCCATAGCACCAACGCAAGTACAGCCAACGCCCATATTTGCAAGGCCGTTTGCATAGTGAGGACCGCATCCGCCAAAGTCTATGCTTCTTACAACAAGCTCGATATTACCACTTCTGCCAGCAAGGCTTGTGATTTTTTCGCCGAACTTATCAATTGTCGGGAAATATGTGCAAGTCTTCTCGTCCTGGCGAGTTTCTACCGGATGAATAATCAAATCAACAAAGCCGTCAAAGCCTATGCTGACAGTCTTTTTTTGGATTAAGTCTTTTTTAGCCGTAAATTGTTCTGAATATTTCATATGTATACCCCCGTATTTTTCTTTATATTATTATTTTGATTGTAACATAGTTATTATACTTTTTCAAGGCAATTTAAGGAAATTTTTAGTATCTTTTTGTCGCACCTACTTTTTCTTAACCTTTAATATCGGACTAAGAGGTTTATATATAAGTGTCGTCACCAAGGATACCACAATAACCTTGATAATATTAAAGGGAACAACGCAAAAGAGCACCAGTTTTTCTACACTGTCTACGATGGGGAAAATCTTAGCGCCCATCTGGACAAACGCTTCAAGTGGCATTTTAAAGGCTTTGCCATAGGTTGGTATAAGGACATAGGCATTTAAAAACCCTCCAAGAGTAACCATAATCACTGAGCCCAGTATCATTCCCCAAACAGCACTTTTTTTGGTTTTGTTGCATTTATAAACAAGCGCCGCCGGCAAGACAAATGCAATTCCTACCAAAAAGTTGGCAAACTCGCCAACACCTGCGGTTTTGGTACCGTTAAGCAAAAGATTAAGGATTATCTTTATAGCTTCAATCATAACCCCCGCCAATGGTCCAAGGGCAAATGTTCCAAGCAGTACCGGTACTTCACTTAAATCCATCTCATAAAACGGTGGCGCAATAAACGGCATCGGAAACTCAAAAAGCATAAGCACCATTGCGGCTGCCGAAAGCATCGAAACCTTTACCATCCATTCTACCTTACGATTTTTCATATTTATCACTCCTTAAAATAATTGCCCCGACCTATTTGGCGGGGCAAAATATATGCTTTGGGATTGATACACCCTAAGTAATTCTTCTCTCATCCGGACTATACCGTCGGTTTTGGAATTTCACCAAATCAATCGCTCGCATGCGACTTGCGGACTTTACCGCCGGTCAGGAGTTTCACCCTGCCCCGAAGAATTTATATTTAAGTTATTTTTTCATTTCTATTCCCTTTTCCTCTAAGCGCTTTGTGATAGAATCAACAATAGCCATTGTCTCTTCCTTTGTAAGAGTGCGCTCGGGATGCGAGAAAGTAATCCTTATGGTGATTGATTTACCATTTTCGTCCTCGTAAGTGTCAACTACACTTACAGACTTAACTAAAGCCGAATTTTCTTCGATTATTGCATCGTTTATTGGTGCAAACTTTTTGCTTACAAAGGAGATATCAATTTCCATTTCGGGATATTTTGAGGGTTCAGCATAAAGAATACTTGCATTGTCAATTTCGGCAAACAATTCCATATCAATTTCAGTATACACAATAGCCGCCTTTTTGTCAATTTTCTTTGCTACCATTGGATGCACAATGCCGATTTCGCCTATCTCTTTGCCAGCGCAGAAAATCTTGTTGAGGTTTTTAAGATGCTGATATGAATATTTTGCGTCCTTTGTTTCAAAGCTTAAGTTTTCGTGCTTTATGTCATCTGCAACGACTGCAAGCATATCCCTTAGCGCAAAATAAAGTTCCTCATACGACTTTGTCTTTGAGAAAAGTGTGATTGCAAGCTTTTTCTTTTCGTTGCAAAGATTGTCACTGGTCATGCCTTCAACAACTCTGCCAACCTCAAACACACCAAAATTTGTGCTGTATGCTGTATTATATTTAACCTGACAAAGCTGAGTCGGGATAATTGAACGACGAATAGTCTCGATATTGGGGTTGGTTGCATTTACAAGTTTTATGTTGTCGTCAATTTCGATACCAAGCGCTTTATACTCGTCATAATAGGCCCAAACGTAAGAGTGGAGCTCGTGAAGCGAATATCTCTTTACAAGTGCGTCCTTAACCCTGTCTTCGACAGTTTTTACTATATCAGCGCGAACAGGATAAAGTGGCGCATAGGCTGTGTGAATGTCGAAGTTGTCATAGCCGTAAATTCTTGTAATTTCCTCGATTATGTCGGCCTTTATTGTTACGTCCTTGGTTGCTCTCCAGCTTGGAACAGTAACCTTGAACGAATCTCCATTAAGTTCTACTTCAAAGCCAAGAGACTTAAGGGTTTTTACTATTGTTTCGTTTGAGATTTCGATACCTGTGTATTTATCAACAAAGCTCTTGTCAAATTCCAAGTTTACAGTATCGTATTTAACCGCATATTCGTCTGTAAGTGCCGATACCACCTTCACCCCACCATCAATATCTCTAAGAAGCTTTAAAAATCTTCCAACAGCTGTAGTTGTCATTTCGGGATCTAAGCACTTTTCGTATCTCATCGAAGCGTCGGTACGATGCGCAAGACGCACGGTAGACTTACGGATTGAAACCGCATCAAATGTTGCAGATTCAAGCGTAAGAGTCGTTGTGTCGTCAACGATTTCAGAGTCCAGTCCGCCCATTATACCAGCAATCGCAACAGGGGTATCACCATTACAAATCATAAGGGTATTTTCGTCGATATTTCTTTCAACGCCGTCAAGGGTCTGGAACTTAAAGGGTTCTGAAAACCTTTTTATTCTGAGTTTTTCTACCTTGCGCGAGTCAAACGCGTGCATTGGCTGACCCATTTCGAGCATAAGGTAGTTTGTAAGGTCAGCGAGAAGATTTATGCTTCTCATACCGCAGTAGAAAAGTCTTATCTTCATATTGACAGGGCTTACACTTTTTGTAATATTTTCGACCTTGATACACGAATATCTCTGGCAAAGCTTGTCTTCAATCTTCATATCTACTTTGGGTAAATCATTATATGCATCAAGGTTTACGCATTCCAAAGGTTTAAGTTCTCTGCCCGCAAGTGCTGCAAATTCGCGCGCAATGCCATAGTGACCCCAAAGGTCAGGGCGGTTTGTAAGTGACTTATTATCAACCTCAAAAACGATATCGTCAATATCAAAAATTTCTTTTATATCAGTGCCACAAGGTACATCAGAAGATATTTCCATAATCCCCGAATGCCCGTCCGAAATACCAAGTTCTCTTTCTGAGCAACACATACCAAATGATGTAAAGCCTGCCAAATCTCTTGGCGCAATATCAATCTCACCAATTTTTGCGCCGATTTTGGCAAAGGCGGTCTTCATACCCACTCTTACATTTGGAGCACCGCAAACTACGTCGGTAAGCTTTCCGTCACCTGCGTCAACTTTTAAAAGATGCAGTTTCTTTGACTCGGGGTGGTCAGCCACCTCTTTAATTTCGGCAACAACGATGCCTGAAATATCGCTGCCTTTATGAAAAATCTCGTTTTCAACCTCAGCTGTTGACAGCGAAAAACGGCTTATAAGCTCCATTTTGTCTAATCCCGTAAGGTCAACAAAATCCGAAATCCAGTTCATAGATAAAAACATAAAATTCTCCCCCTCTCCTATTCGTCATCAGTAAACTGTGACAATGTCTTAAGACTGCCACTGTTTAAATCTCTTATATCTTTTACGCCATACTTCATCATTGCAAGACGTGTAAGTCCAAGTCCAAATGCAAAACCGGTATATTCGTCAGGGTCAATGCCGCCTGCCTTTAAAACCTCAGGGTGAATCATACCGCAGGGACAAAGTTCAAGCCAGCCGCTGTGCTTACAAGACGGGCAGCCCTCGCCGCCACAGATAAGACAGCTTATGTCAAGCTCAAATCCGGGCTCCACAAACGGAAAGAACCCGGGTCGAAGTCTTACCTTTATGTCCTTTTGGAAAACTTCCGAAAGCATGGTCTTCATAAAGAATATAAGGTTTGAAATAGATATATCCTTGTCAACCATAACGCCTTCCATCTGGAAGAATGTATTTTCGTGACAAGCATCTGTCGCTTCGTTTCTGAAGCATCTTCCGGGGAAGATAGCCTTAATCGGAACACCGTCATTTATGAGTGCGTCCTTATATTTTTTGTAAATCGCATTCTGTGCTGCTGATGTCTGCGACTTAAGAAGCTGTCCATTTTCAAGATAATAAGTATCCTGCATGTCACGTGCGGGGTGATGCTTTGGGATATTAAGCGATTCAAAGCACTCGTAGTCCGAAACAACCTCGCTGTAGTCCTCAACGGTAAATCCCATTGACTTAAAGATTTTTTCGCACTGACGCTGAACCAGTGTAATCGGGTGATAAGAACCTCTCTCCAAATTTGCAGGCATTGATATATCAAATTCGGGCATTTTGTTTATTTCTGCGAGTATCTCTGCATTTTTAAGTTCTTCGCCCTTTTTAGCAATCATATCTGCCGCTTCATCTTTTAAGATATTCACCTCTTGTCCAAAGGTCTTTTTTTCCTCAATTGATAGGTCCTTCATTCCCTTTAAAAGTCCTGTGATAAGACCATTTTTACCTAAGAACTCTACGCGGATTTGTTCAAGCTCTGTGGTCTCTTTTGTAGCTTTAAGCTTTTCTTCAAGCTCTTTTTTAAGCATTAGTGTTTGCTCTGCCATACTTACTTTCCTTTCTTTTAGTTCAAAAATAAAAGCTCGCCCCTAAAAAATAGGGACGAGCATAATTTACCCGTGGTACCACCCAACTTCAAAGAACAACTTCTTTGCACTTTTTTGCGCATCTTTGTCGCGTGCGCACCGCCCGGCTTAACTCGGAAACGATTTTCGCCAAAACACTCCAATGCTGAAATTCACATACCAACTCTTCTATATCCGCTCGCAGCCCATGACGGATACTCTCTTTCGAAGCTTACTTGATTGCTACTTACACATCTTCACAGTGTGACAAATTCATTTACATTACTATACCACACATTAAAGCCTTTTGTCAAGGCAAAACTTCATAAAGTGTTGCCGCATCGCTTTTTCCTACCTGTTCTTTTACATCAGTAATGCGTATTTTAAGAGTGCGGGCGCCAAACCTTATCTCCATTTCGTCGCCTACCTTTACATCATAAGACGCCTTGACAATCTTGCCGTTTACCGAAATCCTGCCACCGTCACAGGCTTCATTGGCAACGGTCCTACGCTTTATAAGTCTCGAAACCTTTAAATATTTATCTATCCTCATATTCTTCCTCTATCCTTCGTGTTTACCAAAATCCTTTATAAACTCGGTTGTATATTGGCTTAGTGCGGTTTCTGCATCCACGCCGAAAGCCCTTGCAACCGAAACAAGCTCAAAAAGCATCTTGCCGATATATTTTCCCAAAACGTCTTTTGGAGCATTGTCTCCCAAAACACTTATCATATTGGCAATACTCTCTGCCGAAACTTTGGGCTCGCTGAAAACATAGCCGTTTTTACCCGCCTTTCCCTGGACCTTTTCTGCACGCATCAGTGCGGGTAGGCCTTTCGAAACCCCCTCCATATCTTCACTGACAGTTTTCTGTCCGCGATCGTCACGCTTTATCTGATTCCATGTATCAAGCACCTCATTAGAATCCTTTAAATCAAGGTCTCCAAAAACGTGCGGATGACGATGCACAAGTTTTTGACATACTAGAGTAGTAACATCGTCTATATCATATTCGCCGTTTTCCTTGCCGATTTGCGCATGAAAAACAACCTGCAGCAAAAGGTCTCCGCTTTCGTCCGCCATTTTAAAAAAATCGCCTTTTTCAAGCTCTTCTATAAATTCATAGCCTTCTTCTATTACATTGTGTTTTATACTGTCGTGAGTCTGCTCGCGGTCCCATGGACATCCGCCCTCGCCTCTGAGCTTTTCAACAATATCCAGTAAATCTTTAAATGTATACTTTTCTTTCATTGTATTCTCCTAAATCAACTTGTATTTTTCCATAATTGCCGCTAGCTCTTTGCCCTTAGGTAAATTTAAAACGTCTTCTTTTTTAAGACATCTTACCAGGATAAGTGCAAAAACATAAACAACAGCACTAAATCCAATTGCAAAAATAGTTGTTATTCTTGAGCCAGGGAAAATCTTTCCAACCAGGTTATAAGCTATAATAGCCCCCGCTCCCATTATTATTGACGCTAAAACGGGCTTTATAACCATATACAAAAAACTAAGCTTAACTTTGAGCATTTTTATTATGCAGAATATATTAAGAATAGCAATCACACCATAGCAAACAGTTGTCGCAATCGGTGCCGCATCTATCCCCCAAATAGGTATCAGCATATAGTTCATCAAAACTTTAACTATGCCGCCAATCAGCATATTTATTACCGGCACATACACCTTGCCATATGCCTGAAGAACTGCATTGCTTACCGAAACAAGTGCAACAAACGCAACCGCAGCCGCGAGCTTCTGAAGCAAAAGATACGCATTTGCATCACTGTAAAGCACTTTTAAAATCGGCTCGGAAAGAAGGAAAAACCCCATGGCACAAGGGAGTGCAAACAGCATAGTAATTCTAAGGACACTCGCGGTTATTGTCTTTGCTTCTTTCGAATTCTTTTCGGCCAAAGCAGTCGAGATTGCAGGGACAATGCTCATACTAAGCGCCACAACAATCGTAAGCGGAAGATTGAACATAGTCTGCGCCTGACCTGTATACATTCCGTAAAGAGCATTTGCCTTTTTTTGAAGAAGCGTAAATCCTTCCCATCCCTCTTCCAAAGCTGACACTGCAAACTCAGTTCCATTTGCAAATATATGTGAATATTGGTCAAACACGTTTGGATTAACAACAAGTCTGTTCATAATCGTCGCAAGGTCAACAAGGCTTGTAAGGCTTGAAACCGATGCACCTATTGTAATGGGAATGGCAATCAGCACAAGATTTTTCAGTATATTTTTTCGTGTACGGATTGGCCTGTTTGGCAATGGCTTTACCTTTTTTTCGCGGCAGGTAAAAATAATCATCATAAGAATAAGTGCCAAAAACGTACCCGAGGTCACACCAAATATTGCGCCCGTTGCCGCATATATTGTGCGGTAGTGGCTTGATGATATCTCGCCTTTGTTAAAATCAAAAATAGCGCCAAGACCGGTATTCACAGTCATACTCATAAAGATAAACGCCGCAATTATACCTAAAATCAGCTTTGCCGAGGATTCGACAACTTCGGATGCGGCTGTCGGATACATATTCTGCTTTCCCTGAAAATACCCACGATAAGCAGACACAATCGAAATAAAAAATACTGCAGGCGATATAACCTTTATACCCATTTCAGAGTCCGGGTTACCTAAAAACGCCGCAAGCTCTTCCGAAAATGCAAAAAGCACAATGCTTCCTATAAGACCTATCGAGCCAAGAAGCACAAAAGCTGTCTCAAAAATCCGCCTTGCATCGTACTTATCGCCAAACGCAACGCTTTCTGCAACCATTTTTGAAACCGCAATAGGAAATCCTGCTGTTGCAATTATAAACATAAATGTATATATCTGATAAGCAACATTAAAGATGCCGTTACCTTCCTTACCTATAAGCTCATATAGCGGCACCTTGAAAAATGCACCGATTATCTTTACTAAAAAATTGGCTGCGGCCAAAATCAGAGCACCTTTTAGGAACTTATTTTCTTTATCCTTCAAAAGCCATACCCTCCTACGCAAAACCTAGTTAACATATTTATATTGTCTTTCTCTGTTTACCATTACAAGAATACTACAAATTTCCAAAATCGTCAAGTTTACCGCCTCTTTCCAAGCAGCTGCCATTTGCCCTAAAAGTAATAAGAATACGCCTTAAGTTTACATAATATATTTTTAAAAAATATATAATATACACATTTTTTGTTATTTTTACATCATTTTTGACGATTTATATTTTTTGTAAAATTTTGTCGATGACTTTATATGCCAACAAGCAAAAACTTATGTAAAAATTATCTATACTGCTTTTAAAATTTGTTTGGAGGTATTTTTTATGAATAATACAGCAGAAAAAGATTTTGTAATATCTATGCACGGAATTAACTATTACGTATTCTGCACTAAGGATTCGGACGCCGACCGCCGGTATGGCATTTTTGCCGAAAGCAGTGAGGACAGTGCAGATTTTCAGTCGGCAAGCAACCTTTTCTTCACGCGTGAAGAAGCAGAGGAATACTGCAAATGGTTTGCCGAAAATGAAGTATATCCCATTACACTTCGCGATGTTTTAGCCAATATCTATCATATGGAAGTATAATTATTGACAAGCGCCATCCATTTTGGTATAATAACGATAATATATATTTTTGAGGTGGTAACAATGAAAAATACCGAATCAATTGAAAATTATCTTGAAACTATACTTATCTTAGCCGAGAGAGATGGTAAGGTGCGCAGCATAGACATCGCTCACGAGCTTTCATTTTCAAAACCAAGTGTTTCTGTTGCTATGAAGACACTTCGCGAAAATGATTACATAACCATCGACCAGGAAGGTTATATCACTCTTACAAATCAGGGCCGAGATATTGCCGAAAATGTATACGAGCGCCACATGGTTATCGGCGAAGCTCTTATGGCACTTGGGGTTAGTGAAGAAACCGCTTACGAGGACAGCTGCCTTATTGAACATATAATAAGCGAAGAAAGTTTTTCAAAAATCAAATATTACCTGGAAAAACACAAAGCTCCCTCATCACGTTCGGGAGACATAGATGTCGTGCTTCTGTAAGTTATAAAAAGCGTCACTTCCTTTACGGAGTGGCGCTCTTTTTATATGTCATATGTTACTATTGTCGTCCCATCTTTAAATACCGACAAAATCCCCCCAGAAAGCATAATACTTTTATTACTGCCATCTTCCATATCCACCCGACACTCGCAGGGCTTTATTGTTGTTATTAATGGCATATGCCCCGAAAGTACAGCAAGTTCTCCCCTTTCCGCGCGCAAAAAGACCTTTGTTACCTGTCCGTCAAACAGTTTGTTATCGGGCGTAAAAATTTTAAGACTAAAACTTTTCATCAATCCACCCTCTTTGCCTTTTCCCGGGCCTCATCAATTGTCCCAACAAACAAAAATGCCGATTCAGGTAGGTCGTCGTGCTTGCCTTCGATAATCTCTTTAAATCCACGTATTGTCTCGGATAGCGGAACGTACGTTCCTTTGATTCCAATAAATTTTTCTGAAACATGAAAAGGCTGTGACAAAAACCTCTGCAGCTTTCTGGCACGCTGTACCAGAATTTTATCCTCCTCCGAAAGCTCGTCCATACCCATAATGGCAATTATATCCATAAGTTCCCTGTAGCGTTGCAGAATCCTTTGAACTTCACGGGCAGTCCTATAATGCTCGTCTCCCAAAATTTCGGAGGACAGTATTCTGCTTGTTGACTCAAGCGGGTCAACCGCCGGATATATACCTTGGGAAGCGATACTTCGCGAAAGAACTGTGGTTGCATCAAGATGAGCAAAAGTCGCTACCGGTGCAGGGTCGGTAAGGTCGTCTGCCGGAACATACACCGCTTGTATGGAGGTTATAGAGCCGTTTTCTGTAGATGTAATCCGCTCCTGAAGCATACCCATTTCATTAGCAAGAGTAGGCTGATAGCCAACAGCAGACGGCACTCTGCCAAGAAGAGCCGAAACCTCGGAGCCTGCCTGAGTGAACCTGAAAATATTGTCTATAAAAAGAAGAACATCCTGACCTTCTTCTTCGCGGAAATATTCTGCCATGGTAAGACCCGAAAGTGCCACCCTCATTCTTGCTCCGGGCGGCTCGTTCATTTGCCCGTATACCAAGGTGGTATTTTTCAAAACTCCCGATTCGCCCATTTCGCTGTATAAATCACTTCCCTCCCTGGTTCGTTCACCTACCCCCGTAAACACAGAGAGCCCCCCATGCTCTTTTGCCACATTGTTTATAAGCTCCATTATCAAAACGGTTTTTCCTACTCCGGCACCACCAAACAGCCCAATCTTGCCGCCTTTGGAAAACGGGCACATAAGATCAATAACTTTTATCCCTGTTTCAAGCAGCTCCCTTGACGGCGAAATTTCGCTGTACTTTGGGGCCTCGCGATGTATCTCCCATTCCTCAGTTTTGGGTTTAGGCTTATTATCAACGGGGTTTCCAAGCACATTGAAAATTCTGCCAAGGGTCTCTCGTCCTACAGGGACTTTGATAGGCGCACCTGTGTCCAGCACCTCTACTCCTCTAGAAAGCCCATCGGTTGATTCCATCGCAATACATCTTACAATGCCGCTCCCAATATGCTGAGCTACCTCCAAAACAATTGTCTTTTTATCGCTCTCTATTTTAAGAGCATTAAATATATCCGGCAAAGAACTTTCGCTGAACCTTACGTCCACCACCGGTCCCATAACCTGAACTACCGCCCCTTTTGATAAATCCAACGTACTCCCTCCTTTAGCTCTCACTTCCTGCAACTATCTCGGTTATTTCCTGAGTTATGGTGCCCTGACGTGCCCTGTTATACTGTAGTTTAAGTTTATCCAGCATCTCGGATGCATTCTTCCCTGCTGACTCCATTGCAAGCCTGCGTGACGCAAGCTCCGACACAAACCCTTCTCTGACTGCTCCAAAAATTTTTGCGGCAATATATTCCTCAACTACCCTGTCAAGCACAAAAGACGCATCCGGCTCGTATATAATGTCACTTTTGCTTATATCCTTTGTCATTTTCAAGGGAAGCACAACCTCATATTCAGGAAGTCTTGTAAGCATAGATATAAATTTAGTATAAACAATCGAAACACCAGTATATTCGCCTTGTTTAAATCCCTTGCAAAGCTTTTTGGATATTTTTTTTGCGTCCGCAAAATTAAATTTTTCTACTTTTAAAATTTCTCTCTGATATTTTTCGCAAGCTATCTTCCCTATAGGTATTACTTCAGAGTTTTTATATTCACCTAAAAGCTTAAATATATTCGAGTTATACCCCCCTGCAAGGCCTCTGTCACCTGCAATAACTATAATTGCGGTTTTTCCGCTTTCCGTAACTTTCATATAAACACTTTTTCTAGCTTCTGTTTCCTTTGATATTTCTCTCACTATACCCAAAGCTGCTTTCAAATACTCCCCCGCTTTGTTCATTGTCTCGGTCGCACCACGGATTTTTGCAGATGCCACAAGTTCCATAGCTTTTGTCAGCTGATATGTGGAGTTTACACTCTTAATACGACTTTTTAGGCTTTTTATATCAGTTGCCATCTAAAACTCACTCTCCATTTTGCTAAAGACCTCCCTAAGACGCAAAAAATCGCTCTTCTCACAATGGTTTTCTTCAAACCTATCAAGCAA
Source organism: Clostridia bacterium (assembly GCA_045591095.1). Taxonomy (GTDB): domain Bacteria; phylum Bacillota; class Clostridia; order Monoglobales; family Monoglobaceae; genus SIG440. The sequence goes on along the minus strand of JAZNSF010000005.1, from coordinate 14,176 downwards.
GTCGCTATAGCTTTCTTCAAGCAAATCATAAAGACGCTTTTCGTAATCTTTGACTTTGCCAAGAGGGATATTATTAAGGTATCCCTTTGTTACCGCATAGATTATTGCAATCTGACAACCTGCTCTTAAGGGCGAGTTCCGACCCTGCTTCAAAACCTCCACAATCCGTTCTCCCAAATTAAGCCTTGCCTCGGTATCCTTGTCAAGGTCGCTTCCAAACTGCGAAAACGCTTTAAGCTCCAGGTATTGAGAATATAAAAGCTTAAGCTCGCCCGAAACCTTTTTCATTGCCTTAAGCTGTGCCGCACCTCCCACACGGCTTACCGAAATCCCGGGGTTGATTGCCGGCATAACACCTGAATTAAATAAATCCGTCTCCAGAAATATCTGTCCGTCGGTAATTGAAATCACATTTGTAGGGATATAGGCCGCGACATCACCTGCCTGAGTTTCAATAATGGGTAGCGCTGTAATAGAGCCACCTCCATACTCAGGAGTTATGCAAGCGGCACGTTCTAAAAGCCTTGAATGAAGATAAAAAACATCCCCGGGATAAGCTTCTCTTCCGGGAGGACGACGGATAAGTAACGATAATGCACGATAGCTTATCGCGTGCTTTGACAAGTCGTCATAGATAATCAAAACGTCCTTCCCTTGTTCTCTGAAGTACTCTGCCATAGCACAGCCCGAATAAGGAGCAATATACTGAAGCGGTGCCGACTCCGAGGCAGACGCCGAAACAATAACTGTATACTCCATCGCCCCTGCCTTTTCAAGCTCGTTAGTAAGTCCTCTTACCGCCGAATTTTTTTGTCCTATGGCAACATATATGCAAATTACACCGGAGTTTTTTTGATTTATAATTGTATCAATCGCAATTTCGGTCTTTCCTGTTTGCCTGTCGCCAATAATCAGCTCTCTCTGCCCTCTGCCAATGGGTATCATACTATCAATAGCCTTTATCCCGGTTTCAAGGGGGACAGACACACTTTCTCTTTCAATAATTCCCGGTGCTTCGCTTTCCAGGGGTCTTAAGGTATCCGCATTTATTTTCCCTTTGCCGTCTATTGGCTCACCCATTGCATTTACCGTTCGCCCCAAAAGTCCATATCCGACCGGGACCGATACCACCTTGCCGGTACGCCTTACGGTATCACCTTCCTTTATATTACTGGTATTCGAAAGCAAAGCAACCGAAACCGTTTCGTTTTCAAGGCTTTGTGCCATCCCAAAAGTGCCGTCATCAAATGCCAAAAGCTCGTTTGCCATACAATTCTTAAGTCCGTATACTCTTGCTATGCCGTCACCCACCAAAACAACTGTTCCCGTCTCGCTTGTGTCTATATCTTGGGCAAAACTTTTTATCTGTTCTTTTATAATATTGCTGATTTCTTCTATCTTTCTCTTCATCGGCTTACTATCTCCTTTAGCAATTCAAAACGCCTTTTAAGACTTCCGTCAAACACCTTTTCATCTAGTTCTACCTTTATTCCGCCTATGATATTCTTGTCTACCTTAAGTTCAAGAACTACTTTGCCATCTGTAATTTTTTCGAGTTTCTTGCCTAAATCATCAATTTGCGGATTTGTAAGCGGCTGGGTACTTGTTACCTTTACAGTTTTAATGCCTTTAGCTTTGTTGTATAGAAGTTTATACTCACCTATCACAAGAGTTACCTTGTCAATATCTCCATTTTTGCACATAAGGCTCAAAAAATAAGCAATTTCTCTTGGCAAAGCACTCTTAAGTGCATTATTTAACGCATCAATGCGTTTTGAAAGAGGAATATTAGGCGAGGACAGCATTTCAATATACTTTGGATTTTTCTCAAATATCTCCATTATTAATTCCAAGGCAGTTTTATATTCCTCTGTTTTAAAACTCTCTTCTGCTACCGAAAAAAGCGCCAAACCATAGCTTTTAGCTATTTCCGTCATGGTCAAGTCCCTCAATAAAAGAATTTATTATCATGCTATTGTCCTTTCTGCTGATTTCACGCATAAGTATTCGCTCGGCAAGGACCAGCGAAACATCTACTATCTGTTCTTTGATTTCGTCTTCTGCTTTTTTCATCTCGTTTTCTGCCCGCTGTTTTGCCTCGGCCACTATACTTTCTGCTTTTCGGGTTGCCTCTTCAATCAGTTTTTCAGTCTTTTTCTTCGCCTCATCTATGGCTGTTTTTATAATTTTATCACCATCTGCCTCTAATGCATGTATCTTTTCTTCCCACCTTTTATGGTTTTCCTCTGCCAAGCTTTTGTAATTTTCTGCATCCATATACTTTTTATCAAGTTCTGTCTTTCGCCTTGCAAGCATATTTTCTACGGGCTTAAATAAAAACCTCTTTGCAACAAGAAATAAAATTATGAGGTTAGACAGGGAAATCAGTATTTGCCAGACATTTACAGATATAACCTCTAATGACTGCATAATATTTCACTCCTTATCCGACAATCGACATAAGAACATTTACCAAAATGTTGGGAGCAACAAAAATCAAAAGAATTGCAATTACAAGGGCATAAAGTCCCGTTGTCTCTGCTATCGCGCAACCCATAAGCATGGTAGACGTCACATCGCCCTTAGCCTCGGGCTGACGTCCGATTGCCTCGCACGCCTTTGCAACCGCATTCCCCTCACCTATACCGGGGCCGATTCCGGCTATCATCGCGGTCCCTGCACCAAGTGCACAGCATCCTAAGATTATCCCAACAGCTATTTCCAACATGAATTTTTACCTCCCATTAATTTTTAGCTATTTTTTTCATAAATTTCTTCGGGAAGTCCTCCCGACACATAAAGCATTGTAAGCATTGCAAAAATATACGCCTGTAAAAGTCCGCTGAATATATCAAAATACACCGACAAAACCGCAGGTAAGCCAATTTGGAGTAGAGGTATATCGCCAAAATATCCATTAATTCCCCCAAGCAAAAACGCTGATAAGCGTTTTAGTCCAAATGCCACCAAAACAGAAATTACTGTGCCTGACAGGATGTTTCCATAATGACGAAAAGCCATAGAAACAGGCGTTGCCACTTCGCTTATTATATTAAGCGGAGCCATTAAAGCAGGGTTTGCAAAACTTTTAAGATAATGAACCGGCCCGCATTTTAGCTTATAGTATGTTATAAGGATAAATACCAATATTGCCCACCCTGAAGGTATATTAATGTCCGATGTCGGCGGATAAAGTCCAAAAAGTGAGATAAGACTGGAAAATGCCGAAAGCGCTAAGATTGACGCAATAAAAGGTGCAAAATCCTTAAAGTATTTACCCATATTCTCTCTGACTATCTTTTTTACCTTTTCAACAATAAATTCTGCTATTGTGTGTCTTTTAAGCACGCTTCCCTCACCCAGTCCATGGGTAAGATACAAAAATAAAAAAAACATTGATATTAACACCGCAATCGAATTTACTTGTGCCTCGGTGACTACAAGATTCTGAATGGGCATCGGAATTTCAAAAAACACCATCGCTCCGGAAATCTTTATCCCTTCACTTTGGGGATATGTCAATGCCTTTAAGATTATGCAGGCAAGAACAGGCAGGAAAATACATATAATCAATGCAATATCTAAAACCCTGAACTTTCGACTTTTCATGCCGCATCCCTTTCCTTTATCTTTGTAAAATACGGTTTCAAAAATAGTGCAAGTCTTGGGAAGAACACCGGTATAATGACAGTTACTGTATTAAATAACGAAAGTGCCGCGCCAAGTGCAATTACCGCAAAAAGCAAAATATTCCTTATGCTTTGCGAGGCAAGCATTATTTTTTTTGTGTCTTTCTCACCAAGTTTTAGCGCTTTTTCTATTGAAATGCCCATGAAAAAGAAGTTCAGAATCATCACACCAGCCGACAGAAGATTTCCTAATAAAACCGTATAATCCCACTTCCCAAGCACCAAAAAGATAGCCTGCAAGATAAAACTAAGTCCCAGTGTAACAAATGATATATAACCTGTTTCTTTAAGTAAAATTTTATTATATTTTCCCATGGATTTTTGCCCCTTGTAAAAACAGTATGGGATTATTCTTCCACAAAAATAATTTTTGATACAAAAAAAGCTACCCAAGAAACATAAAGTTTCTAAGTCAGCTACGATTTTAATATTTTATTATCCAGACTATTGACAGTACTTTGCTTATATGATACAATAAGTCAAATTTAATAAAAAGGGGAGCTTGCCTTGCGCAGGCTGAGAGGGAGTTTGGCTCCGACCCTAAACCTGATTTGGATAATGCCAACGTAGGGAACTGCTTTAAAATGCCTTTAGCATATCCATTTGGATATGCTTTTATTTTTAAAACAGCAAATTCGAAGGCTCGTTATCCAATCTGACAAAAGAAAGGATTGGTAAAAATGAGTAAAACAAACACAAAAACAAAAATCAGGCTGCTAACCGAAATCGCGGCGGCTATCGCGCTAGCCGTAGTGTGTAGCTTCATCAAAGTGCTGGAAATGCCCCAGGGCGGGTCGGTCGCACTTACCATGATACCGCTCCTCTTTATCACCCAGAAGCGAGGAGTGATTGCCGGTACTATCGCAGGGGCAATTTACGGCTTGCTTTCTGCACTTATCGCAGGGGTTTTGTATCACCCTGCATCGCTTCTTTTAGACTACATATTGGCTTTTGGCGCGCTTGGTTTGGCCGGATTTTTCAAGAAAAGTACAAGCGGAATTATTTTTGGCAGCACAGTAGCTGTAGGAGCCAGATTTATATTTTCGCTTATAAGCGGTGCAGTTTTATTCGCAGAATATGTACCGGCGGGACAAAATCCTTGGATTTATTCACTTATCTACCAAGCAACCTATATGGTTCCGGAATTCTTTATCTCTGTTTTAGTTTTAATTTTTCTTTTCTTAAAGGCAAAAAGACTATATGAGATTTAATAAACAAGGCTGTAAAACATACGTTTTACAGCCTGATTTTTATCTTTTAGCTTTGCATCTTTTAAGGGCCTCGCGCGCCTCTTTAGTCTCTTTATTTTCCAAAATTTTAAGGTATCCGCTTTCTGCTTCCTTAAAATTTCCCAGATTCTCTTGGGCGGTAGCATACATCATTAGAGTAATATTATTTTCCGTTTCTTTCTTCAAAGCGATTTTCAGATGAGTAAGTGCATCTTTAAATTTACTAAGCTTTATAAGACAGTCCGCAGTATACTGAAGAAGCATTACGGAATCATACTTTTCCCTTAGTCTTAAGAAAAGCTCCAATGCCTCTTCGTATTGACACTCATCATACAAACTAAACGCCTTAAGCGTCATTTTGTCAACATCAAAAATCCCTTTAAGCTTGCATACCGCATCATGATAACCGCCCTCTAAAATTTCTGCCTTGGCAAAGTCACCAATCAGTTCCGAGAGTTCTGCGGCGCTTTTTGTATTTTCCCTTACAGTATCTTTGCTATTAGCGATATAACCTATCTGTCCTTCAGGCAAAAACACCGCAATCGCATATGGGTCGTGTTCGTTTTGATATTCACGCACCAAGGTTACCCTGTCACCTTTAAAAAGCTTACGTACATTTGGATAATGTCTGAATCCTGTTATGGTCGCAAGCAGCCGGAATTCGTCTTTTTCAATCATTGTTATTCACCCAAAACCTCGGCGCGTTTTATAGCTTCGTCAATGTTGAGGCAGATATTTTCTTCACCGATAAGCTTAGTTAGTCCAGACTTACTCATAGCACGAAGCGGCTGTGGATTTACATGCGAGAATACTACCGTAACACCTTGTTCTTTTAAGTTTTCTACCAGCTCGCTAAGCGCCTTTATGGCATCTGCATCTATCGACGGAACACTTCGCATTCTGAAGATAATTACCTTTGTAAACTCCTTTGGCTTAACCTCCTTAAGTTGTCCGACAGCTGCAAAAAACATCGGACCGCATATTTCGTAAACTCTTATATGCTTGGGTAATTCCCGAAGTTCCAATGTATCAGGGTCAGACTCGTCTTTCACATACTTCCAGCCTTTTACAGCTGTTTCGTCGCTCATACGTTTCATAAGCAAAATACAAGCAAGGATTATACCTACTTCAATTGCCACAACCAAATCGAATACTACTGTCAAAACAAAAGTTGCAACCAGTACCAATACATCGCTTTTTGGCGAGGTTTTGCTAAGGTAAACAAACTGTCGCCATTGACACATATTATATGCAACGCTTATTAGGATTGCCGCAATTGCAGGCATGGGTATGTACGATGCATAAGGCATCAGTATTGCAAGGACTAAAAGAAGCACAAGCGAATGGACAATTGCCGAAATCGGTGTTCTCCCACCATTTTTGATATTTGCCGCTGTTCTTGCAATCGCACCCGTTGCAGGAATTCCACCAAACAGGCTGGATGCAATGTTTCCAAGACCCTGTGCGGTAAGCTCGGTATTTGAGCGGTGATTTTTGCCAACCATTCCATCTGCAACAACGCACGAAAGCAGTGACTCTATCCCTGCTAAGATCGCAATAGTAATTGCATCAGGGAATACCTCAATTATGGCAGAAAGGCTAAACGTAGGCACAGTTAAAGACGGAAGCGACCTTTCAACCGAATATAAATCACCGATTGTATTTACGTTCATGCCAAAGCCCTTGACCATAGCAATACCAACACCAACTGCAATTAAAGATGCAGGTATTTTGTCATAAATTTTGGGCCATACAGTAAGTATCATAAGACATACCACGCCAACGATTATTGCTTCGATATTTATGGTCGAAAAATTATGTATAAACGTCTCAAGTTTTTCTATCGTTTCAATCGGTGCTTCGCTATTTAGGTATGAAACACCAAAGAAATCCTTAAGCTGACCTACGACAAGTGTAACAGCAATACCTGCGGTAAAGCCGGTGGTAATTGTAAACGGAATAAATTTTATCAGATTGCCAAGCTTGAATATACCCATTAAAACTAGAAGTATACCGGCAATTATTGTCGCAAGTGCCATACCCTCGAGGCCATATTTTGCAACTATCCCTGCGACAATGGTCGCAAAAGCTGCCGTCGGGCCCGAAATCTGCACACTGCTTCCGCCAAAGAACGCTGTTACAAGGCCGGCAACAACTGCAGTATAAATACCCATTTCGGGGCTTACACCTGATGCAATTGCAAGGGCGATAGATAATGGAAGTGCAATAATCGCAACAATTATACCTGCGATTATATCCTTCACAAACTGGCTCCCACTATAACTTTTAAGGTCTGTAAATAACATTGGACTAAAGTTTTTCATATGTAAAATCCTTTCTGTTTTATTTTTTAGACAAAAATCGAGGCACTGCCTGGCAGTGCCCAATCTTTAATCTAAAACAATCCGGGAATGTTAAGTCCGCCGGTAAGTTTGCTCATTTCACCAGCCGAGTTTTCGTCTGCCTTTCTCATACCCTCATTTACTGCAGCAATAATGAGGTCCTGAAGCATCTCAACATCATCAGGGTCAACTACTTCGGGTTTTATGGATATTTCAACAAGCTCTTTTTTCCCGCTGACTTTAACACTGACAGCACCACCGCCCGAGCTTGCTTCATATACCTTTTCTTCCATTTCTTCCTGCATTTTGAGCATTTGCTCCTGCATTTTTTTTGCTTGTTTGAGCATCTGGTTCATATTACCTCCGCCCACAGCGCCCATACCTCTTCTTGGGAATCCGCCTTTTGCCATAGTTCTCAAATCCTTTCTTGCTACATAACTTTAATCTTCAATAACCGTCATTTTGTCGCCCAAAATATCTTTTTTTGCAGCGATATCCAAAATGGATGCTGCATCACGTTTTCTTGGACCTTCTTTTCCTGACACCGTGACTTTAAGCTCGCTTCCCTCAATTTTCGAAAACAGCTCGCCAAGATAAGTCCTACCCTCGGGAGTATTGATTTTTTCAAAAGCTAAATCTCCCGTGATTATAAGTTCCACCTCGTCGCCATAGAAAAGCGCCTTTGCGTTAAATAAATACATATAAAGACTTTTGCTCTCTTCCTTAACAGCAGCGAGTGCCTCGCGCCATTTTGTCCACATTTTGCCCTCGTCAATGTGAGGTCCTGCCGCCTTTAGCGGTGTGTCTTCTTCTTGCAGCTTTGAGGCACCGCTCTTAGTCTGTGTCTTTTTGGCAGTCACACCGTTTGACTTTATGATTTCAAGCTCTTTTTCTAATGTTTCAATTCTTGACATAAGCTCTGCAGCATCATTTGAGTTTCCATTAGAGGAGATCTTTACAATCGCCATTTCAACAGAAATCCTGGGGGTTGAAAGTTTTTTCGCCAAGGAAAGATACTCACCTAGCTCCTGAATTATATAAACAAGCCTGTCCAGACTAAACTTTTCCGCCTGACTTTTGTATTTTTCGATTAAAGCATCGCTTTTTTCCAAAAGCTCACCGGGATTTTCCATTGACTTACAAAGCATAAGTGCTCTAAAATGAAAAATCAGTTCTTCCAAAAATCCGGCAGGCTCTTTGCCCATATTCAAAAATTCGTCTACTGCCTTAAGTGCTTCGCCTCCGCTGTACTCTGCCACAAAGTCAACCATAGGAAAAAGGATGCGCTTGTCAGCAATACCAATTATATCAACTATATCATCGTACCTTAGTTCGTCTTTTACATAAGCTGCACACTGGTCAAGTATGCTTAATCCATCACGCATCGAGCCATCAGCAAGCTCGGCAACAAGTTCAATGGCATCGGGAGTAATTTTTATGCCCTCTGCTTTTACGATTTTTGAAAGACGTCTTTCGATATCGCTTGCACCTATGCGCTTAAAGTCAAAGCGCTGACACCGCGAAAGGATTGTCGCAGGGATTTTGTAAGCCTCGGTTGTTGCAAGGATAAATATAATATGTTCGGGAGGCTCTTCAAGAGTCTTAAGAAGTGCATTAAACGCCTCTGTTGTAAGCATATGTGCCTCGTCAATTATATAAACCTTGTAGCGGCAGTTTGATGGGGCATAGATAACCTCCTCACGAATTTCGCGGATATTGTCAATACCGCTGTTGCTGGCAGCATCCATCTCATAAACATCAAGGATACTTCCGTCCAAAATTCCACGGCAGGTTTCGCATTCATTGCAGGGATTTCCGTCATTTGTATGTTCGCAGTTTACCGCCCGTGAAAAAATCTTGGCAGTAGAGGTCTTACCCGTACCACGAGTCCCGCAAAAAAGATATGCATGAGCTATTCTTCCTGATGCTACGCTGTTTCTAAGCGTTTCAGAAACATGGTCCTGCCCTGCCACATCGTGAAAGGTAAGCGGCCGCCATTTACGATAAAGCGCCTGATACTTTTCGGACATACTTAAACTCCCCCTTCTATCTATAAGACCAAGTTTGGCCGTATTGATTATCAAAAAAAGCTATGTTCTTGCGTTCGAAACAAGAAAACCTCCGCTGCTTAAGCAGTATGCTCGGACCCGGCGACCCTGCGACACATCAAAAAGAACTGCTTAGTGCTGCTGCATTCCTGCCCTGACACGGTTCACAGGTTTTGATTGCGCAGGACCGAATCTTCAACACATACTAGCTTAAGTCCGACAAGACAAATCTTGCCCCTCAACACAAGTTGTCATCCCCACTGTAGCGGATTGTGGGTTACAAGGTACCGCTAACACCCCAATTTAACATAGCTTAAATAGTATACCACAACTAGCCAAAAACTTCAAGAGTTTTTAAAATTTTGTTAAGTAAAAAATAATATGGCACCGCTTTAGTAAAAAAGCGGTGCCTGAAAACATATTAACTTTACGAAATACCCTCGTACTCGCCCCTGTCGCAAAGGTCCTTCATTGCAGCCATAACAGTTTCGTGGTCCTCGCGGTATGTCATTCCGTACCAACGGTCCGAGCTACGAAGAACCTTAACCGTCGCTTCGCCGCTTTTAATTAGTGTATCAACAACTGTTGGAATAAGGTACTCGTCTTTCATCAGGTTTGCTGTTTTTTTGAATATTTCAAACTCTCTGTCAAGATAATCAAAAAATTCGGGAGTAAAGCCCCAAAGATTCATCGATACAACGGTGTCCTTTGGCAAGGGATGAACAGTTTCTCCGTCCTCGCAGTACTCAAAGCCCTTTATCCCTTGAGTTTCGCGGATTGCCTTTAAAAATCCGTCTTCTACCTGACAAACGCCGCGTGTAACCGTTCCGTTTTCGGTTGTAGTTTTGTCAAGGTCATAAGCAACCATAGAGAATTCGCCTTTTTTTGCGTTCTTCAGGAAATTGTTTATCTCAACATACCCGTTCTTTCCATAATAATCGTCTGCGTTGATGATTGCAAAAGGAGTCTTTACCTTGTCACGGCAGCAAAGAATGGCATGACCTGTACCAAAAGGCTTTACTCTGCCTTCAGGAAGAACGTCCATTTCCTGAAAAACATAATCGATGTCTATGTACTTACTTACACGATTTCCAACGATTTTTTTGAAGTCTTCCTCCATTTCCTTTTTAATTACAAAAACAACCTTTGAAAACCCGGCCTTTTTTGCGTCATACGCCGAAAAATCCATCAAAAATTCTCCGTTTGGGCCAACGGGTGTCATCTGTTTGAGTCCTCCAAACCTGCTACCCATTCCTGCAGCCATTACAACTAAAGTAGTTTCCATTATCACTTCCGCCTTTCATATATAAAATTTTAATCATTTATCTTAAAATGCATTTTGGCTAAATAATTAACTTAACCGCCTCTTTTTTAACTGAAATATTTGCAGTGCGAAGAGATCCCCCGAACTCGCCGTCTAAAGTCCAGGGGATAGGCTCTTCTGCCTGAAATTGAATCTTTGATGTCCTTAGTACTGTAATAAGGTCCGAGCTTATGTCCTGAGTCAAAAGTCTTGTCGCCAAATCACTTACTTCCATAAGGGTTTTGGGTCTTTTAATGAGAAGGACCTCAAAAAGTCCGTCGTTAAACTGAGCTTTTAAAGCCTTTTTGGTTTTTATGCCAGCAATACGGTTGCTGTTTGAAACCATACCAAGCATAAACTCATCCTCAATTATTCTATCATCACAGGTAACTTTCATTTTGTAATAGGGCAAATTATAGATTTTTTTAATCCCTTCAAGGAAATACGCAAGCTGACCAAGTGTATTTTTGTACTGCTGAGGTGTCTCGTACGAAACATCAGCAAACGCACCAAATGCCGCAACATATGCAAAATGTTTTTTGTTAAACCCACCCACATCACACATAAACGGCGTGCCGTTTACTATGGATTGCGAAGCCTTAATCATATTCCTTGAAATATTCATATTGGAAGCAAAATCATTTGTTGTGCCGGCAGGAATATATCCGACTTCGGGTCTTTTTTCTTCAGGGATTTCCATAATGCCACGGATAACTTCGTTCAAAGTACCGTCACCGCCCGAAACCACAATTCTGTCAAAATCTGCTCCAATATCACTTACCGTATCACAAGCATCCTGAACTTTTTGTGTAGTGTGCACCACTACATCCCAGCCTGACTTTACAAAAATATCAATTATTTCAAGCAGCTTGCCTTTTATCTTTCCTTTTCCGGAATGCGGGTTTATTATAAACAAAAGCTTTTTATTCACTAAATTTCCCTCCAATCAAAGGCAAAATATCCGCTTTAACGCAGTCGCAACACCGGCACTGTCTACATCGTCAGTAATAAAATCTGCAATCTTCTTTACTTCATCAGAACCATTTGCCATTACAATGCCAATACCGGCCGCTTCAATCATATCATAGTCATTCATACTGTCGCCTATCGCGACTGTATTTTCAGGCAAAATCCCAAGATGCTTGGCTATATCTAGGAGTGCCTTCGCCTTTCCACAGCTTTTTTGGATTACCTCACCATATTTCGAAAATCTTAAAACCGTGCAACCTTCGCCCATAATTTCGTCTAATTCTTCGGGAACATCACCGATTACACTGAATTTTTCAATAGGTACATCGTTTTCTAAGATTTCAGTTATATTTTCGTTTGTTATTTCTATCCAACTACTCCCTTTAAACCACTCGTTTTCAGGGTCATACTTAATACCATAATGATACATCATCTCATGACCTTCCAAAAATCCCGGGACATTGTTTTCCATCACATATTTGCTAAACTTTTCAATCAAATCACGTGGCATCAGATTTTTATAAAGTATGTTGTCTCCAAGCGTCAAAACAGCACCGGCACCTGTAATAACACCATCAAAATTCCTTTTGTGGTTAAGCTTTGTGGGGATATAAGAAGTTGCTCTCCCTGTGCTTATAAAAACCTTGTGTCCAAGGCTTCTGACCTTTTGAATGGTCGCAAGATTTTCAAAAAGAGCGTCGTCACTTCTTCCCATAAGGGTACCATCTATGTCTATAAAAACTGCATATTGCTGCCTGCTTGTGTTCTTCATTTTTCTCCCTTTCCCTTATGCAAAAAATGCCTATTTTTATGATAACATAACTAAAAGTCTTTGTCAATGAAAAGGCATATTTTTGGCTATACTCAAAATACAGATATTTTTAAAACATAAACCTGTCTATCTGTGCATATTATTTACCAAAATGACTGAAAATTAGCCATAAATAAAGCTAAAAAAAACAGGGAGGAACAAAAATGACCGAATATAATATCTACCAGGATATCGCAGATCGCACAAACGGCGATTTGTACCTAGGCGTTGTCGGGCCTGTGCGTACCGGAAAATCAACATTTATAAAAAACTTTATGAACACCATGGTTATTCCAAACATTGAAGACAGCTACAAGCGCGAACGAGCTATGGACGAACTTCCGCAAAGTGCCGGTGGCAGAATGATTATGACAACCGAGCCAAAATTTATTCCCAACGAAGCGGCAGAAATTCGTATCGGTGACAGTATTTGTCTTAAAACCCGGCTTATTGACTGTGTTGGGTATATTGTAGAAAGTGCCCTTGGGTATATCGAAAACGAAAATCCCCGAATGGTAATGACGCCCTGGTCCGAAAACCCAATGCCGTTTACCGAGGCCGCTGAAATGGGTACCCAAAAAGTAATTTGCGACCACTCAACAGTAGGGATTGTAGTAACTTGCGACGGAAGCATTACAGATATCGCCAAAGAAGACTATGTTTCGGCTGAAGAACGTGTCGTGGCCGAGCTTAAAGAGATAGGAAAGCCCTTTATAATTATTTTAAACAGCATAAATCCATATTCCGAGGCTTGCCAAGAATATAGACGCGAGATGGAGAAAAAATATGGTGCATCCGTACTTGCGATAAATTGTATGGAGCTTCGCGCAGATGATGTAAATTCTATTATAAAAAATCTTCTTCTTGCATTTCCTATAACCGAAGTTCGTATAAATCTTCCCGAGTGGCTTGATGCAATCGATTCTACTCATCCAATAAAAAAAGAAATCCAAAAGTTTGTAATGGATAGCATAAAGTGCCCCTTAAAGCTTTCGGACGCCGAGGGATTGAAAGAAACTTTGGGTGAATGCACTTTGGCCGAAAGTATCGAGCTTTGTGATATAAATATGGTTGATGGCAGTATAAGCTTAATGCTTAATTTACCCAAAAATCTTTTCTACGAAATAATAAACGATATGACCGGCTTTGGTATAACCGACGAAGAAGGACTTATGCATCTCTTGATGGAAATGTCAAGCATAAAGAAAAAATACGACAAGGTTCAATCAGCACTTTTGGAAGTTTCACAAAAAGGTTATGGGATTGTATCGCCGTCAATTGACGAGCTTACCTTGGAAGAGCCCGAAATTGTCAAGCAGGGCAACCGCTTTGGAGTAAGACTCAAAGCCTCGGCACCGTCGATACATATGATAAGAGCAGATATCGAAACCGAGGTAAGTCCAATAGTTGGCACCGAAAAACAGTCCGAAGAACTGGTGCATTATCTTCTTAACGAATTTGAAACCGACCCAAAAAAGATTTGGGAGTCAAACATATTTGGGAAGTCTCTCCACGAGCTTGTAAACGAGGGACTTCACAACAAACTAAACCATATGCCTGATGACGCACAGATGAAGATGCAGGAAACACTTCAAAAAATTATCAACGAAGGCTCGGGCGGACTTATCTGCATAATATTATAAATATAAAAAACAGCCACCCTTACTGAACAGGTCCAGTAAAAATGGACAATAGAAAAAAACAGCCTCCTATGGTAGAATTAAAATAACTACCATAGGAGGTTTTGTTATGCAAAGAAAATATCGACATATTAAAGATTTTGAA
>JAZNSF010000004.1:0-6857 GCA_045591095.1 Clostridia bacterium | reverse complement strand
AACTTTTTCATCTGCTGTTGGTGGAAATATTCAACTGCATCCTGTATAGGACGAATTGTATATTTTAAATTTCCATTTTGCTTCTTACCATTTTTCAGAATTACTTCTGTCGGCTCCGTATAGATAAGACACTTATCTTCAAGCTCTCTTACATATTTAGCGACTGTAGTTTTGCTTGCAATGTTAAGTGCCTTACCGATGGTTTTGTAACTCGGATAGCACTGATAAGTTTTTCTGTCCTCAATGTAGACGAGATAAAAATATATCAGCCGAGCGAGTGGACTTAAATCCAGCTGCATAATGGAATTGGGAAGTATAAAACAATTCCCGAATTTGTTTTGCTGATTATATAAATATCTCATCGTCATCCTCCTTCCAGAAGAGGTCAGCAGATACATCATCTCCGTATTCCATCTTTACAATTTCATCTGCCGTATATCGGAGTGCATTATATAGAGCAGTTATGATATATGGAACAGGACTTCTGGCTTGAATTTCAACCTTGCCGTTAACAATTTTCCTCGGCATATTATTATCGACATAGACGATATGCTCGTAGCTGATATTTTCTAATCGCCTGCGAACAATTTCACGGGGAATAATTTCACCGCCAACCGAAATTGATTCTGAATTAAACATAATCTCAATAGCCGATTCATAATTCTTCTTTGTCAGTCCATTCAGTTCATATGTTTCTGCACGATCCATCAAATCTTCTATTGATGATAGATGGTTATTAATAAAATAATTAATATTTTTATTTATATATTTATTGCAGTCATCTTGAACACCACCTCGTTCTTCAGACACACTAGAGAGTGAGTCATCAGGAATACTGTCGGTAGTGTTTTCTGCAACCTCATCATCCTCATCGGTGGTTTTTACACACACCACATAGAGATTTGATGCAGCACCTCCGGACTTTTTCTCTCGGTTCTCTTTGGCAATTATTCCGTGTGCAATTAAACTCTTAATTCCATTCTTTGCCTTTGACAAACTCATTCCGGTTTCTCTTGCAATGGTTTCGTAAGAGGGGTAGCAGGAAGAGTTGCATCCTGATAATCTCATCAGGTAACAAAGGATACGAAATTCATATACATCGAGCCTTGAGTCGTTAATAAATTCGTTAGGTATAATAGTAAAATTTCCATTTAGTTTCATTAAAGTTTTCCTCCTTAAATTCAAATAAAAAAACACAGAGTAGAAAATTTACTCTGTGCTTTGGAATTGATATTGAATTTAGGGTGAGGGTTCAAATCTTTCAAAAATACTATTGACAGTAACAAATTTGTCCTCGAAAAATTTTGAACTTAAAACCTCAGAAAACCGCATAAAAAAGCGAGATGACACTACTGACAGTAATATCATCTCGCTATTATGGTCGAGGCGACAGGATTCGAACCTGCGGCCCCCTGGTCCCAAACCAGGTGCGCTACCAAACTGCGCCACGCCTCGAATTACAACTACACCATTATATCCTCTAATTCCCCTTTTGTCAAGTGCTTTTTAGATAAAAATGTTTTTTGCTCGGATTAGGCTCTCCTAACCCGAGTTGTTTCCATTTATTTAAGCTTGGCCACAAACGCTGCCCATTCGCCCATAACCCTTTCTTCGATTATGTTTAGGCCTGCTTTTTCCAATTCCTCACGGACTTCGTCTTTGCGTTCTATGATAATCCCCGAACAAATAAACACGCCGTCAGGCTTCATAAAGTCCTTTACGTAGCCTGATAAGTTAATTATTACATCCGCAACAATGTTCGCTAAAACCACGTCGCATTTATTTTCTTTTAGCTTTTCGCAAAGCTCCTGGTCAGTAGTTATATCTCCGTCAAATCCGTGGTATATTTCTTTGGAAAGATTGTTAAGCACCAGGTTGTCATATGCCGTTTCTACCGCCATCGGGTCAATATCAACAGCATACGCTTCTTTTGCCCCAAGGAGCAGCGCGATTACCGAAAGTATCCCTGACCCACAACCCAAATCAAGCACGCTGTCGCCTTTCTTCAGATACTTTTCAATTTCCTCAATGCACATTCTGGTGCTTTCGTGCGAGCCTGTGCCAAAGCTTCGCCCAGGGTTTATAACAAACTTCACCCTGTCGGTCTCGGGCGCTTTCTCCCACTCGGGCACAATCATTACCTTCTCCCCGACTTCCATCGGCTTAAAGTACTGCTTCCAGTTTTCGGACCAGTCCTCGTCGCGCATATTTTCGGTATGAAACATTGTTCCGTCGATATCAAGCGCCAAAATTGCCGCTTTTATCTCTTCAAGCTGAGCCTTGCCATCTTCATCATTGCTCAGGTAAACTTTTATACAGCTGTCTGCGGTTTTAAGCTTTTCAAGTTCCTCGTCCACATAGTCCCAGTATTTTCGGTTGTTTTCCAAAAACTCTTTGAAATCGTCCTTATCAATGATTTCAATCCCGGTAATCCCAAGGTCATAAAGCGCATCGGATATAAGCTCAATCCCCTCGCGAGTGGTTGTAATTTTAAGTTCAATCCAATCCATAACTTTCTCCCATTTAATCTTTATTTTGCGCTATTTGCAATAATCTTTGCATTGTCACAATCACTTGTTCTCTTGTAAATCCGTTCCCGGGATAAAAGTATGACACCGCAATCTTCGTCCCTGGCTCGCCCTGTAAAATTTTCTTTGCCGTTGCTTTATAGACATATTGCTTTGCCCAATCCGAAATCTCTGTGTCATCCTCGTATTTGGGCAGTGTAACTACCTCGTCAATGATTTCTCCATACATTATTTCAAAGGTTTTGGTTAAAATCTTTGCAGCTTGCTCTCTGTGTACTTTGTCCTCGCCGCAAAATAGCACCCTTTCTCCCATACCTCTTGACCATACGGGGCATCCATCAATTATTCCCAAATAGTGTAGCGCGGCAACTGCCCGACTTTCTGTGTCAGAGAATGGACTAGGGGCATTTTTAGCCTGCTCACTTAGCTTCCCTACCTTTTCCAACATATTCGCTGTAATTTCACAAAATTCTTCCCGGCTGACAGTATTTCTATAAAGGCCCTGCATTCCTTCAGGTACATACCCTGACCCAATTGCCTTTTCAACTTCAGTCTTTGCCCAATCCGAAGGGGTATCCCCTATATACCTTATCAAAAGTCTGCCCCTGGAACCTGCTTTCCCCAATCCAACACCAACTACAGCAATATTATTTTTAAATTCGCCGCCCATAGTCCAGTTGTTTATATCGTCAATTTGCTCCACAACGGTTTCGTTGTTTTCATTTATATAAGAAGTACTACCAAATCTCCCATACACTATATTAGACACAACAGATGCCTTGCCCTCGCTGAAGCCGGTTTGAATGTTGTAACCATCAGGAATAGTCAGCATTGTATTTCCGTCAAGGTCAATAAACCTATCCGCATCTTTGTTCTCCAGCTCATTGTATGCAGATATACCAACCCAGCCATTATCTCCAATACCTGTAACAAACCATCCTTGCTTTTCAATAATTTTTCCGTCAATATGCGCAATGACACTTCTGCTGCCTTCGTCATTAAGCATCCAAAGCAGGCTCTCTTCTGTCACAATTTGTTTATACTTCGCAGGAAAGATTTCCTTTCCGTCAAGTGTTACAACACCCAAAAGGCCTGTTTCTCTATCCTCAACAACCGCCCCTTTTTCACCGATTACTTCAATCACCCTAAACCCGTCAATCTGTATATTCTGGCTTTTGTCATTGTCCTTATCATCGTCCGGTTGTATCGAATTTGTCATATCTTCAATAATTTGTCCAAACTCGTCAAGGTAAATCTCGCTGCCATCAAGCATATGAAAGACATATCCTCCATCTATTTGCTCAACCGTTTTTGTCCCGGGGAAGTCAATATACTCATAATTCTTTTCGGCGTGGTATGCAAACGTCGACGATGTTGCTAAACAAAATACCATAATTAAAAAAAACCGTATTTTCATGATTACCCCTCCCGGAAATTTTTTATAATTATACCACAACTTTAAAACTTTTTCAACATATGTAATAAATCAAAGAGGCACGCCCCTTTTAAGAGTGTGCCTTTGGATACAAAATATCAACTTTTATTTGTTTGCATCAAGGTAAGCTTTTCTTCCTGTTTCGTAAAGGTTATTCCCCTCGCTGTCAATTATAACAATTACAGGAAAGTCTTCAACTTCTAAACGGCGGATAGCCTCTGCACCAAGGTCGTCATAAGCTATAACTTCTGCCTTTTTTATACAGTCACTGAGAAGTGCGCCGCAACCGCCGATTGCTCCAAAGTAAACTGCACCATGCTCTTTCATAGCAGCGATAACCTCGGGGCCGCGCTTGCCCTTGCCAATCATACCTGTCTGACCCTCGGCTATCAGTATTGGGCTGTATGCATCCATACGATAAGAAGTTGTCGGCCCAGCTGAACCGATTGCCTGGCCGGGTTTTGCAGGGGTCGGACCTACAAAATAAATAATCGCGTCTTTTACATTAAGAGGAAGTTCCTTCCCTTCGGCAACAAGCTCGCACAGTCTTTTGTGTGCGGCATCCCGGGCGGTATAAATCACACCTGATATAAGGCAGCTGTCGCCCGCCTTAAGCGTTTTAACCTTTTCTCTTGTCAAGGGAGTGTTAATTGATATAGCCATTTTTAAAGCACCTCCGTCATATGTCTTGTAACATGGCAGTTGATATTAACCGCCACAGGCAGTCCCGCAATATGTGTTGGGAATGTCTCAATGTTTACAGCAAGTGCTGTTG
Source organism: Clostridia bacterium (assembly GCA_045591095.1). GTDB lineage: Bacteria > Bacillota > Clostridia > Monoglobales > Monoglobaceae > SIG440. Next base: position 2,119 of record JAZNSF010000004.1, on the reverse strand, counting down.
TCAGTCCACCAAAGCCTTGAGGTCCTATTCCAAGCCCATTTATTCCATCAAGAAGTTCCTTTTCAAGTTCAGCATAGAAAGGATTTTCGTTCCGCTCATCTACCGGACGAAGAAGTGCCTTTTTAGCCATATATGCCGCCTTGTCAAATGTTCCACCAATACCAACACCAACAACAATCGGCGGGCAGGGGTTGGGGCCTGCGTCCTCGACAACCTTAAGAACAAACTTCTTTACGCCCTCAAGTCCGTCCGACGGGCGAAGCATAGCAATCTGACTCATATTCTCGCTGCCAAATCCCTTTGGAGCAACGGTAATTTCAATCTTGTCACCGGGAACCATCTCGTAATAAATCATAGCCGGTGTATTGTCGCCGGTGTTTACTCGGTCCAGCGGGTCGCGAACAACGCTCTTTCTTAAGTAGCCTTCGCCATAACCCAATCTGACACCCTCGTTAATAGCTTCATTAATATCGCCGTCTACATGAACATCCTGACCGATTTTAAGAAACACACAGGCAACGCCGGTATCCTGGCAAACAGGCTGGTTTCTTTCGTCTGCAATCTCGTAGTTTTCGATGATTCTGCCCAAAATCTCCTTTGCCTGCGCCCAGTTTTCTTTTTCGTAAAAATCCGAGATGCAATTCTTTAAGTCGCCACTTAAATGGCAGTTTGCATCAATGCACAGTCTTTTCACAGTTTCTGTAATACTTTTTGCGTTTATTTCTCTCATAATATATCCTCCTTTTAATTATTATCTGAAACGTTATAAATAAAACATCCTGGATTGTCCCTCTTATTTCTTCGCCGAACTGCTTTTCTACAACAGATTCAAGCTGAATATCTAATTTGCCATTTCTGGGGCCGATTTCTACATAAGCATCGCTGGACTCCATTGTTCCGGCAACCGTATTTTTCAAAATTTCCACGGTTTCAAATTTCTCTTCACCAAAAGATGCGGTCACAATCAACAATATTATATAACACAATGCTAAATATTGCAAATCTTTTTTTTGGTTTTTATAACTTTATTTTCTGTGGAATAATTTGTTTGTTGAGATTTCAAATAAAAATTGATTTTTATACATAAGAAATGGGCAAGATTTGCAACCTTGCCCATTGTAAATATTAACATTACTCTTTCAATTCTGCTTGTATATAGGACACAACTGACGCATTATTTCCATTAAACTCTACCAAATTACGGTCTTTGTCAAATCTTATTGAAACAAGAGGTGACCGTAAAAGTGCGTCTATTCTTGTTTGTTCATATCCTTTTGGCAACATATCAAGATAATATTCTTTTTCTTCTTCTGTTAAAATATCCTCAATAGTATCACCACTTACCCAACCAGCAGGATTAATTGGATTTTCAACCCCATTTTTATCTGTGTAGGCATTTTTTGGTTCTCCATACAGTTCAGTTAATTTGGTTAACAAGATTTCTTCATTTTCTTCGGAAAACTGCAAAAAAATACTATGTAATCCATTTGTTTCTGCTTTTTCGCCGATATCAAATGCTAATCCTACCACTTCTAATTTTACACCCAAATACTCTAAATCTTCCAATTTTACTATTTGTCTTGGTCCATTTTCAGTAACCTCATATTTTGCATTTTTTAAGTTCTCATTTTCTTGTGTGGTTTCCCAATCACTTCCCCATTCGAGAGAGTAGAACTTAAAGTCACCTTTTTCTGACTGTTTGTTTGGTTTGTTTGTATTGCAACCCACTAACAACAATGCAAACACTACCGAAATTATTACAAATAACCTTTTCATATTAACACTCCTTTTCTCAAATATTCACTCCATTCCTATATTCTAACAAAATTATAGCAAAAATACGCCGTAAAGTCAACAATTATAGCAATTTTCAGTATAGTGCCCTGTTATGGTTATTTCCTTCTGGCGGTTATCCCCGAAAAAGGTAAAAACCGACACTTTTATATATTTGCTTATTAATTTTTCTAAAAAACTATGCTTTTTAGGGGGTAAAATCAGCAAAAAAGTGTGGTCGGAAAATATTCCACATTTTTCCGACACTTATGAATGACACTTATAAAAAAGGCTCCCTTGTGTAAAGGGAGGCTTTTTGATAGTGTTTTCTTGTAGATTATATTAT
>JAZNSF010000003.1:0-7981 GCA_045591095.1 Clostridia bacterium | reverse complement strand
TTACTGCAGCAGTACAGAATATGAAGAAAATGGCAAATATCCTCTGGAAGAGGGATAGGCAATTTCTATCAAGAATTATTAAAAATCTGATATATACGACACAAACCCACCTAAAAATGGTGGGTTTGTCAGTAGTCTGACTGCTGAAAACAAAAGTTTTCAGCAGTCTTTTAGTTTTTAGTTAAGTATTCCGTTTTCGCTTACTTCCAAAAAGCGTGAGCGGATTTTTTCTTGCAAAGGTCGGTTTTCGGAGGAAATTAGTTTCGGGTCTTTTGCCAAACAATCGTCTGCGGCCCCTTTTGCTTGGGATAAAAGAAGCATATCGGTTGCGAGATTTGCGATTTTAAGTTCAGGCAGACCATGCTGGCGTATGCCAAAAAATTCTCCTGGCCCGCGAAGCTCGAGGTCCTTTTCCGAAATCTTAAAGCCGTCCGAGGTTTCGCACATAATTTTCATTCGTTCTTCGGCGATTTTACCGCCATCTGAAAACATTATGCAGTAGGAAGAGTGGTTGCCGCGCCCAATTCTGCCGCGAAGCTGATGCAGCTGCGAAAGACCAAACCTTTCGGCGTTTTCGATAATCATTACAGAAGCATTTGCCACATCTACACCGACTTCAATTACAGTGGTAGAAACTAAAACACTGATTTTGCCTTCAGAAAAGTCAGACATAATAGCCTCACGTTCTTTGGGGCTAATTCGACCATGGATGACTTCAAGGCGGTAATTTTTAAATACCGTCTTTTTAAGCTTTTCGGCGTATTCTACTGCGGATTTGGCAATAAGCGCCTCGGACTCTTCGATAAGTGGGCAAATAATATATGCCTGTCTGCCTTCATCAAGCTGTTTTGTGACAAAGTCAAAGACTTTTTTTCGGGAATGTTCGTCCATAGCATAGGTCTCGATTGGTTTTCTGCCGGGGGGAAGCTCGTCAATAACGGATACATCAAGGTCACCATAGAGTATAAGTGACAATGTACGTGGTATCGGGGTTGCGGTCATCACAAGAGTATGCGCACCAAAGCCTTTTTCGGTAAGCAAGGTTCTTTGCCGTACTCCAAAACGATGCTGTTCGTCCGTAATGACCAAAGCCGTATTTTTATATTCAACACCCTTTGATATAAGGGCATGAGTTCCTACAATAATTTTTGCGCTGCCGTCTTTGATTTTTTCCAAAGAAGCGCGGCGCTCGGACGCAGGCATACTTCCGCTAAGGAGTATTGTTTCAAAACCAAAAGGCTCAAAAAGCTTTTTCAGATTTTTAAAATGCTGCACCGCCAGAATTTCGGTAGGTGCCATCATCACAGACTGAAAGCCACTGTTTGCCGCTGCATACATCGCACAAGCCGCAACGATTGTTTTGCCCGAGCCTACGTCACCCTGGACGAGCCTGTTCATAGGCGTTGAGCACGTAAGGTCTCTTGCAATTTCGTTTATAACCCGTTTTTGAGCATTTGTTAGTTCAAAAGATAAGTTTTTTGCAAAATCCAAAATAGCTTTTACATTTTTTATGGGCACTGCAGTATATCGTTTTCGTTCGCTTGCGAGCATGCCAATTCCTGTTTGTAACACAAAAAGCTCTTCAAATGCAAGACGTCTTCGTGCATTTTCAAAATCTTCAAAAGACTTTGGCATATGTATAGCTTTAAGCGCCGAAAGAAAGGGAATAAGATTATGTTTTTCGGAAACAAGAGATGGAATTATATCCTGTGGTGTTTCGGTGAGGTTTTCAAATACAGCCTCTATTGCATTTCGGATGCTATGCTGTCCAAGTCCGCTACAGGTAGGATAAATCGGCAGAATTTTCCCGGTCTTTTTTACCGAAGCTTCGCTTTCGGTGACGGGATTTAGCATCTCGAAAAACTGTCCGCGCCAGATTGCCTTGCCAAAAAAGGTAAATTTGCCGCCCGTTTTTAAGGTATTCGCGATGTATGGAGCATTAAACCAGGTCACTTTCATCAAAGCTTCGCCGTCAGAGACAGTACATTGGGTGACACTTACGCGGTTTCGCGACCGATAGGTTTTGATTCCTGATGCAAGAGTTGCTTTTACGCACACGGTTTCGCCGTCCATAAGTTCGGATATTTTCTTAGTTTCGGTGCGGTCTTCTAAAGTTCTTGGCAGGTGAAACAAGAGATCCTGGACGCAAAAGATGCCAAGCTTTGAAAAAAGCTTGGCTCTAGCTTCACCTATTCCTTTTACATACTTAATATTATCATTTAGTTTCATAATAATTTATTCTGCTGAAACGATATAAAAATACACCGGTTGACCGCCGTTTATAATTGACACGTCAAGACATGGGAATTTTTCTTCCAAATCTTTTGCGAGCTTGTCGGCAGTATCCTCGCTTATGTCCTCACCATAATATACCGAGATTACACCGGTTTCGTCGTCCACCATTTTTTCGCAAAGAGCGATAACCGATTCTTCGGGAGTAGAAGTAACTGCCGAAATTTCTTTTCCTGAGACTGCCAAACAGTCGCCAAGCTTGATTTCCATTCCGTCAAGGTTTGTGTCGCGCGCTGCAAAGGTAACCTGACCACACTTTACAAGTGATGCAAAGGCTTTCATTGCTTCGAGGTTTTCTTTGAGCGCGAGGCTTTCGTCAAATGCTGTCATAGCTGAAATTCCTTCAGGGATATTTACTGTCGGAACAACCAGAACAGTTTTTTCGGTAAGAGCGTCGACCTGGTCTGCCGCAAGAATAATATTTTTGTTGTTTGGTAAGATAAACACAACCTCAGCCGGAATTTTTTCCACTGCCGAAAGTAAATCCTGAGTACTTGGATTCATTGTCTGTCCACCCTCGATTATCTGGTCAACACCAAGTGAACGGAATATTTCTGAAAGACCCGAGCCTGCCGAAACCGCAGCAAACCCGTATTTTTTGGTAGGTGCTTCAGGTGCGTCAGAAGAAACCTCGTCGCCAGACGAAGTTTCTTCCTTGACAGACTGGTTATGCTGATACTTCATATTGTCAATTTTAAGATTTGTAAGCTCGCCCAATTTCAGCGCCTGCTCCAGCACAAAGCCGGGATGGTTTGTGTGGATGTGGACTTTAACGATATCTTCGTCATCAATTACCAGCATGCAGTCGCCTTTTTCGGAGATTGCTGTGCGGAACTGCGATATGTTGCGAGCCTCTTTTTTGTTAATTAAAAATTCGGTGCAGTAAAGGTATTTGATATCAGCTGTGGAAGTGCCCACTTTAACACTGGAAACCGTAGCTGTTTTATCCTCTGCCTCAACCGCCTCGCCGTTTTTGAGGGCAAGATATGCACCTTCAAGAAGAAGCATAAAGCCTTTGCCGCCCGCATCGACAACACCTGCTTTTTTAAGGGCAGGGAGGAGGTTTGGGGTATTATCAAGACTTTTGTTGCCGGCTTCAACTATTGCCCTAAGAAAGTCGGTTACGTCATCAAAATCAGAATAATTTTCGGCAGCAAACTCTGAAACCTCGCGAACAACGGTAAGAATTGTACCTTCGGTTGGCTTCATTACCGCACGATAAGCCGTAGCCTTTGCAGACACAAAGCCGTCTTTAATGTCCAAGGTGGTAAGGTCTTCTTTATTTTCAAGTGCTTTGGAAAAACCGCGGATAATCTGTGACAAAATAACGCCTGAGTTACCACGCGCATTCCGAAGTGCTGCAGATGCAAGACCTGTAACCAGCTTACCTGCAGTAGGATATTCTTCGGCAAGTACCATTTCGCTGGCACCGCTGAAGGTAAGACTCATGTTTGTTCCGGTATCGCCGTCAGGAACCGGAAAGACATTCAAATCGTCAACCAGCTTGCGGTTATTTTTAAGATGCGCGGCGGCTGACTTTGTCATAAGCCTTAGCATCTGGTTATCTATATTGTTCATAAGTCTAATCTCCCTCTAATATTACTGTTCAACACGAACACTTTCGATGTTAACCTGAACACTTGAAACCTCCATACCCGTAAGCTTTTCTACGTTGTATTTTACGCTTTTTCGGATGGTTTCGCCAATCGTGCCGATGTTGAGTCCGTATTCTACAATTATATAAAGGGCAATCTCAATCACGCCTCCGTCGGTGCGTACCTTGATACCCTTATCCATATTTTCTTTTTTCAAGAGGCCTGCAATCCCGTCCTTGCCTGACCTTGAGCACATACCCACAACGCCGTAGCACTGTGTTGCGGTATACCCTGCAAGATTTGCAATAACTGAACTTGAAATGCTGATGTTACCTCGTTCGTTTTTTATTTCAACACTCATGGTATTTCCTCCCACTAAGTTTTAGGGAACAAAAAAACACTCGTTCCCACTGTCCTAGTATATATAATACATTATTTTTTGCCCAAGGTCAAGTGTTTTGAAAGCAAACTTTTGTAATATTATGACTTATCGTAAAGAACATAATTTGATTTTACCCCGACGGTAAATTTTTTATTGCCTTTTTTATTTACCTATGATAAAATTAATAAATATTAAATTGTTTAAAATTTGGAGAAAAACTATGGAAGATAGAATTTTTGGTACAAATCCTGTATTTGAGGCACTTAGCTCGGGACGGGAAATAGACAAGATTTTTATACTGGATGGCACAAGACACAGCCGCTTGGGCGAAATTACCTCCTTGGCAAAAAAGAGAGGAATTCACTATACTCTCGTAAATCGCAAAAAACTTGATGAACTGTCATCGGGCGGCAACCACCAGGGCGTACTTGCTTTTGCGGCAGTTCATTCTTATGCAGAAGTTGACGACATTTTGGAAAAAGCGCGAGAAAAGGGCGAAAAACCGCTTATCCTGATTGCCGAGGGACTTAAAGACCCACACAATCTTGGAAGCATAATAAGATGCGCAAATGCCGCAGGTGCCCATGGTGTGATTATCCCCAAAAACCGAAGCGTAGGACTTAATTCTACTGTTTCGAAGGTTTCGTCAGGGGCTGTGGAATACACACTTGTTGCAAGAGTTACAAATATAGGAGCGACCATTGACAAGCTTAAGGAAGAAGGACTTTGGGTTGCAGGTACAGCGCTTGAGGGTAGCACCATTTACACAAAAGCAGATTTAACAGGAGCGCTGGCAATAATAATCGGAAGTGAGGGCGAAGGCCTTAGCCGCTTAACGCGCGAAAAGTGCGATTTTTTGGTAAAAATCCCGATGCTTGGTGAGGCCGAATCCTTAAATGCATCTGTCGCGGCAGGGATACTGCTTTATGAATCGGTAAGACAACGTTCCGAAAAAAACTAAATTTACAAAAATCAATCTGAAAGGATATGTTTCGGTAATGATTTCACAAATAAACAGTGCCGCTCTTTTGGGTATTGACGGATATCTTGTGGATGTTGAGGTAGATATTTCAAACGGCATGCCGGCATTTGATATGGTTGGACTTCCAGACGCGGCGGTTAAGGAGTCAAAAGAAAGAATTCGTGCCGCCGTAAAAAATACAGGGCTAGTTATGCCGTCAAAACGCATTACAGTAAACCTTGCCCCGGCAGATGTCAAAAAAGAGGGAACCCATTTTGATTTACCTATTGCTGTCGGAATTCTGGAGGCATCTGAGCAGCTTTCAGTTTCCAAAGAGGAGACAATATTTTTGGGAGAACTTTCTCTTAACGGTGATTTAAGGCGAGTAAACGGAGTGCTTCCAATGGTCATTTCGGCGTATCAAAGAGGCGTTAAAAATGTTTATGTTCCAATAGAAAATGCCAAAGAAGCAGCCGTGATTGATGGAATGAAAGTGTATGGAGTAAAAAATCTCAAAGAGCTTGTCCTACACTTTACCAAGCAACAGCCTCTTAAGCCTTATTCTGTGGATGTTGACACTATGCTTTCTTCAAAAGAAGAGGATATTTATGATTTTAAGGATGTCAAGGGTCAGCCATTTGTAAAACGTGCACTCGAAATTGCGGCGGCAGGTGGTCACAACCTACTTATGATAGGCCCGCCCGGCTCGGGAAAAACAATGATTGCACAAAGGATACCGTCAATTCTACCTGATATGAGTTTTGGGGAAGCTTTGGAGGTAACCAAGATACACAGTATTGCAGGGCTTGTGTCCGAAAAAAGTCCGATACTGTCAAGGCGTCCATTCAGGCATCCACACCATACAATTTCGTCAGTGGGACTTTCGGGCGGAGGTTCAAGCCCAAAACCCGGCGAGATAAGTCTTTCGCATAACGGCGTTTTGTTTTTGGACGAGCTTCCTGAATTCAGACGTGATGCGCTTGAGGCGATGCGTCAGCCTTTAGAGGACGGGGAGGTTACAATCACCCGTGCGGGTGGGACAGTTACATACCCTTGCAGTGTGATGCTGGTTGCGTCAATGAATCCTTGCCCCTGTGGCTTTTATGGTGACCCTACGCGCGAGTGCACTTGCAGTCAGACGCAGATAATGAAGTATATGAGCAAAATCAGTGGTCCGCTGCTTGACAGAATTGATTTACATATTGAAGTTCCTGCGGTAAAATACGAGGAGCTTGAGGCGAAAGATACGGGAGAAAGCTCGGCGGAGATTAAGAAAAGAGTAAATGCTGCACGAAAAGTTCAGCTGGAAAGGTATAAGTGCCGCGGTGTATACTCAAACAGTCAGCTTACACCCGAGCTTATCAAAAAATATTGTGCTTTGGACGAAGAAAGCGGTGAACTTTTAAGACAGGCTTTTGATGCACTTGGGTTAAGCGCAAGAGCGTATAACCGGATTTTGAAAGTTGCAAGGACAATTGCGGACCTTTCGGGAGAAGAAAACATAAAAGCCGAGCATATAGCCGAAGCCATCCAGTACCGTGCGCTTGATAAAAAGTTCTTTAACTAAAGTAATATAAAAATATTAAACGATAAGGAAGGTATGAAAAAATGAATTATAACGAATACATAGGACACCCAACTCAAGTTTCGGGCGTTGAAGAGGTAGCACTTTTAAAAGGTAAGGGCAAGGGTATGACTCTTCTTAATGTAAGAAACGGCAAGGGCCTTGCGTTTTCGCTTTCGGCAGACCGTGCTATGGACATATCCAGGCTCTCATTTAAAGGTGACAATATGGGATTTTTTGCACCTTGTGGCTATGTTGCACCAAGCTATTTTGACAAAGAGGGACTTGGCTTTTTGAAGTCATTCACTGCAGGATTTTTGACAACTTGCGGCCTTTTGGCAGCAGGCTCGCCTTGCGAAGATGATGGTGAAAGTTTGCCACTTCATGGTACAATTTCAAATACCCCATGCGAAAATTATGCGTACAGCGAAACAGATTCGGCGATTGTTGTTGAAGCAAGCGTAAGGGACGCATCGCTTTTTGGGAAAAAGCTTGTTTTAAAGCGCAAATTCATTTGCTCAAAGACCGAGAACAAACTGACGATTGAAGACTCTATAAAAAATGTTGATTCAAAAACATCACCATGTATGATACTTTATCACTTCAATATGGGCTATCCGCTTGTTTCTGAAAATGCAATCGTGGATATCCCGTCAAATTCTGTAAAGGGAAGAAACGAGATTTCAGAAGCTGATATAGAAAAAGCCCTGATAATGGAAAAACCTCAGCTTGGCTATGAGGAAAGATGCTATTTCCACGATGTTAAGGCCGAAAATAACGAAGCTACAGTAAGTATCTTTAACCCTGATATCAACAAGGGAATTAAGATGACCTTTGACAAAAGAACGCTTGACTGGTTTATCGAGTGGAAGATGATGGGTGTAGGCGAATATGTACTTGGACTTGAGCCTGCAAACTGTACTCCCGATGGCAGAAAAGTAATGAGAGAAAACGGCACTCTTAAGTTTATTGCACCAGGTGAAGAATATAAGACAAAAATTACATTTGAGTTTTTCAATAAGTAATAAAAAGCGGCAGAAACGAATTTTGAACTGCCCCAGTTTGTGCAGACAGCACAAAAACAGCCTTATGGTAGTTAATATTAAATTTTAGGCAACATACTGACTTCGTTTTTCAAGCGGAGTCAGCTTTGCTTTTAATTGAATCCTTTCATGATTGTAAAAATA
>JAZNSF010000002.1:0-2702 GCA_045591095.1 Clostridia bacterium | reverse complement strand
ATGGGCGTAACAAGCCGTGCAATCCAAAAATGGGCAAAGGAAGGCAGACTTCCGGGTGCATACTTTGATAACCGTGTCTGGTGGATACCGGATGATATTAAAGAGCCGCTGAAGACAAATGAAGTAACGCCTAAGAAAACTGTTACCCGTTATCAGCTTCCGCTCCTTCGTTGCTCCTTTAACGTGGGAGAAGCGATGAAGTTTATCGAATCTATTCCCGATCCTGATGACAAAAATATTGCTCTTGCCGAATACTACTATTATCGTGGTCAGGCAGAAGAAGCCGCACAGCTTTTGGAGCAGTATTTTGACTCAGATGACGAATCGCTTCGCTATTCTGCCAACGTTATGTGTACGTTTGCAAATATATTCAGAGGTCATATTCACCTTGCCGGCTTCTTTTCCGAGCGTGTATCCAAAGAACTGGAGAAAGGGCTTAATAACCAAGACGCACCAAAAGAGCTACATGCTATCGGTGTGCTTACCGCATATATCGGAAAATATCTTTTGAACGTGCCTGTTCCCGATGTGCCGCCCCTTGAGGAATATCTGCACTTTCTTCCGAACGGCATAAGACTTTACGGAGCATACATATTGGCGTACAAGGCATACAGAGAAAGGAATTTTGAAAGAGCAATCGGTATATGTGATACAGCCCTTGCTTTTTGCAACAGCTTTTATCCGGTTGCGGCAATTTATGTGCTTATAGTTGCGGCAGCATCCTTTATGGGACTTAAAAAGCCTCTTCTTGCCCGACAGCACTTTATGATTGCATGGGAAACTGCAAAACATGACGGCTTTATAAAGCTGTTCGGCATACATCATAATTTGCTTCAAGGTCTTACAGAACAGTGTTTAAAAACAGACTATCCCGAAGACTATAAAAAGATAATGAAGGTTGTAAAGGAATTTAATGACGGCTGGTATCGTCTGCACAAGCCTGATGAACACGACTACTCACACACCCTTTCGCCACTGGAAATCAGTATAGCAATGCTGTATAACCGTGATTGGGGAACAAAAGAAATTGCTGTGCATCTTAATATATCGGAAAGCTCGGTTAAAAACCATATAAAGCACATATATCAGAAGCTTTGCATCAACAAAAAAATAGACCTTCAAAACTACTTAAAAAGATAAAAAATATTTTTTGCATCTCGTTCGCTTGCGAACGGGGTGCTTTTTTCTTTGAAAGTGGCTTGTTTACTGGCTTTTCGGGGATTTGAGGTCTTTTGGAAAGCCTTAATTTGGCAAAAAAAGTATCAAAAATTGTACTTTTTTACCCACAAAACGGGACTATTTTTAAGAAAATTTTGCCTGTATAATATAAGTAACATAAACGAAAAGAGGTGTTAGCGTATGAGGGATGACAAAAAGAAGGTTTACACTCTTGACGGCGATTCACTTGAAATTACCTTTCGATATGATGAGCTGAGCAAGAAGCATCTTGGCGAATATCCCGATTTTATCGAATGTCCAAGAATAACCCCCGGTGGCAGAAAATGGGTAGATGTCATTACAGAAGACTGTCCATACGCTGACGGTGAGGACAAAACCTGCGGAACCTGTAGTTTTATGTTAAAGCAGGATGAGAAAGACATAATCGGAATTTGTATGAATGATAATTTGAAGGAGGCATAAGTTATGAGTTTCTTTGATTTGGAAAGAGCAATCAGACGAGGTGTGAGTCAGGGAATCGGCAGAGCCGTTGGCGATGCAATAGGCAAAGCAATCGAGCCGACAGCCACAGATCTTGCAAACAAAGCGGCAGGTCATATAGATAATGCCGCAGGCAATCAAAACGGAGGTGAAACTCAGGGCGGCGGTTTTCAGGGCGCATTTGCAAATTTGGAAAGAAGCGTAAATAATTACGCTACCGAGGCTGCAAAAAATATGAAGGTTTGCCCGAATTGTGAAAAGCCGACCACGGCAGATAAAAAGTTCTGTCCCGAATGCGGAACGGCACTCCCCGAACAGACGGTAGCCGAGGGTGCAGTTTGTACCGCCTGCGGAAAGCAGAACGCCATCGGCACAAAATTCTGTCAGGACTGCGGAGCTAAATTACCGTCAGCCATTGCCGAAGAACAAGCGGCGGCAGACAAAAACGCAAAGATAATGGCAGAGTGGGATGAAAAGCTTTCAGCTTATCCCAAATGGAACTGCGGCGGAAGTAACTACTATATAGAAGATTACGGCGATTATATCACCTTCTCGGCAGACTTTAAGGGAAACCACCTTGGGGCGGCAAACGCAGTCGAGCAGTACAGACAGATACTCATGCAAAACGGATTTACACAGGCTGGTCAGTATCCGAGCATAGCACATCTTTATAAAAAAGTAAATGACGTTTGCTATCATGTTGATACAGAGCATTGTTTTGAGGGCGATCCCGACTGTCCCAATATTGGCTTTAATATTTCGGAACCCACAGGCGGTTTTGATTATGTAAAACCCGAACCCAAACAACAGGGCTTCGGCGGAATAAAAGATTTATTCGGATTTTAAGGAGGTTATGAAGATATGAAAAAATTACTTGCGATTATATTGGCGGCAACTATGACTGTCACAATGATGGCATCCACAGTATTTGCAGCTTCGGATGCCGAGAATGGAGATTGGAGTCAGAAAACGGTTGTGTTAAAAAACACAAATGAAGCAGAATTGATGGTTCGCTCCGGTGATATAGATGCACTTAATGATAA
>JAZNSF010000001.1:0-36293 GCA_045591095.1 Clostridia bacterium | reverse complement strand
GTTTGTTCCTTCTAAAAGCATCTCAACACCCCATTAGTACGCCGTTTTCTATACTTTTATTATACCACATTTTACTTACTTTTTAAAGACTTTTTGCAAAAAAAATGACCACCGACATTTGACTTTGTCAGTGGTCTGAAGTGCCTATGCATAGGCACTTCTTTTATTTTGTATTACATAGGTCTTTTACAACTTCGCTTGCAATAATCAGTCCTGCAACGGATGGAACAAAAGAACAGCTCCCGGGAGTTTGCTTTTTTGATAAATTATCCTGAAACAGTGGCTTTATCGGAGTTTCTTTGGAGTAGACAACTTTTAGTTTTTTTACATTTCGATTTTTTAGTTCGCGTCGCATAACTCTCGCCAGGGGACAAGTTGAGGTTTTATATATATCAGTTACAGTAAGAGCGGTTGGGTTTAGTTTATTCCCCGTGCCCATAGAGCTTATAAGGGGAATATTAAGTTTTTCACACCGAACAGCAAGCTCGATTTTGGCGCTTACAGTATCAATAGCATCAACAATGTAGTCGTATTTGTCAAGAGGAAAGGCGTCGGCATTTTCGGGCAGATAAAAGACGTTATAAAGTTCGACTTTAGCATCAGGATTAATTGCTAAAATCCTATCCCGCATAGCTTCGGTTTTGTTCATGCCGATGGTGTCTTTTGTTGCTATAATCTGACGGTTAAGGTTGCTTTCGGCAACCACGTCGCTATCAAAAAGCGAAAAACGTCCAATGCCACAGCGTCCTAAGGCTTCGACCGTGTGGCCGCCAACTCCGCCAAGACCAAAAACCGCCACATGGGCGGTTTTTAATTTTTTCATATTCTCGTATCCTAAAAGCATTTCTGTTCGTGAGAATTTATCAGACATATCAGTTTGCCTTTCTTATGCTTAAAAGTCGTACAATGATTGGGCTTAAAATTATATTAGTCAAAAGCTCAAATAAAAAGTTTGCACCGACAAGACCAAAAATCATATATTCTGCAACATTGTTTCCAAAACCAAAGCCTTGAGCCCATTCGGCGATAGTTCCCATAAAAAATGCAAGGCATCCAAGTAGAAAAATCCCAGTGTTTACAAGAGGGCAAACAACTGCAGAAACCGCAACTGCAAGAGTCCGGTTGGACTTTTCAAGAGCTTTGTAGGAAAGGCCTGCAAGGTATCCACATAGAGTACCTTTTAAAAGAACGGTAAGGACTGTGCCAAGTGGGTTTATTGCTAAGAACGCCACTGCATCGCCGCTTGCCAGTACAACAATGCCAAAAACAAAGCCAAGCCAGGCACCGATACCTTTACCGCAAGATGCTGCGCCGATGACAATCGGTATTAAAACGAGTGAGATTGAAAATGGTCCCAATTTTACAAATGCGCCCATAAACTGCAAGATTATTACCAAAGCGGTAAGAATTGCGGCCAGAACCATATTCTTTGTTGTTAGTTTTTGTGTTTTCATAAAATTTCCTCCTTGCTGTCGTTCGCCTAAAAATAGCGATACAACGCTTTAAATTTCTATATAAACCTCTTTGGTAGAGGAATATATCACACAAATTAATTGTTTTTCTTATACAAAATATTAAGTCCTTTAAGTAAAAGGTCAGGATCAAGTGTTATCTCGTGCTTACAATGGCAAAGAATTGTAGAAGCAAGGCCGCCTGTACCAACTATGGGTAAATCTTCGTCCATTTCCTCATTAAAACGATCAATCATACCATCGATAAGACTGGCGTTTCCAAATACAATTCCTGACTTCATACAGTCAACTGTATTTTTGCCGATAACCGACTTTGGTGCTTCTAAACTTATTTGCGGAAGCTGAGCCGTTCCGCTTGCAAGCGCTTTGAGTGCGATGTTTACACCGGGGATAATGGAAACCCCGATAAACACACCATTTCTGTCCATAACCATAATTTTTGTGGCGGTACCCATATCTACAATAAGAGAGGGGCTGCCATAAAGGTGATGTGCGGCAACACAAGCGCAAATCAGGTCTGCGCCGACACTAGACGGATTGTCACAGTGAATATTGATTCCGGTTTTTATTCCGGGGCCGACCATTATGGGTTTGACATTATACACAAGGCCTATCGCTTTGCTGAAAACTGCATTAAGCGGCGGCACAACCGAAGAAATAATAGCACCGGAAATTTCAGATTTATTAACATTATGGAGGGCCAGTACACTTTTGATTTTGGTTGCGTATTCGTCCTCGGTTTTTGTTGTATCGGTAGCCATACGCGCGACAAAAACAATCTCGTCATTAATAAAACCGCCAAGTACAATGTTTGTGTTTCCTATATCAATTGTAAGAATCATACTTAATCTCCTTAAAAATTAAAGTATACTTTGTAAAAATTGTTTTGTGCGGGGGTCTTGGGGACTGGTGAAAATCTCGTCAGGAGTACCTTCTTCGACAATTTTTCCATCCGACATAAAGATCACACGGTCCGAGACCTCGCGCGCAAAGCCCATTTCGTGAGTTACAACCACCATTGTCATACCCTCTTTGGCAAGCTCTTTCATTACTTCCAACACTTCGCCGACCATCTCGGGGTCAAGAGCCGAGGTAGGTTCGTCAAACAACATAACATCAGGACTCATCATAAGAGCACGAACAATCGCCACTCTTTGTTTTTGTCCGCCCGAAAGGTGCGAGGGATAGGCTTCGCTGCGGTCAGCAAGTCCTACTCGTTTAAGAAGTGCAATTGCCTTTTCTTCGGCAACTGCCTTGTCCATTTTCAAAAGCTTTATCGGGGCTATTGTTAAATTTTTAAGCACTGTCATATGAGGGAAAAGATTAAACTGCTGAAAAACCATACCCATTTTTTGCCTGTGCTTATTTATATTAATTTTTGGGTCTGTAATATCAGTACCTTCAAAAATTACCTTGCCGGAAGTAGGCTGCTCCAAGAGGTTAAGCGTTCTTAGGTATGTGGATTTACCCGAGCCGGACGGGCCGATAATAACCACAACTTCGCCCTTGTTGATTTTTGCGGTAACTCCGTCAAGGGCTTTTATTTCGCCGCCTTTGTAATGCTTACAAAGTGAGGTTGTTTCGATAAGAGAATTAGAATTATCGTTCATTTTTGCGAAGCCTCCTTTCGAGAATACTTACAAGCTTTGTAAAGAAGATTACAAGAATAAGGTATATAAGTGCAACAGCAATAAGAGGCATAAAAGGAGAGTAGGTAGCTGCTCTTATGATGTTGCCACCCATGGTAAGGTCACGGATAGTAACGTATCCTGCAACCGAGGTTTCTTTTAAAAGTACGATAAATTCGTTAGCAAGGGCAGGGAGTATGTTTTTAAAAGCCTGGGGAAGTATAACGTACCACATTGTAGATTTGTAATCAAAACCGAGGCTTCGGCCTGCTTCGAACTGACCTTCACTAATAGACATAATTCCCGAACGAACAATTTCTGCAACATACGCACCCGAATTTATACCAAATGCAATAACGGCAACAAGTGTGCTGTTTCGGGAGGAAGCAAAAATGATATAGTACATAATCATAAGCTGAACAACCACCGGAGTGCCACGAAATACTGTTAAGTAGAGCTTGCAAAGTCCGTTAAAGAAACCCAGCAAAAAGCGTTTGAAGCCTTTTTGCATCTCGTGATAGGTTTTTTCGTAGCTTGAGCGGACAATAGCAACAATAACACCCAGTACAACGCCAAGAATAAGCGAGAAAAAGGTGATAAGAAGAGTATTCTTAAGACCGCTTGTAATGAACATCCAACGGTCTTTGTCAACAAAATTAAGGATAAAGTCAGCCTTTAAATCGGCAAACCATAATTGAAAGTGGTTCATAAAGTTCTCCTTGGTTTATATTAAAAAAGAAGGGGACAGAGAAGTTCCGTCCCCATAAGAAACAATTTATTTGTTGTTTTCGGCAACGTATGCCTTTGCAGGTTCGTTATCAATAATTACACAGTCAACCTTCCCTGTAACCAAAGCCTGAACAGCTTCGTTTCCTGAAGCGTATTTCATAACTCTGTCTGCACCGAAGTCGTCTTCCGAGTAGATGTCGCCAGTTGTACCTTTCTGAGTACCAACGAGGAAGTTAGCGCCTTCTGCATAAAGGTCGTCAACAGATGTGATTTTGCTGCCTTCGGGAACTATGATGGACTGGATACCTGTTGCATAAGAATCTGAGAAGTTGATATTCTTAAGTCTTTCTTCGGTGACAGTCATACCTGCCATACCAAAATCTGACTTTCCAGTCTGAACTGCAGTGATGATAGAATCAAATTCCATATCGTCAATAACAAGCTTTTTGCCAAGCTTATCAGCGATTGCAGCAGCCATTTCCGCGTCGATACCTACGATTTTGTCACCATCGTAGTATTCGTAAGGGGGGAACTGTGCATTTGTAGCCATATGTATTTCTTCTTTGCCTTCGGCATCTGCCTGGAAGGTAAGGCTGTGATCCTTACCTGAAATATATTTGTCAACTATTGCCTGGGTTGTGCCGTCAGCTTTAAGTTCAGCAAGTGCTGTGTTAACTTTTTCAAGAAGGTCGGTATCTTCTTTTGCGATACAGATAGCATAATCTTCGACAGCATATTCGGTATCAAGAATTGAAAGTGTAACCTTTTTTGTACCGCAGCCCGAAAGACAGCAAACCATTAGCATAAGAGCAAGTGTTAATGCAATAATTTTTTTCATTTTTATCTCCTCCTAAATAGAGCATTTTCTATACGTATATTTTAATTCACAAATAGGCATTTGTCAAGTAATTTTAGGGAAATTACGGAAAAACAGCTGCTCCATTTAGGGCAGCTGTTTCGAAATCTGTAAAGAATATTAAATTTAGTACATTCCGCCGCCTGCACCAGCCATAGCTGCAGCCGCTGCTGCATCACCAGCCGGGTCCGGCTTATTTGCAACAAGACTTTCGGTTGTAAGAACCATTGATGCAACCGATGCTGCGTTCTGAAGTGCCGAACGTGTAACCTTCGTCGGGTCAACAATACCATTCTTCAGCATATCCATATACTCTTCGGTAAGTGCGTTGTAGCCAATGCCAACTTCGCTTGACTTAATTTTGTTTACTACAACCGAGCCTTCAACACCTGCGTTGAATGAAATCTGACGAACAGGTTCTTCAAGTGCACGAAGAACGGTCTTAACACCAATCTTTTCGTCGCCTTCAAGTGTGTTCATAAGTGCTTCAACTGCGGGCATAGCATTGATAAATGCAGTACCGCCGCCTGCAACGATGCCTTCTTCAACAGCAGCGCGTGTTGCTGAAAGAGCGTCCTCAATACGAAGCTTCTTTTCTTTCATTTCAACTTCTGTTGCAGCACCAACCTTGATTACTGCTACACCGCCTGAAAGCTTAGCAAGTCTTTCCTGCAGCTTTTCTCTGTCAAAATCGGAAGAGGTTTCTTCAATCTGATTTTTAATCTGGTGAACGCGAGCCTTGATTGCATCAGCATCGCCTGCACCGTCAACAATGATTGTAGCTTCTTTCTGAACTTTAACCTGACGTGCACGGCCAAGATGCTCGATGCCAGCTTCCTTAAGGTCAAGGCCGATTTCTTCGGTAACTACTGTGCCACCGGTAAGGATTGCGATATCCTCAAGCATAGCCTTTCTTCTGTCGCCAAAGCCGGGAGCCTTAACCGCAACGCAGGTAAATGTACCGCGGAGCTTGTTTACGATAAGGGTTGAAAGTGCTTCGCCTTCGATATCTTCTGCAATAATCAAAAGCTTTTTGCCCTGCTGAACAATCTGCTCGAGAAGAGGAAGAAGGTCTTGAATACTTGAAATTTTCTTATCAGTGATAAGGATATAAGCATCGTCGATTACGGCTTCCATCTTGTCTGTATCTGTAACCATGTAAGGAGTGATATAGCCTCTGTCAAACTGCATGCCCTCAACAACCTCTGAGTATGTTTCGGCGGTTTTTGATTCTTCAACGGTGATAACACCGTCGCTTGTAACCTTTTCCATAGCATCGGCAATCAGCTCGCCAACACCTTCGTCTGCAGCAGAAACTGCAGCAACTCTTGCAATGTCATCGCGACCGCTTACTTTTTTGCTGTTTTTAACAACTTCAGCGACTGCAACCTCAACAGCCTGAGCAATACCCTTTCTTACAATCATGGGGTTTGCGCCTGCTGTAACATTCTTAAGACCCTCGCGTACCAAAGCCTGTGCAAGAAGTGTTGCAGTTGTTGTACCGTCACCTGCGATATCGTTTGTCTTAGATGCAACTTCTTTTACAAGCTGTGCACCCATATTTTCAAATGGGTCTTCAAGTTCGATTTCCTTTGCAATTGTAACACCGTCATTTGTGATAAGGGGTGCGCCAAATTTTTTGTCCAGAACAACGTTTCTGCCTTTTGGACCAAGTGTAACCTTTACAGTATTTGCAAGCTGATTTACGCCGCTTTCAAGTGCGTGTCTTGCTTCTTCTCCGAATAAAATCTGTTTTGCCATTTTTATGCCCTCCTAATTAACCTTCGATTTTTGCCAAAATATCGCTTTGACGAAGAATTGTATATTCCTGACCGTCAAGTTTAACCTCTGTGCCTGCATATTTGCTCATAAGAACTCTGTCGCCTACGCTTAGTTCCATAACAATCTCTTTGCCGTCAACTATGCCGCCGGGACCTACAGCCACGATTTCGGCAATCTGGGGCTTTTCTTTTGCAGAGCCTGCTAAAATGATGCCGCTTTTGGTTGTTTCCTCGGCTTCTATCATTTTAATAACAACTCTGTCAGCAAGTGGTTTGATATTCATATTAAAACTTCCTCCTTGAAAATATATTATACAAAGTTTATGTTAGCACTCGCTGAATTAGAGTGCTAACACTAATTATATTACAAATTTAAAATATTTCAAACCCGATTAAAAGGGATTATGTTTGATTATTGCCAATTATAATGATTTAGATACCAAAAACTTTCGCAAACGGAAAAATTTACATAATAGCGGCAACGGCAAAGGAGGATATACCCTCTTTTCGGCCCTCGAAACCAAGCTTTTCGGTGGTCGTTGCCTTGACTGAAACCTGATTTATGTCTAAACAAAGTGCATTTGCAATGTTTTGACGCATTATGTCTATAAATGGAGCGAGTTTCGGTGCCTGAGCAACGACTGTAGAATCAATGTTAGAGATTGAATAGTTATTTTCTTTCAGTATATTTCCTACAGCGGTCAGAAGAATCAAGCTATCGGCGCCTTTAAACCTAGGGTCAGTGTCGGGGAAATGCTTTCCGATATCCCCAAGGGCAGCAGCGCCTAAAAGTGCATCCATAATCGCGTGGACTAAAACGTCCGCGTCCGAATGTCCTAAAAGCCCCATCTCGTGAGGGATATCCACACCACCCAAGATGAGTTTTCGGTCGGTTGCGAATGCGTGAACATCATAACCAAAGCCAATTCGCATAAAATTTTCCTCCTTAAGGTTATTTAAGAAATCTGCATATTGCTTCGGCAACAGGCAAATCTTCGGGTGTTGTAACCTTTATATTTGTATATTCACCGGGCGAGATGTGCACCTTTAAGCCCGTATTTTCAATCACAGAGCAGTCGTCAGTGCCACAAAAACCTGATTCGTTTGCGCGAATATAAGCAAGCTTAAGTTCGTCAGTGCGAAAGACCTGAGGGGTCTGAATAAGTCTTAGATTATTTCTTTCGGGTGTTGTTTCAACAAAATTGTCTACCTTGATTATTTTCACAGTATCTTTTGGAACAACTCCCGGAGCGGCACTGCCATATGTATAGGCATCTTCTACAAGACGGTCGATAAGATCTGGTGATGCAAAAGGTCTTGCACCGTCGTGAACGGCAACAAAGGAAGAATCCCTAACTTGCCCAAGACCAAGCATAACAGATTCCTGACGGGTCTTGCCACCAGGGACGATAGCAGTAACTTTGGAAATTTCAAATTCACGGATTAAGTCGTTTACCAAAAGGATATTCTCTTGTTTTGTAACAACAACAATGCTGTCAATGGAAGTGGCACGGCTGAAACTTAGAAGCGTATGGGCAAGGACCGGAATGTCATCAATCAAAAGAAGCTGTTTGTTGACCGATTCCCCCATACGTCTGCTGCTTCCTGCTGCGACAATCACCGCAGTGGCTTTGTATTTGATTTTCTTTGCCATAGTTACCTCCTGATAAGATTATCCTTCAAGCAAAATGTCCTCTATTTCGCTGTATGTTTTGCCTTTTGCCAGGACAAGCTCGGATATAAGTATATTCTTTGCATTGGAAAGCATTTTTCTTTCGGCATTTGAAAGAGACTTCTTTTGGTCGCGCAAAAGAAGTGTTTTTGCAACTGTTGCAACATCCATCAAATTGCCGCTTTTAAGTTTTTCTATATTTTCGCGGTATCTTTGATTCCAGTTGTCGTTTTGGTCTTCGCCGCATGATTTAAAGTGCATAATTGCATCTGTCGCAGCATCCTCAGAAACAATTCGTCGGATGCCGATGTTTTCAGTATTATTTACAGGGAGCATAACTTTCATGTCGCTGACCGAGATTTGCATAACATAATATTTATGTATCTCACCCAAAATTTTCTTTTCTTCGATATCAACAATGATGCCAGCTCCGTGCATTGGGTAAACTATTCTGTCGCCTATGTTAAACACTCAAAAGACTTCCCTTCAAAGATTTAAGATTTTATTATATGTATATTTATTTGTAATAACAATTATTTGCAAAATTTGTCGATGACTTCTTTTACGTTGTAAAAAGGACAAACCTTTATGTTCTTAAAACTTTTCAGCTTACTTGTGCCTACGGCAGGGACAATGCATTTTTTAAAGCCAAGTTTTTCGCATTCCGAAATACGCGCCTCCAAAAAGCTACAAGCCCTTAGTTCGCCTGTGAGGCCTACTTCACCGATTGCAACCGTATCAGAATCTATCGAAATGCCACTGCAGCTTGAAGCAACTGCCATAATAATTCCAAGGTCTGCTGCAGGCTCACTTATCTTAAGACCACCAACGATATTTACGTATGCATCAAGGAGCGACATTTTTATTCCGCAGCATTTTTCTAAGACCGCCATAAGCATAAGTGTACGCGAAAGGTCCGGGCCGCTTGCCATTCTGCGAGGATTTCCAAAAGCTGTAGGTGATACCAAAGCCTGAACTTCGGCAAGAACAGGACGAGTGCCCTCCATTGTGCATATTATAGCAGAGCCTGATGCGTCTAAGGGTCTGCCTGAAAGCATCGCCTGTGAGGGGTTTGGTATTTCGGTAAGACCCGAAGAATTCATTTCAAACACGCCGATTTCGTTAGTTGAGCCAAACCGGTTTTTTACCGCCCTCAAAATCCTGAATGATTGATGACGGTCGCCCTCAAAGTAAAGTACCGAATCTACTATATGTTCAAGAACTTTAGGTCCTGCAAGAGCACCTTCTTTTGTCACGTGCCCAACCAGAAAGACCGAAATAGAGTTTTCCTTTGCGATTTTCATAAGTACTGTTGCAACTTCTCGTATTTGTGCAATATTTCCCGGCATCGACTGGATTTCGGGGTTATACATGGTCTGTACCGAGTCAACAATCAAGATGTCCGGTTTTTCTCTAAAAACAGTATCTATAACTAAAGCCATATTTGTTTCGGAATATACTTTAAGATTGGGTGTAGTTATTCCGAGGCGGTCTGCCCTAAGCTTTATCTGGCGCTGAGACTCTTCGCCCGAGACATAAAGGATTTTTTTGTTCTTCCCCAAATCTTTGCAAATCTGGAGGAGGAGGGTGGATTTACCAATCCCCGGGTCGCCGCCAACCAAAACCAGCGAGCCGCTTACCAATCCACCACCAAGAACACGGTCAAGCTCGCTCATGCCGGTCTTAGTACGTTCCTCGTCGGTTGTAACTATATCAGTGATAACTTTAGGAGTTGACGAACCTACAGATTGAGTAGACAAGCTTAAGCTTTTATTTGATGAAGAGGATTCGTGGATAATTTCTTCTTCGATTGTATTCCACGAATTGCAGGCTGTGCATTTGCCCATCCATTTTGGAAATTTTGCACCACATTCCGTGCAAACATACACTGTTTTTGTTTTCATAAGGGTTATACCTCGTTAAATTTTACTGTTTTTTGCAGCTGTAAAGGTGTTTTGCATTAGCATTGCAATAGTCATAGGACCAACACCACCTGGAACGGGAGTGATTGCTCCTGCAACTTTTTCGACAGATTCGAAATCAACATCGCCGACTAGTCTTCCGTCATCTAAGCGATTCATACCAACGTCAATAACAACTGCACCGGGCTTTACCATATCGGCGGTTATAAAGTTTGCAATTCCCACTGCAGCAACCAAGATATCTGCAGTTTTTACAACTTCAGCAAGGTTTTTGGTGCGCGAGTGGCAAGTGGTTACAGTTCCGTTTTTGTGAAGGAGAAGCATACTCATAGGTTTTCCAACGATGTTGCTTCTGCCAACAACTACGCAAGTTTTGCCCTCAACCTCAACGCCGCTTTCTTTGATAAGCTCCATTATGCCGGCAGGAGTACAAGGTACAAAGTCATAGTCACCAATCATAATTTTTCCGACGTTAACCGGATGAAAGGCATCAACGTCTTTTTTGGGGTCAATGGTGTTGATTACGGCCTTTTCGTCCAAATGTTTAGGAAGAGGAAGCTGAACAAGTATACCATGGATGTTTTTGTCGCTGTTTAATTCTTTAACAAGTGCCAAAAGCTCGTCTTGCGAAGTAGCTTCGGGGAGGGCAAATTTTTTGGAGTGCATACCAAGTTCTTCGCACATAGCTTCTTTTCGGCCGACATAAACCTTTGACGCCGGGTCCTCACCTACTATGATTACCGCGAGACCGGGAAGAATTCCCTCTGCCTTTAGCACTTCGATTTCTTTCTTTAGATTTTCCTTTATTCGTGCAGAAACTGTCTTTCCGCTTAGGATTGTTGCCATTTTTAAATTCTCCTTTGTTGTATGGTTTTATAAGTGCGCCCGGGCCAAAACCAACGAGGTCCAGTCTATTTACTTTTTTCAAAGCGCCGAGTACAAGATCGTAGTTTTCGGGAAGCCTAAACTGCAAAAGTGCCCGCTGCATTTTTTTTTCTTTATAGTCTTTGGGGACATAAACTGGTTTCATTGTCCTTGGGTCAAGACCGGTATAATACATACAGGTCGAGATGCTGCCGGGGGTAGGGTAAAAATCCTGAACCTGCTCGGGGCTTATGCGGTGTTTGTTAAGGTACTCTGCTAAACGTACCGCGTCCTTAAGCGTACTTCCCGGATGCGAGGACATAAGGTAGGGTACTACAAACTGTTTTTTACCAGTCTTGGCATTTATTTTTTCGAATTTTTCGACAAACTTTTCGTATACATCGTTTTGTGGTTTACCCATATACTTTAAGACATTATTTGATATATGCTCGGGCGCGACCCTCAGCTGACCGCTTATATGGTGCTTGCAAAGCTCTGAGAAAAAAGTGGTGTCATTGTCGAGTAGAAGATAGTCAAATCTGATCCCCGATCGCACAAAAACTTTTTTTACTGCGGGTATTTTACGGAGCTTTCTTAAAAGCTCGAGGTAATCATTGTGCGAAACCTCTAAGTTTTTGCAAGGCTCGGGGAAGAGACATTCGCGGTTTTTGCAAACGCCGTGTTTTAGTTGCTTTTTGCAAGATGGCGCACGGAAGTTTGCAGTAGGGCCGCCTACGTCGTGGATATAACCTTTGAAGTTTGGCTTTTTGGTAAGGCTTTCGGCTTCGCGCAAAATCGATTCGTGACTTCTTGCGGTAACCGTTCTGCCCTGATGAAAGGCAAGCGCGCAGAAGTTACACGAGCCAAAGCACCCTCGACACGAAGTAATGCTAAACTCTACTTCGCTTATTGCAGGGACACCGCCGTCTTTTTCGTAAATTGGATGATATGTGCCCTCGTATGGAAGCTCGTACACGTGGTCAAGCTCGCTCTCAGAAAGAGGCGGAGAGGGCGGAAGCTGCACAACTATTTTATCGTCGTTGTCTTTTTGCACAAGGGGTTTTCCAACTCTAAAATTTTGTTCTTCGTACTGAATTTTTGTTGCCTTTGCGTATAGCTTTTTATTTTCGGATACTTCCCTAAACGATGGGATAATAATCGAGTCGTCTGGCAAGTATCCGGTTTTATCCTCAATATAGGCTGTTCCTTTGACGTTTTTAATTTGATTTACAGGCACGCCTGCATCAAGAAGATGTGCAATTTCTACAATCTGATGCTCGCCCATACCATAAATAAGAAGGTCGGCCCCACTGTCAATCAGTATACTCCGGCGAACCCTATCTGACCAGTAATCATAGTGAGCAAACCGCCTGAGACTTGCCTCGATACCGCCGATGATTATGGGGATTTTTTTGCCGTAGGCTTCGCGGATGCGATTCGAGTATACAATTGTTGCACGGTCAGGACGAAGCCCAATCTTTCCGCCAGGCGAATAAAGGTCTAAATTCCTCATTTTTTTTGCTACTGTGTAGTGGTTTACCATAGGGTCAATGTTCCCTGACGAAACCAAAAATCCAAGACGTGGCTCGCCAAGTGCTTCGAAGGCTTCTTTGCTGTGCCAGTCGGGCTGGGAAATTATGCCGACAGAAAACCCTTCGGCTTCAAGAACTCGGGAGATAATTGCATGGCCAAAGCTTGAATGATCAACGTATGCGTCGCCGATTACAAAAACAAAGTCAAGCCTATCTATATTCTGTTTTTTCATATCGCTTTTTGAAATGGGAAGAAACATAGATAAACCCCTCGAATTTACTAAATAACTATATACATATTTTACCACGAAAAATAATATTTTTCAACAGCTTTTTTGTATAAATTTTGCTTGACTAAAAATCGTTGAAGTTGTATAATTAACGAAGAATTGTAAAAATTTTGGAGAATAAAAGGAGAATGGTTATGAGGACTATTATCACAGTTATGGGTATTGACCAACCAGGTATTATTGCAAAAGTAAGTGACTGCCTTTATCGTCATGGCGTTAACATCCTTGACATAAACCAGACCATTATGCAGGATATATTTACAATGATTATGCTTGTTGATATGAAGGGCGCAGCCGGAAAAGAGGACCAGCTTTTAAAAGCTTTGGAAAAAATCGGTGCCGAGATTGGCGTTGATATACGTATGCAGAACGAAGAGATTTTTAATTCCATGCACAGAATTTAAGGTACCACTTATCGGAGGAAGTTATGATTAATACAAGAGAAATTATGGAAACTATCAAGATGATTGACGATCAGCATCTTGATATAAGAACAGTCACAATGGGCATTTCGCTTTTGGATTGTATGGATAGCGATAAAAATAAGGCTTGTGATAAGATATATGACAAGATTACACGTTATGCAAAAGACCTTGTTAAGACCGGAGAGGATATCAGCCGTCAGTATGGTATCCCCATTATAAATAAGCGAATTTCGGTTACCCCCATCTCTTTAGTTGCAGGGGCAAGTGATGCAAAGGACTATGTATGCTTTGCTAAAGCTTTAGACAAAGCGGCAGCTGAGACCGGTGTAAACTTCATTGGTGGTTTTTCGGCATTGGTACATAAGGGTTTTGCTAAGGGTGATAGAATCCTTATTGATTCGATTCCGGAAGCTCTTGCCAGCACTGAGCGTGTATGCTCTTCGGTTGGCGTTGCTACCACAAAAGCGGGAATCAATATGGATGCAGTAAAGCTTATGGGCGAAACCATTGTAAAAACTGCCAAGATTACAGCGGACAAAGATTCACTGGGATGCGCAAAGCTTGTTGTGTTTGCAAATGCTGTTGAGGATAACCCATTTATGGCAGGAGCATTCCACGGTGTAGGCGAGGGCGATGCTGTTATCAACGTAGGTGTAAGCGGCCCTGGTGTTGTAAAGTGTGCACTTGAAAAGGTAAAGGAATGTGACTTTGGCGTAGTTGCCGACACCGTAAAAAATACTGCATTCAAAATTACCAGAATGGGTCAGCTTGTGGCTCAGGAAGCATCTAAGCGCCTTAATGTGCCTTTTGGCATAGTTGACTTATCCCTTGCCCCCACTCCCGAGATTGGCGACAGTGTTGCATATATATTGGAAGAAATGGGCCTTGAAAAGTGTGGAACACATGGCACAACAGCGGCACTCGCACTTCTTAATGATGCAGTCAAAAAGGGCGGAGTTATGGCGTCTGGGTATGTGGGCGGTCTTAGTGGCGCGTTTATCCCTGTAAGTGAAGATGCAGGTATGATTGCAGCAGCTGAATGTGGTGCGCTTACCTTGGATAAGCTCGAGGCAATGACCTGTGTATGCTCGGTAGGGCTTGATATGATTGCAATTCCGGGAGATACACCTGCGTCAACAATCTCTGCGATTATCGCAGACGAAATGGCAATAGGAATGATAAACCAAAAAACCACAGCAGTGAGAATTATCCCTGTTATAGGTAAAGGTGTTGGCGAAACTGTTGAATTTGGTGGCCTTCTGGGATATGCACCAATTATGCCGGTTCATAGGTATTCAAGCGAAGAATTTATTTCAAGAGGCGGAAGGATTCCGGCTCCGATACACAGTCTTAAGAACTAAAGATTTAACACAAAAGTAAACTTTATGTTCCGCAAAAAAATGCGGTATAGGTTTTTAACTATAATGGAATCGTGTGAAAGTCACGAGCGGTGCCGCCACCGTAAGTACGGAGGCTTGCTACGGTGCATAAGATGCAGTCACTGATTTTTCTTGAATTGGGAAGGTAGTAGCAATGCCAATGATGTATAAGCCGGGATACTTACATAAAGTAGGGAATAGCTAATAAATACGGCCACGGTATATTTGGTCTATTTTATTAAAATTATGTCTTGCAGGAATTCGGCTGCAGCATAAGCGTTTGCTTGTGCTGTGGCTTTCTTGTTTTTCAGGGGAAAGGAGGGCAAAACAATGAAAGCTTTTAAAGACTATCATCCACTGGTTGGATTTTTCTATTTTCTGGCTGTAATTGGTTTTTCTATGGTTTTTATGCATCCTATTTGCACCTTTTTCTCCATTGTAGTTGGAATTTTAACATTTGGATTTTTAAAAGGCTTAAAAGAAATCCCTAAAATAATGGGATTACTTTTAGCTCTGGTCGTTTTTGGTGGCATATTTAACGGAATCTTTAACCATCGTGGAGTGACTATGATTTTCTATCTTCCGTCCGGCAATCCGTTTACGCTGGAAGCAGTTATCTACGGTGCTGTCGCAAGTGGTGTTATCGGAGCGGTAATGTCTTGGTTGTTTTGTCTTAATCTGGTGATGACAAGCGAGAAAATTATGTATCTTTTTGGCAAAGCTTTGCCTAACCTAGCTCTCGTTTTTTCGATGACTTTAGGGTTTGGAGAAAAGTTTAAAAGACAAATTTCGGACAGCATAATGGCGCAAAAATGTCTTAAAGTTACAGAAACAAAAAATTCAAAGAGCTTGCAACTTAAAAATGCAATCACAGCCTTTTCGGTGAGCCTCTCGATTATGCTTGAAGATTCGATAGAAACCGTAAACAGTATGCGTGCAAGGGGATTTGGCATTGGCAAAAGAACTGCGTTTTCGCTTTTTGTTTTTCAGAAAAGAGATTTGATTATGCTTGCAGTTATTTTTATACTATCCATATTGGTTGGGATAAGCTGCATCAAGCAGGTATTTTTCTTTGAGGCTTTCCCATCCATCCGATTTCAGCCAATCACTGCTGAAAATTTATGGGCATACGTGGCATATTTAGCGCTGCTTTCTATTCCGATTTTTACAGAGATTTGGGGTGAGATAAAATGGAAATTTTTAAAATAGAGAGTTTGGAATTTACATATCCGCTAACCAACAAGAAAGCACTAGATGGGGTTACCCTTACGGTAAAATCCGGTGATTTTGTTGTCTTATGCGGAAAATCAGGATGTGGAAAATCTACTCTTTTAAGGCATCTTAAACCGTCTATTGCACCAAGGGGTGAAACCTTTGGAAAAGTATATTTTTGCGATGAGGAAATCACAGAGATTGGTATTAAGGAAGAGAGTCAAAAGATTGGGTTTGTTATGCAAAATGCAGAAAGTCAGCTTGTATGCGACAAGGTATGGAAGGAGCTTAGCTTTGGACTTGAAAATCTTGGAATGAAAAACATTGATATCCGCGTGAGAGTAGCCGAAATTGCCGCTTTTTTTGGACTTGAGGACGTTTTTTTGAAAAACGTATCCGAGCTTTCCGGAGGACAAAAGCAACTTCTAAATCTTGCCTCGGTAATGGCTATGGACCCCAAAGTTTTGGTTTTGGACGAGCCTACAAGTCAGCTTGACCCCATTGCTGCAGAAAAATTTTTGGATACAATTGTAAAGATAAACCGTGACCTTGGTGTAACGATTATCATCAGCGAGCATAATCTCGAAAATCTTTTAGAGTACGCTGATAAGGTAGCAGTGATGGATAAAGGTAAACTAGTTTTAACCGAAGCCCCCGAAAAAATTGCAAAATTGCTAGACGAAACAGAAATTAAAGATGCATTTCCGATTGCTATGCGGGTGTTTGCAAAAAGTGAGGGAGTGGCTCCTGTTTCTTTAAGAGAGGGGCGCAGGTGCCTTTTAGAAAAAGTAGATGAGCATAGTCCTATAGAAATTCCTTTAAATAAATGCGAAAGAGCGAAGGATACAATTTTTACATTTGACAATGTGTGGTTTCGGTACGAAAAAGACGCAGAACCGGTTCTAAAGGGATTTTCGGCAACTGTCAAAAAGGGCGAGATATATTCATTACTTGGCGGAAATGCCGCAGGGAAAACCACCTTTTTAAAGCTGGCTGCCGGAATTTTAAAACCGGAACGAGGCAGGGCGTATCCCGCTGACAAACATTTGAGGATTGGAATGGTGCCCCAAAACCCAAGAAGTCTGTTTGTCGAAAAAACTTTGCTTGACGATTTTAAAAGAGAAGAAAGTGACCTTTTTAAGATTCAAAAGATAGCAGGGACTTGCAAGGTAGAGGATTTACTTAACCAGCATCCGTTTGATTTGTCGGGTGGCGAGCTTCAGCGTGCGGCGATTGCAAAGGTTCTTCTTAATGGGCCTCAGATTTTGTTTCTTGATGAGCCAACTAAGGGCATAGATATAAGCTTTAAAAAATGTCTTGCCGAGCTTCTTAAAGACTTCAAAAATAACGGAGGTTCGATAGTAATGGTGACTCATGACTTGGATTTTTGTGCAGAAGTGAGCGATGTATGCGGAATGCTTTTTGACGGACGGAATTTGTGTGAGGACGCACCGCGGGAATTTTTTGATGGCAAGAGGTTTTATACCACAGCCGCAAATCGTATGGCAAAGGATTTGATTGCGGGAGCTATCACTGCCAATGATATAATAAAGACTTTAAATGATTTAGAGGGAGAGAAAAATGAAAAAGTTTAAATTTTTATCCGGAATCATATCAATTATAGTTTTTCTGATTTTGCAGATTTTCTTTTACGATAAGTACGAGTTTGGTGACTGGCGCGGTATGGTTGTTCAGCTTCTGGCAATGGGGTTTGCGTGCTTTGGTGTGGTATCCCTTTTGCCAACAAAAAGGAAATGCACACAAAAAATTACTGTAAGACAAATGCAGGGAAGGACAGCTATCAAAAGAACAATACTTGCGAGCGTTATGGTGCTTATTGCAGTGCCAATTACAATTTGGATAGGAATAAAGTTCTTTGGCGACAGACGGTACTATCTTATCAGTTTGCTTATTATATTTGAGATTATGCTGCCATTCTTCATTTCGTTTGAAAGAAGACGCCCCAAAGCAAAAGAACTTGTTATCATAAGTATTTTCTGTGCGGCAGCGGTAGTGGGAAGAGCAGTATTTTTTATGCTGCCACAGTTTAAGCCGATTATTGCAATGGTGATTATTGCCGGAGTTTGCCTTGGCGGCGAAACAGGATTTTTGGTTGGCGCAATTTGTGCCTTTGTTTCAAACTTCTATTTTGGTCAAGGCGCATGGACTCCCTGGCAAATGTTTGGGTTTGGAATAATCGGATTTTTGGCAGGAATTTTGTTCCGCAAAAAATTAATCCCTGTAAGCAAGCTAAGCCTATGTATCTTTGGCGGACTTTCAACCGTTTTTATTTACGGAGGAATTCAAAACCCGACATCACTTATAATGATGGGAGAAGCAGTAAATGTTGATTCCCTGATTGCGATTTATGCATCAGGCCTTCCATTTGACCTGATGCATGCAGTAGCGACCGTGCTGTTTTTGTGGGTGATTTCTGAACCCATAATCGAAACAGTTGAAAGGGTAAAGGCAAAATTTGGTGTATATGAGGATTAACCTACTGAAAGCAAGCAATCCATGCTAAAAGAAATTTTTTAAAGTTTTGGGCAAAGGTTGCCTCGGGCTTGAAAATAGTTTTTTTAACCTCAATATCTTCTTTTGCAACTAAAGGGAATTCGCCCGAAGTGTTTCCGTCGATTTTGACAACTATTTTACCTAAAACCTCACCGCTTTTTATTGGAGCAGAAAGGTCCTCAAAGGGTTCGGTTGTGATTTCAATTTTGTTTTCTTCGCCGACTTTTACAGGCAGGTAGAGGTCAGTCAATGCAGAAAGTGTAACGATGCTTTTAGAACCGTTTTTGACGTTTGCGTGTAATAGGACTTCGTCAGAACTTACAATTTTTTGCAGAGAAAATTTCTCTAGAGCTGTATCAAAAAGAACTCTATGGTCGGACCAGTCGTCAGGCGCATTAAGCGTGACACATATAAGACGCATTCCATTTTTCTCGACTGCGGTTACAAGACATCTGCCGGTTGCTTTGGTAAATCCGGTTTTTACCCCGATGCAGCCTTCGTACATAGACAAAAATTTATTGTGATTGATTAGCGTTCGTTGATAACCTTCCTCGTTTTTTGGGAGGGTTTTCTTTTTTGTTTTTACGATTTCCGAGAATGCTTCGTTTTTCATGGCGTAGGCCGTAATTTTAGCTAAATCGTGAGCGGTTGTATAATGATTTTCGTCAGAAAGACCATGTGGATTGGTAAAGTTTGTGTTAAAGCAGCCAAGCTCGCTGGCCTTTTTGTTCATGAGAAGGGCAAAGTTTTCCAAAGAGCCGGAGACAGATTCCGCTATAGCGGTTGCTGCATCATTTCCCGATACAAGCATAAGGCCGCTTACAAGGTCTCCCATACTGATTTTTTCGCCCTTTGCCAAGTACATAGAAGACCCCTCAACACCCGATGCGGTGGATGAGATGGTGACGGTTTTTTCCATATCCCCATACTCTAAAGCGCAAAGAGCGGTCATAATCTTGGTAGTACTTGCCATACCACGTTTTTCGTCTTTATTATGTTCGTATAAAATTCTGCCCGAATTAGCATCAATGACAATGGCGCTTCGTGCAGAAATTGCATATGTTGTTGTTGGAAAAAGACCAAAAGTTAATGTAAGTACAAGTAGGAACAATATTTTTTTCAAAAAAATTCACCCCGCAAATAATAAATATTCACGGGGCTTGGGTTATATGAAATTTATTAAAGACCCAAGTAATTTTTAAGGTCATTAAATTGTTTTTTTGTGGTATTATAACCATCATCGTACATTTCCTTAAGCTTATCAGGGTGTCTTTCTGTTCGCGAAAAACCTGTAGTGTCGGTAGGAGCAACCACAAATACCTGCTTGTTTTTTTCCATTTCGAAAAGGTCTTCCCGGTCCAGATTATATTTTTTTGCTCTTTCCAGAAGTGATGTGCAAAAGTTTGGATATTTGCGATAAAAACGAGCTGCCATGCGAGAAGAAGATTCACTCGTCTTGCTGTAAGAGCGTTCGCGGGTCAGCACCACAATCACCTTGTCGCAGCCGTCTGAAAAAGCCTTTTTAAAAGGTACAGGGTCAGCTATGCCACCATCCATATAGAGATTACCTTCTAAGTTTTCGGGTTTAAAAAGAAGAGGAAGGGCACAGCTTGCCCATACTGTATTTATGTGTAAATCCCAGTCATCGCGTGAAAGCTCTTTATATTCGGCCTTGCCTGTCTCTACATTTGTTAAAACAGCTATTGCCGAAGTGTTTTCGGCATACTTTCTAAAAGCTTCAAAGTCATATGGGACCAACTTTTCGGGAATCTGTCTGAACGCAAAATCCCTGCTGTAATATGAACGGTTTTTGGGGTTTAATAGATGCTTCATGCCCATATAGCGTTTATCGTGCATAAACTTTAGAGAAAGATCTAAGTTGCGGCCCTTTTGTCTTGAAACATAGCTACTGCCATAGGCAATTCCCGCAGATACTCCGATAACATAATCGGCAAATATATTTTCTTCCAAAAGGGCGTCCATAACTCCGCAAGAGAAAAGACTTCGGCTTGCACCGCCCTCAAAAACAACGCCTAATTTCAAAATAAAGCCTCCTTAAAACATACGAGGGTACGGAAGTGCATAAAACAAAAACGCAAAGTACTGAAGAATACTTCCGGAAAGTACAAAAATATGCCATACAGAGTGCATGTAGCGAGGCTTTTTGAGTGCAAAAAATACTATCCCGCCGGTGTAGCAAAGTCCGCCCGAAACCAAAAGCCAAAGAGCAACGGCAGGGAGCATCCGGAGAGTGGGTACACCCAAAAATACAATTGACCAGCCCATGAGAATATAAATCACCATAGCGATGGGATGAAACCTTTTAACGTTAATAGCTGAAAGGGTCACACCAAGAACTGTAAGCCCTGCGTTTATACCAAACAACACCCATCCCAAAGTCCCGCGCATAAGCGAAAGAGAAATGGGGATATAGGAGCTTAGGATAAGAATGTAGATAGAGCAGTGGTCAATCACCTGGAACACACGTTTTGCAGTGTAATTTGTAATGGAGTGATAAAGTGTAGATGCAAGGTAAAGAATAATA
Source organism: Clostridia bacterium (assembly GCA_045591095.1). Classification (GTDB taxonomy): domain Bacteria; phylum Bacillota; class Clostridia; order Monoglobales; family Monoglobaceae; genus SIG440. The sequence continues at coordinate 15,472 of JAZNSF010000001.1, read as the reverse complement.
AGCCCTGCCCCATAGAGTGAAGCCGAAACTATGCTTAAAGCATCGCCATGAAAGCAGGCATAACAAATTGCAACTACAGTACCTGCAATCGCAAGCAGAGCGCCTACCCCGTGGGAGATAGAATTTGCAATTTCTTCACCCATAGATTGATTGTTGATTTTTTTTATTCCGTCATTTTGAGCCATCAATAAATCTCCTTATTTAGAATTGAAAGCGACATCATTCTCTCGAAGAAAATAATGGCGCTTATCTTGTTTTGCGTATTAATTACTGACCATTCCGGACCTTATGAATTCCTTTTAGGATAAATTGTTTGGCTGAGATTGCATCATCAAGCGGCAGAGCCTCTACTCCGTCAAGCGGATATGGGATACCTAATTCTTTATACTTAGGAATACCCATAGTGTGGTAGGGGAGTACGTCAAGAGCCTTAAGATTTTGTAATGAGCCAATAAATTCGCCAAGTTTTTCTAAATCATGAGGGTCGTCAGTTATATTTTTGACAATAATGTGTCTTATCCAAACAGGAACTTGTTTTTTTTCTAAGTATTTTGCAAACAAAAGGATATTTTTGTTGTCTGCACCAGTGAGCTTTTTATGTTTTTCGGGGTCAATATGCTTTATATCAAGCATAACAAGGTCACAATACTTAAAAAATTCATCAAATTTTTTGATTGCATCTTCACTACTCGGGTTGTAAGTAATCCCAGAAGTATCAATGCATGTATGAATCCCCGATTTTTTTGCTTCCTTAAAAAGTTCTGCAAGAAAGTCTATCTGCAGAAGAGGCTCACCGCCGGTTACGGTAATTCCGCCATTTTTGTAAAATGATGAATTTTTTTCGTATTCCGCGATGACCTCTTCTGCTGTGATTTCTGTTCCTTTGCCAATTTCCCATGTGTCAGGGTTATGGCAATAAGCGCATCTTAAAGGACAGCCTTGCATAAAAAGCACATAGCGTATGCCGGGGCCATCAACAGTTCCAAAACTTTCTACAGAGTGAATAAGACCTTTCATACACTAAATTTTTTCGTGGAAAGTTCTTGAAATAACCTCATCCTGCTGTTCTTTTGTAAGTTTTACAAAATTAACAGCATATCCGCTTACACGGATGGTAAGCTGAGGATATCTTTCGGGATGAGCCTGTGCGTCGAGAAGTGTTTCCTTTGTGAATACGTTTACATTAAGATGATGTCCGCCCTTTTGAACGTAACCATCAAGAAGATTTACTAAATTTTCTACCTGATTTTCTTTAGCTGTCATAATTTTAGCCTCCTTAAATATAAAGTTAAAGTTTTACTCTGCTTGATTATCAAGACCTTCAAAGAGTGTTGGTGAAGAGCAAGCACCAAGTGCGCAGCCAAGGTCAACATCGATATCACCGACAAAAATTTGGTCGTTTTTACCAAGTGCGTTTGGAATGATAGAGAATGTATTTGAAATACCATCCTGAGCATCGATAAAAGGTAGTTTTGAAACTGATGCCAAAGATGCAACTGCACCGTGGGTGTCACGTCTGTGCATTGGGTTTGCACCGGGAGCAAATGCCTCGCCCTTTTTACGTCCGTCAGGAGTAGCACCTGTCGCATTTCCGTAAACTACGTTAGATGTAATTGTAAGGATAGAGGTAGTAGGAATGCTTTCGCGATATGTATGATTTTTGCGGATATGCTCCATAAATCTGTGTACAATATCATATGCGATAGAGTCAACACGGTCATCGTCGTTACCAAATTTGGGGAATTCGCCTTCAACTTCGTAGTCAACAGCGATGCCTTGCTTGTTGCGGATTGCTTTTACTTTTGCATATTTAATGGCAGAAAGTGAGTCAGCAACAACCGAAAGACCTGCAATACCTGTAGCAAACCAACGTGTGACATTTTTGTCATGAAGCGCCATCTGAAGCTTTTCGTAGCAGTACTTGTCGTGCATGTAATGAATGATGTTGAGGGTGTTTACATATACCCCTGCAAGCCATTTCATCATATCGTCATATCTGTGCATAACTTCGTCGTAATCAAGGTATTCAGATGTTATGGGACGATATTCAGGGCCAACCTGCTGACCCGAAACTTCGTCAATACCGCCGTTAATTGCATAGAGAAGACATTTTGCAAGGTTAGCACGTGCGCCAAAGAACTGCATTTCCTTGCCCACTCTCATCGAAGATACACAGCAAGCAATTGCATAGTCATCGCCGTGAGTAAATCTCATAAGGTCATCGTTTTCGTACTGAACAGAAGATGTTTCGATAGAAGTCTTTGCACAGTAACGTTTAAAGTTCTCGGGAAGTCTTGTAGACCAAAGAACAGTAAGGTTTGGCTCGGGAGCAGGACCAAGGTTTGAAAGGGTGTGGAGATAACGGTAGGACATCTTTGTTACCATGTGTCTTCCCTCAATTGCAACACCGCCCATTGACTCGGTTACCCACTGAGGGTCACCTGAGAAGAGTGCGTTATATTCGGGTGTACGAGCAAACTTTATAAGACGAAGCTTCATAATGAAGTGGTCTATAATTTCCTGAATTTCGTTTTCGGTATAGATTCCTGCCTCAAGGTCACGATGCGAATAAATATCAAGGAAGGTAGAGGTTCTGCCAAGTGACATTGCTGCACCGTTTTGCTCTTTAACAGCTGCAAGGTAACCAAAATAAAGCCACTGAACAGCTTCTTTTGTGTCCTTTGCAGGAAGAGATATGTCGTAGCCATAGCTCAGAGCCATAGCTTTAAGATCCTGAAGTGCACGGATTTGCTCTGAAAGCTCTTCACGGTCACGGATAACAGTGGAATACATTGCGCTGCGTGTAGTTTCCTTTTGTTCAAGCTTGTCAGCGATAAGTCTGTCAACACCATAAAGTGCAACACGTCTGTAGTCGCCTATTATACGTCCTCGGCCATATGCATCGGGAAGACCGGTAATAATATGGCTCGATCGGCAAGCTCTCATTTCGGGGGTATATGCATCAAATACACCTGCGTTGTGAGTCTTTCTGTGAGTAGTAAAAAATTCCTTTACATTTTTGTCAATGGTGTAACCATTGTCTGCGCAAGCCTTCTCTGCCATACGGATACCGCCATAGGGCATAAGCGCACGCTTAAAAGGCTTGTCGGTCTGAAAACCAACAATCTTTTCTTTGTCTTTATTAAGATAAGCAGGTCCGTGTGATGTAATGGTAGAAATAATTTCTGTATCCATATCAAGAACGCCGCCGGCTTCTCTTTCCTGTCTTGTAAGGTCCATAACCTGATCCCAAAGATCAAGGGTATCCTTTGTAGGCGATTCAAGGAAGCTTTCGTCCCCGTCATAGGGTGTGTAGTTATGCTTTATAAAGCTCCTTACATTGATTTCCTTTTGCCAGGTTCCGCCTTCAAAACCTTTCCATGCTTCAAAATTAAAACTCATTATATGTTCCTCCTAAGTTATGCATGTCATATAGTTAGTTCCATTATACAACAAATAATTTAATTTAACAAGAGTTATTTACATAAAAATTGATAAAATTTTACCTAAATTTATTGCAATAAATTGTTAAAAAAATCACATTCATGTTGACATAATACAAAATCTATGCTAAACTCAAGTGGAAAATACAAGACATAGTATTGTATCAATCAAAAAAGGAGAATTTAGATATGAAAAAGATAATTTCTTTAGGTTTGGCAGCAATAATGATTTTTGCACTCGTCGCTTGCGGCGGCAAGAAACAAAATGATAATAGCACCGATATACAAAACAATGAGATGAATCAGCAGACCCAGGAGTCTGTGAATAATGAAACTGAAAAAGAGGAGCCTGAAAAGAACGAAGAAAAGAAACCGGAAGTTTCTGTTAAGCCCGAGGTAAAACCCGAGGTTAAACCGGAAACAAAGCCCGAAGCAAAACCTGAGACAAAACCGGAAACTACTCCCGAAGTAAAACCAGAGGCAAAACCCGAAGAAGCTCCAGCGCCTATAGCAAAGACCGATGGCGAAAAGATTCTTGCTGACTTTAACGAAAAGGCAAATTCTTTAGGAAGTGCACTCTCAATTGCAGAAGCGGTGTCTCAAAATGCTATAATACCTTTTTCCGCTATGGCAGTGCCGGTTGAAGAGGGACTTTTGGCAGGGTTTGGAAATGCCGAGATAAAGGGCTTTAAGGAAGGCGCTATGTTTGGTCCTGTAATTGGCTCGGTGCCGTTTGTTGGTTATGTTTTTGTGCTTGAAGACGGCACTGATTCGGATAGCTTTATAAATACACTTAAGTCAAATGCAGACCTCAGATGGAACATCTGTGTCGAAGCAGAGGAAATGGTTGCAGGAAGAAATGGAAACAAGGTCTTTTTTGTAATGTGTAACAAAGATTTAAACAGCGAGGAATAAAAAAACAATTTTCAGCAAATAAAGAAAACGGATGCCAAAAGTGCCGGCGTCCGTTTTTTTAAAAATTAGGGATAATTATGAGGTAACAAAATGGTATTTTCAAGCATTACATTTTTATACTATTTCCTGCCAAGTGTGATACTCTTGTATCTGGCATCACCAAAAAAACTTAAAAACACATGCTTACTTGTGTTTAGCCTTTTCTTTTATGCCTGGGGCGAGCCAAGGTATGTCTTTTTGATGGTTTTAACTATAGTGGTAAACTATGCTTTGGGACTTTTAATCGAAAAGTTTAGGGGAATAAAACTGTCCAAAGTTTTTCTGGTAGCATCAATTATATTTTCATTAGGTCTTTTGGGGTATTTTAAGTATGCGGATTTCTTTATCGAAAACTTTAATCGTGCGACCGGACTTTCGCTAAAGCTTTTAAATATTGCATTGCCTATTGGTGTCAGCTTTTATACGTTTCAGATACTCAGCTATACCATTGACGTATATAAGGGCGAGGTAAAAGCGCAAAAAAACCTCATAACCCTTGCGACATACGTAGTGCTGTTCCCACAACTTATTGCAGGCCCGATTGTAAGATATATTGATGTGGAGAGGGAGCTTAAAGAACGTACCCACAGCTTCGAAAAGGTGTCGGATGGTATAAGGCGGTTTATAATGGGCTTGTCTAAAAAGGTTCTGCTTGCAAACACATTGGGCGAGCTTTGTGAGGCATTTATGCTTTCGGGAGAAAAATCGGTATTATTTTACTGGCTGTATATATTCTCGTATATGCTACAGGTTTATTTTGATTTTTCGGGCTATAGTGATATGGCAATAGGCCTTGGCAAAATTTTTGGATTTAAGTTTTTGGAGAACTTCAACTATCCGTTTATTTCAAGAAGTATAACCGAGTTCTGGCGCAGGTGGCATATGTCACTTGGTAGCTGGCTTAGGGATTATGTATATATCCCAATGGGCGGAAACCGTGTAAAGCGAGGAAGAATGTTTGTCAACATTTTTACTGTCTGGATGCTGACCGGCCTTTGGCATGGCGCCGAGTGGAATTTTGTCGTATGGGGACTTTATTTTGGGGTGCTTTTGACCTTGGAAAAGTTCTTCTTAAGAAAGTACATTGAAAAGTCAAAAATACTGGGGCATATATACCTTTTGTTTTTTGTCAGCATAAGCTTTGCGATATTCAGTGCAAATTCGATGCATACTGCGATTGAATATATAAAAGGTATGCTTGGTATAGGAAATGTGTCACTGATTTCAGATGCATTTTTGTTTAACCTCCGAAACTATGGCTTTGTGATGATAGTTTCAGCTTTTGCGGCAACGCCTTTGCCAAAACTCTTGGTTGAAAAATTGAGGGAGAAAAAGATTAGCGGTATTATTATCGATATTTTGGAAATACCGATTTTGCTTGCCTTGCTTGTTTTAGCAACCGCGTATCTTGCTGACGGTGCATTCAATCCGTTTTTGTATTTCAGATTCTAGGGGGTGGCGTCTTGAATAAAAATTTTAAAAATATTGTTATGAGCATAGTATTCGGGACACTTGTCCTTATGATTTCGGCTTTATGTATTTTAAAGCCTGCTGATGTATTTTCCGAAAGCGAAAGACGTGAGCTTGCATCGTTTCCTGAAGTTTCGGCAGAATCTATTTTCAGCGGACACTTTATGTCGGATTTCGAGGTATATTCGACCGAGCGCTTCCCACTTAGAGATAGTTTCAGAGGAATAAAGGCTTGGTTTGCTACACGGGTTTTTCAAAAAAAGGAAAATAACGGTATATTTGTTGCTAACGGGCACATTTCCAAGATTGATAATGCAGAAAACCCCCAAATGATGCAGCATTCCGCAGAGAGATTTTCATACATCTATGAGACATATCTTAAGGGAAAAGCGGGAAATGTGTATTTGTCGATTGTGCCTGATAAAAACTTTTTGCTTGCATCTAAAAACGGATATCCGTCTTTAGACTATGAAGGATTTATTGAAAGAATGAAAGAAAAGACGGACTATATGGAATATATAGACATCACCGATTTACTGGACCTTGACGATTACTATCGGACCGATACCCACTGGAAGCAGGAAAAAATAGTTGATATTGCCGAAAGACTTGCCGAAACGATGGGGTCAAAATTATCAGCAGAGTATATCGTAAAGACCCTTTCTAACCCTTTTTACGGCGTGTATTGGGGTCAGCTTGCCCTACCCTTTAAGGCAGACGAAATAAAGTATCTGACCAACGAGACTTTAGAAAATGCAATTGTGACGTATTATGATACAGGCGCTCCTAGACTAGGGGATATGTATAATATGAAAAAAGCCGAAGGGAAGGACCCGTATGAGATGTTTTTATCCGGGACTATGCCACTTTTGACAATTGAGAACCCGTCGGCTCGGACAGACAAGGAACTTGTGCTTTTCCGCGACTCATTCGGTAGCAGTATTGCGCCACTTTTGGCTGAAGAGTATAAAAAAATAACCCTGATTGATATAAGATATATTCAAAGTGCTTTTTTGGGTAACTTTGTGGATTTTGAGAATGCGGATGTTTTGTTTTTATACAGCACGACCCTTCTGAATAGCAGTCTTTCGATGAAATAGACCGAAAAAACTGCTTGCTTATATTTCTTAAATGTGATACAATATCTATACCATATAAAATATGGAATTTTTAACCGGAGGACAAAACTTTATGATACTTGGCGTTGATTTTGGCGACAGCCGCACAGGGTTTGCCGCATCGGATGCTCTTGGATTTTCGGCTCATACTTTAGAGACTTATGCCGAAAAAAATCCAAAAAAAGTTGCCGAGTATACAGCAAAGCTTGCAAAAGACTTAGGCGCAGAAAAAATTGTTATTGGACTTCCTAAGAATATGAACGGTACAATCGGCGAGAGGGGTAAAAAGACCAAAATTTTTGCCGAAAAGGTCCGTGGGCTAAGTGGACTTGAGGTAATTCTCTGGGACGAAAGGCTTACCACGGTTTCGGCACATAATCTTATGAACCAGACCAACACAAGAGGTCAGAAACGAAAGGACTCTGTTGACAAAATTGCGGCGGCGTTTATCCTTCAGGCGTATCTTGACAGTAAAAAATTTTAATATATAAAAAGGAGAAATTTAAAATGGCAGATAATTTTGAAAACATCCAAAATCAAGAGGAAGAAAGCTATTTGGTAGATTTATTTGACGACGAGGGAAATAAGCAGACAGTTGAGCATCTTGACACAGTTCAGGTAGACGGATCGGATTATGTAATTTGCATCCCCTACAAGGAAGAAGAGGATGACGAAGTTGACCAGGTAATCATACTCAAGATGGAATATGACGAGAACGACGATTATATTCTTGTTCCTGAGGAAGATCTGGAAGTCCTTGACAAGGCTTACGAAATTTTTAAAGAAAGAAATAAGGACCTTTTTGATTTTGAAGACTAGTTCTTCGCAAATTAAAGGGTATTAAAAGAAGGTTTTTAATATAGTACTCATTATTGCAGAAAAACCCAGTCTTGCCCGAAACATTATGGCAGGACTTGGCCAGATGACAAAAAAAGATGGATATTTTATAGGCTCAGATTATATTATAACCTGGGCCTTTGGTCATTTGTTTTCGCTTGCAGATATTGAGGACTATACAGGACAAAACAGTCAAAAATCGAAATGGAGTATGGAGAATATCCCTTGCTTCCCAACTGAGTTTAAATTTCAGCTTAAGAAAGACAAAAACGGTCAAGTTGATGGGGGCGTAAGAAAACAGTTTGAGATAATCAAAGCCCTTTGCAATCGCGAAGATGTTGATACCATTATAAACGCAGGCGACGCCGACCGCGAGGGCGAGATTATCGTAAGAATCTGTATCGAAAAGGCACTGGAAAGTAAGAAAAACCTAAAGCGCATATGGCTCCCTGACCAGACCCCCGAGACCATACGTACGGCGATGGAAAATTTAAAAGACGAAAGCGAATACGAAACACTAGCAAACGAGGGTTATGCAAGGACGTTTATCGATTGGCTTTACGGTGTAAATCTTACCCGGTATGCAACTCTTCGTTCGGGTACACTTCTTCGGGTCGGCAGGGTTATAGTCCCTATCGTAAAGGCAATATATGACCGCGATATGGCGATTAGGAATTTTGTGCCTGATGTGTATTATGCCGTGGTCAGCAAGGCAGAGACAAACGGCGAAGAAATCGAGCTTTTAAGCAAGGAACGATTTAGCAAAAATGAACTCCAAAAGGCAAAAGCTTTTTGTGATAAGTACAACGCTTCGGACGTCTTGGTGACCGAAAAGAAAAAGAAAAAGGATAAGCTTTCGCCGGGTAAGCTATATTCACTTACAAAGCTTCAAAACTTCCTTGGAAAGAAATACAAAATGTCTATGGCCGAAAGCTTGGAGATTCTTCAGGGACTTTATGAAAAAGGCTATGTTACATACCCAAGAACAAACTCCGAGTACCTTGCAACTGCCGAAAAAGGTAAGATTAAGAAGATACTGGAATCGGTAAAAGGGTTAGGGTATCCTGTGGAATTTAAGGACAGTAAAAAGATTTTTGATGACTCAAAAATCGAGTCGCATTCGGCGCTTACCCCTACATACAAAATCCCGGACCGCTCCAAGCTTTCGGAAAATGAGATAAAGGTATACTCCAGCATTATGCGTAGGTTTGTCGCGGTATTTTGCAGTGAGGAATGCGTTGTTGAAAAGACCGAAATTACCATAAATGTTGGCGGATTTGAGGACTTTTTACTTAAAGGCATGGTTATTGTAAATCCCGGCTGGACTAAGTTTGATGAATACACCAAAAAGGACAAGATTTTGCCAAACCTCGAAAAAGGAGAGAAAATAAATATTTGCTTCGAACCAACCCAAAAAGAGACCAGTCCTCCAAGACACTATACAATAGAAACACTTAATAACTACCTTAAAAATCCTTTTAAGGACGAAAAACAGTCTTTAAGCGAGCAGGAAATTGAGGAAGAAGAATACCGTGCTATGTTCGAGGGGCTTGAACTTGGAACTGAAGCTACACGTACGGGTATAATCGATAATGCAAGGAAGAGTGAGTATATACTCCTTAAAAAAGATACATACACAATCCTTCCGGCAGGTGAAAATCTTATTAAGTCCTTGGGAAGAATGAATATAAGCATGGATAAGTTTAAAACATCCGAAATGGGTGCGGCTCTTAAAAAAGTTTTCAGGGGCGAGTATACTGTGGATACTGCTGTCGAGATGGTCAGAAACGAGATTTTAGCTGTATTTGACCCCCAAAATCAGCAAGGCGAAAATTTTGACGGCTTTTTAGGTGATATGGTCGGGAAATGCCCCATTTGTGGCCGAGATATGAGAAGAACACGGTTTGGTTACGGATGCAGCGGCTATAATGAGGGTTGCAAGTTTTCTGTCGGGAATGTTATTTGCGAAAAGGTTATTTCACTTGAAAATGTGAAATCTTTGCTTCAAACAGGAAAAACACCGCTTATAACGGGATTTATCTCAAAAAAGACCGGTAAAAGCTTTTCGGCATATTTGGTGCTTGAAAATGGTAAGGTAAATTTTAGGTTTTAGATTTGACAATACTGAGTACTTATGCTAAAATTACCTCATTAAAATAATATCAACATACGGAGGTTAGATATGTTTAAGATTATCAGAAAAAAGTCTCTTAACCCCACCGTTACTCTTATGGAGATTGATGCTCCTTTGGTTGCCAAAAAGGCAGAGGCGGGACAGTTTATTATATTAAGAGCAAATGACGAGGGCGAGAGAATTCCCCTTACAATTGCTGATTATGACAGAGAAAAGGGAAGTGTTACCATAATATTTCAGGTGGTTGGCGCAACTACCGAAATACTTAACCATATGGAAGAAGGCGACTTTATCGCCGATTTTGTAGGACCTTTGGGAAAGGCGTCAGAGGTTAAGGGCAGAAAACGCGTAGCAGTTATCGGTGGCGGTGTTGGCTGTGCTATTGCGTATCCAACCGCAAAAGCTCTTCGCCAAAATGGCGCAGAAGTACATTCTATTATAGGTTTCAGAAGCCAGGACCTTGTGATTTTGGAAGAAGAATTTAAGGCTGTATCAGATAAACTTATAGTTTTGACCGATGATGGCTCTTATGGCGAAAAGGGGCTTGTTACAGATGCCCTTAGAAAATTGGTTGAAAGCGGAGAGATTTATGACGAGGTAATTGCTATTGGACCTCTTCCGATGATGAAGTTTGTAGCTCTTCTTACCAAGGAGTTTGGTATAAAAACTGTTGTAAGCATGAACCCTGTAATGATTGACGGTACAGGTATGTGCGGCGGATGCCGACTTACTGTTGGTGGCGAGATGAAGTTTGCCTGTGTTGACGGACCTGATTTTGATGGCCACAAAGTCGATTTTGACGAGGCTATAAGACGTTCGTCGATGTATAAAGGAATCGAGCGCCACAACCACGACGAAGCGTGCAACCTATTTAAAGGGGGTAAAGAAAATGCCTAATATGTCACCAACACGAAACGAAATGAGGGTCCAGGACCCCAATATAAGAAATAAAAATTTTGATGAAGTTTCTCTTGGTTATACCGAAGAACAGGCAATAGACGAGGCCAAAAGATGCCTTGGTTGCAAGCATAAACCCTGTGTAAGCGGATGCCCCGTAAAAATTGATATCCCCGGGTTTATCAAAAAGGTTTCCGAGGGCGACTTTGAGGGTGCTTATGAGGTGATATATGAGTCAAGCTCGCTTCCGGCAGTTTGCGGACGTGTTTGCCCTCAGGAAACACAGTGCGAAGCAAAGTGCGTAAGAGGTATAAAAGGTGAGCCTGTTGCAATAGGCAGACTCGAGCGTTTTGTTGCAGATTACCATATGAAAAATTCTGAAACTAAGGCTATAAATATCGAGAAAAACGGCAAAAAGGTTGCAGTTATTGGCTCGGGTCCATCGGGTCTTACTTGCGCAGGCGACCTTGCTAAGCTTGGATACAGCGTTACTATTTTTGAAGCGCTTCACGTTGCGGGCGGCGTTTTGGTTTATGGTATCCCTGAGTTCAGACTTCCAAAACAGATTGTTAAAAAAGAAATTGAAAACTTAAAAAGTCTAGGTGTAGAGTTTGTAACAAATGCGGTTATCGGTAAGACTTTGACGGTTGACGAGCTTTTTGAAATGGGATTTGAAGCGGTATTTATCGGCTCGGGCGCAGGTCTTCCAAGGTTTATGAATATCCCGGGTGAAAACCTAAACGGCGTATATTCTGCAAACGAATTTTTGACAAGAATAAATCTTATGAAGGCTTATGAAGAAAATTCAAGCACACCTATTATGCGTGCGAAGAAAGTCGCAGTTATCGGCGGCGGAAACGTTGCTATGGATGCCGCAAGATGCGCAAAGCGTCTTGGCACAGAAGAAACTTATATCGTATATCGTCGCTCAATGGACGAGATGCCGGCACGTCGCGAAGAAGTTGAGCACGCAGAGGAAGAGGGTATCATTTTCCTTACCCTCAATAACCCTGTTGAGATTTTGGGTGACGAGAATATGTTTGTAAGCGGAATGAAATGCGTAAAAATGGAGCTTGGCGAGCCTGACGAAGACGGAAGACGTAGACCTGTTGAGGTTTCAGGCAGTGAATATGTCTTGGATGTAGATGCTGTAGTTATGTCAATCGGAACCTCACCAAACCCGCTTATCAGAAGCACTACCGAAGGCCTTGAAACCGATCGAAAAGGCTGTATTGTAACAAAAGATGAAAGTGGACTTACAAGCAGAACCGGAGTTTATGCAGGCGGAGATGCAGTTACAGGTGCTGCAACAGTAATCTTAGCTATGGGCGCCGGGAAAAGTGCTGCAAAAGCTATTGATGAGTATATAAAAAGCAAATAAAATATTCTAAAATGCTATCTTTCGGGATAGCATTTTTCGTTTGATTTTGACCATATTTACATAGGTTCAAGCACTTAGAAATTTATATTTACAATTTTTATAATTTTATACGTTTTTAAAAAAAATTATTTGAATTTTTTATCAAAGTGTGATATACTTGTGATTGTGGTGTATTCCACCTTAATTTTGATAAAATTATTTAATATATTTTAGGGGGTTTTTACATGGCTAAAAAAATGAAGACCATGGATGGTAACTGCGCTGCTGCACATTGCGCCTATGCGTTTACAGAAGTTGCGGCTATCTATCCTATCACACCATCGTCCACAATGGCTGAATATGTGGACCAGTGGAGTGCTAATGGACTTAAAAACATCTTTGGCGAAACTGTTGAAGTTGTTGAAATGCAGTCCGAAGCCGGTGCAGCCGGTGCAGTGCACGGTTCACTTCAGGCAGGCGCTCTTACAACTACTTTTACGGCATCGCAAGGACTTCTCCTTATGATACCCAATATGTATAAAATTGCGGGCGAACTTCTTCCCACAGTTTTCCACGTTAGTGCAAGAGCTTTGGCAGCTCACGCTCTTAACATTTTTGGTGACCACCAGGATGTTATGGCTTGTCGTCAGACAGGCTTTGCAATGCTTGCATCAGGTAGTGTTCAGGAAACTATGGACCTTGGCGGTGTAGCCCACCTTGCATCTATAAAGGGAAGAGTACCTTTTCTTCATTTCTTTGACGGTTTCAGAACATCACACGAAATCCAGAAGATTGAAGTTATGGAGTATGAGGATTTAGCAAAGCTTCTTGACCGTGATGCTTTAAAAGTGTTCAAGGATAATGCTCTTAATCCAGAGCACCCCGTTCTTCGTGGTACTGCTCAAAACTCGGACATCTACTTCCAGGGCAGAGAAGCTGCTAACAAATTCTATGAAGCTATCCCTGATGTAGTTGCGGATTATATGAAAGAAATCACAAAGATTACAGGCAGAGAATATAAGCCTTTCAATTACTACGGTGCTCCTGACGCGACAAAAGTTATCGTTGCTATGGGCTCAGTTTGCGAAGCTATTGAAGAAACTGTTGATTATATCAACGCTCGCGGAGGCAAGGTTGGTGTTCTTAAGGTTCACCTTTACAGACCTTTCTCGTCTAAATACTTCTTTGATGTGCTTCCCAAGACCGTTGAAAAGATTGCTGTTCTTGACAGAACAAAAGAACCCGGTTCACTTGGCGAGCCGCTTTACCTTGATGTTTGCAATCTCTTCTACGGCAAGGAAAATGCACCCCAAATTGTTGGCGGACGTTATGGCCTTGGCTCAAAGGATACAACACCTACACAGATTATGGCTGTATACAATAACCTTGACCTTGATACACCAAAGACAAACTTCACAATCGGTATCGTGGATGACGTTACAAATCTTTCTCTCGAGCTTCCCGAGAAAATCAATGCAGCTCCCGAGGGTGCTACACGTTGTAAGTTCTGGGGCTTTGGCTCAGACGGTACTGTTGGTGCAAACAAGGATGCTATCAAGATTATCGGTGACAACACCGACCTTTATGCTCAGGCTTACTTTGATTATGACTCAAAGAAGTCAGGCGGTGTTACAATGTCTCACTTAAGATTTGGTAAAAAGCCGATTAAGTCAACATATCTCCTTGACGAAGCTGACTATATCGCTTGTCACAAGCCTGCGTACATCCATCAGTATGATGTTTTGGAAGGACTCAGAAAGGGCGGAACATTCCTTCTTAACTGTGTTTGGTCACCTGAGGAACTGGAAGAAAAACTTCCTGCTAATATCAAGAAGTATTTAGCTGAAAACGAAATCAACTTCTACACAATCAATGCAGTTGACGTTGCAGTTAAGGTTGGTCTTGGCCCTAACCGTATCAACATGGTTACACAGAGTGCTTTCTTCAAACTCGCTAACGTAATCGACTTTGACAAGGCTGTTGCGTTAATCAAGCACGCTATCAAAAAGACCTACGGCAAGAAGGGCGATGAAATCGTTAAGATGAACTGCGACGCAGTTGATGGCGCAATCGAAGCTCTTGTTAAGATTGACGTTCCGGCTAGCTGGAAAGACGCTGTTGATAAAGATACTAAGGAAAGTAATGCTCCTAAGTTCATTAAGGACATTGTTGAACCTGTCAATGCTCAAAGAGGTAACAAGCTTCCTGTAAGCACATTTGTTGGCATGGAAGACGGTACTTTTGAAACAGGTACTTCAAGATACGAAAAACGCGGTGTTGCAGTAAACGTTCCTGTTTGGGATATCACAAAGTGTATTCAGTGTAATCAGTGTTCACTTGTTTGTCCTCATGCTGCTATCCGTCCTGTTCTTCTTAATGAAGAAGAAGCTAAGAACAAGCCCGAAACATTCGAAACAAAGGCTGCAACAGGTCTTCAGGGTATGGAATACAGAATTCAGGTTTCACCTCTTGACTGTCTTGGTTGCGGCGTTTGTGCTCAGGTTTGTCCTGCTAAGGAAAAGGCACTTACAATGAAGCCTTTTGACGAAGTTGAAAAAGAAGCTTCCAACTGGGACTTTGCTATGTCAATCCCCTCAAAGCAGGATACAATTGACATCTCTAAGAACACAAAGAACTCACAGTTCGCACAGCCAATGCTTGAATTCTCAGGCGCTTGTGCAGGTTGTGGCGAAACACCTTATATCAAGCTTATCACACAGCTCTTTGGCGACAGAATGATGGTTGCAAATGCTACAGGTTGTACATCAATCTGGGGCGGTAGTGCACCTTCAATGCCTTACTGCAAGAACGCTGAGGGCAAGGGTCCTGCTTGGGCAAACTCACTCTTTGAAGATAATGCAGAATTTGGTCTTGGTATGGTTGTTGCCAACAAGAAGGTAAGAGAAACTCTTGTTTCAAGAATGAACACTGTAATGGACAAGGTTCCGGCAGACCTCGCTAGTGCATTCAAGGCTTGGATTGAGGGTAAAGACAATGCAGAAGATTCAAAAGCAGCTGCAAAAGAAATCATTGCTCTTATCGACAAAGCAGACAAGTCAATCCCCGAAGTTAAGGAAATTGCAGAACGCACCGACTTCCTTGTGAAACGTTCGCAGTGGGTATTCGGTGGTGACGGTTGGGCTTACGATATCGGTTACGGCGGTCTTGACCACGTTATTGCATCGGGCGAAGACATCAATATCTTTGTTGTTGATACCGAAGTTTACTCAAATACAGGCGGCCAGGCTTCAAAGGCTAC